>JAGCYH010000038.1 GCA_017960905.1 Bacteroidales bacterium
AATTAATAATTAATAATTAATAATTAATCACGGAACACTTTACTCCTTACTCAGTATACTTTATTCTGTTCATCACACCCCGTCTGTGTGTTACATATTTTCTCTCAGTTCGAGCGCGACAACCGATTCGACGTGGTGTGTGTGCGGAAACATATCGACAGGGCGCATGGCCACTACGCGGTAATGTGCGTCGAGCATGTTGATGTCGCGGGCTTGCGTGGCAGAGTTGCAGCTGACGTAAACGATACGCCGTGGCGAAGCCAAAAGTATCGTGTCGATAACGTCGGAGTGCATGCCGGCGCGCGGCGGGTCGACAATCATCACATCGGGCGTGCCGTGCTGCTCAATGAAGCTCATTGTCAGTACGTCTTTCATGTCGCCGGCGAAAAACTCGGTATTCTCTATCCCGTTGATGGCCGAGTTGACTTTTGCATCTTCGATGGCTTCGGGAACGTATTCGATGCCAATTACTTTGCGCGCTTGCCGCGCAACGAAGTTGGCTATAGTGCCGGTGCCGGTATAAAGGTCGTAAACTGTCTCGTTGCCAGTTAGTTGCGCGTATTCACGCGCAACTTTGTAGAGCTCGTACGCTTGCAGCGAGTTGGTCTGATAGAACGATTTCGGGCCGATTTTGAACTTTATGCCTTCCATCTCTTCCATTATGAAGCTGTTACCGAAGTAAGTGCAAACATCGAGGTCGGTAATGGTGTCGTTGGCTTTCGGGTTGATGACGTACATGAGCGAAGTGATTTGCGGAAACGCAACATGCATTGCTTCAAGCAGTTGCTCGCGCTGTTTTTGGTCTTCGCGGAAAAAGGTAACAATAACCATCACATCGCCTGTTGATGCGGTGCGGATGATGAGCGTGCGCAGGAAGCCGGCCTGCTGTTTGAGGTCGAAAAACTCGAGCTTATGCTCTATGGCATAAGCCTTTATCCAGTTGCGTATTGAGTTCGAAGGCTCAGCCTGCAAGTGGCACTCGTCGATGTCGACTACCTTGTCGAATAGTCCGGGCACGTGGAATCCGAGCCCTTCGCGCTGCTTGAGTTCTTCGCCCGACTGCATCTCTTCGGCCGACAGCCAGCGGCGGTTCGAAAAGGTGAATTCGAGTTTGTTGCGGTAGTATCGGTTTTTGGCCGATGCTAAAATGGGCTGTTGCTCAGGTAGTTGCACTTTGCCAATGCGTTTGAGATTGTTGAGAACTTCGCGTGCCTTGAATTCGAGCTGACGCTCGTAGGGCATGTTCTGCCATTTGCAGCCGCCGCACGTGCCGAAGTTGCGGCAGAACGGTTCGACCCTTATGGGCGAATATTTGTGGAAGGCAACTACGTTGCCTTCGTAATAGCTGCTGCGTTTCTTGGTAATCTGCACGTCGACAATGTCGCCCGGCACAGCGCCGTTGACGAATACCACAATGTCGTCCACGCGGCTTATAGCCTTGCCTTCAGCTGCTACGTCGGTTATCTCGACGTTGAGCAGCAACGGTTTGTTTTTTCTTGAACGTCCCACAAAAACTCTCTTTTTTTCGACTGCAAAAATAGCAAATTTTTAAATATCGAGGGCTGATAAGACATCACGTCTTGTCAGCCCTCTTTGAATCTAAAAAAAACAAAAAAACATGAAGTCGGTTTAATTCCCTTTCACCCTTTTGGCTTCATTACCAAAGAGATACGAGGGTTTGTAGCCGCCGTAGTCGATGACGATTTTCTCGAATACGATGCCCGCGTGTAAGGGCTTGATAGTGAGCGAAAAAAGTCCGTCGGCGCTTTGCGGCAGCTTAAGTGTTGTCTCTGTGTCGACCACGCGGCCTGCAACGGTCGGATAGTAGACAGAGTATATGTTCTCGGGGTTTTCGTTGAGGTTGGCGTTGAAATTCACCACATTGGCCTCGCCGCCTTCAAATCCGACGCTGTAGCAGTGGCCTGACGGTTCGAGGAAGGGCAGTGTGGATTTTGTTACAACGTGCACTTTCACACTGCCGACGTCGGTCGGCAGTTTCACTTTGTAGGTGAGCGTGGCGCCGTCGGTTGGGGCGGAGTAGGGCATGAGTGCCACGCCGCTCAGAGTGCGACCCATATACGGTATGACGGTCCACTTGGCGTTTTTCGCATCTTTCGATGCGAAAAAGTGTTCAGCCTCAATTGACAGCGTGCCGTTTTCGCCTTCGAAAACGTTTATTTCGTTCGATTTCTGCTCAACTCTGACGATTCTCGGCAGTCGGTCTTTGGGGAAGTTGTCGTTCCACGAGAAGTAACCTATGTGCTTCTGTATCATCATTCCGTTCCATTTTCCGCCGGCGATGTTGGTGTTGTACTCGGCGCAAAGCACCGAGTCGCGCCGGAAGCATTTCTCGGTAAGGTCGGCCCAATAGTTGGCTGCAATGTCGCCTTCGGCGGCCAAACGATTGTTCATGGCTTGCGCGTAGTACATTTCGTACACATTGCCCATGGCCTGTATGGGGAAAAGAATGAGCTGCTGGTATGTGTCGCGGTATTTTGGTTCCAAGGTCATATATTGACGCAGAGCGTCAACTTCGAGGCTTTTGTATTCGCCAACCACTTGCGCCCATTCGCCGCTTTCGAGGTTGTAGGTGCGCGCGTCGAGCATCTCGGCTGTTCGGCGGCCGCTGTATTTACAGCAGAGGTTGAGAATGCGTGTGGCTTCATCGGCATTGGCTTCGCCAAATTGCTGCGCACAGAATGTGCGCGTATGGTCGAGCAGGTTGTCGGCGTTGATTCCGTTGGAGTTCCAGGCCATATTGAGGAACAGTGTTATCGGATATTCCATCGGTTTGAGATCGCCAACGTTGAGCACCCATAACTTGTTGATACCAAATTCGTTGCAAAGTTGCATCTGCTCCCAGAGGTTCTGGATAGGCGTAACGTTGAGCCACTTCGAGTTGCGTGGCGCGCCCACATAATCGACGTGGTAGTACATGCCCCATCCGCCTTTGCGCTTGCGCTCTTCGGCGTTGGGCACGCGGCGTACGTCGCCCCAGTTGTCGTCGCTCAGGAGCATGATGACGTCGTCGGGCAGGCGGAGGCCTATGTCGTAGAAGTGCTGCACCTCTTTATAAAGCGCCCACACTTGTGGGCGCTGCTCGGCGGGCTTGCCTGTAACGTCTTTTATTATCTGGCGCTGGTTGTTGATTATCTTGCGCAAGAGCGCAAGATTGCGCTCGTCGTCGCTTACGTATTCGTCGTCGTGGCCTTCGCGACCGCCGAGAGGTGTGTCGCCATCGCCGCGCATGCCTATTGTTATGAGGTCTTCATTGCCGCGCGCACGCACCATGCCTTCGCGGAAAAACTTGTCGATATTTTCTTGATTGGATGCGTAATCCCATACACCCTCAGAACCACCTTTGCGCACCCATTCCTGATGGTTGCGTGCCATGGGTTCGTGGTGTGAAGTGCCCATTATTATGCCCATGTCGTTGGCAGTCTGCGAGTTAAGCTCGTCGTCGGCGTAGAACGACCAGCCCCACATGGCGGGCCACATGAAGTTGGCTCTGAGGCGCAGAAGAAGTTCGAACACACGAGCGTAGAAACGGTGGTCGCCATAGTCGGTACCATAAGTATTTTTAACCCAGGTTGTTAGGCATGGGGCTTCATCGTTGAGAAAAATGCCGCGATAGCGCACAGCAGGTTCACCTGCTGTGTATTCGCCGTTTCTGATGTAGAGATTGTCGTGATGTTCCGAAGGAACATCGGCCCAGTCGTACCAAGGCGAGACGCCCAGTTGCTCGCTCAGCTCGTAAACGCCGTAGATAGCGCCGCGGCGGTCGGATCCGGCTATCACAAGAGCTTTCTCTACGCCAGCCATCGGCTTGTCGATGGTGAGCATAAGATATTTCTCTGTTTTGCCATCGAGTTTGGCACGGTCGATTTTCTTGGCCTTGATGAGTTGCTTTATATATTTGCTTTCGGGCGAACCGACGATAATGGCATTGCTTGCACTTTGTACAATTTCGGCTTTCGTGCCGCAGACGCGTTCAAAATCGTTTTGCAGATTTCCGACCGCAATGCGAACGCCAATATTGTCGGCATCATCGACGATGATAGCCGTCGGTTTGCCGTTTTTTATTAGGCAGAAAGAATCATCTGACATGTTTTCAGCTGTTATGCCAAAATTATCTTTGGCATAAGCGGCTGATACATAGATTATTATAATAAATGATAATAGCAGTTTTTTCATCTCACAAGAACAGTTTTCGTTTTTCGGTTTGTAAAATTACAGCGTCTTTTTGGCCAAAAAAATAGTGTGTAACATTAAGCAAGCAAATTGTAACATGGCGTCATCAATTTTCCCCCCTTCAAAAAAAAATGCAGATATTTCGCAAAAAAGCATTGTTTTTAAAGTAAAATGCATTATCTTCGTTTTTTGTAAAAACAAAGCAATATGCAGAAGGAAAAAGCGATATACGACACGGTGAGAATACTGATGGCTATCTCATTGTTTTGCATCACGTTAATAGACATGACGGGGGTGCTTGAGGCCGGTTCGATATTCGACGACGATGCCGTATCGTCGTCGGCGCCAGCGGCTACGCCGGGCGAAATCATTCTGTTTGTCCTTGCCTCGGTTTATCTTGTGCTTGTGGGCGTCAGAATGGCGCGGATAATCCACTCGCACATCTTCGCGTGGGCGTTGCGCTTTGTCGATATTATGGTTATCATTACGCTTTTTATCTATCTGTTCAATTTCCTTCATTCGTAAAATATTATAAATAAATACATTATGCGACTAACAGGACGAAGAGAGAGTACCAACGTCGATGACCGTCGCCGTAGCGGCGGTGCCGCCGGCGCCTCGATAGGCATTGGCGGTGTGGTTATTGCACTTATTATTATGCTTATGGGCGGCGACCCGTCGGAAGTGCTGCAAAGCGGTGTAAGCCAGATGACAACTACTGAGGCTTACGAACCTACTCAGGAAGAGGAAAAACTGGCCACTTTCGCCAAACAGATTTTTGCTGGCACCGAAGATGTCTGGACCGATATTTTCAGCCAGATGGGGCGCACGTACGTGCCGCCCAAACTGGTGCTTTTCCATAGCAGTGTGCAGTCGGGTTGTGGCGGCGCCTCGGCTTCGTCGGGTCCGTTCTATTGTTCTGCCGACCAATGCGTTTACCTCGACTTGTCGTTCTTCAGTGATATGGAGCGCTCGCTCAAGGCTGGCGGCGACTTTGCCTATGCCTACGTGATTGCCCACGAAGTTGGCCATCACGTTCAGTATCTGCTTGGTACGCTTCAGAAAGCGCACGAGCAGATGGACAGAGTGAGCGAAACCGAAAGCAATAAAATAAGTGTGCGCCTCGAACTTCAGGCCGACTTCTACGCTGGCATCTGGGCTTACCACGACAATAAGAAATTCAACTCGCTCGAAGACGGCGACGTTGAGGAAGGCCTCAACGCAGCCTCGAAGATTGGCGACGACTACCTGCAGAAACGTGCCAAAGGCTACACCGTGCCCGAGTCGTTCAACCACGGCACGTCGGCGCAGCGCTCGCGATGGCTCAAAAAAGGCCTCTCGACAGGTAACGTCAACAACGGCGACACTTTCAATGTCGACTATTCTGACTTGTAACAAACTGATAATAAGTTTATTGTATGTTACGTGCACTGCTGTTCATCTTATGCCTGCTGATGGCGTGCCCTTCTTTCTCGCAGAAAAAAACGAAAAAGAAGCCGCAGGTAACATACTCTACTAAATCGAAAAAAGCTATCGCGCTCTATGAAGAAGGCCAAGATTTGATAATGCAAGAGCTTTATCCTCAGGCACTTGAAAAGTTCGAAGCGGCCAAGCAAATCGACAAAAACTTTGTCGAGACATATTTCATGTGTGCCGAGGCATATCAGAATACCGAGCGCTATCGCGAGCAATGCGAGAATCTGCGCATTGGCATCGGTCTCGATTCAACTCTCTATATTACAGCGTATTATCAGATGGGCCGAGCGTTGTGTTATTTGGGCGAATTTGCCGAAGCGACACAATGGCTCGAGCTTTACAAGAAATTCTCACAAGGTCAGAAAAAACGCAAGTACAACGCCGACGCGCTGCTTAAGCGCGCGCTTGTGGCCAAAGAGCTTATGGAGCATCCGGTCGACTACAATCCGCGCCTTGTGAGCAAAAACACCACTACCGACTACGACTCGTACTGGCCCAGCCTCACGCTCGATGAGGAGGAGCTCGTCTATACTATTCTCTTGCCGCGCAACACCGACCAGCTGAAGGCAAATCCGCGTTTGCCGCGCTCTTCGGCCTTTTTCCACGAAGATTTGGTACTGAGCCGCCGTATCGAAGGCGAATGGCAACCGCCAGTGCCGGTTGTCAATGTCAACACCGACACCAACGAGGGCGCGCAGGCGCTCTCTGCCGACGGACAGTGGATGTTCTTCACGGCCTGTGGCCGTGAAGACAGTAAAGGCAGTTGCGACCTCTATTTCTCGCGCCGCACCGAGTGGGGCTGGACAGAGCCCATCAATGTGGGTGCGCCAATCAACTCGCCCTACTGGGAGTCGCAGCCGTGCTTCTCGGCCGACGGACAGACGCTCTACTTCGTGAGCAACCGCCCCGGCGGGCATGGCGACGATGACATCTGGGCCGCCAAAATTGTTGGCTATGCCAACAATGGCGTGCCTATTTTCGGCAAAGTGGTCAATCTGGGCGATTCGATAAACACACCTGGCAAAGAGACTTCACCATTTATTCATGCTGATAATCAGACACTTTACTTCTCGTCGAACGGTTGGCTCGGCATGGGAGGCCTCGATATTTTCTACAGCCGCCTCATTAACGATTCCACTTGGACGCGCCCGACAAACATAGGCTATCCGATAAACACAATGCAAGACGAGAACGGACTGATAATCAATGCGAAAGGCGACATGGGCTATTGGTCGGCCACGCACATACTCGACAACGGTGTGCGCCGCAAAGAGCTTATGTGCTTCGACGTGCCCGAAAGCGCACGTCCGAAGTCGGTTTCGTATATCAAAGGTATGGTGTACGATGCCAAGACTAAAGCGCCTCTCGGCGCGAATCTTGAGCTGATACGACTCGACAACGGCGAGAAACAGGTTGATGCTCAGTCGAATACGTACGATGGACGCTTCATCGTCAATCTGCCTGCCGGACACGATTATGCACTTATAGTTAGCAAGCAAGGCTATTTGTTTCATTCTCAGAGCTTTGCTCTGAAAGAAACAAATTCTATCTCTGAACCGCTCATGCTCGATGTGCCGCTATCGCCACTTCTTGTTGGCGAGAAAATGGCTCTGCGCAACGTCTTCTTCGATTTCAATTCTACTGAATTGAAAGAAGAGTCGTTCATCGAACTCGATAAGCTCGTTCGCATTCTCAACGAAAACGAGAAGCTGCGCATTGAAATTGGCGGTCACACCGACAATGTCGGAAGTCAGGATTACAATCAGAAACTATCTGAAGGCCGCGCCCGCACTACGGTTCAGTATCTGATATCGAAGGGTATAAGCAAGCAGCGGATAACCTACAAGGGCTACGGATTCAGCAAGCCCGAGGCCTCGAACGACACCGACGAAGGCCGTGCCCTCAACCGACGCATTGAAGCTAAGATAATTGAATAGATTTTTGTAAAATACAGATAATAAACAAATTACAAAAGAAATGAATTGGAAAGTTGGTGAAACAAAGGAATTGATAAAGACGCCTATTTGGACCGTTTGTACCACGCACAAGACCGACCCAGCCGGCCGCGAGCGCGATTACGTCACGCTAAAGTCGCCCGATTGGGTGTGCGCTGTTGTGCGCCTTGGCGCACAAAGCGACCGATTCGTCATGGTGCGTCAGTTCCGCCACGGCATCAACAAGCTGACTGTTGAGTTCCCGTGCGGCATGGTCGATGGCGAAGAGACGGCAAAAGAGGCTCTGTTGCGTGAGCTCGACGAGGAGGTTGGCATCAAAGATGCCAACATCGTTTCGGCGGAGTTGCTCTACGAGGCTTGTCCTAATCCGGCTTTCATGAACAATCGTATGTCGTGCTATTATCTGGTAGTCAGTGGGTTAGGTAACAGTCGACCCGATGAGGACGAGTTCCTCGAAACGGTTGTGATGTCGGCCAAAGAGGTTGACGAAACGGTTGCCGCCGCCGATTACAACGTAATGATGAAGCACGCATGGTTGCTTTGCAAACGATTCTTATAGTGATAGTTGTGATGACTATATAACAAAAAAGTTGGCCCTCACGGGTCAACTTTTTTGCTTTTAGAAAACCAATCGGTCTTGTTACGACAGCAGACGTTTCACGCAATCGGAAATGTCTTTGCCGTCGGCAAGTCCGGCAAGCTCTTTCGAGGCTACGCCCATCACTTTGCCCATGTCCTTCATTGTTGAAGCACCGACTTTCTCGATGATGGCTTTCACCTTGTTTTCGAGCTCTTCCGCCGACATGGCGGCAGGCAAGTACGACTCTATCACGTCGGCTTGCTGGGTTTCCACTTCTGCAAGGTCGGCCCGACCTTGCTCTATATAGAGTTTGGCTGTGTCTCGACGTTGTTTCACCATTTTTTTCATAATCTTCATTGCCTCTCCGTCGTCGAGGTCGGCGTTGGCGCCTTTGGCTGTCTTCGCCTCAATGAATTCTTTTTTAATGCCGCGCAGCGCATCGAGTTTTACTGTTTCGCGTGCCTTCATCGCTGCCATTATGTCCTTTGAAATCTGATCGAAATAACTCATGGTCAATGTTTTATTTTGTTATTATACTTTTTGTTAATTATTCGCCATTCTGCGCTCGATAGCCGGTATGTTTTCTATGCGTGCGATAACTTCTTCATTGGCAAGTTTTTCGCGCGTTTCGATTATCGGGTCGCCGAGTTTCGCGTTTTTGTAGTCAACTGTCTGCGGTTTGTTTTCATCTTTTTTCCCGTAGATGCGATCCTTTATGTCTTTAGGCGTTTCCAACTCTACTTCAATAGGTGCTTCGTCATCGGGGTCGACAAATCTCAGCTCTCCATCGACAATGACGGCTTTCATCACTTTTTTGGGCTTTTTGATTATGTCGAATGGGTCTTGTGCGAAGCCAGTAGCCACCACAGTTACGCGAAGTTTGTCTTCGAGCGTGTCGTCGTATCCGAAGCCCCATTTGAGGAACTCATCGTTGTCGCGCAGTTTGCGCAGTTCATGCAGCATTTTGGCATGTTCGCTTTGTGTTATCTCGTTTTCGTGACTGCAATAGATATTGAGCAGCACGTATTTAGCGCCGCGAATATCGTTGTTGTTGTTCAGAGGCGAGTTGAGGCACTCTTCGATGGCTTTCTGCCAGCGGTTGTCGCCGCCTACTTCCACCGTGCCAATGATAGCCACGCCGCTGTTCTCCATTGCAGTGCGCACATCGGCGAAGTCGATGTTCTGCTTACCATAGACTGTTATTATCTGGGCCAAACCTTTTGTGGCGCGGGCCAGCACATCATCGGCGTTTGCCAGAGCTTTGCTCAATGGCAAGTCGCCGTAAAGGTCGGTGAGTCGGTTGCTGTTGATTACTATTATTGAATCGACACATTTGCTGAGTTCTTGTACGCCACGTATCGACTCTATGATTTTTGGTCCGCCTTCGTCTTCGTAAGGTATTGATACAACGCCAATTGTGAGTATTCCCATCTCTTTGGCAGTTTGCGCTATTACAGGCGATGCGCCTGTGCCTGTACCACCGCCCATGCCGGCGGTGATGAACACCATTTTTGCGCCTTCGAGGGCTTCGCGTATCTCATCAATGTTCTCGAGCGCGGCCTCTTTGCCACGTTCGGGTTTGCTGCCGGCGCCAAGTCCCTCGGTAAGTTTCTTACCGAGTTGTATTTTCTGGTTTGCCGGGTTGTTCTTGAGTGCTTGCAAGTCGGTGTTGGCCACAATGAAATTCACGCCTTCGACACCTATCTCGCACATGTGTTTCACGGCGTTGCCGCCGGCACCGCCCACACCTATAACCTTGATAATGTGATTTTCTTCAGGTTCGGTATTGTCTGGCAGTATGTCGATTATCTCTTCCATAATATGATTTTTTTATTTTTTTATTCGTCTAATGTTTTCTCACCTTCATTGTCTGAGAACCAGTTTTTAAATGTGCCCCAAATGCTTTTTTTCTTATCATCTTCGTTATCCTCGTTCTCAATTGTTTTTTCTTCGGGTTGTGTTGTTTGTTGAGGCTGTTGATCGAAAATACTACCAATAACCTCTTTCTCAATGAGTTTGTCTCGGTTTTCGCTGGTGAAAAGCGAGGCCATGCCGAGCGCTCCGGCAAACTGTTGCATTTGCGCGTCGTCGGTTTTGTAGTTTGTGTTGCAAATGACTGTCGGAATGTCGAGGAAGACCGACAGAAAATCTGTTATGCCATTGAGTCGCGCACCGCCGCCTGTGATAAAGATTTTCTTGATGTATCTGCGATGTTTCGACGATTCTATTTCCGAATCGATGTATGCCATAATCTCTTCGAGTCGGGCACGTACTGTCAGTTTGTACAATTCGATTTCGATGTTGATGCCGTCTATTTCCATGTTGTCGTTGAATTGTGTGCCCATGCCAATGGCTTTCTTTATTTTTGCGGCGTTCTCTTTTGATAAGTTCAAGACGCTTGCTATGTCTTTGGTTATCAGGTCGCTACCGAAAGGTATCGACGCTTCGTGGCAAAGCCGTTCGTTGCGGTAAATAGCCATGTTGGTGGTCTCTGCACCCAAATCGAGCAACATCACTCCGTTGCGCAATTCTTCATTCGGAACAAGTATTGACGCCTTTGCCGAAGCCAACGGGAACAAATATGTCATGTCTGGTCTCTTGAACAATCTCATCAGAGGATCTTTGTTTTTGTTCTGTGCCAATGTGAACAGATAACGCCCACTTAACTGGCTCGACGCGAAGCCTTTAGGCGACGCGATGTCATGGAAGTTGTCGATGTCGTACGAAATCGGATTCTGGCGTATTATCGATTTGTCGGCATCGAAGTAGAATTTGCTCCTTACCCAATCTGCCAATCGGCTTATCCTGACATCATCTATCGATGATGCATCCGATGTGCTGATGGTGTTCTGACTGCTCTCGGCGTTGATGCCTAATCCGCTTATACTCAGACAGTAAAAAGTTTTTGCAGAGCTGCTTTTCTTTATGTCCTTCTCCATGCTCTGTATGAGTGCGTTGACGGTGCGTGCCACTTCGTCTTCGATGTACACAACGCCGCGGCGTATGCCTCTCGACGGTGTCGATTGCACTTTGCGAACTTTGATTCTGAACGGCTGCAACTCGTCGTATTGAGCTATTACTGCCGTGATGTTTGTGCTGCCAAGATCGATGGCGTAAATAAATTGTTCCATGGCTTTTATCGTTTTGTGCAGACTATTTGTCCGTTGAATTTCAAATTAACTTTTTTGTATTTGTTCCATTCGCGCGGTTGCCACCCTTTGGTGTAGAGGGCGTGCAGGCGCTCGAATTTGTTCTCCATGTTTTCAGCCGTGCCGAATTCTATTATGTGGTTTCCGACACGCGGAACGAGTATGAACTCGTTTTTCTGAGTTATGTATATCTGTTCAATCTGCGCGCGCCAGAAGGCGCTCGCGTTGATGTATTTGCACAGTGCTATGAGGTCTTCGGCCTCGAGCAGTGTGCCCACGTTGCCGTTCACTACCACTACGTTGCTGCGCATGTCGCTCTTGGCCACTATGCGGAAGGCCTCGGCATCCATGTAGTACGAGCTCGACGATGTGAATACGTGCATTATCGGTTCGCGCTGCGTGATGCGTACGTGCAGCACGCCGCCCGGCGTGGTGTACATGTCGCACTTCTTCACTACTGCCGATTGCTCTATGATGCGCTCCATCTCATCGAGATGCATTTCGCAGAGCTTCGTGCCCTCGATGTCGGGGAAGTTGTGCATCACCATGCTGTTGAGCCCGTCGTCGGTGATGAGTATGTTCGGACTGTCGTTGGCTACGTGTGCATCGATGCGCAAACATTCTGTTTGCGCTTTGTCGGCGTTCACAAACGACATGAGCATCGGAAAATACAGCAGCATAATCAGTCCGCACAATACTCGGAGTGTTGTGCGCAGAATGTGCTTCGCTTTATTTGTCCTTTGTTTCTTCATACGTCTATATCTACTTTATTATCAAAGTTTTAATACTTTACGAATGCGTCCTTCAATGTCGGGCACCATGGCATCGATGTTGCCGGCGCCCATCATCACGAGCACGTCGAGCGGTTCCGACATTATCTCGTCGAAGAGCGCCTCTTTGGTTGTCAGTTTCACATCGGCGCCTTTCATCTTCGCGGCCAGCATGTTGCTGTCGACGCCCGGAATGGGCTGTTCGCGAGCCGGATAGATGTCGAGCAGCAGAATGCGGTCGGCTATCGACAGCGCCGCGGCAAAGCCGTCGGCGAAGTCGCGTGTGCGCGTGTAGAGGTGCGGCTGGAACACTACCGTTATCCGACGCCCTTTGTACATGGCTTTGACCGAACTGAGCATTGTGCGAATCTCTTCAGGGTGATGCGCGTAATCGTCTATCATACAGAAGTTTTCGGTGTCGATGCGATACTGGAAACGTCGGCGGTTGCCGATGAATGTCTTCAGCGCGGCGCGCACCTCGTCTTCTTCGGCACCGGCGAGCATTGCGAGCGCGGTGGCCGCCACTGCGTTCTCTACATTGTGCAGGCCTGGCAAGCCAAGCTCCACGTCGGTTATCTGTCCGAAAGGTGTCGAAATGGAGAAGTGATAGCGACTGCCGACAAGTTTTATGCCGAAGGCATAAAAGTCGGCTTTGTCGTTTTCGCGTGCGTAGGTGAATATCTCGCTGTCTTCGCCCACTTTGCTCTCGTCGAAATTCAGTCCGTATTTGTACACGAGCGAGCCACCGACAGCCGTTTGCGAAGCGAACTTATGAAACGCCTTAATCACCTCTTTATGAGTGCCGTAGATATCGAGATGGTCGGCGTCCATCGAGGTTATCAGCGCCAGATACGGATGCAGATGCAAGAACGAGCGGTCGAACTCATCGGCCTCTGTTACAATGAATTGCGACTGCTCATTGCGCCAGTAGTTTGTATCGTAGTTGGCCGAAATGCCGCCCAGAAAAGCCGAGCAGCCCACTTTCGAGTTGCGCAGTATGTGCGCAGTCAGTGTCGAAGTGGTTGTTTTTCCGTGCGTTCCGGCAATGCAGATGGCGTTGGCGTCGGCTGTAAGGCGGCCAAGCATCTCGGCGCGTTTCACAATGTTGAACCCGTTCTGACGAAAATATGTAAGTATCTTGTTTTCAGCCGGTATCGCTGGCGTGAAAACAACTGTCGTGTTTGCTTTGTCGCGGAATGTTTCGGGTATCTCGTCGGTATTGTCGTCGAATGTTATTTTAATTCCTTCAGCTTCAATCTCTTGAGTGAGTCGGGTAGGGGTGCGGTCGTAGCCCGCAACCCGCTCCCCGAGCGAGTTGAAGTGCCGCGCAAGTGCACTCATTCCGATGCCGCCTATTCCAACGAAATATATGTTCATTGTCTTCTTTTTTTATTTAAAATACTAAAAATCAGTTGCTTATTTCTTTTTGCTTTCTTCTATTATTGCAAAAACCTCTTTTGCAATGTCCGATGCTGCGTTTGGTCGGGCAAACATTTTAATGTTTGCCGACAAGCTTTCAAGTGTGGCCTTGTCTGCAAGCGCTTTCTGGCTCTCAGAGAGAATCAGTCGCGTATCGACGTCTTTGATAATCATTGCCGCGCCTTTGTTCACGAGTGCCATGGCGTTTTTCGTCTGGTGGTCTTCGCTTACGTTGGGCGACGGAACAAGTATCGACGGTTTGCCGAGCAATGCCAGCTCAGAGATGCTGCTCGCACCGGCTCTCGACACTACGATGTCGGCCAGTCCGAAGGCCAAGTCCATACGTTTGATGAAGTCGAAAGCCTTGATATTCGGCTGGTTACGCTGACCGACAATATTTTTAATATTGTCGAAATAAATCTTGCCGGTCTGCCACAAGAGTTGCACGCCGTCGTTGAGGTCGTCGAGCGATGCCGACAGGCCTTCGTTGATTGAGCGCGCGCCCAGACTGCCGCCAATTACCAGTATCACAGGCTTTTTCGGGTCAAGCCCGAAAAACTCTGCTGCCTCGTTGCGGTCAACCTCGGCCAGCAACGACTGACGTACGGGGTTGCCCGTCATTATGATTTTGTCTTTGTCGAAGAATCGTTCCATATCGGGGTATGCCACGCAGATACGTTTTGCTTTTTTTGCCAGAATCTTGTTCGTAACGCCCGGATACGAGTTCTGTTCCTGCAAGAGGCACGGAATGCCTTTGCCCGAAGCCTTGCGCAGAGTAGGTCCGCTCGCGTACCCGCCGACGCCAACGGCGGCGTCGGGTTTGAACTGGCGGATTATCTTGCCAGCCTTCATCATGCTCGCTATCAGACGGAACGGGAAAAGCATATTGCGGCAGATGTTGCGGAAATTGATTTTCCGGTGAAATCCTGCCACTGGCAGGCCGATTATTTCGTAACCTGCTGCCGGTACTTTCTCCATCTCCATTTTGCCTTTTGCTCCCACGAAGAGTATCTCTATCGTCGGGTCGGCTTCTTTCAGCGCGTTTGCAATCGATATTGCCGGGAATATGTGGCCTCCCGTGCCGCCTCCACTTATGATGACTTTCATAGTTCTATATTTTTTTGTTCTTTATCAGAATTGTATTGCCGAAATGTCCTCCTCTTCCTCTTCGACCTTTTCGGCCGGTGCAACAGCCTTCACATCAGCCACTTTCTCCTCTTTAGTGTTGGCTATTGTTATTGAGTAAATTATGCCCAAGGCCAAACCCGTGAATATGTTCGACGAGCCGCCCATGCTCACCATTGGCAGCGTCTGGCCGGTAACTGGTATTATGCCCACGCCTACGCACATGTTGATTATGGCTTGCAGGCAGAGCATCAGCGACAAACCGAATATCGCGTAGATGTGGAACGGCTTGTCGCATCGTCGGACGATGCGCATCGCGTGAGCGAAAATCATTATATAGGCAAAGACCACCGCCGCGCAGCCGAACATGCCGTATTCCTCCAGTATTATGGCGAAAATGAAGTCGCTGAACGACATAGGCAGGAAGTTTTTCATGTAACTATTGCCCGGTCCCTTGCCTTTGATGCCGCCCGTAGCAACCGCTATATGAGCCACTTTGGCTTGGTAATCCTCTTCGGGGTCAATCTTCACATTGTCGGCGCTCCGACCATCCCACCAGCGTTCTATGCGGTTGTGCCACGTCTTGGCACGGGGAAATACTTTCCCCGTGTATTCCGAGAAGTATATCACCACCGTCATTGCGAAAAATCCAACAACCACAATGGCCAGCAGATACCTCATAGGTATCTGCCCGACAAACATCAGCAGGCCTATCGTTATCGTTATGAGCAGGCAGGTCGAAAGGTTCTCGCGCACTATGAGTCCGCAGACTATGGCCGATACTAAAAGTATCGGCAAAAGTGCCCGTTTGGGGTTGTCGGTGTGTCGTGCCAACATCTTGCTAATGAACAATATAAGTGCTATTTTGGCAAATTCCGACGGCTGTATCGAAATGCCTCCGAAGTATATCCAACGCGCCGACCCGTTGACCGTGCTACCCATGATGATGGCCGCAAACAGTCCGATGCCGGCTGCAAAGAGCATTATCTCGGCAAATGTCGAATAGAACTTCGGTTGTATGCGCGCTCCCAGATATATTGCGCCAACTGCCAAAACAAGCATGAAGAGGTGTTTGAAGAGGTAGTAACCTATCTCGCCACCCTGCTTCGTGTAGCCTAAAACGCTCGACGAACTATACACAGCCATGGCCGACATGGCTATCAGAAAGGCGATAGCCGCGAACAGCATCTTGTTTCCGCTGAATATGTTTTTTACAGATA
Organism: Bacteroidales bacterium; assembly: GCA_017960905.1. Taxonomy (GTDB): domain Bacteria; phylum Bacteroidota; class Bacteroidia; order Bacteroidales; family Marinilabiliaceae; genus W3P20-009. Next base: position 15,886 of record JAGCYH010000038.1, read on the forward strand.
TCTTCATGGCGTTTTAGTTATGTGTTGCTTATTTTAAGTTGTTTACACTCTCTTTGAATAAGTTGCCGCGATGTATGTAGCTGTTGAACAAGTCGAAACTTGCGCAGCACGGCGAGAGCAGCACCACGTCGCCTTTCTTTGCCAATGCGCGGCATTTCGCCACGCATTCGTCCATCGAGCGGGCCTCTTCTATTACCGGAATGATGCCCGTGTAGCTCTTGATGAGCTTCGCATTGTCGACACCGAGGCAAACCAGCGCGTGTACTTTTGCCCGCACGAGGTCGTTCAGTGTGCTGTAGTCGTTGCCTTTGTCGGTACCACCTGCTATCCACACTACAGGTTTCTGTTGGCATTCGAGCGCGTACCATGCCGAATCGACATTGGTGGCTTTCGAGTCGTTGACATAGTCAACGCCTTCGAAAGTGCGCACAAACTCAAGGCGGTGTGCGGCGTTCTTGAATGTCGGCAACGCTTTCAGTATGTCGGCGTCGGCGACGCCGGCAAGCTGAGCTGCCGCGCAGGCTTGCATGCTGTTGTATATATTGTGCAATCCTTTGATTGGTAATATGTTAGCATCGAATGTCAAGCTGCCTTTCGCCTTTACGGTTATTTTGCCGTCGGCGGCGAAAGCGTTGGCTTCGTGGTGCGTCGACACATCGTAGCGCGTAGCGCCTATGGTTACCTTCGGCAACCATTCGGCTGTCGTCGGGTCATCGACGTTGCAGATGAAGGCGTCGGCTTTCGTCTGGTTCTGCAAAATGCGGAATTTCGAGCGTATGTAGTTCTCAAATTTATACTCGTAACGGTCTAAGTGATCGGGCGTTATGTTGTTGAGTATGGCTATGTCGGCCTTGAAGTCGTACATGCCGTCGAGTTGGAAACTGCTAAGCTCTATCACGTACCAGTCGGGTTCGTTGCCCGCGGCAATCTGCCGCGCGAGGCTAGTGCCCACGTTGCCTGCAAGCTCGGCTCTTACACCCGACGACGACAGCAAGTGATGCGTCAGAAGGGTAGTGGTGGTCTTGCCGTTAGAACCGGTGATGCAAATCTTGCGGGCTTTGGTGTACCAGCCGCCAAACTCAATCTCCGATATTATCTTCGTGCCTTTGGCACGAAGCGCTTTTATTATCGGTGCTTTTTCGGGAATGCCCGGACTTTTTATTATCAAATTGGCATTCAGTATGTTAGCTTCGGTGTGGCCGCCTTCTTCGTAGCTTATTCCGGCTGCGTCGAGTTCGGCTTTGTGCTGCGGTTTCAGCGCGCCGCTGTCCGACAGAAATACGTCGTATCTTTTCTTCTGTCCCAAAAGCGCTGCTCCAACGCCGCTTTCGCCACCACCAAGTATTACAAGTCTGTCCATTTTTGTCTGTTTTTTATTTTTCTGATAATCAATATATTATCTGATTTTCAATGTTACGAGTGTCAGTATTGCCAGAATGATGCCCACGAGCCAGAAACGTGTAACGATTTTCGGTTCGGCGTAGCCTTTTTTCTGGAAATGATGGTGAAGCGGCGCCATCAAGAAGATGCGCCGGCCTTCGCCGTATTTCTTTTTGGTGTATTTGAAATATCCCACCTGAAGCATCACCGAGATGTCTTCCACCAAGAAAATGCCGCAGAGTATCGGAATGAGCAGCTCGATGCGAATGAGTATGGCAAACAGCGCAATGATGCCGCCAAGTGTCAAGCTGCCAGTGTCGCCCATGAAAACTTGTGCCGGGTACGAGTTGTACCACAGGAATCCAATGGTGGCACCGATGAATGCGGCGCCGTAAACTACTAATTCTGAGGAATTTGGAATGTATAATATGTTCAAATATCCTGCGTAGCCGACGTTACTCGAAACGTATGCTATGATGCCGAGCGTGGTGCCGATTATTGCCGACGTTCCCGTCGCCAGACCGTCGAGACCGTCGGTCATGTTGGCGCCGTTGCTCACTGCCGTGATGATGAAGATGACCATTAGGGCGAAGAAAATCCAGCCTGCCGCGTCCTGATATTCGCCGGCAAAGGCGAATAGCGAGCGGTAGTCGGCAAGGTGGTTCTTGAAGAACGGCACCGAGGTCATTGGCGCTTTGATGTTTTCTTGCATCGAAACCGCCGTTGCTTGGTCGGCCGATGCCGATTGCACTGTCTCCGTGGGTGTTATGTCGGTTGTGGCGCGTACAACAACATCGTCGTTGAAGTAGAGCGTGCAGGCCACAATGACGCCGAGGCCTATCTGCCCGACGATTTTGAATCGTCCGGCAAGGCCTTCCTTATTTTTCTTGAAAACCTTGATGTAGTCGTCGATGAATCCTACTGTTCCGAGCCACAGCGTGGCCACAATCATCAATATGACATATACATTGTCGAGTTTGTTGAGCAGAAGCACCGGCAATAGTATCGAAGCGATGATTATCACGCCGCCCATGGTCGGCGTGCCTTTTTTCTGCAACTGTCCTTCGAGGCCAAGGTCGCGTACTATCTCACCGATCTGCTGCTTTTGCAGCAGACGGATGATTTTTTTGCCTATTATCGTCGCGAAAATGAGCGAGATAATAACCGCCAAGCCTGCGCGGAACGAAATGTATTGGAATACTCCGGCACCCGGAACTCCCAACTCTGTCAGATATTGAAATAAATAGTAGAGCATTTTATTTGGTGTTTATTTTGTTTATTATCAATTGTTTAAATGTTAAATACTTTTCTGACTTCCTCGCGGTCGTCGAAGTGCGATTTCACGCCTTTCACGTCTTGATAGTTCTCATGGCCTTTGCCGGCAATGAGCACTATGTCGCCTTTCTGAGCGAGCGTGAGGGCGGTTTTTATTGCCTCGCGACGGTCGACTATTGTCAGTGTGCGTGCAAGCTCGTCGGCATTCAGTCCGGCTTTCATGTCGTTGAGAATGTCGTTCGGGTCTTCGCTGCGCGGATTGTCGCTCGTCAGAACGACGAGCGACGCGCCTCTGACAGCTTCCTGAGCCATCTCGGGGCGTTTTGTCTTGTCGCGGTCGCCACCGCAACCAACAACGCAAATGAGTCGCTGGCTCTCTTTGCGCACTGCGTTAATGGTCGAAATGACGTTGAGCAGTGCGTCGGGCGTGTGCGCGTAATCGACGATGGCAGTCTTGCCATCGTTTGAGCGGATTGCCTCGAAACGTCCGTCAACCGGCACAAGCGAACTTAAAGCGACAAGCACATCGTGCGAGTCGAAGCCTAAGCTCACGGCCGCGCCGTATATCGCTAACAGATTGTAAGCGTTGAACTTACCTACAAACTGCATGAAAGCCTCTTCTTTGTTGAAACGTATGTTCATGCCTTCGAACGAACTCTCTATTATTTCGCCCTTGAAGTCGGCCATGGCACGAAGCGAATATGTAAGTCGCTTAGCTGCAGTGTTTTGCAGCATCACCTGGCCGTTTTTGTCGTCGATGTTGGTTATTGCGAATGCATTTTTGTCGAGTCCGTCAAAAAATGCTTTTTTCGCCTTTATGTAAGCATCAAATGTCTTGTGGTAATCCAAGTGGTCGTGTGTGATGTTGGTGAATATGCCGCCGTCGAACTGCAACCCCGCAATGCGGTGTTGCACAATGCTGTGCGAGCTCACTTCCATGAAGCAGTATTCGCAGCCCTCGGCCACCATCTGATGCATGCGCTCGTTGAGTGTTACAGCGTCGGGTGTGGTGTGTGTGGCGTCGGTGCGCTGGTCGCCAATGTAATTGGCGACAGTTGAGAACAAGCCCGACTTGTGTCCGAGCTTTGTCGTGAGGCGGTAGAGCAGTGTGGCAATGGTCGTCTTGCCGTTGGTGCCGGTTACGCCCACAAGTTTCATCTTTGACGATGGGTGGCCGTAAAACGCCGACGCCATTATGCCTAAGGCATAATGCGTGTCGGGCACTGTTACGATGCACGCATCTTGCGGATAATCAGCAGGTTGCTTCTCGCAAACTATTGCTCTGCAACCTTGTTCAAACACTTTGGCAATGTAGTCGTGTCCGTCGCTGGCCACGCCTTTCTGTGCCACGAAAAGTGTTTCGGGCGTCGCCTTGCGGCTGTCGAATACTATACCGCTCACTTTTCTGCCGGCATCGCCGATGATGTTGACCGAAGCCAACTCTCCGATAATATCTTTTACACTTTTATCCATTTTCCAACTCTATTGTTATGGTTGAACCTTTAGTATATGTGCTGCCGGCGGCTATCGATTGCGAACTTACGCGGCCGACACCTATTATTTTCACTTTCAGACCAATAGCCTCGAGCAGACTCACAGCGTCGCTTGCGCCCATGCCTTTCACGTCGGGCACGCTGTTGTCGAGCAGATGACGCGCCGTGAGCTTCACCTTGTCGGCTTCGGCCGTCGTCGATATCCATGTCGAGTTGACATCGAGGTTATGAGGTATCTTCAATTCGTTGAATACTCTGTTAATGTCGGCCAGACGACCGCCTTTTGAGAACGGAAATTGCTCTGCCAGAGCAATTTCGGGTGTCTCGCGTACGTTGCCGTTGCGATATTCGGCGGCATACACGCGGTCGGCAATGGCCTTCACAACATTTCCGGCAACTACGTTGCCGTAATAAACGTTGTTCGATGGCCCGTAAACCATTACTATACAGCTGTATAGCGGTTTGTCGGCGGGAAAATACCCGGCAAACGACGCCAAGTAGCGTTTTTCGTATCCGCCGCCCTCTTTCACCAACTGTGCCGTGCCTGTCTTGCCGGCAATGCCGTAAGGCGTGCCTTTGATGTTTTTCGCCGTTCCGTCTTCCACAACACCTTTAAGTAGCTCATGCACAGTGCGTATCGTCTTGCGCGAAGCTATCGAGTTTCGCAGTACTTTGGGGCGTATGTGGTCGGTTATGCGGCCGTTTTCACCATAGCCTTCTATGAGCATCGGGCGCATCATCACACCGTTGTTGGCCACTGTGTTGTAGAATGTCAGCAGCTGAAGCGGCGTTATCTGCATCTCGTAACCTATTGCCATCCAAGGCAGTGTGGTGCCCGACCATGTCGGGTCGTCGTAGTTCTTGAACATCGTGTTGCGTGTGCCCTTCAGGTCGAATTGCAATGAGTCGCACAGCCCCAAGTCGTGCAGACGGTCGATAAACTGTTGCGGGTCTTTCTTGTAGCCTTCGGCTACAAGACGCGCAAAGGCTATGTTCGACGAGGCCTCGAAGGCTTTGCGTATCGTAAGCCACTCGTGCGGTTTCGAGTCGTGCAGCACGGCGTCTTTTGCAAATTCGTACACGCCGTTGTTAGTGTAGACGCTGTCTTTGTCAACGTCGTTTACGATGCCGTCTTCCATGCAAGCTATGAGCGTGGCGAGTTTGAATGTAGAGCCAGGCTCGGCGCGCTCTGTCACGGCGTAGTTGTTGTCTTCTGAGAATGTCCCTGTCTTCTGGTCGTAGCGCAGATTCACAATTGCTTTTATTGCGCCAGTGCGCACTTCCATAAGTATCGCAATGCCGTGGTCGGCATTGTGGTTTTTCAGCTGACGCATCATTGAGTATTCTGCAACATCCTGAATATCAATGTCTATCGTCGTTATGATGTCTTTGCCGTTTTGCGGTGCTGTAATCTCTTTGTTGGTCCATTTGCCCATCACGCGTATGCGGTCGCTCAGTCCGTCGACACCGCGCAGCACGTCGTCGAACGAGTTCTCTATGCCCACCATGCCGCCTTTCGTCTTGTCTAAGTAGAGCCTTCCTACAGTTCGCGACGCTAAAAGCCCGAAGGGCTTTTTGCGGTTGTCGCTCTCTTCGGGCATGAATCCGCCTTTGTTGCGGCCCAAGCAGAATATCGGGAATTGGCTCACCTCTTTCATCTCGTTGTAGGTGATGCGTCTGTTATTTATAATAAGGTAATGGTTTTTCCCATCGGCGCGGGCTTTCTCTATCATGCGCTGATACTCGTATGGTGTCTTGTCGCCGAAGAACTTCGACAGCTTCTGGCTCAGCGCGCCAATGTTCTTGTTGAACACGTCGTCGGGCAAGCCGTTCGAACTCGGGTCCATTATTATGCGGTAGTTGGGCACAGAGCAGGCGAGTTTGCGCCCGTCGCTTGCCAGTATGTTGCCTCTGATGGCCTCAAGCGGAACATTCTCTCTCGAAAAGTCGGTGCGCATCTCCTGACTGCACTTCGTACCGTCGGCAATTTTCACCCACAAGGCCTTGCCCGTTATGCACAGAAGCATAGCGAACACCAGCAGGTAAATTCCCATTATGCGGTTGAGAATCGACTTTTTCGATACTTTGTTGTTCTCTTTTGCCATTTTACTTCATTTCCAATATACGAGGCGGCTCGGTAAGTTCTTTCAAATCAAGTCCTTCGGCTTCAACTCGTCGTATCACTTCGCTTTGTTTGCTCATGTTCATGAGCTCCGACGATGTCGAAATCGATTCGTAGCGCAGCTCCTTTATGTCGTTGGTCAATTCGGCTATTTCGCGCAAATCGCTCTCTACACAAAGGTGGTTTGTTATGTACAGAAATCCCAAGAACAATACGAACAGGCAGTAGTGCAAGTATTTGTTCGAAGGCAGGTGAAACTGCCCGCTTATGACTACTTTCAATGCTTCTAATGTCTTGGCTTTCAGCTTCATATCGTTTGTTTAAAAATTCGTTCTAACTGCTATTCTCAGCTTCGCACTTCGTGCTCGGCTGTTTCGCTCTATCTCTTCGTCGCTTGGCACTATGGCCTTGCGGTTCACGGCTTCGAAAGGTGTCTGCGAGTGCCCGTAGATGTCTTGCTCTGCGTTGGCCTTGTCGACATTGCCCGAGCGGATGAGGTTTTTCACCATGCGGTCTTCGAGGCTGTGGTAGGCTATTATGACCATTCGCCCGCCTGGGCGAATGATATCCGTCGAACGTGTCAGCATCTCGCGCAGAGCGTCCATCTCGCCGTTCACCTCTATGCGCAATGCCTGAAAAACCTTGGGCAGCATCTTGCTCTGCTCGTTTTTGCTGGTGTTGGCCTCAACTATCTCGCGCAGTCGGGTAGTGGTATCGATGGACTTTGCAACTCGCTCTCGCACAATGGCTTTTGCAAGCCGGCCCGCATTTGCTATTTCGCCGTAAACGGTAAAAACGCGTTTCAACTCATCTTCGGCGTAGTTGTTCACAATGTCGGCGGCTGTGCGCTCCATGCCTTGTCCCATGCGCATGTCGAGCGGCGCGTCGAAGCGGAACGAGAAGCCGCGTTCAGCGGCGTCGAAGTGATGCGACGAAACGCCCAAATCGCCCAGCAGCCCGTCGACCTTGTCGATGCCCATATAGCGCAGAAACTGCGCTATATATCTGAAATTATGACGCACGAAAGTCAGCCGTTTGTCGTCGGGACGGTTGGCGTAGGCTTGCTCGTCCTGGTCGAAAGCTATGAGCCGCCCTTCTGCGCCAAGTCGGCGCAGAATCTCGCGGCTGTGCCCACCGCCGCCGAACGTAACATCGACGTACGTCCCCGACGGGTTGATGTCCAATCCGTCGACCGACTCTTTCAGCAACACCGGTATGTGGTATTCTGTGCTCATCTCGTTTCGTTGTTTTGACGGCTGTTCGACCCAAGAATCTTCTCCGCCAGCAGTGCCAAATCTTCGGCACTCATTGCCTGGCTGTCGTAAGTGTCACTATCCCAGACTTCTATGTGCTTGTCGACGCCCAAAAACGTCAGCTGCTTGTCGGCGCCTATGATTTGTAAAAGGCGTCGGGGCAGAAGTATGCGACTGAAATTATCAACTTGTAGTTCTGCAGTGTTGCGCTGGTATTCGCGCAGAAAACGTGTATGTTCGCGGTCATAACTATTTATTTTGGTTCGTAAATCGTCCATTATCCGTTCCCACTCGTTGTAAGGATACAGCAGCAGACACGGCTCGAAGAGGTCCTTCTTGACTATTAGGCGCATGTCGCCCATGTTTTCAAGCTCATGCTTGAAAGCCACGGGCAGAACTATTCTGCCTTTCGCGTCTGCTTTGCCGTTAAAATCTCCTATGAAAGTGGACATTTTCGTTTCTTTTTTTCAACGGGTAAAAGTATAAAGAAAAAAAACCACTTCCAACCACTTTGCCCCACTTTCTTTAATTTTTAACATTTTATTTTTCAACATTATTGTTGATAATGTACATAAAATGCTGATAATAAGATATTTATCTTATTATATAAAAATAAGGTCGAATGAAAGATTTTTTGGAGTTTGCACTCGCTAATAGTATATCACTTCGCGTTCTATGAGCTCGACGGGTTTCCCGTTGCGGCGCACGATGCGCTGAGTCCAGTTATTGTGCTCATCTACAGTGTGTTCGTACTCGTATGTCGTTTTCTGCTTGTTCTCTTTTATTATTTATTTTTTCGGGTGTCCGTTGGCATCGAGCGTTATTGTTTGCTCCGACACGTCGCTGTTGCTCGTCTTCAGCACTCGCACCAGCCGGCGGTTGTCGTTGTAGAAATACTCGGTGAGCACTCGCTCACCGTCGTTGAACGACTCGTTGTTGGCGGCCCAGTTAGGCATGTGGCTAACCTCTGATGTACTGATAGTTACGGCTATGGCGTCGGTGTCGCGCATACGCGCTACGACGCCATCAGCGGTGTTGGCGTAGAGCGTCTGCAGCGTCCGCGTGCCCGATGCATCGTATGATGTCGAAACCGATTTCATGCTGTCTTTGTACTGATATATTGTCTTGGACAACAGCTCGTTAGCCGCGTCGAACGTCTGCTCGAGCTTTACGCTGCCGTTTTCTGCAAATTCAACCGAACGAACCGACTGCAACTCGCCTTTGTCAACCACGTGGCGCGAGAAATCCACCTTGTACACACGTTCGGTAACGCGCTGCACGGGACCGTAAAGTTGAGCCGTCTCGCGATCGGTGGCGCCGGAGCAGTTGACGCCAAAACGCTGCGCAACGCTTTGCGTTGCGTTGCAAAATACTATGAATAAGGCTATTATGCGTATCAAAACTCTCATAATCATCAAAATAACACTGCAAAGAAAAGCATTTTTTGGCAAAAGCAAAAAAAAGAGGTCAGTAAAACTGACCTCAAGCCTTGAGCCGATACCCGGACTCGAACCGGGGACCCACGCATTACGAATGCGTTGCTCTACCAACTGAGCCATATCGGCAAAAGCGATGCAAAGGTAGTGCTTTTCTGTGAAAAACAAACAGCCTTTCTCTTTTTTCGCCTCAATATCGTCTTATTTTTTCTCTTTCAGAAAATCGAGCATGCCGCGGCAGGCATCTTCAAGAACATCTATCACGTACGTAAAACCTTGTGCGCCACCATAATACGGGTCGGGCACGGTGTCGGTCGTGTACTCTCGGCAAAAGTCGGTCATGCGCACTATCTGCGCCCGCGAGTCCGACGGGGCTCTGCTTTGCAAAGCCCGTATGTTCTCATCGTCCATGCCCACTATGTAGTCGAAGTGGCGGAAATCGTCGGTCGTAACCGGCCGACTTATGTGCGTTATGAAATAGCCGCGCTGGTAAGCGAAGTTGCGCATGCGGCCGTCGGCTTTCTCGCCCTCGTGGTACGATATTATGCCGGCCGAGTCGATTTCAAAATCGGCCTCAACACCCTCTTTTTCAACCATATCCTGCATTATCGTCTCGGCCATTGGCGAACGGCAGATGTTCCCCAGACAGACAAATAGTATTCTATTCATTTTCAGTGTTTTGTGTGTCTTTCGTCTTTACGAAATGCAAATTCTGCTGCAAGTCGGGATGCACGTAGCGGCCCATGTCCACCGAAACGTCGCCATATTCTATGGCGCGTTTCGGGCATCGGTGAATGCAGGCCACGCACTGAACGCAGTCCTTGCCCCACACCGGGCGCCCGTTGACGAGGCGGATGTTGTGCGTCGGGCAAACCGCCTCGCACAACCCGCACGACACGCAAGCGTCAGTCGTGCGGAAACGCACGCGTTTCACCGCCATGCGCGCAAAAAGCGGATACACCACACCCGACTTCAACCACGCCTTAGTGCCGCGTGTGTACATCGGCACGCTGTCGTCGGCGTGCCCTTGTATGGCTGCAACTATCTGGCTCACACGTAGTTCGCTGTTGGCTATCTTCTCTTTGGCCAGTTCGGCATCGTCGATGCCAAAACCTTTCATAAGTATGTAGTTATTAGGCATTTGCACCGAATAAGCTGCTACCAGTCTGATGCCTTTTTTCTTCAGCGCCTTGGCGAAAATCTTGTCGGCATTGCCGCAGTTGTCGCCGCAGACGAACACCGCCCACGCCTCGGTGTAGCGCTTGTCGAACGTGCAGCGCCGCACAAAACGCATCATGAACAGCGCCGGTCCCCACGAGTGCACAGGCATCACAAAGATGAGCCGTTTCTCGTCGCGCGCTTCCACGCGCGACGTTTCGTAATCGACAGCCACAGCCTTGTCGTCAAGCATCTCGGCCATCCGCACCGCCACCGACTGCGAATTGCCAGTTCCCGTTGTGTATAATATCATAAAGGTATAGACGTTTAATTTCCCAGTGCCAAAAATAGTGGAAATATTCCACTTCTTCAGATGTTTTGCCACAACAATCTATTTCTACATATAATATTTATTGTCATAATAGTTTTTTCATTATTTTTGTAAAACAAAAGAAGAGTGGAGAGTGAAATAAAAATGCAATATTCTACGATTTACTTCGGTCATTTACGTATGTATTAGAGTTTTATTATGGAAATACAAATAAAGGATAACAAAATATTTGCACCACTAAAGGACAAATGGCATGTATTAAAGCCAGAAGAAGAAGTGCGTCAGAAATATATCTGCCGATTAGTGAACAATTATGGGTTTGCAATTGAACAGATGACACAGGAACTACAAGTGAATAATTCTCAGCGTGGGCAAGGAATGGCGCGTGCTGATATTGTGGTTTGGAAGAATGCCGAAGACAAGCAGAACAGCAAAAGTCCTATTATCATTGTTGAATGCAAAGCTGAATCTGTCACTATTCACGAAGAGGATTATTTTCAAGGCTACAATTACGCTTCTTGGGCTGGTGCGGACTTCTTTGTTACTACAAACTTGAAGGAAACAAGGATTTTCAGAGTCGTAAAAGGCGAGATTCCAAAAAGATTAGAGGAAATCACAGATATTCCAAATGCCGCACAAGCAGACAATCAAAAGGAAATCGAAAAACTCTTAAAGCAGACGAAAGCGTTTTCGCGCGATGAGTTTTCAAGGCTACTTTTCAAATGCCACAACATTATCCGAAATAATGACAAACTTTCTCCAGAAGCTGCATTTGATGAGATCAGCAAGATACTCTTTATAAAGATTCGTTACGAAAGAGAAAACGAAGAAGGGCAAATCTTTTCATACGATAGATTTGTTGAAAATCGTAAGAATTACGACAAGTTGAACAAGGAAATGGGCGTAAGTGATGCAAAACCTTTTTATCAAAATTTGTTTGAGAGAACCAAGCAGCAGTTTGCTAATGACCATTTGTTCGACGATAATGCAAAAATTGAGATTCGTGAAAACAGTTTTGAGCAAATAGTCAAAGAATTGGAAATATACAACCTTTCCACTACTTCTGACGATGTGAAAGGTATCGCTTTCGAACAATTTCTTGGTAAGACATTCCGCGGTGAACTTGGACAATTTTTCACGCCCCGCACCATTGTAGATTTTATGGTTTCTGTACTTGACCCGCAGGAAGGGGAATACATTTGTGACCCCTGTTGTGGAAGTGGCGGTTTCCTGATTCGCGCATTTGAATATGTTCGCGAGAGCATTGAAAAAGATATTGAAAGACAGAAGGATTCTATTAAACAGAAATATTTTGATGACGAATACGAATCACTTTCTGACGAAGATAAAGCCAATGTTGATGTGACGGTAAACACTGCCTTCGACAGGTTGAATGCAGAACTTGACATCAATAATGCCAAGGGACGGTTGCGTTCTCTTTCTTTTGATTGCATATATGGCACCGATGCCAATCCGCGTATGGCTCGGACGAGTAAAATGAATATGATTATGCACGGTGACGGTCACGGCGGAGTTCACCACCACGATGGATTGCTGAATGTGAACGGAATATTTGAAAATCGTTTTGATGTTATCTTGACTAATCCGCCGTTCGGTGCGAGAGTGGAAAAAGATTTGAAGATTTCCGACGCAGATAAATTCACAGACGAAGCCAAGATTGCTGAGTATGTGAAGCGGTATGGTGATGCATACAAAGACGCATTGAAGCAGGTGAATGACAATGTAGGCAAGTCGTTGTTGAGCCTTTATAAGATTGACAACGGATTGACCGAAGTGCTTTTCATTGAGCGATGCTTAAATTTGTTGAAACCAGGAGGCAGAATGGGTATCGTTTTGCCAGAAGGTGTTTTGAACAATAGCAATTTGCAGAAAGTGCGAGAGTTTGTGGAAAGCAAAGCGAAAATATTGCTGATTGTTTCTATTCCGCAAGATGTATTTATGGCATCGGGAGCTACGGTAAAGCCAAGTTTGTTGTTTTTCAAGAAGTTCAATGAGGAGGAAGCAAGACAATATGCCGAAATAAAACAACAGGCGACAACAGAAGTCGATGCTGTTTACGAAGAAGAATTGAGCCAAATAGAAGAGAAATTGTCAAAACGCGGGAAAGAGGCTCTGCCAAAAGAAGAAAAAAAGGCTTTGAATGCACGCAAGAAGCAGATTGAAGAGCTGAAACAATCTGAAATAAAGGCAAAAATAAAGGAGCAATTCGATTATGAGATTCCTATTGCCGAGGTGCAGAAAGCAGGTATCAGCACCACAGGGGCAAAAATAGAAAACGAACTCGAACCTTTGGCAAGGGAATTCACACCTTACAGAAAAGAGATGAAACTGTGGGAAGTTCCCGTGAAAGAGACCAAATATGATTTTGGCGACAACGGTGGAATGTATCGCATTCGGATTGCAGACAACATTGTTTCAGAACCCGAAGTGTTTTACGGACTTAAATAGTAATTCGTTATGCAAAAAAACGTTTATACATATTTGAAGTTCGTAAGATACAGGGAGCTTGAAAATTGGAGCGTCAGCCACATATTGGGAATGAATATGGGGTTCAACGAAATGTATCCGATGATTTCTATAGGAAATGTTATCGAGCGAAGTGTAAATGCTATCAATATTGAAGATGACATTCCTTATAAACAAATCACTCTAAAAACCAATGGCGGCGGTGCCGTGTTGCGAGATGTAAAGCAAGGTAAGCGTATCGGAACGAAAAAACAATTTGTGGTATCCGCAGGACAGTTTATAATGTCTAAAATAGACGCTCGGAATGGGGCGTTTGGTGTTGTTGGAACGGATTTGGATGGTGCTGTGGTTACTGCTGATTTTCCTGTTTTTGATGTCGTCAAAGACAAGGTAACACCAGAATATTTAGCCCTTATATCTTCAACTGCACCATTTGTCAGATTTGCGCAAAGTTGTAGCAGAGGAACAACCAATCGGCAAAGAATAGACGTTGGTTTATTCTTATCTCAGAAGATTCCTTTGCCAACCATTGCTGAGCAACGTTCATTAGTGTCGGCATACAATAATAAGATTAGTCAATCGGAAGCACTTGAAAAACAAGCCGCACAAGTGGAGCAAGAAATTGAAAACTACTTGTTGTCAGAGTTGGGCATTAAGCCAAAAGGTTATACACAAGCGGAGCCAACTGCAACCGTAGCAAGTGAGCCGCAAGTTGAATATGTCGTAAGCAATCGGCAATTGGAAGATAGGGCAGACACATACCATTGGGGCGATGAGATAAAAAAAGAATACAAATATCTGAAGTTTGTGAGATTCAGGGATGTGATAGAATGGGGGTATGATAGAATGGTTGGGGGCAATAATAAACTTCTATATTCTACTATTTACCCCAACTATAAATTAGGCCAATTGTTGGATATAAATCCAACGACATCATTCTCTAATCTTGATGGCAGTGATGAAATATCATTTATACCGATGGAGTGCATTTCGGACAAATATGGAGAATGGAAGGAAAAACGTATTTGTAAAGTGAGTTTATCAAAGGGCTATACCAAGTTTTCAGATGGTGACTTAATTTGGGCGAGAATAACACCGTGTATGCAAAATGGGAAGTCTGCTATTGTTTATGGTTTGGAAAATGGATATGGGTGCGGTTCAACAGAGTTCCACGTTATAAGAAATCATAATGAGAATTTGAATTTACGCTATATACATTTGCTTTTAAGATTGCCCGCAGTGTTAAGAGATGCAATGAAATCCTTTACGGGCTCAGCAGGGCAACAACGTGTTCCAAAATCATATTTAGAGCAATTGTCTGTGCCTGTGCCTTCATTAAACATTCAAAGCACAATCGTTGAACATATCAACAAGCAAAAAGAGCAAATCAAGCAATTGAGGCTACAAGCAGAGAACTTGAGAAAAGAAGCATTAGTAGAATTTGAAAAGGAGATATTTGAATAGATATGAGATTAAAGTCTTTATATATTAAGGATTATAAAAATATCCAAGACCAAACATTTGACTTTGCCGGCAACAGCGGATATATAACTCTTATTGGCCTAAATGGCTCAGGTAAAAGTAATTTGCTTGAGGCAATTAGTCTAATATTTGATGACTTGTATGAAATACCGCATTTAGAACAAGTCAATGGGTATAGAATTACATATAAAATAGGCGACCAGGAGTATACATATACAACACTTAATGAACAGAATAATATCATCCCGCTTGCAAAGGAAAAAAGGACTTGCCCCTCTTCGGTAATTGCATGTTATAGTGGCGAAGATTTAAGATTATGGAACATGGCATATATGCCATATTACATGGGATTCTTTTCGGCTGCACTTCACGGCAAGGATTATGTCCCTAAAACAATGTATGTAAACAAGTATTGTTGGAAAATAGCATTGATTTCTTTGTTGTTTTCTTTAAATCGAGAGGTACAACAATTTGTAAAAGACGTGCTTCACATTGATGTGGCCAATGTTACAGTTCAATTCACATATAAAGAGATTGATAACCCACAACCTCATGATGCCTATAATTGGTTAGAAAGAATAAAACTACAATACGGAACAAATGATATTCCAATTGAAAATCTACGAGATTTTGGATTAGAAAATACACTACATACAGATTTAACGGAAGACGAATTGGTATTCTTCTATTTATATTTTCTTTCTATGCCGGCAAAAAGTTCCAGACAACCAGTAGACAAATTAATTACAAATATCAATATTAAACTAGGGACTTTCGAATTTGACTCATTGAGTGAAGGTGAGAAGAAAATGATATTAATAGCATGTGTTACTCATATTCTTGGTGATGAAAACTCTCTTGTATTACTAGATGAGCCAGATGCACATGTGCATATCGAATATAAAAAGAAAATGTTTGATGCTATTACGTCATTTAATGGTCAGACGGTTTTCACAACTCATTCTCCAGTTTTGGCTAATCAAATTCAAAAAGGCAATAAGAATAATTTAGTTTTATTAAAAGATGGTCAAAGAATTGACACAGATCCTATTAATAAACTAGAAGCAATTTCTGGAGAAGATATTGATTTCATTAGCAGTTCAGTTGTCGTTGGATCAAAATTTGTTCTTGTTGTGGAAGGTATCTCTGATGTTAGATGCTTGACAAAAGCCATTGAGGTATGGTCAAGAAAAGATGCTAAATATAAAAAGCTGGAGTCCATCAAACTTTTATCTGCAGGTGGAAGTGGTGATGTCAAAGAGATATTTACAGACGTTCTTCTTTCTCAGATAGATTATATAGAAAAAATAGTCTTTCTGTTTGATAAAGATGGTGCCGGGGAAAAAGGTCATAAAAAGATTGAAGAATTGAAAAAGGAAGAAAAGTATAGGCAGTATGCCCCCAAAGTAACAACCGTTTATTATAATGAAGATACTAAACAGAACTTCGAATTAGAGGATCTGTTTCCCAAAGAGGTGTATAAGCATATTGTGGATAATCTTCATAAGCTTGAAACATATAGAGAATTTAAGAATCGCGATAAAGCAACAGCATCGGAAATTAAAGAACATATAAAAGAAAAAGCTACTAATTTTAAAGATGAATGGTTTGATGATTTCAAATTTGTATTAAACAAACTGCTTGTTGCTTTTTATGGGCAAAACAGTAACAACATATCTGATTGACGGTGATCCGCAAGGGTCTCAATACGTTTTCATCAGCAATACGATTTGCAAGATGTACGTAATCAGCCGTTCGAATCTATCGATTCTGAACGAGCGAAAGAAGTAATTAAGCTAGTTCTGTAAATTCCTTATTTATAGGTTGATATAGATTTAGCGACATTGCCGCTAAATCTATGTTTGTTTTTTTGTTAGTGAGAATACAAGTTTTACGCTTATGGAGTATCTTGCTATATAATTAGCGTTAAAACACTAATTTATAGCATATTGGCAAAAGAGGTTGGTGTGCCCCGCAACCTCACAAATCAATAAGATTGTTTCTGATTCCGAATTTGAGCATGTCGACGGTGGTTTTCAGGTTCAGCTTCTGCATGATGTGGTTTTTGTGCGACTCGACGGTGCGCACGCTGAGGAACAGCTCGTCGGCTATCTCCTTGTTGCTCTTGTTGTTACCCCACAGTTTCAGAATCTCAATCTGGCGTGTGCTGAGCAGTTCTATTCCCGGCGCGGTGTTCGGCTTGTCCGACAGAACTCCGTTGATGTATTTGCCCAGAAGCAGGTGCGCTATCGATTTGCTGAAGAAGTCGTAGCCGTTGCGCAGAGTGTATATGGCTTCGAAGAACTCGTTTTTGGCGGCGTCGCCGGCAATAAACCCTTTGGCACCGGCTTTTATCGATTTCACCACGATGGTCTCGTTGTCGGAGTGCGACATCACGAGCACACGCACGCGCTCAAAGCGCTGCGTGATTTGCTTTATCAGCGTAAACGCGTCGTTGTCGTATTCTTGTATGTCGAAAAGGACAATGTTGATGCCGTCAATTTTTATCTTGTCGATGATAGTCATAGCGTCTTGATTGAGCTCAATGACGCTATAATCAACATTTTGCGCGAGCAACGCCGCAAGTGCGGTGCGCATTATGGAGTGCTTGTCGTAGATGCCTATGGTTATCATATTCTGTACTTTCGGCGTAAAAATAATTATTTTTTTCGTTCTCGAAAATGTTTTTTGTTTTTATTAACAAAACAAAATGCTCTAAGCGCCGGCATCGTTAGGGCGTAGATATCTATTATTTTGTATCTTTGCAGTCGTAAAAAGTTTAATATGCAGCAAGATAAAATAATTGTGCTCGACTTTGGTGGGCAGTATGCCCACCTTATTGCCAACAGAGTGCGCCGTCTGGGCGTTTTCACCGAAATATTTCCGCCGACGGCACCCGTCGAAGATTTCAAAGATGCCAAAGGCATCATATACAGCGGAGGTCCGGCAAGCGTGTATGCCGCCGATGCCCCCGACTATAACCCCGAAATACTCAGCATTCCGGTGCCGAAACTGGGAATCTGCTACGGCCATCAGCTTATTGCCACGCAGTTGGGTGGGGCAGTGCGCCCGGGCAAAGTGAAAGAATACGGCATCGCCGACCTTACGGTCGGCGACGCTAATCATCCGTTGCTCAAAGACATACCGGCCTCGTCGCCCATGTGGATGAGCCACGGCGATATGGTTGAGCGCCTGCCCGAAGGGTACCGCGTCATAGCATCGACGAAGGACTGTCCCATTGCCGCTGTGGCTCTCGACGAGAAACAGATTTACGGTATTCAGTTCCACCCCGAAGTGACTCATAGTCAGTATGGTATGAAATTGCTCGACAATTTCATAAGCATCTGCGGTTGCAACCGCACGTGGAACATGAAGAGCTTCATGCCGCTCATCACTGAGCGCATCCGTCGCGAAGTGGGCAACCGCAAGGTGTTCCTGCTCGTCTCGGGCGGTGTCGACAGTACGGTGGCTTTTGTGCTGCTCAATAAAGTGCTTGGTTCAGAGCGCGTTATGGGTCTGCATATCGACAATGGCATGATGCGACTCGACGAGTCGCAGAAGATTATCGAATTCCTCAAGGCCGAGGGCATGATGAATCTGCGCGTCGTCGACGCGACAGATGCTTTCCTCTCGAAACTTGCCGGCATCACCGCTCCAGAGGAAAAACGCAAACGCATAGGTGCTACATTCCTCGAGGTTAAAGACGTGGAAATGAAGAAGTTGAACCTCGATCCATCGGAATGGATGATAGCTCAAGGCACAATTTACCCCGATACCATCGAAAGCGGCGGCACGAAAAACGCCGACCTTATAAAGACTCACCACAACCGCGTCAAAGAGGTTATGGACCTTATGAAGCAGGGCTTGCTGCTCGAGCCGCTTGCCGACCTTTATAAAGATGAGGTTCGTATGCTAGGCGAAGAGCTTGGCATTCCGCACAACCTTGTGTGGCGCCACCCGTTCCCTGGGCCGGGTCTCGGTGTGCGCCTGCTTTGCGCCACGGGCAAAGAATCGTTCGCCAAAGAATCTGATATAGAGGGACTTGCCGAATATCTGAAAGAAAACCGCATCGAAGGTTACGTGCTTCCGATCAAGAGCGTCGGCGTGCAGGGTGACGGCCGCACCTACGCGCAGCCGTTCCTTATCACAACGCCCGGCCTCTCTTGGAAGGAGTGCGAACGCTTGAGCACCGAGCTTGTCAACCGGTTCAAAGTTATCAACCGCGTTATCTGGCAGGTCGGCAGCGTAGCTGCCGACAAGCCGCAACTCGTTGAGCAGTACGCCACTCGCAACAACTTCGACACATTGCGCAAGTTCGACAACATCTGCACCGAATTTTTGCAAAGCAACGGTTTGTACGAGAAGATATGGCAGATGCCTGTCGTTCTGACGCCGCTTCGCGTTGCTCAGAAACCGTGCATCGTGATGCGCCCCGTGAACAGTACCGAGGCCATGACTGCCAATTTCGCACAAATCGACCAGCAGCTGCTCAGTGGTCTCTGGCAGCAGTTTAAGGCCGATGGCGCCGGCTCGCTCTGGTACGACGTAACCCACAAACCGCCCGGAACAATTGAATGGGAGTAAAACTATAGAAATGGATTCCGGCTTTGCCGGAATCCATTTCTATATGCCCAAGTTAAAACGCTTATAATCAGTTTGGAACAAAGAGACGCTAAAAAAAATCAATTTTTTTTGCTTGACGTATGCGAAAAAAGCATTATTTTTATGCAGTCTATTTTAATCAACATGGAGACTACTAAAAAACAACTGACACCAGCCGATGAGGTGAAAAAGATATTCACTCAGTATCTGCAGGACCACGAGTTTCGCAAGACACCTGAACGCTACGCAATTCTGGAGGAGATTTACAGCCGCTCGGGACATTTCGACGTCGAGTCGCTCTATTCGTTCATGAAAGACAAGAACTACCGCGTCAGCCGTGCCACGCTCTACAATACAATCGACCTTCTGCTCGACTGCAAACTCATTGTAAAACACCAATTTGGCAACAACATAGCGCAGTTTGAACGTACATACGATGTGCAGCCGCACGAGCATCTTATTTGCCTCAAATGCCACACGATAACCGAGAACTTCGACTCCAACATTCCGCAGGCCATCGAACGCTCGGCCGCCGAGATTGGATTCGCCCACTCGCACCATTCGCTCTACATTTACGGCATTTGCAAAAACTGCCAGAAGCAGACAAAATAATTTAAAACCGGTCTAAAAAACGTTTTTTTTCAAAAAAAAGCAGCCGACAGTATGTTTGTTTGCCGACAATGTAGTAATTTTACACAACGGAAATTCAAGGCAACTTGAGTATCCGGTTTTTTTTGTAATATGATTACCAAACAGCTGTAAATCAGTTGAATATATAAGATAAAAAATGAAAGTTGATGTATTATTAGGACTTCAGTGGGGCGACGAGGGCAAAGGCAAAGTTGTCGATGTCCTGACGCCGAAATACGAAGTCGTAACCCGTTTTCAAGGCGGTCCAAACGCCGGTCACACACTCGAATTCGAAGGCCAGAAATACGTTTTGCGTTCGATACCTTCGGGCATTTTCCAAGGCGGTAAAATTAACATTATAGGCAACGGCGTGGTGCTCGATCCGGCCCTCTTCAAGGCTGAGGTAGAGCAACTTGAGCAAAGTGGCCACGACCTCACCAAACGTTTGTACATCTCGCGCAAAGCGCATCTGATATTACCTACGCACCGTTTGCTCGACGCCGCTTACGAGTCGGCCAAGGGCAAAGGCAAAATCGGTACTACGGGCAAGGGCATTGGCCCTACCTACACCGACAAAGTTAGCCGCAATGGCTTGCGTGTTGGCGATATCGAGCTCAATTTCAAAGAGAAATACGATGCAGCTATAGCGCGCCATAAAGAGATTCTCAGCCACTACGATTTCAAATACGACCTCGCACCAATCGAAAAAGAATGGTGGGCCGGAATTGAGAAACTGAAACAATACAAATTTGTTGATTCAGAGCATTTTATAAATAAAACTCTTGCCGATGGTAAGAAAATACTTGCCGAAGGTGCTCAAGGCACGATGCTCGATGTCGATTTCGGGTCGTACCCGTTTGTAACATCATCGAACACGATATGCGCGGGCGCTTGCACCGGTTTGGGCGTGGCTCCACATCGCATTGGCGATGTGTTCGGTATTTTCAAAGCTTACTGCACACGTGTTGGCGCAGGCCCGTTCCCTACAGAGCTGTTCGACGAAACAGGCAAAACTATTCGTGACCTTGGTCACGAATACGGTGCTGTGACTGGTCGCGAAC
Organism: Bacteroidales bacterium; assembly: GCA_017960905.1. Taxonomy (GTDB): domain Bacteria; phylum Bacteroidota; class Bacteroidia; order Bacteroidales; family Marinilabiliaceae; genus W3P20-009. The sequence continues at coordinate 36,596 of JAGCYH010000038.1, forward strand.
GCCGCTGCGGTTGGATTGACCTCGTGGCTCTCAAGTATGCAGTGATGATCAACGGCGTTACGAAGCTCATCATGATGAAGAGCGACGTGCTCGACGGCTTTGATACCATCAAAGCCTGCGTCGCTTACAAAATCAACGGCATTGAGACCGAGGATTTCCCATTCGACATCTGCGAAGGCGTGGAGCCTGTTTACACCGAGTTCGACGGTTGGAAAACCGACATGAGCAAGATGACAAGCGTGAACGAATTCCCCGAAGAGTACAACGCTTACATCAGTTTTATCGAGGAGTACCTGGGTGTGCCCATCAAGATAGTCTCTGTTGGTCCCGACCGCGAGCAGACTATTCAACTTTAACTAGAACGGTTTAACACATTAATAATTTCGCGCGCAGTGATTGCGTTGGCGGTCATGGAAAAAAGGCTGTCAGTCTCACGACTGGCAGCCTTTCTCTTTAACCAAATAAAACTCTAAAATTATGAAAAACGCTATAATGTAATATACAAAATGCGTGCCAGAAAATCTTTGTAGCGTTTTATAATTTGCTGAGCTTATTTCGGTCTATGCCGTCGAGCAGATACTCCAATCCGTTGAGCTTGATTTCGTAGAGCGTGGCAAGCAACATTCCCAACCGTCCGGTTGGGAATCCTTTCGATTTGTACCACACCAGATACGGCTCGGGAAGGTCGCGCAGAATGCGGCCTTTGTACTTTCCATAGGGCATTTGCTTGCTAACTAAATCTGTCAGAATTGTCTCGTCCATTTTTTTAATGATTTTTCACGCACAAAAATAGCTATTTATAGCTAATTTTGCCGCCGTATGGAGAAGACTTCGGTTAAAATAGGCAAATTCAATACGTTACGCATTGCGCGCACCGTCGAATTCGGTGCGTACCTCGATGGCGGCGAACAAGGCGACATTCTGCTTCCGCAACGCTATATGACTGATAATATGCGTGTTGGAGACGAAGTGGACGTCTTCGTCTATTTCGATTCTGAAGACCGTATCGTGGCCACTACCGAAAAGCCAAAGGCACAAGTGGGCGAGTTCGCTTTCCTCAAAGTCAAGACCGTAACGCGCTACGGCGCTTTCCTCGACTGGGGACTGATGAAGGATTTGCTAGTGCCATACAGCGAACAGCGCTCGCGTATGGAGGTGGATAAGTCGTACGTGGTCTATCTCTATGTCGATAGTAATTCGGGGCGCATTGCCGCCTCCGAAAAAATCGGCAAATATCTCGACAACCTTGCGCCGCGCTACAATCAGGGCGACGAAGTGCAAATTCTCATCTGCGAACGCACACAGCTCGGTTACAAAGCCATTATAAATAACACCCATACGGGCGTTATTTATAATAATCAGATTTACAGACAGTTGGCTATTGGCGAACGCTGCCGTGCCTTTGTCGCCAAAGTGCGCGAAGACGACAAAATAGATTTGTCGCTTCAGCCTATCGGCTACGGCAAAGTTGACGATATTAAAGGACTGATAATAAAACGATTGCGCGAGCATGGCGGACAAATGGCGGTTGGCGACAAGACCGACCCCGAAACCATCAAATATCTGTTCGGCTGCAGTAAAAAATCGTTCAAAATGGCTCTCGGAACTCTGTTCCGAGAAAATGTGATTTCTATTTCGCCCGAGCGTATAACACTTCTCATCTGACCCCATGGAACATCTTTTCGGAAAAACGCTTAACGAACTGACCAACATAGTTTTATCGCTCAATTTGCCGAAGTTTTCGGCAAAGCAGATTGCCGATTGGCTCTACAAGAAAAACGCTCCCGACATTGAGTCGATGACAAATCTGTCGAAATCGGCGCGCGCGCAGCTTGCTGCGCGCTACGATGTAGGCCGCAGCCTGCCAGTCAACGTGGCTGTCTCGGTCGATGGCACGAAAAAATATCTTTTCAAAACCGCAAAAGGATACATCGAAACTGCATATATACCTGAAGATGACCGACATACGCTCTGTGTGTCGTCGCAAGTGGGCTGCAAGATGGGCTGCTCGTTCTGCATGACGGGGCGGCAAGGCTTCCAGGCCAATCTCACCGCCGGTGAGATTGTCAATCAGATGGCGTCGATTGACGAGGGCGAGTCCATAACAAACATAGTCTACATGGGCATGGGCGAACCGATGGATAATCTCGAAGAGGTGCTCAAGAGCATCGAGATACTCACTGCGCCGTGGGGCTACGCCATGAGCCCGCGTCGCATAACAGTTTCGACCATCGGTCTGATGCCTGCTACGCAGGCATTCGTCGAGCGTTGCGATGCGCATCTGGCTATAAGTCTGCACGATGCGAAAAGCGATGAGCGTCAGCAACTTATGCCTGTGCAGAAGGTTTATCCCATTGCCAACGTAGTTGGCATGTTGCGCCGTTACGACTGGTCGGGTCAGCGCCGGTTGTCGTTCGAATACACACTTTTCGACGGTGTGAACGACAGTGCTGAACACGTTAAGGCTATCAGTTTGTTGCTCAATGGATTACGCTGCCGTATCAATATTATCCGCTTCAACGATATTCCCGATGCGGGTCTGAAAGGCTGTTCGCAGGATAAGATGGAGCGTTTCCGCAATATGCTCAACGACAAGGGTTTCACGGCTACAATACGAAACTCGAAAGGCAGCGACATTGCCGCTGCCTGCGGTTTGCTTAGTACTATCGAGAAAGTGAAAAGTTTATGAAAATGAGGCTGTTAATACTATTTTTTACCATAATAACACTGACTACCGCTTGCAACGTCTCGAAAGAGGACGAGGCTCGCAATATTTACAATATGGCGCTCGAGGCTTATGTAAACAAAAACTATAATAAGTCTAAAGTGCTGTTGGACAGTATTATATATAATTATCAGAAAGAAAAGACAGTCTTTCGCGAAGCGAAAGACCTTATGAACATAGTTTACCGAACTGAGCAGGAGAAGAGCTTGGAGTTCCTTGATAGTCTGCTTACTATCAGAGAGGAAGAGATAAAACCGCTGATGGATCAGTTCTACATCGAAGACGACCAGGCCGATGTGCCGGTGCTTATCCACAAACGCCAGTCGGCCTCGCGAGCGTACGAGCGAAGCTATCTGCGCGCCCATACCGATATCAACGGATCGTTCTATATATCAAGTCATTACACAAGCGAACGCTATATACATCACAACCAGATAAGAGTCGATGTGGATGACGAATTCGCTGTGAGCGACACGATTGTAAACGATGCCTATCTGCGCTATTTTGACGATGGCAGCCAGTATTTCGAGGTTGTTAAGTACAAGAAAGGCAGCGACAATGGCACCGCGAGCTTCATTGCGCAGAATTTCAACAAACGCGTTACCGTCACTTTCATCGGACCGAAGTCGAAATATCGCATTCTGCTTACCGACCTTGATAAGGAGTGCATACGCGACACCTATTATCTGGCAATGCTTCTGCGCGAGTCGATTCAGATTAAGAGCCAGATTCGCAATGTGAAAACCACATTGCAGAAGACGCGCATTCAATCGACGCTAATCCGTAACGATTAAATAATCATCCAGAGGCATAGAGTAGCGGCTGTACGACATGCCGCTAACAATGCCGTATCCGCCATCGACGTTCGACTGAATGGCCGGTGCGACGAAATTCGGTATCGACATCTCGTTGTTCGTCGAGTTGTTGATGGCTTTGGCAAACAGGTAGTAATTGTATGTGTGGCTGAACAGGTAGACGTCGAGATAGGCCTCGCAGCCTTCGCTGCGAGGCGAGAAAACGTTGTTGCCGTAAACAAAGATGCGTATCGGCTTGTCGAACGTCTTGCCGCTGAACAGCCCTATCGACGACGCACCCCAGAGGTTTGTCTTGTCGCTGTTGAAGACGGCGTCGGCGTAGTTGCAACTCACTTCGGAGATGATGTTTTGCCCGTCGGGCAAAACGTCGCGCCGCTTTACCACTATCTGATAGTAGCCGTTGGGGTCGGCGCCGTCGCTGAAGGTTATTTTCAGTTGCAGCGTCTTTGTTCGGCTTCGCCGGCTCTGCATCAGCGTGTCGACTTGGTCGATACGCGGTGGCGGAAGTATTGATGTCTCGGCTTTAATCTGCTCATTGTCAGGTGTTTGTGTCGATATCTCTATGTTGTCGTACGGACTCAGTTCTATTCGTCCGAACGATACCGACGACTCGCCGCCGTTCAGCACGCGCTCGTAAGTTTTTGATTTATTTACGCTTATTTTAATTGTTTGATTTTCAGTAATATATGACATTCTGACGGTGTCGTTGTATGGCACGCTTTTGTACAGGTGAACAACCACATCGCTGTCGGGGTAGATGAACGAGCTGAGAATGTAGCTGCTGCCACCGCCGTCTATCTCGATGCCCGACTGCGTTTCGCAGGCGGTTAAAACTACTAACAATATGTAAATGAGAATCTTGCGCATCAGAATGATATTGAATAGCGAACGTATGGCCAAGGCCATGCGATCAGGTTGAACTGTTTCAGTTTGTAAGGCTCGTTTTTGCTTTCGTCGCCTCGGCTCCAATAGACGAAAATCGGGTTTTTCTGGGCATATACGTTGTATATGCCGAAGCTCAGTGCCGATGTCGTACGGCCATTGTCGCGGTATATGTTTGCACCAATATTGAGCATGTGCGAGTTCGGCATTCGGTACGCATTGCGCTGACCTTCAATAGAAAAGACCACATTGTTGGGCAAGTTCGAATCGCCTTTCACCGAGTAGCATTGGCTCGGAATGGTAAGCGGCGAGCCTGTTGAGTAGGTCCACACTGCCGACAATTCAAAGTTGTTGTTTATCTTGTAGCACGAAAAGACTGACAGAGTGTGAGTTCGGTCGTTGTCGGTGCGGAAATACTTTCCGCCGTTGAGCTCGTCGAATTTGTTCATCGACTTCGATATCGCATAGCCAGCCCAGCCCGAGAATCGGCCCTCTTTGCGGTGTACGAACAGCTCCAAACCATTGGCGTAGCCTTTGCCGATGACGAAGAGGCTGTTCCACTCCTGTGGCGTAAGTACGCTGTTCAGTGGCGACGATTTGTACGTCTGCTGGTTGATGTATTGCTTGTGGTACAATTCGGTGGTTATGTAGAAATTTTTGCTTATCGGAAAATTGGTCTCAAAGCTGTACTGCATGGCGCGTGGCGGTGCTTCCGACGAGATTGGCAGCCAGATGTCGGCGGGCGAAGCCACCGACGTCAGTCGCATCAATTGCAGGAATTGCGTCATGTCTGAGAATCCCAGTTTTGTTGTTATTCCGTTGCGGAATTCGTACTGCACCGAAGCGCGCGGCTCGATTCGTATGTAAGGGTTGTCGTGGCTTCGGTTGAGCGCCGACAGGTGCACACCAACATTGGCGCTTAAAGCGCCAATCTCGAATTTGTCCTCCAGATATCCGTGATACTCAAAGCGATAGATAGAGCTGCCGTTTTTGAATACCAGTTCGTCATCATCTATGCCGTTGCCTGTTTCGCTGTCTTCCGCGCCGGTGTTGTGAGTTGAAAACGACGGCATGAACTCGTGGTATGTGAAGTTGGCGCCCATTCTGACTACGCTTTGCATGAATGCCGGCGTCCAATTGAAGTCAATGCGTGCGCAAATGTCCTTCAGACCGCTGTAGTACTCGTTTTTGTACGTGTAGATGGCTTCCGACTGCGATGTGAGGTCGTTGTTGAATTTGTAACGAGAGAGGGCGAGGGTAGTGTTCGAAAACAAGCTGTTGCCCCAGATGTGGTTCCATCGGAGCGATGTTATTGTGTTGCCCCATCGCAGCTCTTGGTCGTCGTTGAGCGAAATGGTTTTTGAGTATTGTTTGTTGTAGGTAATCTCAATGTTGCGATAGTTGTATCCGCAACGCAAGTCGTCGAAGCCGGTGAAGTAGCTCAGATAGATTCTGTCGCGACGCGACAGAATCCAGTTCAGCTTGGCGCTTATGTCGTAGAAGTAAAACGAGTATTTGTGCTCTTTGTTGCGCTGCAGCTGTGCCGAAAACAGGTCGAAGTAAGTGCGCCGCCCCGTTACTATGAACGATATTTTGTCTTTTATCACCGGTCCTTCGAACATCACGTTCGAAGCGAAAACGCCCGCGTTGATAAGTCCTTTGTACTCTTTCATGTTTCCCTCTTTTGTCTTCACGTCGAGCACCGACGAAAGTCGCCCACCATAACGCGCTGGGAATCCGCTTTTTACGAGTGTGGCTTTGTTCACCGTCTCGATGTTGAAAATAGTGTACAGACCCATAAGGTGGTTCGGTCCGTAGAGCGGCACGTCGTCGAGCAGAACTATGTTCTGGTCGGCGCCGCCGCCTCTGACGCTCAGTCCGCCGTAGCCCTCTTCGCCACTTTGTACGCCAGGCGTCATCTGGAATGCTTTTATCACGTCGGCTTCGCCAAGCAGCGACGGCATGGCTCTCACTTGTTCGAGCGGCATCTCTATGGTGCCCATCTTTGCGCTGCCCATGTCGCTCGGACTTACCGACACCTCTATCTCCTTCATAGTCAGCGACGGAGCGAGCAGAAAGTTGATTATGGTGTCGTTCGATATCTCGAACGTGCACGTCTTGGTCTTGTAGCCCACATACGACGACCTGATGGTCGAATGCCCTTCGGGAATGTTGATGCTGTAGAATCCGTAGTCGTTGGTCGCCTGACCAACGAGCAGCAGCGTGTCGTAGACGTTGGCGCCAATGAGCGACTCGTTCGACAACGAGTCGCGGCAGTATCCGCTGACGCGGAAATAGCGTGTCTTGTCGGGAGCTATTATAATCCTGCCGCTCTTCTCCACGTATTTTGTCGGGAACCGGTAGAAAATGTCGTTCAGAAACTGGTGCAGCGTGCCGGTTTTGTAAGGCAGTGCTATTTGCGCCGGCGAGTACACGCGGTTGCTGTAGCTTATCACCACGCCCGTCTTTTCCGACAGTATGTTAATTAGCGAGTCGGAGCTGCCGCGGTAGAGCGCGTCGAGCTCCACGCGGCTCGACAATGGAGATCCACTGCTTTGGGCGCTGGCGCCCAAAGCCACTGCTAACATGCTGTAGGCCAAAAAAATAAGGCGCCAGAGGCGCCTTACAAACAAATCACCATATTTAATACTGCCGAACATTGATGATCACTGAAATTCAGGCGTTAAAATCCGCCTCCGAAATTAATCAGTAATCGTCAAATAGCCATTGCTCAACACTATTTTTTTCTCAAAATGTATATTAATTTCTTCAATTACGTCGCGAAGCGATTGGTTCGAGAATTCTGTTGTTACTCTTACAGAGTCGTTTGTGGTATTGTTGCGCACGCCTTTTATCTCAGTGTAGAACGAGAGCAGCTCTTCTATCACTTCGCCGAGCGACGCGTTTTGCAGAATTATCTTGCCCGACAGCCAGTCTATGTCTGTATCTCTCAGATCCATAGTTATATGGCCGTCGTTATCGCATATAGCGCTTTGGTTTTTAGTAAGTTCCACTTGTTCTTTCGCCGATTCGAAGCGCACGCGGCCTTCGGTGACAGCCAGATGAACTCTGTTGCGCTCGCTGATGTTCTCAACCTCGAATTTCGTGCCCAGCACCGTTATTTTTGTCTGAGCGGCATCGACGGTAAACGGCAGCTTCTCGTTGCGAGCCACCTTGAAGTACGCAATACCTTCTATCTCTCTGATATTGCGTTTCTTATCGTTCACTTCGTAAACGATTTTACTGTTTTTGTTGAGCACGACAACAGTGTTGTCGGCGAGTTTTACTGAGTCGCATTTATCTGTAGTGGCGAATGTCTGATAGTTGGGGCGCCCGAAAAGTAGCGAGAGTGCCGTGCCGATAATAAGTATCGGCACCACAACGGCTGCTACGCGCATCATTCGTACGAAGAGCGTGCGTCGTCCGCGTTGTTTGCCCACGGTCTGTGCCGACACCTTCTGCCAAACGTCGTTCTGACGCGCGCCGATGGTTCTGGCACGTTGCAAGCCGGCGGTGGCAGCCCATATTTTCTGCATCCGGGCGTAGCGTGCGGCTGCGGCGTCGTCGGTGCTGAGCTGCTGCTCAAGCTGACGGCGCTCTTCGTCGGTCGCGCTTCCGGTCAGATTGCGGACTATCAGGCTCTCTATGTCGGTATTCGTTTCCACCTCTGTATAAGTTAATTAATGAAAAGTAACCATTTCGAAGAGGTTGAGCTGCGCCAGCGGCGATTCCTCAGCTTCTGTCTCGTAGGTTGCCACGTTGTTTGTTTCTGCCTCAAAGGCCTCTACCGGCTGTGCTACTTCGTCGGTAGCGCCCATGTTGAGCATTTCTGCAAATAATTGAAATATAAATTCCATATATTTATTGTCAGTTTTTTTCTTTTCTACATCTATGACAACTCAACTTGCCCACACACTTATTGTTTTTTGTTTTTTTTCATCGAAAAAAAGCAAAAAAAAACGTCTCGCTATACAAACGCCTTATTATCAGCGATTTGTGGTGCGATATTTTTTTTAGAAAAGTTGAAATAAAATTGAGATTGTTACAAAAAGGTCGCCCAGCAGTTTGCGGAGTGTCTGCAGCGCGTTTGAGATTTGCGTTTCGACGGTGCGTTTCGAAATGCCGAGGCTCTCGGCTATCTCGGCGTTGCTCACGCCTTCGAAGCGGCTCATCTGGAATATCCGTTTGCACTGCGGCGCGAGTTTGTCGATGGCGTTCATCAGCCTCACTTCGAGTTCGGCTGCTTCTATCAGCTCTTCGGTGGAGTTTGCAGCCTCGTCGGTGGTCTGAATTTCGCTTTCAGCGAAATTGCTGTGTACTTTCTGGTGTTTCAGCTCGTTGAGGCAGCGGTTGCGCACCGACTGATACAGGAACGGCTTGATAGCCACCACTTTAAGTTCTTGTCGCCGTTCGTAAATCGAGATGAAGAGCGACTGGACCACATCGACCGCAGCGTCGATGTCGGCCAAATATTTGTCGGCAAAGACTGTCAGCGGTGTGTAATACTTCTCGAACAAGCTGCGGAAAGCATCTTCGTCGCCTTGCGTTACAAGCGTAAATAATTCATTGTCAGTACTGTAGCTTTCGCTCATCTCTCATTTTTTGTTTGTCTCAAAGTTAGCTTTTTTTTTGGTTGAATAAGCTGAAAGTGCCGTTTTTTTGACCGAATCTGACATTCAGCGACGATTCATTCTGTTTTGGTCTGTGCATCGACAAAAAAAGGCTGCCCGTCTGGGCAGCCTTTTTCGCTCTTATGCGAGTGTGTGTATATATGTATGTGGTTGTGTTTAAGGTGCTTATGTGTGTCAGTCGACGTCGGTTCCCAAGCTGATAATCTTTTGCGAGACGGATAGTCCGTGTCTCTGAATGTTCTTGGGCGAAATCTCATAATTGAGTTTGCCGCCTTCGCTCACAAAGGATATGTCGGCACCGCTCGAGCAAAGTCCCTTCTTGCCGCAAACGATAAGAGTCTTGTTGCTTGCCTGCGCGGCCACTAAAGCGCCAAGCTGGTTGCTCTTCGATTCGCCGAGGTAAATAATGTCCGATTTCGTAACATTGTTCGAAGCCGCAGCTTGTTTTATAATCACTTTGCGTGTTCCAACGCCTTTGGTTTTTGCGAGGTCTGAGAGTTCGGTAACGACATCGTTGTCGCCTATAACAGTGATAGTCAGTTCTTTACTGTTGTCTTCTGCTGGCCAGCTGGTGTTTTTGGCGAAATTGTAAATGTACAATGCTTGAAATTTGGCCATCTGCGCATTTGCGATACCGCAAATAAAAAACGTCAAGCAAATCGCTATAATCTTTTTCATAGTTATGAATTTTTTATTGTTTCTAATACATTTATTTAAGGTCTCACGATATTCTTCATATATGTGTGCCCTTCGATTATAGCTTATGCAATATGTGTGCCATACGATTGGCACGCCCTTTTTTTTAATGTTAAATATGAAAATACACGTTGTATATTCTTGAAAATCAATAGGTTGAAAAAATCATTTTTTTTTGCTCTTTTGAGCAAAAAAAATAGAATCAGCATTATTGCGAAAATTGCTTTGGAAATTAAAAAATGATGTGGTAACTTTGCACCGTCAAACGACAGAGGACTATCGGGGCGTAGCTCAGTCCGGTTAGAGTACACGTCTGGGGGGCGTGTGGTCGCTGGTTCGAATCCAGTCACCCCGACAATAACAGAAAGCGTTGTCAACAAAGTTGACAACGCTTTTATTTTGCTGATAATCAAGTCTTTATTTTCTCATAACATTTACTATCTCGCCTATATACATCACGTGCGGGCCGTTGTGCTGGTACATGGCTTTGACGTTTTCGGGCGCGCGAGCGGTGTCGAGTTCGGCGGTGTAGAGTTTCTTGCACTCAATGGCGAGGTTGGCCTCGGTGAAAATAGGGTTGCCGAGTTCGGTGAACTCAGTGTGCAGACCGCCTTCGGCGATTTTATCGCCGTCGCGGCCAGAGTGCTGTCCCATGTACATCACGCTGCCCGTCAGCTCTTGCGGAAAGCCTGTTACGGTGAAGTATTCGTTGCGCTCCATGAATTCGTAAGTGTAGCGCGATGTCGATACGTATACAGTAACGACGGGTCGTTGCCAGAGCACGCCCAGCTGTCCCCAGCCGATGGTCATGGTGTTGAGGTCGCCCTCGTGGCCGGCGGTGAGCAGCATGGCTTGCCGTATCGTCGATACGGCATTGCCCGGTATCTCTTCGGGCGTTATCTTATGCCACGTCCCGTCCGACACGAAGGTGTCGGCGGCAGCCGCTTCCGGTTCTGTCTGTTTGTTTTGGCAGGCTATCAACATTGCCATTGCCGCGATTGTTGCAAGTACTTTTTTCATCTTTGTCTGTTTTTATAATTATTTATAGCTTCATTGAGAAAATTCTTAAACGCAACAGGGTTAGTATCAAAGCTATGCGGTTCGCATAGCAGATGACCGTCGCTGCCGAGTGCGGTGTAGTACGGCTGCGCGTTGACGCCGAATTTGTACCGTTGCAGGTAGCTCCATTTGTCGCCCACAGTGCGCAGTATGGTTGTAGAACCGTTTTCTTCGGTCTCAATGCGCTCTGGCAGAGGCGTTTTGTCGTCGACGTAGAGGCTGATGAGCACAAAGCTGTCGTTGAGAAGCGACGCTACATCGGGGTCGGTCCAGACATTTTGCTCCATCTGCCGGCAATTGACGCAACCGTAGCCCGTAAAGTCAACAAGCACAGGCTTTTGCGCCTCGCGCGCAAAAGCGAGTCCCTCTTCGTAAGTTACGAATTGAGCGTGAGGCATATTTTGTCCGAGTTTGAAATCTTGTGTGTAAACCGGTGGTACAAAGGCGCTTACCGCTTTAAGCGGTGCGCCCCATAGTCCCGGAATCAGATAGAGCGCGAATGCCGCCGACGCTATGCCGAGCGATAGCCGCAGAGTGCCGATGCGCGAGTCGGCATCGTCGTGTCTGAGCCGAACGACACCGAATAAATATAGCGCCATTGCTATAGCCAATGCCGCCCAAATGACGATAAATACCTCACGGTCAAGTATATGCCAGCCATAAGCTAGGTCGGCAACGGAGAGGAATTTGAATGCGAAAGCAATTTCGATGAATCCCAAAACCACTTTTACGGTGTTGAGCCAACTGCCCGAACGGGGCAGTTTTTTTAGCCACGAAGGGAACATGGCAAAGAGCGTGAAAGGCAGAGCCAGTGCCAGCGCGAAGCCAAACATGCCGATGGCTGGCGCAACCACATTGCCGAGTGTGGACAGTTCGACAAGCAGAAATCCGATTATTGGGCCAGTGCATGAGAACGAAACAAGTGCTAAAGTAAAGGCCATCAGGAAGATACTGAGCATGCCGGTTGTTTTGTTGGCTTTCGCGTCAACGGCGTTTGCCCACGAAGCGGGCAAACTGATATCGAACGCGCTAAGGAACGACAAGCCGAAAGCTATCAGCAGAATGGTGAAAAAGATGTTGAACACTGCGTTGGTCGAAAGCGCGTTGAGTGCGTTTGCGCCAGCGAAGTAAGTGATTGATAATCCTAAAGTTACGTAGATGACAATGATTGATATGCCGTAGACGAACGCGTCGCGCAGGCCGCGCGAACGCTTGTCGGTGCGTTTGAGGAAAAAGCTCACTGTCATTGGTATAATAGGCCAAACGCACGGTGTAAGCAGTGCGAGCAGGCCACCGGCAAAGCAGCTAAGAAATATCAGCCAGATGTTGCCCGTCGAATGGTCGGTGCTGGCTGAATCGTATGTTGTTGGTTGCCACAATTCGTTGTCGGTGAGCGAGTTGATGGTCGTCTGTGGCGTGTCGGCCGATGCTGTAGCATCGGCTTCGGGTGGCGGCGGTGGCGTTATTACTTTGTACGGAGCAAGTTTGATTTCTGAATCCGTTGTTTTTTTATCATCCTTATTTTCAGTCTTTTTCGCCCGTTGGCCAGAGTAGCTGATGTTTACCGCCTTAGGCGGTAAACACATAACATCGTTGCATGCGCCGTATTGCATGTATCCGCTGAAGCTATAGAAGTCGGCCTCGATTTTAATTTTCTGCACGAAGACAGCGTTTTTCTCAAAATAGCTGACTTCGGTGCCGAACATTTGGTCGAATTTTGTTATCGGTGAGCCAACAGGCTGTAAATCACCGCTTAGCGAGCAGCCTTGACTGCTCTCAAGCGTAAACGACGCGCTGATAGGTCCGCCGCTCTGGTTTGTCGAATATACATGCCAGCCTTCGGCCATTACGCCCGAAAAGCGGATTGTAAGCATATCGCCTTCAACCGTTATCTCGTGCGTAAAACTGACGTTCTGAGCGCTTGCAGTCAGTATCGACAAGAATAATACTATTGTTGCTAATTTATTAATCATCAGATAGATATGTTATTGGGCGAGCGACTTAGTCACACGCCATAAACGTTTTGCCTTCGAATACTATATTTATATTGTCTTCGACTTTGAGATCCCTTTCGATGTTGATGCTTATCTCGTTCGAAGCGAAGGCGTCGAGCGTGGTCTCTGTCGTAAGTCGAACTTTGTACTCGTTTTCAGAGTTAGTGGGGTAGAGGTAGCCGCTTCTGGTCGATTTCAGATTGTAGTCGGCGTCGTAGTCCGAAATGTAAATCAGCCAGTTAGAGCTTATCTTAATCATTGTGTTGCTGCCGTCTTCGGCGTTGTAGCCGGCTTGGTTGACCTTTGTGTACAGTGGCACAATTCTCTCGTTTCCTTTTGAGTCGATGGCGCAAACTTCATCGGGACGGTCGGCGTATGTGATAGTTCTAAATGACTTTGTATCAGTTATTTCCGGCATGTAGTCGCTACACATGAGATTGCCTGTAAGAATGGCGTTGGTAACATCGACAACTTTCACGCCGCCGTTGTCCATAATCAGATAAAGGGTCGGGAAATAGGTGTCGGCGAAGTAAACGCCGCAGCAAATGCCGTTGAGGCCTTCGATTTTAGAATAGCCGTCGGCTATTCTGAACATATCCTCGTCGGTGAGGCCCAGTTCGATAACTTTCTGCATGTCGGCTTTCAGCACAACCATTCCTTTGTCAATCTCGGCGCTGATGGCTTTGCCATCAGCATAATTCGCAGTCTCATAGCCTTTTATGGGTGTGGCCATCGGCAGACGCAATTCTTGTATTGTGCCGTCGTTGGGCAGAACCAAGCTGCCGTCGTAGCGGTCGCGTTTGGGTGAGAACGAAGTTGTATGGCCTTGATTATCAACGATATTTACGAGTGTATTGCCAAACATGTCGGAGTTGTTGCAACGGATGAGAATAGCTTTGCCTTTTTCGCTGCGGTAGAGTATCGCGCCGTTGCCCGACGGCGCGTCGGCCATGTACTCGTCGAAAGTGTATTCGTTTACGGCCACCGAAGCCATCGGGTCGCGTGGAATAAGCAGGTATAGCTCTTCACCAATAGTCTTAGCTTCAATTGATTGTATATCACGTAGTTGCGGACAGGCGTTGCAGGCCTCGCCGTATCGCGCCGATGCTTTGAATGAGTCAAAACTATCGTAATAGCCCAGGAACATAACTGCCACCATTACACCGTCGCTCCATTGTAATTCGTTTGCTGATACAGTTTCAGTTGCCGGTTCTACATTTGCAACTGTCTGCTGCTCAGTTTGTTCTGTATTTTGCTGGTTCTGGTTGTTGCTACAAGCATAAAGTAGAATGGCACTTGTAACTATCATAGAAATAGCGCTTTTCATTTTCTTATCTTTATTAATTTAGAGCAAAACTACAAAAATAATCGCTAAAAGCAACACTCACAGCGTTTTTTCTGAATATTGTTGTCTGAAACGTTCTTTACGGTGAATATTTTCTAGAGTGGAATCACTAAGTTTTACTGAAAATATCGGTTGTAACTGCTAAATTTAACTAAATTTTTCGGTTACAACCGCCAAATTTGGCAAAATTTGGCGGTTTAAACCGAAGAATTTGTAATTATATTTCGGTTATCCGAAAATATGAGCTTGTTGTTTTCGGCTTCAGCTATACAAAACTCCACATATTTGCGGGCGTAACAGTTATGAACTGAGCATCGGGGTACGACTCGGCGAATAACTTTGGTGCCGAAGCTTTTTTACTGGGCGACCATTTGAATTCAAACGCATTCATTTTGCCGTCCTCAATCTCTATGAGGTCGACCTCTTTCTGGTCGTGAGTGCGCCAGAAGTACATTTGTGCGTAGCTGCCGCAGTAAGCGTTGCGCTTCTTTCGCTCGCTAACCATTAGGTTCTCCCACATCACGCCTGCGTCGTCGCGGTAGTCGAGCGGCGCAAAGTTAGAAATGGCGGCGTTGCGGATACCGTTGTCGTAGAAATACACTTTTTTGCCCTTTTTTATCTCGTTGCGCATGTTTCTGCTGTAAGAGTCTAAGCGGAAAACCACGAAACACTTCTCCAAGAGTCCGATGTAATTCTCAACAGTCTCCTTGTCGATGCCGAGTAGGTTAGAGAGCTCGTTGTATGATACTTCAGAACCAACTTGCAGTGCGAGCGCGCGCACTAGTTTCTGCAGAAACTCCGGCTTTTTGATACCTTTGTACGACAGAATGTCTTTGTATAAATAGTTGTTAGTGAGCGACATAAGTGTACGTTTCGCGTTTGCGGGCGAAGTAACCACATCGGGGTACGTGCCATATATCATGCGAGTCTCGAGCAACCGCTGCTGGTCGCGCTCCGAGGAGTTGTCGGCCAACTCGCGAAGCGAGAAGGGGTAAAGCATGTACTCTATGAGCCGCCCAGTGGCCGGCTCATATATGCCGTTGGCCAAGTCGAACGATGACGAACCTGTGGCAATGACCTGTGTCTGCATTTTTAGGTCGCCTATCTTCTTCAGTGTCAGGCCGATATCTTTCACGCGTTGAGCCTCATCGATTAGCACAATGTCGTATTCGCCGAGCATCTCTTTTAGCTCGGTCGTCGTTTTGTCCTCGAGACGCATCGCGTCGTCGAAGTTGTCGCAATTCAGCTGCAGGAAGCGGTCGCTCGGCTTTATAAGCGACTCGAGCAGAGTGGTTTTGCCCACTTGCCGCGGTCCGAACAGCGCAACGACTTTCTTGTTGTGAAAATCGTTCAAAATCGTCTTCTCTATTGTCCTGCTAATCATAACACTATGTATTTTTATTTCGAGTGCAATTTTCGGAATAATAATTCAAACCGCCAAATTTATGTCGAAAAATTCGGTTGTAACCGCTAAATTTAACTAAATTTTTCGGTTACAACCGCCAAATTTGGCAAAATTTGGCGGTTTTTGTCGAAGAAATTAAAAAAGAAGGCTGCCCATTTGGGCAGCCTTCTTTTTTAATATGTATTGTTTTTCTCTGTAACTCAATAAGTTGCGTTATAATTCAGCCAATGTTGTTCCGATTGAATGCACACACATCATTTTTGCGGTGTGTTAGGCTTGGCAATCGACTGGCGCATGGCGGTGTCGGCCTCCATGTTTTTGTAGCGCACGTAGTCCATGATGCCCATGTTGCCGTTACGGAATGCTTCGGCCATTGCCTGAGGCACTTGTGCCTCAGCCTCAATCACTTTTGCGCGTGCTTCCTGTGCTTTCGCGCGCATCTCCTGCTCAAGTGCTACGGCCATGGCGCGGCGCTCTTCGGCTTTGGCCTGGGCAATGTTTTTATCGGCTTCGGCTTGGTCGATCTGAAGCACGGCACCAATGTTTTTACCAATATCGATATCGGCAATGTCGATAGAGAGAATCTCGAACGCCGTACCGGCGTCGAGGCCTTTCTCGAGCACCACTTTCGATATGCTGTCGGGGTTTTCGAGCACAGTCTTGTGCGAGTCCGACGAGCCTATCGACGATACAATGCCTTCGCCTACGCGGGCAAGCACAGTCTCCTCGCCGGCACCGCCGACGAGTTGTTTTATGTTGGCACGCACCGTTACGCGGGCCTTGGCGATAAGCTGTATACCGTCTTTTGCAACTGCTGTAACTGGCGGTGTGTCAATCACTTTGGGGTTTACCGACATTTGCACGGCTTCGAATACATCGCGACCGGCCAAATCGATGGCAGTAGCCATCTGGAATGTCAGATTGATGTTTGCCTTATTGGCTGATACTAAGGCATGTACGACGTTGCGTACATGGCCGCCGGCAAGATAGTGGGCTTCGAGCTCGTCGCGTTTGATTTTCTGCAGACCTGCCTTGTGGGCCTCTATCATGGCTTGTACGATGACGCTGGGCGGCACCTTACGTATGCGCATGAGCACAAGCTGAATGAGCGAGATGTGAACACCCGACACTAACGCCGAGAACCACAGCACGATAGGTACATAATATAAGAAAATTAGCAAACCGATTATCGCCACTACGCCGATAATGATGGGTATGTAATACGCTTCCATAGTGCTATTTTTAAAAGTTTATCAATTTCAAAATTAATGATTTCTTTTCGTTTTTCAAAAATTAAAACCGAAAAAACTATTCTAATTTCTGAGCTTCTGACAGGCGCACCTCTTTGCCGCCGTAGAATGCCACTACGCGGGCTTCGGGGAACGATTGTTTCACCTTGGCCAGATTGGCGTTGGCATCGGCGTACGAAGCGAATTCGCCGGCATAATATTTGGCGAATCCCTTTTCGGGCACATCAACTTTTGTTATTGTATTGAAATCCTTGAGTTTAGACGCATCAGGTTTGTTGCGGAACGCACCAAACTGAATGCGGTAAACCGGTTTTTTCTCCGAGTTGGCTGTCGCATCGGGATATTCGAGCGATACTTTATCTGATTTGTTATCAGCCACTTTGGGTGTCGGCGCGGTCGTCGGTTTCGGTTCGGTCTTCTGAGGTGCCGGCTCGGCTTTAGCGGCGTTTTCGGCATCAATCTTCTTTATGTCAGTCGATTCGAGGGTGAACACCATGTCGCCGCGTTTGGCTGTCTCGTTATCGACTTTGGCGATTGCAGCCACTACAGAGCCGTCGTCGCTTACGAGTTTCTTGCGTTTGGGCAGCGGGAACGATCCGTCGACGTGGCTCTGATAACGCTCAAAAGCATCGACAAACGAGGCTATGCCTCGTTTTCTCAGCGCCATGTTCTTCTCGATGTCGTTCACAGTGGCAGCGTCGGTCTCGTCGGCTTTTTCGAAGCAGGCGTGGGCGGCGTTGCAGAGTTCGATTATTTCGGTGAAATCAATGTTGTCGTCGCTCTCGATGATGTCGTCGCTTTTGTTGTCGAAAATGTCGAATTCGCGGGCGGCATTTTCGTCGAACAGCTCTGCCGAGGCTTGCAGAAGAAGGTTGCTACGTGAGATAACTTGCTGTGTTGTAAGTTCTTGCGTACCGCCTATTACTACAGGTGCATCGCCATCGGCCATTTCGTTCAGTTTTTGCGATTCGGCAAGCGCCAATTCGGCCCAAATCATAAGGCTGTCGGCTTCGTTGAGTTTTGCGCGTTCGGCAGCGCTGAAGAGCGAGTAGATTTCGGGTTTTTGACTTTCGGCAAAAACATTTGGCGTGAAACCGAGGAACTGCGACGGCTTGAGCAATTCGCGCCAATCGATCGATGATTTCTTCTTCGCTTTCGGGGTGGCGCTTATCGAAGTGTATTTACCTTCTTCGATGAGCGATGTAATTGTCTGGTTTTCAATTAATCGAGCTCCTGCCGTGAGCTCTTTCACTTCGTCTTCGAGGCTGTATATCGAGCGTTCTATCTTGAGTATTTCGCCGATGAGCTGAGTACGCTCATCGTCCGACGTAATTGTCTGAAACAGTTTGCGTTTGGCGGTCATCACGCCCGCCAAACTGTCGCGCTCGACTTGCGACGAGAATGCTTTGCTGTATTTCACTTTTGCGGCTTCGCTTTTGAAGTGTTCCCACTGCGTATATGTGAGCGAGTCGTTGACTACGAAATCGAATTTCTTGGTCTCGGCGTTGGCGTTTGCCTTAGCTGTATTGAGTTGTGCGACAGTCGATTGGCTGTCGCGCATTTTTTTCAGAGTTGCGTCGGGGCGAAGTTCGGCCACACGGCGAATCTCGTCGGTGCTTTGTGCAAAATTGCGTATCACGCTGTCGTCCCAGAGTATTTCGTAGACCATGACAGCCGAGTCGGCAAGCGTTTCGCGGTTAGACGCGAACCAAGCGCGTTGGCGGAATTCGTCGCCCACGAAGAGGTAGTCGTCGAAGGGCGAGTTGAACGGCACGCCGAGGTTGACGGGTTCGGTGAAGGTACGGCTTTCGATGTCGTAGGTCGATTTGTAAATGTCGAGGCCGCCCATGCCGCCAGGCCTGTCGCTCGCGAAGTAAATGGTGGAGCCGTCGGTCATCATAATCGGCATCTGGTCGTTGCCGTCGGACTCAAGTCCGGCGAGAGGCGTCATGTCGCCCCAGCCGTCGAGCAGGCGCTCTATTTTGTAGAGTCGTTGTTTTTCGCTGCCGTCGGGCAGCGAAAAATAAACGGCGTCGCCACGTTCGGTGCGGTAAAGAATGCCATTGGGGTCGATGTCGGACTCAAAGAAGTCGCGGTTGCGCTGTATCTGTCCCACTTCGCGCGAGGGCTTGTAAGCAAAGAGCAGACTGTCGGGTGAAGTGCGGAACTTGCTGATTACGCGTACGTTGTATATTTTGCTGGCGTGTTGCACCGAGTTCTCGCACTCCTGGCGGTATTTGTTAGCGAGTTGTATAAGTCGCTGATTTTTAGCAGTTTTCAGAAATTTGTCAAAAGTCTGCACTGCCAGTTCGTACTCGTAGTTGAGTTGGTATGCACGTCCGAGGTAGAAATACGACTCGCCCAAGACGCCTTTCAGTTGGGCGAATTTGAGCCTTCGGATGCTCTCTGAAAGATTCTGGTTGAGGCACGCGTAAGCCGCGCCCATGTAGTAGTTGGCTTTCACGTCGCGGTCGTTGCGGGCCAGGGTTTCGGTAAGGTCGTCGACGACGAGCTGATATTTGCCGTTTGAAAAATGCGACATCGCATTTTTCAATGCTGCTGTTTGCGCATTTGCCTCGACAAATACAGCCGAAGCCGCTATTATAAAGAACTTTAGATATCTGTTTACTGACATTTTCGTATATTTTAAAAAAAAAAGTGTGGCTACAATTACACGCTCATTTTCAAAACAAAAATCGCGCTAAGTTACACATTTTTCTTTAAAAACTAATAATCAGTTCGTTTAGGATTTTTCGGAAACCAGCCTTTGCGCACTCTGTTGCGTTGCTCGAAAACTTCTATTATCGACCACAGACACGAAAAAGCCAACACTCCCAAAAGTGATGAAATGAATAGCGAACTAACTGATACAGAGATTATTCCGAATACGATGGCAGCCAGCAGAAACGCCCACCAGCATTTGACACCGAAGTAATATTCGGCCTTTATCACTATCGGGTGAAACACACCAATGGTAAGGAAAGTAAGCAGGCCGAGAAGGAGGCCGGAGAACTGTAATTCAGATAAAAAATCCATACAAAATAATTTTTTGCAAAAATAACGAAATTCAACCAATTGAAGAAGTAAACAAAGTAAAAACAAATTCGTTAAAAAATATGTATATTTGTATTATCGTAATACATTTGCAAACCAAAAACAAGCATTATGTACACTAAACTGTTGATTTGCTTTATGTTGCTGGGCGCCTGTACTCTGACAAACGCCCAAAAAGAGACGCCTTTGCTCAAAATTGGCAACAAAACCACCTCGCTCGAAGAGTTCGAATTCATTTATAAAAAAAATAATGATGTCGCGCAGGTTGCCCTGCCGCGAAACGAATACTACGACTTGTTTGTGAACTACAAGCTCAAAGTGGCCGAAGCCATTGCGCTCGGCCTCGACACTACCAAAGAATACAAAGACGACTGCGAGCATTATCTTAACGAGATTGCAAAGCCGTATCTAACTGATACAAATGCAGTTAACGTGGCGAAGGCAGAGCTGAAAGCCCGCTTCGATGAAGAGATTGACGCCAGCCACATACTGGTGCGCTTAGACGAAAACGCTACGCCCGAAGACACGCTCAACGCCTATTTGCGCATTGCCGACGCCCGCCGCCGAATAATCGACGGCGAAACGTTCGAAACTGTGGCCATGCAGTGTTCCGACGACCCTTCGGTGGCCAACAATCAAGGCAGGCTTGGCTATTTCTCTGCTCTTCAGATGGTTACACCGTTCGAAGACGCAGCTTATAACACGCCAGTCGGCAAAGTGTCGGATATTTTCCGCACGCAATTTGGCTATCATTTTCTGAAAGTGCACGACCGCCGTCCGTTCTCGGGCGAAGTGCATGTGGCGCATATAATGAAGCAAATACCACGTAACGCATCGAAAGAAGCGATAGAAAAGATTGAGAAACAGACAGATAGCATATACAACCGCATACTGCAAGGCGACGACTTCGGCGACCTTGCCCGCCGTTTTTCCGACGACCGCCAGTCGGCAGTCAACGGCGGCGAGATGCAATGGTTTGCGGCCAACCAAATAATCGAGGAGTTCTCGTCGGTGGCGTTTGCGCTCGAGCAGAACGGCCAGGTAAGCAAGCCGTTCCGTTCGCCTTTCGGAATGCACATCATAAAGCGCATCGACAAACGCGATAAACGTTCCGAGCGCGAGGTTAATTCGCTCATCGACAGGGCAATGCGCGGCGGACACCCGATAGCGCAGATAGGCCGCAAGACAAAAGCCCACCAACTGATGAAAGAGTACGGGCTCAACTGGAACGCCGACGTGCGCAGCCAGATTGAGACGATAATATTGAGCAACGAGCCCGACACTACTAAATCGCGCAAGCTCAATGAGATAACAACGCCGCTTGCTACTTTCGGCACCGACGGACAGCTCACAACCGAACTGCTCGCACGACGGCTGCGCGTTTGGAACCACGCCGCAACGCCATCGGAGAACTTCGACCGCTATGCGGTCGAAGAAATACTCAAATATGAGAAAAACCATCTGGCACAGAAATATCCGGCATTCCGCTACACCATGCAGGAGTATTACGATGGCTTGCTTGTATTCGAGATAAACCAGAAAACCATTTGGAACGAAACAGATATCGACTCGACAGAGCTCGCCGAACTTTACAACGCCAACAAAGCCCGCTACTCGTCGGGCGGCACGTTCGACGGCAACATATATTTCTGCAACGATACAAAAACCGCAAAAGAGCTTGCCAAACAGCTGAAAAACAACAAGATAAAGCCTAATGGCAAAAAGCTTTTCAAAACCGTTAGCGGTCATCAGACGCAGGGCGGAATATACGACGACATCATCTGGCCAAATATCCAGTCGGACTATGTAGTGCTCGACGGCAAAACGACCAATGGCGAGCCGATTCCGTTCGAACAGATAAAAGGACAATTGATATCAGACCTTCAGCAACGCACTGAAGCTAAGTGGGTTGCCGACTTGAAAAAGAAATACCAACCAAAAACTATAAGCAAAAATAAAGCTAAAAAATGATTGAAACAGAACTAAGACGTCAGATGAATGTTGATATTCATCAGACGAACTACAACGGCGAAATAACGCCACGCCTGCTGTGCGATATTTTTTCCGACATAGCGCAATGTCACACAATAAATCTTGGTATCGATGTAGCGACTCTCAAAAAACAAGGACTCACATGGATGTTGCACCGAATGCACATCATAATAAACCGAATGCCGCACCTCGGCGAACGCGTTGAAATACTGACACATCCGGCTGGTGTCAACCGCCTGTTTGCCTTGCGCTGCTACCGCGTGGCGGTAGCAGACACGCGCGAAGAGCTCATCAAAGCCAACTCCGACTGGATGATTATCGACATAGAGCGCCGCCGACCGGTGCGCCCGATAGAAAGGCTCATAGAGATTAACAAAACTCTTTCGATGCCCGACGATATGCCGCATAACTACATAGAAAACAAGCATTTACCCGCCGATATGGTCGAAACGCGGCGCTTTTGCGCCACGTTCGACAACATTGACTTTAATGGCCATGTAACGCAAGCGTCTTATATTCAGATGATTACAAATTCGCTCGATTTCGGTTTCCTCACTGCCAACAATCTCTGCGAGGCAGAGATTGTATATGAGCACGAGATAATGCCCGACTCGACTGTGGTCGCTTTCCTTAAGACCGAAGATGTTGATGGTCAGACTGTTATATGGCATAAGCTTATGTCGCCCGACGGTGCTGTGGAGCATTGCTTCGCCCGGACGGTGTGGCGCAAAAAAGGGTAGTGGCCTAAATCACCATCTAAGTCTGTAATATTCTTTTTGGCAACCCTGACGGAAAATGGCCAAGCCCATTTTCCGCAGTTCCACGGCTGTCATCACGCGCGGGTCGGCCACGATGGCGTCCCAAGCCTGTGTCATGCTAGGCGACCAGTGTATGTCGTCGAACACCAAGATGGCTCTGCCGCTGATGTGTCGCGCTATGAGGTCGAAGTACCGCATGGTGGCTTCGTAGGTGTGGTTGCCATCGATGAAAACGAAGATATCTTCCTCATTGTCAGTAAGTAACGAGGGTAGAACTGCATCGAACGTGCCGACGTGCGAACGCACGTTAGGCACGCCAAACAGCGACAGTTGTTCTTGCGCACGTTGTGCGCAAGACGGACAGCCTTCTATCGTGTCGATTACGGTTTGTGTTCTTTTTGCCAAATAGAAAGTGCTGATACCAAGCGAAGTACCGAGTTCGATAATCTTTTTTGGTTTGTATTCGGCAATAATTCGCGCAAGCATAAGTCCGTATTTTTCATTTACCGAAGCTGCGCGGGCAATGTCGGCCACAGAGCGGCTGCGGTCGTGCCCCGTGCCGTAATCGACGATGTCGATTACGCGCGGGTCGGATTCAAGCTGTCGGCGGTATTTGCGCGCTTCGCGCCGCAAATCCTTGTCGCGCTGGCGTGTGGTGATGACGTGTCTCACTAAGTGATATACAAACGGGCTGTGAACACCGAATCCGCGCCAGTATTGCGCTTTGAATGTGTGCTTTAGCTGCTGTTTTATCTGATGCGCGATGTACATTATTCTTCGTCGGTGAAAGGTAGATAGAAATAGAATGTCGTGCCTTGTCCGACTTCCGACGTAACCCAAACCTGTCCGTCGAGTATCATTACAAGGTTTTTGACAATGTTAAGTCCCAGTCCGAGGCCGGGATAGAGTGTGCGGTTGTTGTTTATTTTGCGGAACGGCTCGAAAATCACGTTGAGGTTTTCTTTGGCAATGCCAATGCCTGTGTCCTCAATGCTTACAAGCAAGTAGCGTTTGTCGCTGTCGGGCTCGGGGAACGTGGCCGGATAGGCCGATTTCAGAATGCCTTCGCTGTCGACTATGTGAGCCGAAATCATCACGTGCCCTTTGTCGGTGAATTTGAATGCGTTGTAGCAGATGTTTATCAAAATTTGGCGTACGCGGTCTTTATCGCTGTAGATCGACGCGTTGTAGAGATTCGGGTCAATCTCGAGCATGAAATCGACATTCGGGTTCTTTTTTTCAACAAAAAGAATGCGGTAGGCGTCGTTTATCTCGTTGTAAATGTTGAAGTAACGTTTGTTGACGCGCAACTGTCCCGACTCGATGCGCGACACGTCGAGAAGGTCGCCTATCAGCACAAGCAAGCTTGTGCTGCTCTCTTGTATCAGATGCACGAATTCGGTTTGCTCTTCTTTCGAGCAGGTCGGGTCGCCCAAGAGTTTCGCAAAACCAACGATGCAGTTCATCGGTGTGCGCACTTCGTGCGACAGGTTGGCCAGGAATGCCGATTTCAGCTTGCTGCTCTCCTCGGCTTTCTGCTTCGCAATCTCCAAGTCGGCGGTGCGCTCAGCCACCTGTTTCTCGAGGTTTTTGCGTATTTGCGTAAGCTCAATGTTCTGTCGCTCAATGACTTTCTGGTTCTTTATGAGTTTCTGGTTCGACCGGCGAATGTCGCCGGCCTGGCGCTCAACTTCCATCTCGAGT
The DNA here is from genome assembly GCA_017960905.1 of Bacteroidales bacterium. Classification (GTDB taxonomy): domain Bacteria; phylum Bacteroidota; class Bacteroidia; order Bacteroidales; family Marinilabiliaceae; genus W3P20-009. The sequence goes on from JAGCYH010000038.1 coordinate 60,906, forward strand.
CGCCGACGCCGCTTCGACTCGATGCGCGATTTGATGTAAACCGACGCCACCACGATACATATCACGCAGATGATTATAAAGACGTGAAACAGAGTGTCTTCGTAGAAATATACCGATTTGTCGAAAAATAAAGTCGTGACGGCCTCTTCGGGCATGTTTTTGCTGTTTATCGACCGCAGCTCTATCTTGTGCAGACCTTTCGACAGGTTTGAGAATATGAGCGGCGACGTGGTCGACACATCGCTCCAAGTGGCGTCGGTGTCGGGCATGCGCCACTGAATGCGGTTGTTTTGCGAGTTGCTGTAGTTCAACACTCTGATAGTCAGTTGTATAGAGCGGATACCTTTCGGTATCCGTATCGTGTCTTTGGCGTTGAAATACTCGTAGTTGGTGTAGCTGTCGAAGCTGTTTGTGGTCGAGTTGAGGAATTTGTACGAAGTTACAATCGGCGAAGGGTAGTAGTTGTTTTCGGGGAATATTTCGCCTTTGAACTCAACGAAATAGTTCACGCCGCCCATAAGCACCTCGCCGTTCCAGCCCACGCACGACGTGCGGTTGTTGAACGTCTGGCACAGTGCGTTGGTCTCGCTGCCGTATTCGTACACGGTGCCTGTGGTGTTGTTGATGCACACAATGCCGTCGGAGCTTGCTGCCCAAACGTTTTTGAGCTTGTCGACCTCCAGACTGTATATCTCGTTGTAGAGATAGCTGCTGTATTCAATGTGCGAGAGCTTGTCCTTCGATGGCAGATAGTAGTACAGGCCGTTCAGTCGAGTGGCTATCCATAGCTCTTTCTGGCCCTCTCGGTAAATTACTCGTATGTTGTTTATCGACGCCTTTTTCGAAATGTAGATTTGGTGTGTGTTAATCTCTTGTGTTTTAAGGTTATACGACGAAATGCTATTGTTGCTGGCAAACCAGATTATCGAGTCGGCCTCGCTGTCGATGCTGCGTACTGCCATACTGTCGGCGAAAACTTTCGCCGAATATTTGTTGTTCTGCGGTGAATAGAAGAGCAGATGGTTGCGCAGACTGCATACCATGGTGCCGTTGGGGAGCACTTTGAGGTTGTTGAAGCTCGTCTGATTCATGTTTATATGCCCGTCGCCGAACACCTTCTGCGGATAGCTCGATGCTGTGTTCTCGTAGATGAAACGGTATTTGTGGGTAAGCAGATTATATTCGATGACGTGATACAAACAGCTGATATACACTGTGTTGCGTGCAGTGTCTTCGGCCATCGCCAGCATCGACTGTCCGTCGATGACCGGGTCGATGCTCTTGTGGTGGAACACGTATTCGCCCGGCGCTTTGTAGTAAAGCCCGTCGACGCACCACGACCAGTAGCCGCCGAATTTGTCCTTGTGTATCATGAACATGTTGCACGAGCGCGAGTCGGACGCGTGGCGGAAGTCGACAATGTTGAATTTGCTTGCGTAGTAATCGGTTTTTATGATGCCATCGGCTGAACCGAAGAATACAACGGGTTGGTTGCGGCATCGCAGGCTGCACATCACATTGTTCTCGGGCAGGTACGAGTTGCGCGTGTTGAAGTCGTACAAACGGCAGTTTTTGTATCGGTAGAACAGCACTCCGCTCGACGACGATATCCAAATGCCGTCGGCACAGCATGTTATGTCGTTTGGCAGTGTGCGGGTTATCGTCTCGCGCTTTATTGTTATGAGCTTGGTTGTTACGTGAGTCAGGGTGTTGTATTTGTAAAGGTTGTACTGCCGGCTCATCTGCGATGAGGCGGTGAATACTATCGTTGTGTCGTCAGGCGAATCAACGTTACGTATGACGCCTTCGGTCTGTATGTCAAATTGTTCCAGTGTTGGCTTATCGGTAGTACGACCGATAAGTTTGTATATGCCCTGATTGTTGATTATCAGCACGTTGTGCGGTGTCTCTACAATCTCGCGCACCGAAGGTTTCTCGTTGAAGAACGAACCGCAAGTGGCGCCCGTGCGCTTGTCGCAAAACAGCAGTCCCTCCGACGAGGAGGTAAGCAGCAGCAACGTGTCGTTGTACGACATCATCGACGAGATGAGGTCTCTCGATTCTTTCTTCCCGAATTCTACTTCGATGTATTCGCTCGTGAGCGTTTCTTTGTCAATCTTGAGCAGACAGTTTTTGTTGTTGAAGTACGTCCAGATGCAGTTGTTGACCGTGTCTTCGCAGAGCGATTGCGTGTCGTACTCGTATTTGTTTTTGCTTTTACCTACAAAAATGTTCTGTATCGTTATGCCATCGTACCTCGAGATTCCGTTGCGTGTGCCAATCCAGATGTAGCCGTCTTGGTCTTCGAGCATCACACGGCATACATTAGAATTCAGACTAGTGTTAATGTGCTCAAAATAAGGCGTTTCCGACTGCAGATACTCTCTCGGGTCGTTTGTGTCGTAGGCGTATGTGTATATTCCGCATTGTGTCAACAATACGATAATCAATAACTTACGTAGTATATTGAATGCCTTTATCCGCATGATGCCTTTTTTTGTATGTATCGGCCGACAATCTCGCGTATCGACGGCGATGCAATGTTATCCAACTCTATTTCAGATGTTTCGTACCAAGCAAAATCTCCGATGTCGTCGTTGGCGGTAAGTTTTTCGTAATCGGTTATCGTGCAGATGAATGCCAGGTCGGTTGTAGCCACGCTACAACCGCTGTACATGTATCGGTTGTGTGTCGATGTGAAGTATTCGCAAGTCTCTATCTCGGCGCCAAGTTCTTCGCGCAGTTCGCGCCGTAGCGCCTCTTCGGCCGTCTCGTCGGGGTCTACAAAGCCTCCCGGCAGGTCGAGCGTGCCACGCCATGGTTCCACAGCTCGCCGCGTGAGCATTATGCGCCCGTCGGGCGCATGTATTATTGCCGCCACGGCCGCCGCCGAATTGCTGAAATAGTCGAAACCACACGCGCCACACCGCATCTCCTTGTTCGACACAGCCTTGAAATTACCGCTTCCGCAATGCGGACAGTATTTGAAAAACCGCGTCGGGTGTTGCTCGTTTGTAGTCTCCATATTTCCGTATCCAAATCATTTGCAAAATAACTCTTTTTTTTTCTTTTATTCTTCTTTTTTTTACAAAAAAAAACATTTTTTCCGCTCGTTCTTAAACCGCGCAAATATAGTTATTCGTTGAGACGGTCGAATCTTGATTCAATGAGTTGCTCATATTTGTCTTTCATCTCGTCGTTGAGGAACGAGCTCTGTATCAGTGATTTCCATTTTGGAATAGCTTTTCTCATGTTTTCTGTCAGGCGTCGTACAACTATTTCTTCTAATCCCATTGTTTCTGCGGCTTTCAGAAAGTCTTTCAGCTGAAGCTTCGATTTGCGCTCCGCAAGCGGGAGCGCCAAATCGTCACTATCCTTCGGATTTGCAATCGAAACGTTGATTAGGTCGTACGCAGGCGCAAGCTGATAGTTTTCGCCTGGCTTGTAGAGCGAAAAGTTCTTCAAGTGCATGTCGTTGTCGCCTGTTACAAAGCAAAATAGCAGCAGTTGCATGTAGTTTGTAAGGTCGAGTTTTGGCATGTTGCAATGCTGTGTTATGACCTTGGCTATCTGCTCATGCGACCCTTTGTATTTGTACTCTGTAGGGTGTAATGTCAGTTGGCACATGTCCTCCATGTCTATCTTCTCGCCATTCTGAGCGCGGTCGATGCGGCGGGTGATATATCCGAGTTTCCCGTCTGCCATGCGAATCAAACTGTGCGGAACGACACTTATTTTTGCTGCTTCCGCAAGGTGCATTGTTAAATCTTCATTTTCAGGCAGTTGCTGGTAGTGCTCAGTTTGAGGTTTGAAAATATAATTGCCCCATAAACCCACTATTGTCAGTCGGTTTGTCCCTTCGTGTTTGTTGAGGTTCAGCGACAGTTTAGGCTGTACGCCTGTTAGTGAAGTTTGTGCCCGAATGATTTGAGCCGCCAACTTGTCAAGCTCATCGTGACGGTATTCAAGCGATGGCGCTTCACGCACACCGAAAAACGCTTTTGAGCATTGTGGATGGAAGTCTTTTTGGCCTTCTTCCAACTCTTTGTAGCAATACAAACACTTACACATTATTCATCTCCTCCGTTGTTGACAGGTACTACGCTAACAGAGCCTATGCACTCCTTGCAGCACAGAAGAAGGAGCGACATGCGGTCCAAAATACTTATGTCGCTGTTGCGCAGCGCAACATCAAGCAGCCAGCCTTCTGGAATCAAACCGTCGAAAAACGGGAAAAGAACTGGGCTTACAAAAACCGCTTCCTGTAAGGGCAGTGTAAGGCTTATCGGCGATGCGTCAGCGCGGTCGAGGTACGATTTCTCGTAACCGAATCGGTATTCACCGCCATCTTCCGTAAGCATGCCGGCAAGTACGTCTTTCCTGTATATTTCTGCTTGTCTCATGGCTTTCTCGTGGCTGTCAGTTCATAATTAAATAAGTCGAGGAGTTGGTTCACTTTGTCCATCCGCAGCGACGGTTTCCCTTGCTCCAATTTTCGTACAAAGCACAGACCCACGCCCGACTTCATGGCAAGGTCTTCTTGCGTAAGGCCGTTTTCCTTGCGCAATGTCTTTACTACCACCGATAATTCTGTCTTTTTCATGCAAAATTATATTATTTCGAATGCAAATATACATAAAAACTACCATTTTATATCATTTCTAATATATTTTTTCGGTAAAAACTCATTTTATATCGTTTCGCATATAGTTTTTGAATTCATGGCGTTAAAATGCTAAATTTTAGTTGATTGTGTAAAGAAAAACACGCGTGAGTTTATTTTTGGTCATATTTTGTTTGGATTTATGCCGATTCTTCGCATTTTTGTAAAAAATACAACAAGATGAAAACACAAGTCAATTGGGCCATTGTGGCGCCCGGAAACATAGCCAACAAAATGGCCGAGGCGATTTCCGCCTCGGGCCGTACCGACAAAAGCATTTGCGCTTATGCTATAGCATCGCGCAACATCGAACGCGCAAGCGCGTTCGCTCAAAAGTGGAATTTCCAGAAGGCGTACGGCAGTTACGAAGAGCTTTTTAACGACCCGAATGTCGATGCTGTCTACGTGTCGAATCCGCACCCGTTCCACCACGATGTCGTGGTGCAGGCACTGCAGCACGGAAAACACGTATTGTGCGAAAAACCAGCTGGTTGCAACATGGCTCAGCTGACCGATATGCTCGATTTTGCGCGTAGGCAAAATCTATTTTTCATGGAGGCAATGTGGTCGGCTTTCAACCCGTGCTTAAATGCTGTGCGTCAGCGCATTGGCGCTGGCGTAATAGGCGATGTGAAAAATATCGGTTCGCGTTTCTGCAACCGCTTCCCATACGCACCTCACAGCCGCTTCTTCGACCCCGACCAAGCCGGCGGTGCGCTGCTCGATTTAGGCATCTACAACATCTATTTCTCAATGATGATGGCGCAATCGACTAACGTTGTGAAATACAATTCGTTAGCGCGTATCGAAAAAGGCGTCGATATGTGGAACAGCGTCAATCTGCTGTTCGACAACGGTATCACTGCGTCGTTCCAAAGCGCTGTCAATCAGCCTACTGTGGTCGATACGCACAATGCTATCATCTATGGCGAGAAGGGCTTTATTTTCGTGAAGAACTTCTTTATGACCGAATATGCTGAGGTTCAGTTGTTTACTGCCGATGGGAACGAGTATCGCTTGGCCGAGAAAATCGATATGCCGTTCGATGTCAACGGCTACGAATACGAGATGCGCGCTGCCACGCAATGTATATTGCGTGGCGAAACCGAATCGGCTGTGCATCCGCATAGCATGTCGAAGATTCTTTGCTCGCTAATGGACTCTATCAGAGCCGATTGGGGACTCAAATATCCATTCGAAAAATAATTATATTACACAATACCATTTTTAACCATTTAAATAACCATTTTCAGATGAAAAGTACAAAATGCCTTATAATAGGCTCTGGACCAGCAGGTTATACTGCTGCTATTTATGCCTCGCGCGCCGGTTTTAAACCCGTTTTGTTAGCCGGTCCTATGCAAGGCGGACAACTCACAACTACCAATGAGATAGAGAATTACCCGGGTTTCCCCAATCCGGTGTCGGGCTTTGAGCTTACCGATTTAATGCGCCAGCAGGCGCAACGCTTTGGCGCAGAGATCGTTGCCGAAACCGTCACAAGCGCCGATTTCAGCAAACGTCCGTTTGCTGTCGGAACTGATGGTGGACAATCGTATTCGGCTGATACTGTGATAATTGCGACTGGCGCTACGGCCAAATATCTCGGACTTCCGTCCGAGAAAAAGTTCATGGGCATGGGTGTCTCGGCTTGCGCCGTGTGCGACGGCTTTTTCTATCGCGGAAAGGATGTCATTGTGGTTGGCGGTGGCGATACTGCCGCCTCTGATGCGCTCTATCTGAGCCAGATGTGCCGCAAGGTTTACCTTGCGGTGCGTAAGAATTACTTGCGCGCCTCTGAGGTTCTGCAACAGCGTCTGCGCGATGCCGAAAACATCGAAATTCTGTTCGAACACAATGTTACAGAGATAGTTGGCACCGATGGGGTGGAGGGTGTTACGCTCAAATACCGCATGGGCACTGCCGACGAGAAAGAGCTTTCGCTGCCTGTCAGCGGCTATTTCGCGGCCATAGGCCGCGTGCCGCAGACCGAACTCTTTGCCTCTCAGGTCGATTGCGACGACAACGGCTATATTATCACCGACGGCCTTTCGACCGAGACCAATATCGAAGGTGTTTTCGCCTGTGGTGATTGTGCCGACCCGATATACCGGCAGGCGGTCGTTGCAGCCGGTTCCGGCTGCAAAGCCGCACTCGATGTCGAACGTTTCCTGAGCAAACACTGATGTCATGCAGTATTTCATCTCGAAAGATAGAAATATTGAAGTAGTTGTAACAGAGAATGTTACAAAAGATTTTCAGCTGCACAACCACACCAGCCATTATGTGGTTTCTGTAGTTTTGAAAGGGAGTGCGCTTCTGTATTACAACAATGTCAATCTCAGAGTTATGGCGGGCGATGTGTTCATCGTCCGCCCTTATATGCCTCATTCTGTGACAATTGACTGTGATTCGCAATTGCTATCGCTTTGCGTTAGGAAAGAACTGTTTGCTGAGAATGATACCGACATGGTTTGCAAACTTGTTGATTCAAAGCTTGTTGAAGTCTTTGAAAAGTATAGTTTGTCGGTTGCCATAAAAGAAAAACTCATCGATGCGGTGAGTTTAATCTCTCAAACAATCAGCGATGAACATTATGTGTTACCTGCTGATATTCAGCGTATTGCCGATACAATCGTAAACCACTCGACCGATGAGTTCTCGCTCAACGAGTTGTCGTCGGAGGTGTATGTGAGCAAGTATCATCTTATTCGCAAGTTCAAAGCGTCGGTGGGGCTTACGCCCCACCAATTTCTTATTCAGGTCAGGGTGCGCAATGCTCAAAAGGCTATAAATGAAGGAAATAGATTGATAGATGCAGCCATCGACAATGGCTTTTACGATTCAAGCCATTTCAATAAATGCTTCGAACGTATTGTGGGCACTACGCCTTCCGACTACGAGAAATCTAACCGTGATTTCTGACATAGATTCATTATCTGTCAACTCGTTAAGTTGTTGATTATAGATAAAAAAGAAGCCATATCGGATATTATCGATATGGCTTCTTTCTCAATAAACAATTTATACTATTTCAAATACTTAACAGCTTCATTATAGCCATCCAGATTAAAAGTAAAAACATAGTTGCTATATAAAGAAGAGTATTCGCGTCTACCACTACAGTGAATAATACCTTCTTTTTCAAGTATTTCGGTCATGTTTTTCTTATCACCATCATAATCAGAGAACCATAAATAACCTGACTCGTCATTCAGTAATGAAAAAGTAGTTATTTTTTCTTGTGAATCTTTTATGTTAAATGAATAAAACTCTTTGTCTTTCACAACGTGATTGTTGTATTCTACTAAGCGCAAGGAAATAGATTTTTTCGTTACAAATAATATAACAGACAAATCTCTACCAGTGGTCGCCGAGTTAGAAAAATTACCAGTTCCAACGAGCGTTAAGTATGTTTCCTCAGTTTTCTCATGAAATTCGTTTTCTTTAAGCTTTAACACCCAATCTCCCGTTTTTATAAGAGGATTCAGTTTAACGGACAAGTTAGTTTTACCTATAACTTTACCCGTTTCATTAAGTTGCGTTATTATCCTTTGTTTGATTGCGGATCTGTAGTCTAAACCTGAGCAAAATGTACCTTGAATAATGTTGTTCATTGTCTCTTCATCAGCATATACGCTTTCCTTATCGCTTAGACTAAAATAAGTATCATAAGCAATACTGTCATTTTCAACATAGTATATGTATTCAATGCTGTCTGATTTTTTATTATCGGATAAGACAAAGTGCAAGATACATATTGAATCAGTTTTATAAACAATTCTTGAATCTGATGACGTTGTGTTAGGATGTTGTTTAACGTATTCAGCAAATTGTTGTTCTGCTTTCTTCTCTAAAGTAAGCGGAGTCTTGTCGCATCCTAAAACCAAGCAAGCGGCAAACACTATTAATAATAACTTTTTCATAATTTTATTTTTTAGGTTAATAATTGAATGTCAGCAATATGCCATCGATGTGGCGCCTGTTTCGTTAGTATTCTCAGTGTCGTGATAAATACTTAAAAAGAATAAAAATTGTTTTTTTATAGATTTTTCTCCTTTCCCCATCAAGCCTCAAATGGAAAAACAATATAAAACAAAAGCGTGAGGCTACTGCCGCACACTCAACGGTAGATAGGTATTCGGAAGACCTAATATAACAACAAGTATGCAGATAGTAACTCCACGCTATAGCGCGGAAACATCTTGCAACGCTCTTGTTGTTTGGTTTTGAAAAGTTCCGAATTTTTCTACCGTTAAGAGCGAAAGCAAACGCTTCTTTATTTCTATTTTAGTTCATCTATCGATAAACAATTGCAAATAAATAAATAAAAAATCAGACATACAAGCTATTCCGCAATTTTTTACAATTGTGCGTCTTTGTTGAACCATATTTTTGTGTCGTAATAAAAAACAATACAAAAATGGATACATTCAATCAGTTCGACAACGGGCAGCTTTCGCTGCCCGACAGATGCATCAAATTCGCTGATTTACAGTGGAATGAGCATCCAGTGTTTAAGGGCGTAGCCCTTAAACACATCGTTACCGCTGCCGATACCGACGGTCGTTTTAGCTATCATTTGGTGCGAATTGACCCTAATTGCACTATCGGTCAGCACGTTCATGCCACACAGCTCGAGACACATGAAGTTGTAGAAGGTTCGGGCGTTTGTACAAACGATGGAAAATCAATAGATTACAAACCAGGAACCATTTCTGTGATTTACGCAAATGTCGGTCATGAGGTAAAAGCCAGTGCGTCAGGATTGTACCTGTTCGCTAAATTCATGCCTGCTTTGTGCTAATGTGCTGAAGCAGAGGATTATAAGAAACAAAGCCTTCATCAGAAGATGAAGGCTTCGCTTCTTTATACTTCACACTTCACGCTTCACACTTTACTCTTTACTCTTTACTCTTTACTCTTTACACTTTAATCTTTCCTCACACTGATACTCAGCCGATTACGCTTACCTTGCTGCTCGAACTGTTGCCTTCTTGGTCAACTTGTATTTGCACCTGAATGCGTTCTTTGAGCTCTTCTACATGGCTTATGATGCCCACTTTTCTGCCAGCCTTGCTGTGTAGCGAGCGCAGTGTGTTCACAGCGTTTTGAAGCGGCTCGCCGCTCAACGTGCCGAAGCCTTCGTCGATGAAGAGCGTATCGACGGCCAGTCGGTCGCCTATGTCGCTCAGTGCCAGCGCCAAAGAGAGCGACACAAGGAAGCTCTCGCCACCCGATATGGTGCTCACCACGCGGCGGCTACAACCCTGATATGCATCTTCGATGCATATTATGTACGTGCCAGGCTCTACGTGAAGTGTGTAGCGGTCGGTCAGTGTGTACATGTATTTGTTTGCCGAGCGGATGAGGTCGGCAAGCACGTAACTCAGCGCTATGCGGCGGAATTTGTCGCCGTTGGCGCTGCCAAAGAGTTGGTTCAGCCGGTCCCACTTTCTGTATGTCTCTTCTTTTTGCTCTTTCTTGGCTTGTAATTCGCTGAATTTCTGTTTGTTATCGTTGTTTTGCTTCAATGCAGACATTACTGCCGTTTTTTGTTCTTCCACTATACTCTGTTCATTTTCAAGTGTTTGTATAGCTTCGCTTAGCGAAGCTATTGTGTCAGAGTCGGTTATGTCGGTGCGTTCGGCCAGATGCTTTTCGTATTGTGAGCGCAGTTGGCTCAATCTGGCGCGTCGGTCGTTTATTTCATTTGTTATCAGCTCAATAGCCTTGCTCGTTTCACTTATCTGTCCCGATTTGTAGGTGTTGAGCTGCTGAAGCGTCGCATAATCGATGTCGGTGTGAACCGACAGGTATTCTTGCAATTCTTTTTGTGCTTTTGCTCTGTTGCTTTCGGCTGCAACTGCCTGGTCTTTAGTCGATTGTACTTGTGCGCGCAGATTGTTGGCTTTCGCCAACAATTGTTCTGCCGAAGTGGCTTCTGTTACAGGCGTGTCGCGCCATTGCGGCATAAGCGCCGCAACAGCCGTCATCGTTTCTATCACGTGGCTGTTTTCGCTCGCCATTTTATCCTTTTCCGCCTTTTTGTCGTCGAACTGTTTGAGCTTCGTGTTGTAAATCGAAGTTCTTGACTTTAAGTTGGTTATGAATTGTTGTGGCGCGTTGTTGCATTCATTTAGCCACGCCTCGTTGCTTATGAGTTGCGCGAGTCGGCTGCCGGCGGCGGCCGACTCGCCCTCCGCCGTGCCGATGTTTTTCTGGCTGAATGCTATTTTCTGCTTGCTTTCCGAAATCTGTTTCTCTATGCTGTCGAATTCCTCTTTGGCTTTTTCTGCACTGATTCTCAGCGCATTAATCTCTTTTTGCGTCTCTTTTGCCTTCGTTTCCAGTTTTTCGCCTTCAAGTATTTTCTGGTTTAGGCTATCTGTCTCAGTTTCAATCTGTTTTGCTATTTTATTCAGCTCGTTTGCGGTTTCATTGCCAATGTTTGCAATGCCGCATGGCGCGCACGCCTCCAACGCCGACTGGGTCAGCACTGCGAGCGTCTTGTCGTTTGCTGCAAGTTGCTTGTCTTTAGCGAGTTGCGCTTCGCGCAACTCTATGTCTGTCTTTTGCTTGTTTCGCTTCTCAACGAGCGCATTGTACTCATTTTCAGCTTCTTTGCACTTAGCTTCGCACTCGGCTACAAGTTTGTCCAGTTCGTCTTCGTGCGGGATATCAGTGCAGATTTTCTGGCGGCAGACGGGACACGTGTCGCCAACTTGCAGTTTGCTTCGAATGCTTTTTGCCCATTTGTCGATGCTTTCGCACTGTGTATCAAGCATTTCCTTTGCCGTCTCGAACCGCACTTTAGCTGCCGTTACTTTTGGCTCTAATTCCGAAAACTCTGTTTTCAGCTGTTCCATTTCGGCTTCTCTTTTGCTTATATCTGCCTGAATATCAGCTATTCGCCTCTTTTCGTTTTCGATGCTTTTCAAACGTTCGATTGCTATTTTTATCTCGCTCTGTTTTCTGGCGTTAGCCTCTTTTGCTTGGCGCAATTGCGCCAAGCCCGTTTTTGCCAAAGTCTCGTCAATTTGCTCATATTCAGCTACTTTCGCTTTGAAGCTGTCTGCAGTCTGCTTGCATTTCTCTGCAGCGTTTTTCTTTTGCGGTTCGAGTTCGCTTGCTATTCTATTGTTCTCTGTATCAATGCTTTTTCGCTCTGCACCGATTTTTGCGTTACATTCTGCGCGTTTCTCAGTTTCGGCTATTATTGTCTGGCTGTTTTCGTAAATTGTTGCGTTGCTTTTTTCCGAATTGAAAAATTCCTCAAGCGCAACTATCTCTTTTTCAATGTTTTCTATCGCGTGTTTCTGGAACAGCGTGCCTGCTTTTATTTGCTTGAAAGCCTCAAAAAGCTGATTCATAGCTTGTTGCTGCTCTGCAATGGTTTTTGTAGCGTTATCTGTTGTGTCGAGCAGTTTTCGCGCGTCAATAGTTGCGTTCCATTGCGCTACAAGGTTTTGTCTCTTCTTAAATTCTTCTGTTTCAGTTTGTTTACTTGCGTTATCGAACGCGACTTTGTCTGTTTCAATTTGTTGTGCTATTGTCTCGCGTTCTTTCAGCCATTTTGTTTTTGCTAAGTTGTTGTCTCTCAGCTTTGTAAGTTCTTTCTGCTTCTCGGTCAGAACCGACAGCTCGCTGTTCTTTGTTTCAACCTCTTCATCGGTGAGTATTCTGATATCGCCAAGTTGTTGTTTTACAATGCTATAGCTTTTTTCGGCTTCGCCTCTCAGTTCAAATATTTTTGCACCAATTTTCGAGTAGATGTCCACGCCGGTTATTTTTTCCAGTATATCGGCTTTCTCTTTGTCATCGCTGTTGAGAAAACGTGTGAAATCGCCCTGTGTGAGCATCGTCGTGCGGCAGAACTGGGCGAAGTCGAGGCCGATGGCTCTATACATTTCCTCGACTATGTCGTCTTCTTTTTCAAGTTTCATGCCCGTCAGCAGATTGGTCAACTGCCACTTCTTCTTTTGCAGTTTTCCCGTAGCGTTGTTGCGTGCTCGCGCTACCGACCATTCTGCTTCGTATTCTATGTCGTTATTGCCTCTGAATGTGAGTTTTACGAACGATTCTGTTGCCTGTCTGCGCATTATCTGACGTGGGTCTTTTATTGTTAGTTCCGACGCGCTTTCGTCTATATCGGTGGTTTTGCCCTGGATTTTTGTGTTGGCCAAGCGTGGCACTTGCGCGAACAGCGCAAGGCAGATGGCGTCGAGTATGGTCGATTTGCCGGCGCCAGTTTTGCCCGTTATCAGAAATACATCGCTGTCCGACAGCGGTTTAGCATCGAAATCTATCACCGCATCTTCTATCGACGCGATATTGTGTATGCTGAGTTTGCGTATTTTCATTTTTCGTCAGTTTTCGTTTTCTACCAATCGTACTACATCGTCGAACAGCGCGCGGATGTCGGTGTCGAGCTCTATTCCTTTGTCGGTGGCGTAGCGGTTGGCTATGTCGATAGGTTTTTGCTCTTTAAATTCCTCAATAGTAAGCCGTTGCGTCTGCGTTTGCTGTTGCGCTTTGCGCACAGCGTTGATGTGGCAGAGCGTGCATTTTTTGTCGGTCGTAAGAGCGGCCGCGGTGGCGAAAGCATCGGTTGGCAGCACATCTTCCACTTCGACATTGAGGCGTATGTAGGCCTGCTCATCGCTTGGGAAGCGCTTTAGCAAAGCTAAAGCCTCGTCCCACGGCTCCGCGCCATTTGCTGGCAGATTCACCAGGTTGCGCGGATTGCTCACCGGCACTTTCGTAACTTCGGGCTGCTGACCTCGCGCGCTTATCTCTACGAGACTTACTGTGTGTTCAAAACGTTCGTCGAAGCTGACCGCCAATGGCGTTCCGCTATAGCGCACATGTTTCTCTTTATCAACGAATTGCGGACGGTGGATATGCCCGAGTGCCAAGTAGTCGTAGCCGTGTCCCATTTTGCCCAAATCTACACTGTCGATGCCGCCAACGGTGTATTCCGTACCCTTCTCGTTGCCGCTGAAGTCGCAGCCGCTTATTGTAGTGTGTGCTACCATTATCACGGGCAAATTATTTGTGTTTCTGGTGGTTACGGCGTCTAATAACTGTTGGTGGAATCCTTCGGGAATATTGCGTTCGAAACAATAGGGTACGGCAACGACAAAGCCTTTGTCTTTTATCTCAATGATATGATTATCAATATTTTCCGCGTCTATCGTGCCGATTGTGTAAACGTTGAGTTCGCTCCACGCTTCGCGGAAAATCTCGTGTTTCGAACTGCTGTCGTGGTTGCCTGCAATGGCTATTATAGCCATTGCAGGGTTTGCCACGCGTATCCTCATCAATGCCTTGGTGAGCATGGTCTGCACCGCTGCCGACGGTTGCGATGTGTGATACACATCGCCACACAGCAGAAACACGTCGGGCTTCTCACGCCCGACAATGCCGACCATCTGCTCCAGCATAGCAATTTGCTCTTCGGTGCGGTCGTGCCCATATAGCGTATGGCCTAAGTGCCAGTCGCTTGTATGCAGAATTTTCATTTAGTGTCTTTAGTTTGCTTTTAGTTAGTTAATAATTTGATAATCTGTCGTTTGCAACAGATTATTTTATGTCGTAAACCAGGCGTACGGCATGGCCTCTGAAACGTGCGTAAGCCGTTTCAGCGCTTGTCTCAGCCGGGTCGAACGATAATGCGTAGGCATAGTCGGCATCGTCGGGTGTCGACGACCAGTAGTTGCCGCTAACGTCAACTTCTACGTCGTAAACCTTTGTGCCATAGCGATATCCGGCACACGGAAGGAACACAGCGCCCTGAGCCTCCATCTTCGCCCAGTCGGCTTCGGTGTACTCGTTGTCGGCGTATTTGATAGTGGCGGGCTTGAAGGCTATGCCTTCAAGGTCTTTCCACTCGTCGGGCAGAATGACAAGTCCGAGAACGTTGTCTACCGATGCTCGTCCGAAAAGTTTTTCGGCGTTCGGTCGGTTGAAAATCAAGTAGTTCCACTCGTTTTTGGTAAGCACGCGCCAGATGTGCTCTTGGTTGCCGCCATTGACTATTTTGTTGTACCAACCCCAATCGGCGTTGAGATATTCGCCTGTGAGTGAGATGCTTGCGTCGTTTGCTGGCATGTAGTCGCTCTCGCGCATCGTGCTCGAAGTCGGACTGAATTGTTTTGCGCCGCTATCCCAACCGCTTGTGCCCCAGCCGAATAGGTCAATGAACCCGGTGTAGTCATCGCTGATTTTCTCGTTGTCTTTGCTTATGAATTCGTTTTGCTTTTCAGCAAAACGCCATAGTTTTGTCGATGGCTGGTATTGCAGATTACCCTGTGAGAAAGTCACTTGCATGCTCTCGCCAACCGAGAACAATGCTTTGTCGCTTTTCAATGAACCTTCTGTTCTTGTTTTGCATGCCACCAAAAGCGGCATTGCCAATAAATATACAAAAATTCGTTTCATTTAATTAATTATTTTATTATCAATTATTTACTATATCATTCCTTGTTGTTTCAGAGTATCGAGAAGCACTTGGCTGAAGTGTTCGTTCGACTCTTTTGCGTAGCGCACTTCGGCAAACACCTGTGCGAGGTTTTCTTTTTTGTTCTCTTGTATAAAAACCTGATTTTTAGGGTCTTTCTCCATTTCGAGATATGCGTTTTCAATATCTGCATCGCTATAGTCGTGATACTGCTCGTCGTGCACGACGGCATTGAGCGGCAAGCGCGACGTCAGTTCGGGCGTTTCCGCCGGGAAACCGACGGAAACCGTTGTTATGGGCATCACGCCTTTCGGCAAATTGAGCACGCGAATTATTTGGTCGGGGTTGTAAGTTGTTGTGCCTAAGTAACATACACCTAGTCCGTGTTCTTCGGCTGAGAGGCATACGTTTTGAGCAAACAGCGAAGTGTCGATGATGGCCGAGACGAGCGTCTCGGCGTTGTCGAACCCGACGTTGGCGTTGCGCAGGCGGCACCATTTGACAAACCGGTTGATGTCGGCGCAGAAGGTCAGAACCACAGGCGCGTTGGTTATCATCGGCTGGTTGAAATGCGCCGGCGCGAGTTGCCGCTTGAGAGCAGCATCGCGCGTAACCACTACGCTGTACAATTGCATATTGCCTGTGTTTGAGGCCCTTATGCCTGCCTTCAGTATCTCAGCGAGCAGCTCGCGGCTTATGTCTTTGTCGGTGTACCGACGTATCGATCGATGGTTGGTCAACGATGAAATCATTTTTGTCTTTTATTTATGTCAATTTTCAATTCTCAATTCAAATAGTACTTGTTCATCAGATAAAAAAACAGTGGCAGCATCGCGCCCAGCATCATCACGACTTTGCACAATGTGCTTACTGTGCTGAACTGGCGGCGTGTCTTGCTCCGAAGCAGATAAACGCAAACTGCTATCGTAGGCAGTGTAATTGCTACAGCGTAATACACTGATATATAAGGTACTGTGCGTACCGCATCAATTATCGCGTACGTAGCCCAAAGGGCTACGATAAGCACAATCTCGAGTGCTACAACTATATATTTCGAATATCTCACGCCCATGTCTACGGGCAGTGTGTGACAGCCGCAAGCCTTGTCGCCGTCGGCGTCTTCCATATCCTTCACTATCTCGCGCGCCAGATTGCTCAGAAAAGCAAAAAATGCTATGCCTGTGGTGTAAAACCATGCCGACGAGCATGCTTTAGTGTTGATTATCATCGGGTCGGAGAGCGACACTATGGCCGCAAACTCAACCGACACCACCAGACACGCGCTCACGGCTACCAGCATCGCTACAATGAGGTTGCCCACGAGCATCTGCTTCTTGAAGTGGGTGGAGTAGAACCACAATATGGCCGGTATGGCTATGAACAGAATTGCGTAAGTCTCTTTGCGATAGACAAATGAGATGAACAATCCGCACAAAACGCCTATCAGTGTGAACGCCACGTGAATGAGCAGAACACTGCGGCGTTCTATGCTTTTGCCCACCACAACCCGCTCGGGGCGGTTGATGCTGTCGGCTTTCACATCGAAGTAGTCGTTGATTACATTGCCCGACGCCGCCAGAAAGACTGTCGAGACCACGAGCAGCACGAAATTCGTGCTGCTCAGCATTGGCTCTATGCCGTTCACTTCCAGTATGGGCAGCACCACACAATAGCGGAGCAGTATCTGGAATATCGCCAGAAACAGCAGATTCTCGATGCGTATGAGTCGGAAGAATGGAATCATATCAAATGGTTATTTTTCTGATTTTCACCAAGTTAAATCTTTACCCCAATTGTCTTGTGCACGCAGCACTTGCTCCATCACGTCGCGCACACAACATTCGCCGCCTCTGTACGGCGAAATGTAGCGGCAGACGGCTTTCACATCGTCGGCTGCGTCGGCCGGACAGACGGGCATGCCTGCCATGCGAAGCACTGGCAGGTCGGGCATGTCGTCGCCCATGTACATTATCTCGTCGTCGGTCATGCCGTATTTGTCGCGCCACGCGCAGTAGGCGGCTGTCTTCTCCGACTGCCCGACGTATATGTCCTGAACGCCCAGAGTGTTGTATCGTGTCATTACTGCCTCGGTGCGGCCGCCAGTGATGATGGCTATATGATAGCCAAGCTTCACGGCAAGCTGCATCACGTAACCGTCTTTGATATTGGCGGTTCGCATGGGTTCACCGTTCGGAAACATTGGCACCACATGGCACGAAAGCACTCCGTCGACATCAAAGGCAAAGCCTTTGATACGTGTTAAGTCTTCTTTGAAATTCCTCATTTTCAATTATATAGTTGCATTATATCATTGCTAAGCATCTCGTATATCGTGCGCAAACGCTCGTCGTCGATGAGCTGCAAGTGCCTCTCGATGGTAGCGGTGTCGCCACGCCGTGCCGGCCCGGTCTGCGCATCGTACGGATTCATCGTAAATGCCTTGCTCACTGTTTGTTCCACCAGCGGCCGAAGCATTTCAAACGGCACATTGTGCCGTTTGAGATAGTCGTGGGCCAGTGTCAGCAAGCGGTTGGTGAAGTTGCTTGCCACCACGGCTGCCACGTGCATCTGAGCCCGTTGCACCGAGTCGGATTGGCTTACAAAATTAGACAATGATTTTGCAAATTCCATCAAAATTGTTCGTGTTTCTTCGTCCGATGCCTCTATGAGCAGCGGCACGCCCTTGAAGTCTATTGGAGCAGTGCGTGTTAGCGTCTGGCACGGATATATCACGCCGCGCCTTTGGCACGGCGCAAGCGCGTCGATGTCGGTAGCTCCCGATGTGTGTGCCACAATTACTTCGGTGTCAGCTAGTTGCGAGGCGATGCCGGATATCGCGTTGTCGCTTACCGAAATGATGTATATATCGCTTGTGCGGCAAAGGCCGCACAAGTCGGTGGTGTACCTTGCGCCAACCAAATCAGCCAACCGCTGCGCATGCGCGGCGGTGCGGCTGTATACAGCATCGATCCGATGTCCGTTCGCTGCCGCCGCTTGCGCTATGTGCGTAGCTACATTGCCCGCCCCGACAATAGATAAGTTCATCTATTTCAGCGTTTTATAGATATTTTTCAAAAGTTCGGTGTTCTCTTTTCCTGTCGCTTTCAGCGAGTTGACTATGTCGGTGTACTCCGGCGTTATTTTCGAACCTTTGTAAGTTTGCGTGTATTGTTTCTCGCCCTCTTTTTTCTCTTTTACGAGTAGCGTAAATACCTCATTTTTATCGAGATAGATGCGCACTTCGAACATCCCTGACATGTCGTCTTTCGAGTGGCGGCAATATGCGAAGACGAGGTTCTCGTCTTCGTCGTAAAGGTATTCTTCGTAATACTGGCGTGCAGCGTAGTTGTACGACAGCGTAACAAACTGAGTCTGAAGTGTCTGTGTACTGGTTTCGTAGTCGTAGTCGTCGACAAAGCAGATGGTCTGTTTCACCGCTTGCGGTCCCGATCCGCTAAGGTTGCGTTTGAGCGTCAGGTCGACAAGCGATGCCGGGTATTCGCCCGCGCGCATGTCTTTTACACGCGTCAGCATGTTGTTGTACAACTCTCTGATAGAGCTCTCGGTGTTTTGCCCCACTGAACGGATTGTTATCAGCAAAAGCATTACTAAAAATACCTGTTTTACTTTCATATTCAGCGTTTTTTAAGATTTTTACCGTTCACAAATATATTGTTTTTCATCTGAAAAACAAAATCCCTTTGTTCTAAATAGCCTCATTTCCCGATGCAGAAATGCGCGAAAATGTTGTTGAGCACGTCTTGCGAGCTTACCTCGCCTGTTATTTTGCCAAGTTCGTCAATGGCGTCGTGAAGGTCGAGGGCGACAAACTCGCCCGACAGATTTTCGCACAGACCGCGATACACGGTCTGCAGATATTCATGACTGCGTGTAAGTGCCTCATAATGACGAGCATTGGTTACTATCGTCGATTCGGTGTCGGCGGCTTTGAGGTTGGCGGCGCGTGTCAGCAGGGTAGTCAGTGCTTCGATGCCGACTTTGTTTTTGGCTGAAATGCTCACGATGTCGGATACTGATTTGAACTCGTTCAAATCAGCCGCCGACAGCTGTATCTCGCCAGTTTTGTCGCTCTTGTTCAGAGCCACAATAAGCCGTTGCCCGTCGAAATCCATCTTGCCGGCTATCTCGCGTATCTGTCTGACCGACAGGTCTTTGCCGGTCGTGGCGTCGCACATCAGAATCACTATTGAGGCTTTCTCAATCTTTTCGTAAGTCCGCCCGATACCTATGTTTTCTATGGCGTCGTTGGTCTGTCGGAGGCCGGCAGTGTCTATAAATCTGAATGTTACGCCGTCGATACTTATGGTGTCTTCAATTGTGTCGCGTGTGGTGCCGTGAATGTCGCTCACGATGGCTCGCTCTTCGTTGAGCAGTGTGTTGAGCAGTGTGCTCTTGCCGGCGTTCGTGGGCCCTACTATGGCCACGGGAATGCCGTTTTTTATGGCGTTGCCCAATCGGAACGATTGGGCCAGACGCATCACCGTGGTGTCTATTTTTTGCAGCAACTCTTTGAGTTCGAGCCTGTTGGCAAATTCGACATCTTCCTCGCTGAAGTCGAGTTCGAGTTCGAGTAGCGAGCTGAACTTAATCAGCTGTGCGCGAAGCTCTTTCAGCTCGTTGCTGAACCCGCCGCGCATCTGTCGCAGCGCGATTTTTCGCGCTGCATCGTTTTGCGAGGCTATGAGGTCGGCCACGGCTTCGGCCTGTGTGAGGTCCATCTTGCCGTTGGCGAATGCCCGTTGCGTGAATTCGCCCGGACGTGCCATACGCACGCCGTGCGCTATAAGTGTCTGAACGATACGCTGTTGAATGACGGTCGACCCGTGGCATGTTATTTCGGCTATATCTTCGCCTGTGAAAGAGTGCGGGGCGCGGAAGACGCTTACAACCACCTCGTCGATGTCGTCGCCTTCGGCACCGAAGGTGCCGAAGTGAAACGTGCCGCCACGTTGCTCGCTCAGCTGTTTGCCCTTGGGCGAACAGAACAGCGCGTCGGTGATACGCAGTGCGTCGGGGCCCGCCACACGTATCGTCGCTATGGCGCCCATACCTTGCGCCGTCGATATGGCGCATATTGTCTCGTCGGTTATCAACTTGTCGTTCATGCGTGCAAAGGTAATGATAATTACGAATTACGAATTACGAATTACGAATTACGAATTACGAATTACGCTTTACGCTTTACTCTTTACTCTTTACTCTTTAATTTATTACAGACGCACGGACGTCCATCTCTTCTTTACTCTTTACACTCTACTCTTTACTCTATTTTGTATAAAAATGTGTATTTTCTGAATAAAAAATTAAAAATAACTTTGCGTTGATAAAGACAAAAAAAATATATAATTTTGCGACCGTTTAAGGCTGAAAAAGGCTTAAACTGGTAAATAATTGATTATTAACAACATAGTACAACAGCAATATGGAAGGTAATGTATTTGAAGCCCTGAAACTGATGTGCATAGGTTTGGCTACAGTCTTCACTGTGCTCTTGATTATCATTTTCTTGGGTAAATTACTTGTTCGCTTAGTAAATAAAATTGCACCCGAAGAGGAGCAGCCTGTGGCGAAAAACGCGCCGAGTGCGGCTGTCGACGCCAATGTCGCCAACGCTATCGCTTTGGCAGTGCAGCAACTGACTGGCGGTAAAGGCAAAGTGGAAAAAATTGAAAAATTATAAAAAAGACAACAACATATAATACTATGGCAAAGGAAATTAAGTTCAGCCTCGTATTTCGCGATATGTGGCAATCTTCGGGAAAATATGTTCCCCGTGTCGATCAACTTCTTAAAGTTGCCCCTGCAATTGTTAAAATGGGATGTTTCGCCCGCGTCGAAACCAATGGTGGCGGTTTCGAGCAAGTAAACTTGCTCTACGGCGAAAACCCCAATAAGGCTGTGCGCCTGTGGACCAAACCGTTCCATGAGGCCGGAATGCAGACCCACATGCTCGACCGTGCTCTCAACGGCCTGCGTATGAGCCCTGTGCCTGCCGATGTGCGCAAAATGTTCTACAAGATTAAAAAAATTCAAGGTACCGATATCGCCCGTACTTTCTGCGGCCTCAACGATACCCGAAATATCATTCCTTCAATTGGTTACGCTCACGAAGGTGGCATGATTTCGCAGTGCTGCTTGTGCATCACTTTCTCGCCGCTTCACACCGTTGAGTATTATACCAATCTGGCTTACACTCTTATCGAAGCCGGTGCCGACGAAATCTGTCTGAAAGATATGGCCGGTATAGCTCGTCCTGAGTCGCTCGGTAAAGTGGTTAAGAACATCAAAACAAAATATCCGAATATTACCATTCAATATCACGGTCACTCTGGCCCTGGCTTCTCGATGGCTACTATCCTCGAGATTTGCAAAAACGGCTGCGACATCGTTGATACGGGCATGGAACCGCTCTCGTGGGGTACTGGCCACGCCGACATCATTGCCGTTCAGGCAATGCTCAAAGATGCAGGCTTCAAAGTGCCAGAAATCAACATGGAGGCTTACATGGAGGCTCGATCGCTCATACAGGAGATGATGGACGACTTCCTCGGTTACTACATTCCGAAACGCAACCGCCTGATGAACTCTCTGCTCATCGGTCCGGGTCTGCCAGGCGGTATGATGGGCTCGCTCATGACCGACCTCGAGACTAACCTCGAAAGCCTCAATAAATGGAAAGAGAAAAACGGCAAACCAAAACTTACTCAGGATCAGTTACTTATTAAGCTCTTCGACGAGGTTAAGTATGTTTGGCCTAAGATGGGTTATCCGTGCCTCGTAACACCGTTCAGCCAGTATGTAAAGAATATGGCGCTTATGAACGTAATGCAAATGGAGAAAGGCAAAGAGCGCTGGTCGATGATTGCCGACGACATCTGGGATATGATGCTTGGCAAATCGGGCAAACTGCCGGGCGAACTCGCTCCCGAACTCATAGCCAAAGCCAAAGAGCAAGGCCGTGAGTTCCACACCGAAGACCCGCAGTCGAACTATCCCGATGCGCTCGACACGTTCCGTGCCGAGATGAAGGAGAACAACTGGGACCTCGGCGAAGACGAAGAGGAACTCTTCGAACTTGCCATGCACCCGCAGCAATACCGCGCTTACAAGAGCGGTAAGGCTAAAGCCGACTTCGAAGCCGACCTCGCTAAACGCAAAGCCGAAGCTAACAAAGGTGGCGAGATGAAATTCCCGCAAACTATTGTGGTTGAGGTCAATGGTGTTAAATACAACGTAACAGTTGGTGCCAACAACGGTACATCAACCGCACCTGCTGCTGCGCAGGCGCAAGCGCCTGCGACAAGCGCCGGCACTGGCGAGGGCAATCCGCTACTCTCACCTCTCGAAGGCAAATTCTACCTCGTCAAAACTTCGGGCGACGTGCCTGTCAAAGTGGGCGACACCGTCAAGAAAGGCCAGACCGTCTGCTACGTTGAGGCTATGAAGACTTTCAACGCCATCGCAGCCGAACAAGACGGCGTGGTTACCGAAATCTGCCTCACAAGCGGTTCGTCTGTTTCGGAGGACGACGTATTGATGAAAATTAAATAATTCGTACGATGGAAGAGATATTTCAGAAAATATATGACATGACTGCTCTTGGGGCGCTCATCGACCAACCGCAGTTCCTGATTATGTACGCTCTCGCGTTCCTCCTGCTTTATCTCGGTATAAAGAAGGAGTTCGAACCGCTCTTGCTCGTACCTATCGCATTCGGCGTGCTCATCGCCAACTTCCCGGGCGGCGGTATGGGCGTGCTCGCTGCTGTCGACCAGCAGGTTGGCGATGTGGTTTACCACAACGCAATCAGACTTGCCGACGGCTCTCTCTGGTGCAACGCCGAAGGTATTCCGTATAATATCTACGAAGTCGGATTGCCCCAAATCGCTCACGATTTGGGCATTATGAACTTCCTCTATTATGCTCTTATCAAGTCGGGCCTGCTCCCGCCGATTATCTTCATGGGCGTTGGCGCGCTTACCGACTTCGGTCCTATGCTGCGCAACCTCAAACTCGCCATCTTCGGTGCCGGCGCACAGTTCGGTATCTTTGCAGTATTGCTCGTTGCTTGCAACTTCTTCACTATGCAAGAGGCTGGTTCTTTGGCTATTATCGGTGGCGCCGATGGCCCTACGGCCATCTTCACCACACTCAAGCTTGCTCCGCATTTGCTCGGTCCGATTGCCATCGCGGCTTATTCGTACATGGCCCTCGTGCCCGTCATTGTGCCGTTGGTTGTGAAGCTCACTTGCTCTAAGAAAGAACTGTCTATCAATATGAAAGAGCAGGACAAACTCTATCCGTCGAAGACTGAGTTTAAGAACATTCGCGCTCTCAAAATCATATTCCCGATAGCCGTTACCACCATCGTTGCCATCATCGTTCCCGATGCTGTTGCTCTCGTTGGTATGCTTATGTTCGGTAACCTTATCAAAGAGATTGGCGCCAATACGTCGCGCATCTTCGATGCTGCGTCGAACGCCATAATGAACTCTGCGACAATATTCCTCGGCCTCTGCGTAGGCGCTACAATGACCGTCGATGCGTTCCTCAACTGGACCACAATCGGCATCGTCACTGGCGGTTTCTTCGCATTTGGTTTCTCAATCTTCGGCGGCATCATGCTCGTGAAGATTATGAACCTCTTCTCGAAGAAGAAAATCAATCCGCTCATTGGCGCTACCGGCCTCTCTGCTGTGCCTATGGCTTCGCGTGTGGCCAACGACATCGCCCTCAAATACGACCCGCGCAACCACGTGCTCAACTACTGTATGTCGTCGAACGTGGCCGGCGTTATCGGTTCTGCTGTCGCAGCCGGTATCCTTATCTCGTTCTTGGGATCATAAACGTATCTGATGCAATAATACAAAAATGCCGTTCTCATTCGAGAACGGCATTTTTTATTTCCCTGTTTTCTATTATGTTATTGACAATAAAAACATTAACTATGCGCAAAATATATTCGTTTTTGAACGCAGATGACGCGAGATTGAACAGATTCCCGCAGATTTGTTTTTTTTGTCGACGCCGCAAGGCGTCATTCGTTTCGTTTTAATTCGTTCAATTCGGTGATAAATCTTTCCGTGTTTTTCGTGTGTTCCGTGGTTAAAATTCAGAACGCAGATGACACAGATTGAGCGGATTTACGCGGATTCATTGTTCATTGTTAATTGTTAATTATTAATTGTTCATTGTTAAATTTCCATTGTAAATTTTCCAATTTCCCAAAAAATCAATACATTTGTAATTTCAAATAAATTATAATATATGAAACACCTTACAACCATTGTGCTACTGATTGTAGCCGCAATTACAACCCTGGCGCAGGCGCCGCAGGGTTTTTCGTATCAAGCAGTTGTTCGCAAAGCGAACAACGCCTTAGTAATCAACGTCAATATTTCGGTGACAGTCAGCATTTTGCAGGGCAGTATCGATGGCAATCCCGTTTATACCGAAACGCATAACACTTCCACCAACCATAAAGGCCTGTTTGCGATTACAATAGGTAAGAAAAATCCTACTGCGTTTTCTGCAATCGATTGGAGTACAGGTGTTTATTTTCTTAAAACCGAAACCAAATATGGCACATCAACCATGCAAATGCTGAGCGTGCCATACTCCAAGTCAGCGACGAAAGTGAACGTGAGTGGCGAGTACAGTAAAACAGACGTAGACGCGAAGATAGCGAACCCGAGCAGTCAATCGGCCGAGATACAGTCGCAGATAGAGAATGGCACGCTGAAAGGCAAATTTTCAGTGAGTGCCACAGAGCAGGTGCAGTTTTCACAGGGCAACCTGCAATACCAGGCCAGCACAGGCACATGGCGATTTGCGGAGCACCAGTGGGATTACGTAGGAGATGAATGGAGTGGCAATGTGTACGTGGGTGAAAAGAAATGCAACAACAAGTTGACTGGTAAGAATTACGACGGCTGGATAGACCTGTTTGGCTGGGCCACAAGCGGATATAATGAGAAGCAGCCGTATATGATGAGCACGATGAGCTCGACGATAGCCGACTACGGTCCGGCGTGGAGCGATGCCCAAGGTGCGAACAACGACATCACGGGCGACAACGCGCAGTACGACTGGGGCGTGCACAACGCGATAGAGAACGGCGGCCGCAAGGCCGGCCTGTGGCGTTGCCTGACGAAGGACGAATGGGACTATATGCTGTACACGCGCACGAATGCGTCAGACAAGCGAGGCGTGGCGTGCGTCAACGGCGTGAACGGTCTGATACTGCTGCCCGACGACTGGAAGCTGCCCGCAGGTTTGACGTTCAATAGCGGCACATCAAGCAGCTATGGCAATCAGTATTACGCACAAAAGAATAATTACACGTTGGCGGAGTGGTCGAAGATGGAGTCGGCAGGAGCTGTTTTGCTGCCTGCAGCGGGCTGTCGCAGCGGTTCCTTTGTGGAATACGTTGGGTCGGTCGGCTACTATTGGTTGTCGGCTGCCGACAGCGCGAACAACGTGTGGTTTGGGTGTTTAAACTCGCACGACGTGATTGCGAGCTCGCGACTCCGCCTATACGGTCAGTCGGTGCGTGTGGTGCGCGCTGCCGTAAAATAGCCTTTTTCAATTTTCCAATTTCCGCAAAATCAATACTTTTGTAATTCCATAAAATAAATTATATGAAACATATCCTTACAACCATTGCGCTACTGATTGTAGCCGCAATTACGACCCCGGCGCAGGCGCCGCAGGGCTTTTCGTATCAAACTGTTGTTCGCAAAGCGAACAACGCCTTAGTAGCCAACGCCAATATTTCGGTGACAGTCAGCATTTTGCAGGGCAGTATCGATGGCGATCCCGTTTATTCCGAAACGCATAACACGTCCACCAACACTAAAGGCCAGTTTACGATTACAATAGGTGAGAAAAAACCAACTGCGTTTTCTGCAATCGATTGGAGTACAGGTGTTTATTTTCTTAAAACTGCGAGCCGTTACGGCACAAGTGTTATGCAAATTGTTTGCGTACCGTCCGCACAATATGCCGCGAAAACTGATTTGAGCGGCGAGAACAGCAAAACAGACAAAGACGCGAAGACAGCTAACCCAAGCACTCAATCGACCGAGAAACAGTCGCAAATGGATTTGAAGAAGAGCACACTGAAAGGCAAATTTTCAGTGAGTGCCACAGAGCAGGTGCAGTTTTCACAGGGCAACCTGCAATACCAGGTCAGCACAGGCAAATGGCGGTTTGCGGAGCATCAGTGGGATTACGTAGGCGATGCCACGAATGGCAATGTGTATGTTGGTGAGACAAAATGCAATAACGCCTTGGTAAGTGATAATTACGACGGCTGGATAGATCTGTTCGGCTGGGGCACAAGCGGCTACAACGGCAAGCAGCCGTACATGACGAGCACGGAGAGTACCGACTACAGTCCGGTGTGGAGTACAGCAGAAGGCGCGAACAACAACCTCACGGGCAACAACGCGCAGTACGACTGGGGCGTCTACAACGCGATAGCGAACGGCGGTGGCAAGGCCGGCCTGTGGCGTTGCCTGACGAGCGACGAATGGAACTATCTGCTGAAAACACGCAAGAATGCGTTGAACAAGCAAGGTGTGGCGTGCGTGAACGGCGTGAACGGTCTGATACTGTTACCTGACGACTGGAAACTGCCCGCAGGTTTGAAGTTCAACAGCGGTACACACGACCATTATGGCAGTCAGTATTACGCTCAGAAGAACAATTACACGTTGTCGGAGTGGTCGAAGATGGAGGCGGCAGGAGCCGTCTTTTTGCCGGCTGCTGGCTCTCGCTGGGGCGACAGTGTCCGCTACGTCGGCTCGTACGGCTACTATTGGTCGAGTTCGGCCTTCGGTGAGAGCCACGTCCGTAATCTGTACTTCGTCTCGGACAGCCTGAATGCGCGCGATTGGAACGTTCGCCACGACGGGTTCTCGGTTCGTGTGGTGCGCACTGCCGTAGAATAGTCACTTATTGAGCCATATTTGCAATATAGCTAATTAGTAATAGCATTTGCAATGTGATTACATACTTCGTATAATATCAGCGCTTATCTCATTCTTAGGGTAATTCTCTATTTTGATATAAAAAAGCCGATTTCCATTCGGGAGTCGGCTTTTTTTGTTGCCCATAGTCAACAAAA
Organism: Bacteroidales bacterium; assembly: GCA_017960905.1. Classification (GTDB taxonomy): domain Bacteria; phylum Bacteroidota; class Bacteroidia; order Bacteroidales; family Marinilabiliaceae; genus W3P20-009. The sequence goes on from JAGCYH010000038.1 coordinate 88,182, forward strand.
GTTGTATGTATATTTGTAACAATTTGAGCGAAAATACATATAATTATATGTGCCGCATTTGTGACACACGACATATTTAAAGCGTTTTATTGGCGCTTTGTTTCTGGTTACTTGAGAACTTCGCAACTTTTCAGATTCCCCAGAGATAAGGCAACGATAGAATGTCTGTGCGATGTCTATACTCATCGTCCGCGATGACTATATACATTATGCGTGGGCTTTCTGCGTTGCTCGTTTCGGGGAAAAGGGCAGCGAAGGCCTTCAAGTAAGCGAGACGAGTAACTGATACAGACTCTCACGCTTTTTTTATGTATATTACCTTAATCTGTGAGTCTATGAGGTTTTCTTTTCGGTATGGATACAAGTGTTTTAATAGTCATTATTACATTTACTACAATTATCATTGCTGTGTGTATTGCCTGTTTAATGGGTAATAAAGATACGGTGATTTTTAATAATGCAAAAAGGCGGTTGGATAGTGGCGCCTTAATAGGAAGTGAACTATTATTCTATAAGGGATATGTATACCATCATAAAAAGAATAAGGATAAGCAAAAGCGTAATGAAATATTAATAGCTAGCCCAGATTTAACTGAGCAGCAAGAAAATGCTTATCGAGATTTATTGAATAAATTTGATGATGTTAGGCAATGCAACAAAATATGGTGCGTAATGTCAATGGCTATCAATAATGAAAGAAAATCTGCTGCAAAATACACGGTAGATAGGAAATCTGCTAAGTTTGAAAAAAGTAATTATCATTTTGTTCGACCTACTAAAAATATTGATCAAGTTATAATGGTTAGTCGCGTTTCGGAGAACTATTATATTTATCCAGGATTCATTGTAAAAACAAAGGTTAATGAGCCTATTAATTTTGAGATAATACCTTTGGATGGTGTGTCTATGTCTTATACCAATACAAGATTTATTGAATCAGGGTATGAAACCGTTCCTAAGGATGCAACAATCGTTGGCCATACTTATCAATACGTGAACAAAAATGGTGCGCCAGATGCCCGTTATGCAAATAATCCTAAGTTTCCGATATGTTTATATGGCGAAATAACTATATCTAAATTGAGTTTAGAGTATCACTTAAGTAAAACTGATGTTGGACAAGAATTTGTTAATGCGTTTAGGTCCTTTCAAAAATCGAAAGAAACTATTAATAAGCTAGTTGTTGGACAAACGAATCCTATTGAATTTAAGGGAAATATATTTGGCATAACTGAAATGTATTATAATTCTGTAATAAAAGAGTCTATATCGTTTTCCCGTTTTTTCAATGTTTTACAAAGTGATACTACTATTATTAATGTAGTCAAAAGTATATTTAAAGGTCATGAACTGTTAAATATGATTGTTTTGTCAGATATTGTAATTATGTGTGACAGAATGGAATATAATACTTCAACCCTTAAGTCGAAGGAAGGCTTTGCAATTGTCGTATTAGGTGGTTTGTTGTTCTCAAAGGATGGGGATAAATCAATATTAACAATCCCATCATTCAATGATATGACGTATTTTGTTGAAATATCAAAGATAGTTGAAAATTTGATGATAATAGTAAGAAAAGTAATAAATGGATTAAAGAATTATCATAATAACGGTTCGTTCATAATGTCAAGTATCTTTGATGGCTGTCAGCGTAATGATTATAAACTTAAGTATTTAAATCTTCTATATCGTTTTTTCTCTATTGTAGCAAAAGCTGATAATACTATTACGGAGAATGAGAAACTTTGGCTTGAGAAACTAATGGCCTTGGCTAAAGAGACGAAAAAGGGAGAAAAAACTAATATAAAAATAGAAGAAGTTGAAGAAATAAGCGGATGGGGAAACAAAAAGACTAATGTCGAACAAGAGAATCAAAGAAACCCGTTAGAGATACTAAATGCGCTGATCGGTCTTGCGAGTGTGAAGAATGAAATAAATAACTTGTCGAATTTTGTAAAGATTCAGAGAGTGCGAGAAGAGCGTGGAATGAAAACGTCAAATGTCTCGTACCATTGTGTTTTTACAGGGAATCCAGGGACAGGAAAAACTACAGTTGCGAGAATTGTTGCTGAAATATACCAACAGCTCGGCGTGTTGAAAAAAGGTCATCTTGTCGAAACAGACCGTTCTGGTTTGGTGGCTGAATATGTCGGGCAAACGGCCCACAAGACAAACGCCATCATAGATTCTGCTCTCGATGGGGTTCTTTTTATCGATGAGGCATATACGTTAGTTCAAGGCAGTCAGAATGACTATGGAATGGAGGCTATAGCAACTTTATTGAAGAGGATGGAAGACGATAGGGATAGGCTTGTCGTTATTCTTGCTGGTTATACAAAAGAAATGGAAGATTTTATAAACTCTAATAGCGGGTTACAATCGCGTTTCAACCGTTATATAAAGTTTCCTGATTATTCGAGTGACGAGCTTATGCAGATATTTATGTTTATACTCAAAAACAACGATTTTGAAGCTTCTGAAGAAGCGCTTAGAAAAGTTCATCTGTTTATTGATGACGCGGTGAAACACAAAGATAGTAAGTTCGGTAATGGCAGATTTGTCAGAAACCTTTTCGAAAAAATAATCACGCAGCAAGCAAACAGATTAACAGCCGAAACAGCTATAACAAATGAACTGCTTTCTAAAATTGAATTGTCAGATGTCGAAAGTGCTATTGGGGCTAATTCTTAAAATAGATGTAATTGCTAATATATAATTTCTGCTGCTTCCCGAAAAGGAAGCAGAGAGATGTCATATTTCTGTGGCAAAATTTGTAAAAATAAAAATTATTGCCTTATTTTGCCACGTTAAAACAGAAGTTTGAGGACAGATATGTTAGGTCGAAATATGAAAATATTGCGTGTGGCAAACAATCTTACGCAAGAGCAAATGGCTGATTATCTGGGAATAGGCCGTTCGGCCTATTCGAATTATGAAGACGGTCGCCGCGAACCTCAGGTTGATGTGCTTGAAAAATTTGCAAGTGTAGTAGGGTGCGAATTAGCCACACTCTATGAGGTCGATGAGGCTGCTGTCCGCAGCCAGTTGGTTTGCGCTTTTCGCACCGAAGGTTTGTCGCATGATGATTTGGAAGAGATAGCGTCTTTCAAACGTTTGGTGTTGTCGTATCTGAAGATGGAGAGGATGCTCAATGACTAAACGATTGTTGAAAGAACAAGCGGCGAATCTCGCCTTGCGGTTGCGCATCGATGCCGGATTGAACGAGAACGAACCCATTCACATGAAGGGACTGCTTTTGAAACTGGGTGTGCTCACGCGTTACAGGCCTTTGTCGGAGACTGCTTACGGCCTCTCGTTGCAGACATCCGACAAACGCCATAAATTCATGCTAATCAACAGTAATTCAACACGCGGGCGTCAGCATTTCACAGCCGCGCATGAATTGTTTCATTTGTATTTCGATGCGTCACCAACGCCCCATGTGTGTCGCAGCGATGTCGAAAAACCACAGTCGGAGCGCGACGCCGATACATTCGCTTCGTGCTTGCTTATGCCGGCTCAGGGCATATTGGGCGAAGTGCCTCAAACAGAGTTGAAAACCGCAATTTCTGTGGCTACATTATTGCGTTTGGAACAGTTGTTCGCCGTCTCGCACGAAGCTATGGTCTATCGCCTGCGTAGCTTGTCGTTAATTGCGGAGTCAGATGTAGCAAAACTACTTAACCTTGCAATTATCGACGTAGCTCGTGCCAATGGATATGATGTTTCGTTGTATAAATCAGGAAATGAGAATGTTACGCTTGGTGATTTTGGGTCTAATGCACGAAAGCTTTTTGAGCAGGAAAAGATATCCGAAGGCCATTATTTTGAACTCTTGAATCAAATCTCAGGTGGCGAATAGCAGAGTCAGAATATTATTAGACGCCGATGTGCTTATTCATTTCCAGAAAGCCGACCGATTGTCGTTGCTTCCTGCAATACTTCCTGAGTATGAGTGCGTTGTGTTGAGTGTCGTGTATGGCGAACTGCGTTCCCTGCAAAGTCAGCTCGACCGACAAATACAGTACCTGAAGAATATTTCATTGGTTGAGTTTTCGCCAATTGGCGATATGGCGAGGGAATATGCCATGCTTTTGCGTCGGTTTGGTCGTGGCGAAAGTGCTTGTATGGCTTATTGCAGATTCACCAATAATGTACTAGGTAGTAGCAATTTACATGATATTAAGGAGTATTGTAATGCCAATGGCATTACATACCTCACCACAGTCGATTTTCTTTATTTTGCTTACAAAAGAGGCGTAATGACCGCCCCCGAATGCGAAGAATTTGTAAGAATAGTAAAATCGAAAGGCAGCAAACTGCCCGATTTCGATGTCAGAACCTATGTGTGTACGGTAGTTCTGTGAAGTTACAAATAAACACTTCATTTTTTTCTCAACAAAAAATGATTATCTTTGCGTCGTATTGCGAAAAAAGATATGATAACAGTAACAGATTTAGCTATTCAATTTGACAAAAAGCCTCTGTTTGAGGATGTTAACCTTAAATTTACACCCGGCAACTGCTATGGCGTCATAGGCGCCAACGGCGCCGGAAAGTCAACCTTTCTGCGTATCCTGTCGGGTGAGCTCGACTCCACGCGCGGGCGCGTGGAGATGGCGCCCAACGAGCGCCTCTCGGTGCTCAAGCAGAACCACTTCGCGTTCGAAGAGTTCACCGTCATCGACACTGTTCTTATGGGACATAAGAAACTGTGGGACAACATGCAGAAGAAAAACGAGCTCTATGCCAAACCCGACTTCAACGACGAAGACGGCATTGTGCTGAGCAAACTCGAAGAGGAGTTTGCCGAGATGGACGGCTGGAATGCCGAGAGCGATGCCGCTAACTTGCTTAGCGGCCTCGGCATAAAAGAGAAACTGCACGACCAGCTGATGAAAAACCTCACCGGTAAAGAGAAGGTGAAAGTGCTTCTGGCGCAGGCCCTGTTCGGCAACCCCGACAACCTCTTGCTCGATGAGCCTACCAACGACCTCGACCTCGACACCGTACTCTGGCTTGAGAATTATCTGGCCAATTTCCCTAATACTGTGATAGTTGTGTCGCACGACCGTCACTTCCTCGACAATGTCTGCACCGATATTGTCGATATCGATTTCAACAAGATACGTATGTTCTCGGGCAACTACACTTTCTGGTACGAAAGTTCGCAACTTGCTCTGCGCCAGCAAGCTGCGCAGAACAAGAAAGCCGAAGAGAAACGCAAGGAACTTATGGAGTTCATCTCGCGTTTCTCGGCCAATGTGGCAAAGTCGAAGCAGACGACCAGCCGCAAGAAGATGCTCGAAAAACTTAATATAGAGGAGATTGCCCCGTCGACACGCCGCTATCCGGGCATTATCTTCACACCTGAGCGCCCGGCGGGCGACAAGGTGCTCGAAGTGCGCGACCTCGCCTACGAGGCCGGCGGCGAGGTGTTCTTCCGCGAAGTGTCGTTCAACATCGAGAAAAACGACAAAATAGCCCTTTTGTCGCACGACCCTCGTGCGACAACGGCGTTCTTCAAAATCATCAACGGCGAGTTGCAGCCTACTGCCGGCACGTTCAGCTGGGGCCAGACTATCACGTCGGCATACCTGCCGCTCGACAACACGGCCTTCTTCCAGAAAGACCTCGACCTGACCAACTGGCTGGCACAGTTCTCGTCGAACACCGAGGATTATTTCCTGCGCACATATCTGGGCAAGATGCTCTTCTCGGGCGACGACATACAGAAAAAATGCACCGTCCTGTCGGGCGGTGAGAAGATGCGCTGCATGATAGCCAAGATGATGCTTGTGAACCCCAACGTCATCATGCTCGACCACCCGACGAACCACCTCGACATGGAGTCGATACAGGCTTTCAACAACAACATGAAGGCGTACCCGGGAAATATAATCCTCACGTCGCACGACCACGAATTCATTCACACGGTGTGCAACCGTGTGATAGAGATTACGCCCAACGGCACAATCGACAAGTACATGGATTTTGAGGATTATATGGAAGACGATAAGATAAAATCGTTGCGCGAATCGAAATATGTCATATAATACTGATTGATAAATATTTACCGCCATGGAAAAGAAGAATGTCAACAAAGTGGTTTTTGTAGTAGCCGTCGTGGCTCTTGTGCTGCTTACGGTTTTTATAGTTCAGAATGCCGACAAGATTACGGTCAGCTTTTTTGGTTGGGATTTTTCGCTTCCTACTTCGGTGCTTATTATTGCAACCTTCGTAATAGGATTCCTTGGCGGACTTATTTTCGATGCCGTGCTCGCATATCGTGCTCGCAAACGCAAACATAATGAGCAACTTATGAAGGATTATATCCAGCGCGTAGAGCAAGAAAACCTCGAGCTGAAAGAGAAAGAGATGGAAAATGATGTGAAAAAACTTGATATTAATAATTTTGGCTCTAATACAGTCGTGTGATATGATTGCATTGAGAAGCAACAAAAGAAATTAAATGATATGTGTTTGGCCATTGTTGTGAAACAATGGCCTTTTTTTTGTATATGATTTTTAGTCAAATCGGAAGATTTGACTATCTTTGCTCATTCTAAAAACGAAACGATGATATTGAGAAATATAATTATAATGCTGATAATAAGCGTATTATCAGCCAACGCGCAAGAGCTGCAATGCAGTGTCAGCGTGCAGTCGGCATCGGTACAGGGCACCAACAAGCAAATCTACGAGAACATGCGCAACGCGCTCTCCGACTTCATGAACAACCAGATTTGGACCAACGACCGGTACGACAACAAAGAGCGCATCGAATGTAGTTTCAACTTCAACATAACCGACCAGATAGCATCGAACGAGTTTAAAGGCACGCTCACGGTGCAGCTTCGCCGCCCCGTGTTCAACAGCGCCTACACTACGACCATGATTAATCTGCAGGACAACGACATACAGTTCCGCTACAACGAAGGCCAGCAACTGGCCTTCAACCCGTCGAGCTACGACAGCGACAATCTCATTCCGATTCTGGCATTTTACGCCTATTTCATGCTCGGAATGGATTACGACAGTTTCTCGATGAACGGAGGTACCGATTATTTCAAAAAAGCCGAAACCATTGTAAATCAGGCACAATCGTCGACTTTTGCAGGTTGGAAGTCGTACGATGGCACCAAAAACCGTTATTGGCTCATCAACAACGCGCTCGACGACAACCACAAGATATTCCGCACTCAGGTTTACAACTATCACCGCAAGGGGCTCGACCAGATGGCCGATAATGTGGACATGGGGCGTACGGCGATATTCGACACGCTTGATGAGTTTCGGAAGGTGAAGCAGCGCTCGTCGCGTAACGCTTATTTGCTTTCGCTGTTTTTCACAGCGAAAGCCGACGAGATTGTCAATATTTTCAGCGAGTCGCCTGTGATGGAGAAAAACAAGGCCTACGAATATCTGTCGGCTGCCGACCCTGGAAATATCAGTAAATACGAAAAAATAAAAGACAAGAAATAATAATGCTAAAGCATTTATCTATAACGAATTACGCTCTCATAGAAAAGACCGAGATAGAGTTCGACAGCGGTATGTCGGTCATTACCGGCGAAACGGGTGCCGGAAAGTCGATAATGCTGGGCGCACTCGGCTTGCTGCTTGGGCAGCGCGCCGAGACGCAAGTGCTCTACGACAAGGAGCGCAAGTGTATCGTCGAAGCCACTTTCGACATCGCGGCTTACGGACTGAAAGATATATTTGAGCGCGAAGATGTTGAGTATGACAATCTTACGATTGTCCGCCGCGAGATTTTGCCTACCGGCAAATCGCGTGCGTTCGTCAACGACACGCCCGTCAGTGTGGCGTTCTTGAAAGAGATAGGGCAGAAGCTTATCGATATTCACTCGCAGCATCAGAATCTGCTCCTCAACGACGATTCGTTCCATCTCAACGTTGTCGATGCAACAGCCTCTACATCAAGTGTTTTGCAACGTTATGGTGAGATGTATAAGGCCTATTGTCAGCTTTTGCAACGCAAAAGCAAAATGACTGCCGAAAACGACAAGATGAAGCAGGACTACGATTATCTGCTTTTTCAGCATAATCAGCTCGCTGATGCAAAACTCGTTGAAAATGAAGATGTTGAGCTTGAAAAAGAACGCGACTTGCTTTCGCATTCCGAAGAGATAAAAGGCGAACTGAGTTTCGCTATTGAGAATCTCAATAGCGAAAATGCAGTATTGTCTTCATTGTCAGCAGTTTCGGCGCATCTATTGAAAATAGCCGACTTCCTGCCGGCCGATGCCGACATTGTCGGCCGCATTGAGTCGGTAAGGATAGAGCTGGCCGACCTGCTGCAAACCATGCAGCAGTCGGCCGACAAGGTCGATTTCGACCCCGAGAGGTTTCAGATTGTCGAGCAGCGGCTCGACATGATTTATTCGCTTTTGCAGAAACACCGTGTGCAGACAGTCGCCGAACTCATTGCGTTAGAGCAAGATATGGGTACGCGCCTCAATCAGATGAATTCGTTCGATGCCGAAATAGAGCAGTTGAACAAAGAGATAGGGCAGCAACGTGCCGAGCTGACCGTTGTTGCCGACGAACTGTCGGCAAAACGGACAGCAGTGTTCGACCAGATAACCAGTTACATCTGCAGTCAGCTGCACGAAATGGGAATGCCCAACGCGCGTTTCGTTGTTTCGCACCGCAAACTGACAGATTTCAACGCCTCGGGAAACGATGAGATACGGTTCCTTTTTGCCGCTAATAAAAACGGCGAACCAACTGATATATCGCGAGTTGCATCTGGTGGTGAAATGTCGCGCTTGATGCTCAGCATCAAGTCACTGCTGTCGAAGTCGAAAGGTCTGCCGACCATTGTTTTCGACGAAATCGACACCGGTGTGTCGGGCGAGATAGCCGACCGTATGGGTAAGATTATGACTGAAATGTCTGATAATATGCAAGTTATAGCAATCACCCATTTGCCGCAAGTAGCGGCAAAGGGTAACAGACACTATCGGGTTTACAAGGAAGATACTTCGGATAGAACAATATCGAAGATTGTCGAACTTGATGAAAATGAGCGTGTTACCGAATTGGCGAAGATGCTCAGCGGGTCGACGGTTTCGAACGCCGCCTTGCAAAATGCAAGAGAGCTTTTGCAAAGTTAGGCTTAAAACAGATTTTTAACTCAAACGCAAAACTAATTGGAAATGAGTAAAATACGAAAATTCGCATCTTTGTATCTGACAAATTTCTGGGGCGTTATGAACGATAACCTCCTGAAAACATTGGTCTGTTTCATTGCCGCCACGTGGGTCGATGAAGCCTACAAGTCGATTGTGGTGAACGCCACTGCAGGCGCATTGGTTTTTCCGTACCTGATATTTTCACCATTGGCAGGCAAGCTGCCAATGTACTGCAACAAAGTGAAAGTTGTGCGCCAGGCTAAGATTGCAGAGATACCGATAATGGTGCTGGCCATAGTGGGCTTTTTCACTCAGTCGGTCTGGCTGACGCTTGGTGCAGTGTTGCTTATGGGTTTGCAGAGTGCGCTTTTCTCGCCGTCGAAATACGGACTGATAAAGGACATTGGCGGTGTTGAAGGTGTGTCGCGCGGTATGGGAGGCATGGAGGCCATAGCCTTTCTGGGCATACTTATTGGCACTGTTGTGGCTTCGTTTATGGCCGAGACCAACAACTTCCTTCTTATCTCGGGTGCGTTGCTCGCTTTGGCATTTCTAGGCGTTGTGTCGAGTTTCACTTTGAAGGTCAAAGAGGAGAAAACGGCAATAGACACTTCGGCGAATGTATTCAAATTCATCAAAAGCACTCACCGACTGCTAAAGAAATACCGTGGAATGAAGGCGGTAATTCATTTCCTGTCGCTGTTTTGGTGGCTCTCGGCCACAATACAGATTGTGCTGATAATCTATTGTGCTGATACAATTGGACTTACACCGTCGGAAACGGGTTATATATTAGCCATCACGGCCATCGGCATCACGCTGGGTTGCGTGATTGGCGGTATACTCGACAAACGCTTCTTCATGTTAGGCGCAGTGCCGTTCATAGGCATACTGATGGCCATTCTGCTGGCTGTGGTGTTTGCTGTGCAGATGCCGGCGATACCATTCGCCTGCTTCATCTTCGCGGTAGCTTTTCTGGGCGGTATTTTCAAAATACCGCTCGATGCTGAGATTCAGAAACGCGTTGATGCATCGGAACTTAACATCGTCTTGGCGTTTTTCAACCAAGTGTCGTTCATATACATATTTGTTGCCTCGGCAACAAATGTGCTTGTAACAATGTTTCTGCCAACGAAATACGTCTTTCTGATGCTGGCCGTTGTGTTCTTAATTGCATCGCTGATATTCGTATTCAACTATCGCACCGTGCTTTGCTTCTTTGGCCGGACATTTATCCGCCTTCATTATAAGGTAGAACATAAGAACCGAGAATTGCTCGAAACGACTGAAAATCAGAATCTTCTGATTTTGCCGTCGCATCGCGCAGTCATCGACCCCATAATGCTGTATGCCGAGCTGTACAACGTTCGCATTCAGCCACTTGTCGATGAAGGGTATTTCAAAATACCCGTTATCGGTCATGTGCTCGGACTGTTCAACGCAGTTGAGGTGCCCGACTTGCAGAAAGGTCGCGCCGGCGTGGGTAAGGTCCGTATGCTCGATTCGATCATTGGCGAGAATCTCGCCAATGGCAGTAATATCTTGTTCTATCCGTCGGGGCACATAACGCTCGACGGGCAAGAGACAATCGGCAACCGCCATTTGGCTCATTCGGCGTGCCAGGCGCTGCCGGCAACGACGAAAGTCGTTGCCATCCGCATCAAAGGTTTGTGGCGCAGTCAGTGGAGCCGTTACAAAAAGACACACACACCATCGCTCGTTAAGTTGCTGCTAAAGAGCTTATTACTACTTTTGCCATGCGCACTGCACATTATCCCGCGTCGTAATGTTCTGTTTGAGTACACCGACATTACCGACCGCGTGCGCGAGTGGAGTACGCTCTCAAAGCTCGAGTTCAACCACAAAATGGAGGAGTTCTACAACGAAGGCGATTTCTGTGAGAAATAGAGTAAAGAGTAGAGAGTAAAGAGTAGAGAGTAGAGACGCACGGCCGTGCGTCTGTTCGATATAAATTATGGGCGAATAATATTCGCCCATTTTTTTGTTTGAAAAAAAAGTCGAATGATAAATATTATACACGCTGATTTTTTTCTAAACAAATTGTTAAATCTGTAAATAATTTGTTATGCTTGTGAAATAAAAGTTATTTTATAACTTTTGTTTCACATCTTTAATTTACATTTGCATAAAATCTTATGCAAAGCGGTTGCAAAAAGAAATAATCTGTAATAATTTTGTACGTCGTAGAAAAAAGGATAAAACAATAATAATATAATAATAAAATTCAAATAAAAGACATGGCACAATTGGATTTAACAAAGTACGGCATCACAGGTGCTACTGTTATTGCCCACAATCCGTCTTACGAGCAGTTGTTCGCAGAGGAGACAAAATCAGGTTTGGAAGGTTACGAGGTAGGTCAGGTTACCGAGCTCGGCGCTGTCAACGTGATGACTGGTATCTTCACCGGCCGTTCGCCAAAGGACAAATACATCGTTATGGATGCTAAATCGAAGGACACCGTATGGTGGACTTCTGACGAGTACAAAAACGACAACCATCCGATGAGCGAAGAGGTTTGGGCAAAAGTTAAAGAGATTGCAAAGAAAGAGTTGTGTAACAAGAACTTATACGTTATGGACGCATTCTGCGGCGCTAACAAAGACTCGCGTATGGCAGTGCGTTTCATCGTAGAGGTGGCTTGGCAGGCTCACTTTGTGAAAAACATGTTCATTCAGCCTACGGCTGAAGAATTCGCCAACTTCAAGCCCGACTTCGTTATCTACAACGCATCGAAAGCTAAAGTTGACAACTACAAGGAACTCGGCCTCAACTCTGAGACTTGCGTGGCATTCAACGTTACTTCGCGCGAGCAGGTTATCATCAACACTTGGTACGGCGGCGAAATGAAGAAAGGTATGTTCTCGATGATGAACTACTACCTGCCTCTCAAGGGCATGGCTTCGATGCACTGCTCGGCCAACTGCAACATGGAAGGCAAAGACACCGCTATATTCTTCGGTCTTTCCGGAACCGGAAAGACAACTCTCTCGACCGACCCGAAACGCAAACTCATCGGCGACGACGAGCACGGATGGGACGACAACGGTGTGTTCAACTTCGAGGGTGGCTGCTATGCTAAGGTTATCAACCTCGACAAAGAGTCGGAACCCGATATCTACAATGCCATCAAACGCAACGCATTGCTCGAAAATGTTACTGTTGACAAGAACGGCAAAATCGACTTCGCCGACAAGAGCGTTACCGAGAACACTCGCGTTTCGTATCCGATCAACCACATCAAAAACATTCAGACTCCTATTTCGGCTGCACCGGCCGCTCAGAACGTTATCTTCCTCTCGGCTGACGCCTTCGGCGTTCTGCCGCCAGTTTCGATTCTGACTCCGGAACAGACAAAATACTACTTCTTGAGCGGCTTTACAGCAAAACTCGCTGGTACAGAGCGCGGTATCACCGAACCGACACCGACATTCTCGGCTTGCTTCGGTCAGGCATTCCTCGAATTGCACCCGACAAAATATGCTGAAGAGCTTGTTAAGAAGATGGAGAAATCGGGCGCTAAAGCTTATTTGGTCAACACCGGTTGGAACGGCTCGGGCAAGCGTATCTCTATCAAAGATACACGCGGCATCATCGACGCTATTCTCAGCGGCGCTATCAAATCGGCTCCGACGAAGAAGATTCCGTTGTTCGACTTCGAAGTGCCTACTGCACTTCCGGGCGTAGATCCGAAGATTCTCGACCCACGCGACACTTATGCCGATGTTACCGTTTGGGAGACAAAGGCAAAAGATCTTGCTGGCCGTTTTGTTAAGAACTTCGTTAAATACACTGGCAACGAAGCAGGCAAGGCATTGGTTGCTGCCGGTCCGAAATTGTAATAAGTTTTTATCAATCATAAAGTGTTCAAAGCCATTGGCTTTGAACACTTTTTTTAATCTTATTGGTTATGGAATTCTACGAAGTGGTCAACAGACGCACATCGGTGCGGCGATACAAAAGCGAGCGTCCGTCGCGGGAGCAGATAGAGCGCATACTCGAAGCGGCGCATCAGGCGCCGTCGGCTTGCAACCGCCAGCCGTGGCGGTTTATTGTTGTTGAGTCGGGCGAAATGCTTGCCAAAGTTCGCAAGGCGTACGACCGTGAGTGGCTTACCACTGCGCCCGTCGTTATTGTGGCTGTTGGCAACCATGCCGAGTGCTGGCACCGCGCAGCCGATGGCAAAGACCATTGCGACGTCGACTTGGCAATTGCGGCGGAGCATTTAGCTCTCGCCGCCGCTAACGAAGGTTTGGGCTCGTGCTGGATATGCAATTTCGACCGCCAGCAACTGTCGGAAATACTCAGCTTGACGGCCGACGAAGAACCTATCGTTATGCTGCCCATCGGCTATGCCGATGAGCCTCTGAAGCCACACACGAGAAAAGCAGCAAACGAAATAATTTCGTTTGTGTAATGTGTTGATACTTAAATATTTATTTGCTAAAAATGAACGTTTTGCGCCAATCGAATGGAAAACATCTGTTTTCGGTGTTTGCATTGTGCCTGATGCTTATAGCATCAGTGCAATGCGCTCGTAGTCAGGGTGATATAGAGGATTACGACGGCATCGACGTCTCGCATCATCAGAAGAATATCGACTGGGCGAAAGTGACGAAAGACACGAAAATACAGTTTGTATATATCAAGGCCACCGAAGGCGCAACGTATGTTGACGACAAATACAAGGAAAATGTAAAGAATGCACGTGCAAATGGCTTAAAAATAGGCAGTTATCATTATTTCAGAATGACATCGACCCCGAAAGAGCAGTTTGAGAATTTCAAACGCAACGTGCTGCCCGACGAGCAGGATTTGATACCGATGGTGGATGTTGAGAATTGTGGTAAAAGTAGTAAAAGCGAAGTGCAGAAAAACCTGACAGAGCTTCTGAAACTGCTTAAGGATTATTATGGTGCAGAGCCCATAATATATGGCACTCAGCGTAGTTACAACACGTGGCTCGCACCGAAATTCAACGACCACTTTCTGTATATCGGCAAGTACAACAACAAGACGGAAGCTCCTGAGCTAAAGGGCAATGGAAAGTATTCCGTTTGGCAATACTCGCAGGAAGGAACTATCGACGGCATTCCGAAGGCCGTCGATTTGTGCAAGTTCAACACTGGCTGCACCCTTGACGACATTCTGCTTAAAAAGGACTGACGGTTTTGTAACCGACTGTAAATGAATATAAAAGAGAGAAGATTGACCGAAAGGTCAATCTTCTCTCTTTTTTCACTTGGTGGAGCTGTGGGGAATCGAACCCCAGTCCAAACACTGAAGCAATATGCTTTCTACATGCTTATTCGGCTATTGGTTTTCGTGTGCAATGTGGGAGTCGACGCCCGAATTGCACCTTAGCTCTTTGGTTATTTCGCCATTGGCGAGGAGCACGCCGCAGGCTATCCTTAAATTGTCTGCGCCTCTGTACCAACGAGCCTTAAGGAAGGGCTTTTGAGAGACGTCTCGTTTCAGGCTCTTAGCCCAAAATAAAGCCAATCTACTGTTATTCGATTAGGCAGCGAGAGCATAGTTGTTTTCGCCAGTTATTGTTCGAGACCCGTGATTATAGAGCTGTTGTCACTCCGGCTCTGCATGCTTACATACCACTTTGCAATGCTGTCAAATCCACGTCAACCCCATTGTTGTTTTGTATGTGACTGCAAATATATGGTGGAATTTTTAAACTGCAAAATAATTTTTGTTAAATTTTCTACAAAAGCTGGTCTTGTGTGTTATTTTGAACATTAAATACTCTGTTCAACAGATTGTAAAACAATCTGTTGCCTGGTTTATCGAGTGAACGGCGAGAGTAACCTCGTCAATGTTTTTAAGCTCTTCGTCGGAACAGCGGAAGTGGTGATGACGTCGTGGCGCGCACGAAGCGGTGAGCAGCAGCGCGAGCGCGAATAGTAATAATCTTTTTGCTATCATATTGATTTTTAATTTATTAAAGTTTTGTACTGACTTTCTTGACCATTTCGTTTTTCCACTGTGCGAAAGTGTCGTCGAGAATGTGCTTGCGGGCTTCGCCCACAAGCCAGAGGTAGAAGGCAATGTTGTGCTGGCTTGCGATGAGCGGACCGAGCATTTCGCCCGAAATGAACAGATGCCGCACGTAAGCCTTTGTGTATCTGCTATCTACGAACGAAGTGCCATCGGGGTCGAGCGGCGAGAAATCGAGCCGCCACTTTTCGTTGCGCAGGTTGATCGTTCCGTTGGCGGTGAAAATCATGCCGTTGCGTCCGTTGCGCGTGGGCATTACGCAGTCGAACATGTCGACGCCGAGGGCGATGTTCTCGAGAATGTTGGCCGGCGTGCCGACACCCATCAGGTAGCGCGGTCGGTCGGCGGGCAAGATGCCGTTGACGAGTTCGACCATCTCGTACATCACTTCGGTGGGCTCGCCTACGGCGAGGCCGCCAATGGCGTTGCCTTCGCGGTTGAGGTTGGCAATAAACTCAGCTGAGCGAATGCGAAGCTCGCGGTGAGCTGCGCCTTGCACAATGGGGAAGAACGTCTGGCTGTAGCCGTAGAGCGGTTCGGTGGCGTCGAAGCGGGCGAGGCCGCGCTGAAGCCATTTGAGCGTCAGCTCGAGCGATTTTTTGGCGTAGCCGAAATCGCTGTCGCCAGGAGGACATTCGTCGAACGCCATCATTATATCGGAACCTATAATACGCTGAATGTCAACGACTTTTTCGGGCGTGAAAAGGTGTTTCGAGCCGTCGATGTGCGAACTGAAGGTGGCGCCTTCGTCGGTGAGTTTTCGGTTTTGCGCAAGCGAAAAAACCTGAAAGCCGCCGCTATCGGTGAGAATGGGGCGGTTCCAGCCGTTGAACTTGTGCAAGCCGCCAGCGGCTTGCAGTACTTCAAGGCCAGGGCGCAAGTAGAGGTGGTATGTGTTGCCCAAAATGATTTGCGCGCGCACATCGTCTTCCAACTCTTTGAAATGCAGACCTTTGACCGAGCCGACAGTGCCAACGGGCATGAAAATCGGCGTGAGTATTTCGCCGTGGTCGGTAGTTATTTTTCCGGCGCGAGCCGATGAGTCTTTGTCTGTATGTTGAAGTTCAAATTGCATGTCGTCAGTTTTATGTTAAATGCCTCAGAATGAGGTATATTCCTGCATGTCGCGCATGAAGTCGTTGTCTTCGCTGCGGTCTTTACGCGAAACGCGGTCGACGCCTTTCACTTTCGATATTTTCTGTATAAGTAATTGTAAGTCAGTAGCATTGTAGATGTAGAGGAATATGTTTCCGGTGAAAACGCCGTCGTGGCTTTCGAAGTGTACGGAACGCATGTTTACGTTTTCGTCCTGCGAGATGATTTTCGTCACTTCGCTCACGAGGCACTTGCGGTCGATGCCCGCAAGTTCTATTTGCGCGAGGTACGAGAGCACTTTGTGCGACTCCCACTGCGCCGACACGATGCGGTCACCGCGGCTCGACATGAGTTTCATGGCCACGGGGCAACGGCGGGCGTGTAGTATCATGGTGTTGTCCTCGTCGACGTAGGCCACCACATCGTCGCCAGGGATAGGGTTGCAGCACGAGGCGATGGTGTACCGGCGAGTCTCCGACTCGTCGGACAGGATGACGTTTTTGCCTTTCGGCATTTTTTTGTTGGCGTTCTCGTCGAGCTCTTCGTCGGTTTCATCGTCGCTATCGTCGTCCGACGACGACGATTTGCCGAATGTCAGTTTCCAGATTTTGACCAGTTTGTTTTCGGTCTTCATGGTCAGCGCGTCTTCAATGTTGTCGAGCGAGATGGTGCCTTTGCCTATCTGGAAGTAGAGTTCGTCTTTCGACGAGACGTGGTATGTTCGCTTGAGTTTCAGCAAGATACGCGCTGTTATTGTCAGTTTGCGTTTCTGAAGTTCCTGAGTCAGAATCTCTTCGCCCATGAAGATGTAGTTTTTCCGCTCTTCGCGGAAAAGCTCTTTTATGCAGGCTTTTGCTTTGGCTGTTGTTACGTAGTTAAGCCACTCGTACTTAGGTTTTTGCTTTTCCGACGTGATGATTTCGACCTGGTCGCCGCTTTTGAGCACGTAGCTGAGCGGTTCGAGTCGGTAGTTGACTTTTGCGCCTATGCAGTGGTAGCCGAGGTTGGTGTGTATTTCAAAAGCGAAGTCGAGCGCTGTTGAGCCTATCGGCATTGAAATGGATTCGCCTTTTGGGGTGAAAATCATCATTTCGGAGGCGAATAGGTTGAGTTTGAATGCGTCGAAGAAGTCGAGCGAGTTCGATTCGGCTTTTTCGAGCATTTCTCTGATGCTCTTTATCCAGTTGTCTATCTCGTTTTCCTTGCCGTCTTCCTTGTATTTCCAGTGCGCGGCGAGGCCTCGTTCGGCTATCTCGTCCATACGTTCGGATCGGATCTGAATCTCCACCCATCGGCCGCTCGGGCTCATGACTGTAGTGTGCAGAGCTTCGTATCCGTTCGCCTTTGGCGAACTAATCCAGTCGCGCAGTCGGTCGGGCTTGGGCTTAAAGAGGTCTGTTACAATAGAATAGACGTCCCAGCACTGGTTTTTCTCATTCATTCCCTCTTTTGATTTGAACACGACGCGCATTGCCAGAATGTCGTAAACCTCTTCGAAGGGGATGTTTTTGTTTTTCATCTTGCGCCAAATCGAGTAAATCGATTTGGTGCGTGCTTTTATGTCGTATTCGAAGCCTATGGCGTTGAGTCGTTCGCGTATAGGCTGCGCGATGCTTTCAATGATGTTGTTGTAGTCGGTTTCCTTGCCTTTCAGTTTGTCGGCAATAGCCTGGAACTCGTGCGGGTGCTCGTATTTGAGGCTGAGGTCTTCGAGTTCGGTTTTGATGGCGAAGAGGCCAAGTCTATGCGCCATTGGCGCATAGATGTAGAGTGTTTCGGCGGCTATACGGTATTGCTTGTGCTCTGGCATCGAAGCCAGAGTGCGCATGTTGTGCAGTCGGTCGGCGAGTTTTATCAGAATCACGCGCACATCTTCGATCATCGACATGAGCAGTTTTCTGAAGTTCTCGGCCTGCATCGATGCCGTCTGGTCGAAAACGCCTTCGAGTTTTGTCAGTCCGTCGACTATGGTGGCCACCTTTGGGCCGAAGACCGATTCGAGGTCTTCGAGTGTTATGTTGGTGTCTTCGACCACGTCGTGGAGAAGGGCCGAGATGACGCTTGTGGCGCCCAGTCCTTCCTCTTCGGCGACGATTTTAGCCACAGCGATAGGGTGGAAGATGTACAGCTCGCCCGACTTGCGGCGCATGCCACGATGCGCCTCGTTGGCGAGTTCGAACGCTTTGCGTATGCGTTGCTCGTCGTCGGCGTTTTTGTGGCATCGCGGATTATTGGCGATAATCTCGATGACTTTCTGCCTTGCAATCTCTTCCTGCTCTTGTACTAAAATGTCGTCTTGCGTCATAAGTGTCTGTTTATCTGATAAGTGTAACGCTTCCTTTACGCCTGAAACTTACACCTTTGTCGAAGCCTTCGGCTTCGGCAACGTACATATATACGCCTTCGGCCGCATTACTGTTGCCTATTTTTCCGTCCCATCCGGTCGATGGGTCGGTCGATGAGTAAACCTTGCGTCCCCAGCGGTTGTAAATTGTTATCCTGTAGCTTTTTATCGATTTGTAAGCCGGACGGAACTCATCGTTCACGCCGTCGCCGTTGGGCGAGAAGACGTTAGGAAAGTCGATGGCCGAGTCGGTTACCGTGATTTGCAGCGTCGAATCGACGCTGCTGCACGTGCTGTTCTCGTTGGTGACGATGAGCGATACGGTGTAAGTGCCCGATTTTTGGAACGAATACACCGGGTCTTCGTCGAACAGGCGCGAGGCGTTGCCCATAACCCATTCGCACACAGTGTATTTGCCTTTCGACTCGTTTTTGAATTCCACTTCGGCAGGCGCCGACAGAGCGTCGCCTTTCGAAATCTCGTTGTCGATGTTGTGCTCGCGAGGCGTATAGCTGAACGCGGCTTTGACGTTGATGGCTGTTATGCTGTCGGTTGCAGTTGCCGTGTTGCCTGCCTGGTTGACCACTTCGAGCGTCAGAGCGCCGTCGTCAGTAGGTGATTCTAGTTCAGCGCTTTTGTATTTTGTGTTCAGAAGAAGCGAATCGCCCAAGTGCCAGCTGTATGTAAGTTTCTGAGGCAGAGATGAATAAACCGACAGTTCGGTGTCGAATACGCGCATTGTGTCGGCTTCGACGAGGGCCTCCACGCTCATGCTTTCGCAGTCGATGGTGTCGACGAGAATCTGTGCCGATTCGATTTTTGGTGCAAAGCACCAAAAACGCTTTTCGCTTGAGCCTGAAGCAGTTGTGATGCGAACCATATATCCGCCTTCAGTCTCTGGGCTTAGAGTGTCGGTGGTAGCGTCTTTGCTTTTAATAAGCGATGAAAAACTTTTGTCGGCATCGCTGAAGGCGAACCATTCTATCTTCTGCGCGTCGTTGTCGGTAGCGGCAACGCGTGCATCGGCAATGTTTTTGAAGAAAAATACCGAGTCGGCGCCTACGGTTGTCGCGCCTGTGGCGCCAACCGAATGGAATCCGGCTTGTGATATTGTGGTGTAAAATATTGATAATAAAAGGATTAACCTTCTTTTGATGTTCATAATTCCATGTAATAAATTCGGTGTTAAAGATAAGCAAAAAAATTACTTATTTCATAGTGTATTGTGTCGTTCTAATGATTTTATTTGTTCAAATATTTGGGAATAAGGAAGTTGGCGCAGAGAATAAAAAAAAGCGGCAAAATTTTTAATTTTGTTATTGCAAAATCAAAAAATGGCCGTACCTTTGCGGTCGCAAAAGCAAAACGGGTAGGTCCTGTACGACCAGCTCCTTTTGAATCCTCCAGGGCTTGACCGCAGCAAAGGTAGAAGGTTGAGCGGTGCGATTCAGTTAGCCTGCCCACCTGCCTGTGTAGCTCAGTTGGCCAGAGCAGCTGATTTGTAATCAGCTGGTCGGCGGTTCGAATCCGTCCACAGGCTCTGCGAAACGAAAGTTCTTTAAAAGATTGAAAACATAATGGGTGGATACCAGAGTGGCCAAATGGGGCAGACTGTAAATCTGCTGCTTTACAGCTTCGGTGGTTCGAATCCATCTCCACCCACACTTTGCCTGTGTAGCTCAGTTGGCCAGAGCAGCTGATTTGTAATCAGCTGGTCGGCGGTTCGAATCCGTCCACAGGCTCTTTCTCCAATGCGGGAGTAGCTCAGTTGATAGAGCATCAGCCTTCCAAGCTGAGGGTCGCGGGTTTGAGCCCCGTTTCCCGCTCTACTGAACCTCACAACTTAGTTGTGAGGTTTTTTTCTTGTTTTTCTGTCTTTTGCGGCTTTCGCTTTCCCGAAAAAGTTTTATTTTTGTCAGAAAAACTGATTTTTTCTAAAGCTGGTTATTATGTTGGATTTGTCAATAGTAGTTCCGTCGTACAACGAAGAAGAGTCGTTGGGCGAGCTTGTCGATTGGATACGCCGTGTGATGCAGACCACTTCGTACGCTTACGAAGTGATTTTCGTCGATGATGGCAGCAGCGATGGAACATGGAGTAAGATAGAGAGTTTATCTGCTGATTTTAAGGAAGTTAAAGGAATACGTTTCCGCCGCAATTATGGCAAGTCGGCCGCGCTCAATGTAGGTTTCGAAGCCGCTCAGGGACGCGTGGTAATCACTATGGACGCCGACCTGCAGGACAGTCCCGACGAAATTCCGGAGTTGATGCGAATGATACTCGAAGACGACTACGACCTCGTAAGTGGCTGGAAGAAAGTGCGTCACGACCCGCTTAGCAAACGCCTCCCGTCGAAGTTGTTCAACAGTGTGGTGCGCCGCAAGTCGAAAATCAAACTGCACGACTTCAACTGCGGACTGAAAGCCTACAAGAGCGACGTGGTGAAGACTGTCGAAGTGTACGGCGAGATGCACCGCTATATTCCGCTTTTGGCCAAAGAGGCTGGTTTTCACAAAATTGGCGAGAAAGTCGTTACACACTACGAGCGCAAATTTGGCAAGTCGAAATTCGGTATCGAACGGACTATCAAGGGTTTTCTCGACCTTCTGTCGGTGTCGTTCATGTCGAAGTTCGGCAAGCGTCCGATGCACCTGTTCGGTGCACTCGGCAGCTTGATGTTTTTCCTCGGATTCATTGCCGCATTCTGGCTTGGCGCAAAGAAACTCTGGTACGTATATCACGATTGGAGCGCGCCGCTGGTTACCAGCAGTCCGTATTTCTACTTGGCGCTCGCCTGCATGATTATTGGCACTCAGCTGTTTTTGGCCGGATTCATTGCCGAACTTGTTACGCGCAATTCGCCCGACCGTAATAAGTATCTCATTTCTAAGAAAATAGGAATCGACGAATAACAGCTCTTTGTTGTATATGCCTGATATAGAGATGAATAAGAAGACGTTTGGCGAGTATCTTCGTCATCCGGTTTTCAGAGTTATTTCAGAGATTGTCGATGAGCGAGGCCAGCAGGCGTTCGTTATAGGCGGTTTTGTCCGCGACTTGCTTCTCGGCCGTCCGTCGAAGGACATCGACGTGGTGGTAGTGGGCAGCGGGATAGAGCTTGCCGAGGCCGTTTCGAGCCGCTTTCGCGGCTCGAAGTTGTCGGTGTTCAAGTCGTTTGGCACGGCAATGGTGAAAATACGCGATGTAGAGGTTGAATTTGTCGGAGCGCGGCGCGAGTCGTACCGGCGTGAGTCGCGCAAACCCATTGTCGAAGATGGCTCCCTTGAGGATGATCAGAACCGCCGCGACTTCACTATCAATGCGTTAGCTTTGAGCCTTTCGGCTCAAAACTATGGCGCGTTGGTCGACCCGTTCAACGGGCTCGACGATTTGCACAACGGCATTATCCGCACGCCCCTCGAGCCCGAAATAACCTTTTCCGACGACCCGCTTCGCATGATGCGGGCCATACGCTTCGCCACACAGCTCAATTTCACCATCGAGCAGAAAACGTTCGACGGCATTGCTGCTACGGTTGAGCGCATAAAGATTATCTCGCAGGAGCGTATCTGCGACGAACTCAACAAGATAATGATGTCAGCCGAGCCTTCGCTCGGCTTCAAAATAATGGACAAAGCGGGCCTTCTGCCGTTTATCCTGCCCGAACTGAGCGCAATGAAAGGCGTTGAGCGCGTTGGCGGACGCGGTCATAAGGACAATTTCTACCATACGATGCAGGTGCTTGATGCTGTGGCGCAAACATCTGATAATCTGTGGCTTAGATGGGCGGCTTTGTTCCACGACATTGGCAAGCCGCGCACAAAACGTTTTGATGAAAAGACCGGGTGGACATTCTATAACCACAACTTTGTGGGCGCAAAAATGTTGCCTGATATTTTCAAACGTCTGAAACTACCTCTGAATGAGAATCTTAAATATGTAGTGAAGTTGGTCGGACTGCACATGCGCCCGATAGTGCTGAGCGAGGACGTGGTGACCGACTCGGCAGTGCGACGCCTGCTTTTCGAAGCAGGCGACGACATTGAAGACCTCATGCTGCTTTGCGAAGCCGATATAACATCGCGCAACGAGGAGAAAGTGCAGCGCTATCTGCGTAATTTTAAGATAGTTAGACGCAAACTCAAAGAGATTGAGGAGAAAGACCATATACGCAATTTCCAACCGCCCGTAACAGGCGAGATGATAATGCAAGTATTTGATTTACAGCCATCGCCAGTTGTCGGTCAGCTCAAAAATGCCATTAAGGACGCCATTTTAGATGGCGTCATTCACAACGACTACGACGAGGCGTACGCCTTCATGCTGCAAAGAGCGGCAGAGCTTGGCTTAAAACCTGGTAATAAATGATTTACGATGGAAATTAACGATTCGCGTGTCCTTTTCAACAACGGCCATTGTGAGCCGATAGACAATCCGCCGATAATCATAGCCGACCTTATCCGCACGCCCGAAAACATTGGCAGCATCATTCGCCTTGCGGCAAATGCCGGTGTGAAACGTGTGGTAAGCATTGAGACAGAGCAACATAAAGAGTACAAAATAAAGAAAACCGCGTGCATGGCATGGGATTATGTAGAACTCGTGCATTGCGCGCCAGAAGATGTTATGCAGTACGTTCCAGCTGATTATCAGTTTGTTGCGTTGGAAACAACGCAACAGTCGGTTAACATTTTCACCACGAAGCTGCCACGCCGTATGGCGCTTGTAGTGGGCAATGAGATGCACGGCATACGTCCCGAATTACTAAGTGAGTGCCCGCTTCACGTGCACATACCTATGACAGGCCCGGCGACAAGTATGAACGTGTCGCACGCCACTGCCGTAGCGCTCTTCGAATGGGTACGGCAAATGTTGGTGTGAATTTATTATTTTCGCCGCCACATATGTGGCGGCGCGTTTATTTTTCGGCGTAGAATCCTATAGTTGTTCCGGTGAAACCGCCGGCATAGGCGGTTGAAAGGAATGCGGCATCGACATTGTCGGTTAGCTTTTTCCACTCATTATCAGTGTTGTAGAAGAAAGCGAAGCTGGTTCCTTCCGAAACGATTCGCAGTCCGAAGTTGGCAACCGACGCATCGACATCGGCCGAAGCCAGTTCGGTCGATACTCCGTTTTCTGATTTGTAAACGCAGAGTTTGTTGTTGCTATCCGACTGTCGCACAGCGAAATAGTAGTAGTGATTTTCATCCTTGAAGATGGCCATGCCGGCTTGTTCGGAGCCTTCGGGTTTGAAACGCATGCTGGTTTCGCATGTGAATTTGTGATGCTGAAGACGCCGGCATATATATGCCGGCGAACCTTTTTCCGACAGTTTGTTAGTCGAGCAGGTCAGTTGAAGACAGCCTTTCTGAGCGAGCGAGTAGTGTTGCTCTGCCGAAGTGCGGAGCGACATCCAGTCGAGAGGCAGCTTGTCGTTGTCGAAGCTGACATCGACGGTGAAGTTGCCACGTTGCGCTGCAGAATCGGGTCGAACGCCTTGGCGTTCGATAATCATCGGTACAACTTCCTCATCTTTAGTGATATATGGGGTCCCTTCTTTTGTCCAGCGTACAGGCATCATAAATGTTTCGCGTCCCAGATTTTCATATCCGCTGCCAATAGGCCGGCACGCCAAGAACACTGCCCACCAGTCGCCTTCGTTAGTTTGTATGAGGTCGGCATGACCAGAGCAGGTAACCGGATTGGGGCGGTCGGGGTTGAGGTGGCGTTGTGTGAGAATGGGGTTTACAGCAACCGGCGTGTACGGCCCCATAGGCTCGTTGGCGGTGAAGAGAACCTCGCTGTGTCCTTCGCTAGTGCCGCCTTCGGCAGCCATAAGCATGTATTTCCCGTTTATCTTGTACAAGTGAGGACCTTCGATCCAAATAGGTTTGTCTTCGGGGTGAACTCCCTTATTTACAATGATTTTGCGCTCGCCTATGGTTTTGTCGTTCTCTATGTCAAATTCCTGTATCATTATGGTGCGATGTCCGTCGTATTCAGTTTTTTTGTCGGGCGCCTCGTCGTTGTTGACGATGTAGGCTTTGCCGTTGTCGTCGAAGAAGAACGACGGGTCGATGCCGCCAACTTCGGGCAGCGCTATCGGGTCGGACCATTCGCCGTACGGATTCTGAGTTTTTACGAAGAAATTGCCCACACCAACGTTTGTCGTTATCATGTAGTATGTCTTATTCTGTTTGTTGTAGGCCAGAGCCGGGGCGAAAATGCCTTCGCTGACGCTTTGTCGCTGCATATCAACGAGTTGCGACTCGCGACTCAGAATGTTGCCCACTTGACGCCAGTTGACCAAGTCGCGGCTGAGAAAAAGCGGTACTCCCGGAAAGTAAGCGAAAGTTGACGTGGCAAGGAAATAATCGCCTTCGCCATTGGTACAAAGCGTCGGGTCGGAATACCAGCCCGGCAGCAGCGGATTGTAGAGGCTCTCGGCCGTCGGAAGCGGAGTCGATTCGTAATACGAATCGTGACCTTCGTAGTGAAAATAATCGAAATAGGCCTTCGAAGAGCCTGTTTCGCCTGCAGAATTATTTTTGCAGGATGCTAAACCTATTGCTAATGCGCTAATTAACAGCGGAAAAACGAATGATTTCTTGTCGCTCATTGTATATGTTTGTTTTATGATTGAATTACGATGTAAATATAAGAGTTTTTTTGAAAAAAAATTATTATTCTTGTAAAACACATATTTTCCCGTATGTTACATAATCCGTTTTTTTGACTGAATTGTGTGATGAACGAAGTTAAGATTTGTCTTTTGTAAAGCGTTGATTACTAGTGCTTTCTCTTTCTTAATGAGAAATGAAGTGCGCATCGATTCTCTATAATAACCAACCATTTTGGTATGTTTTGTTATGTCTTGTAGTTTTGGTAAGTTTTTTTTTATGTACTTTTATCGCGTTTTTATTAGCAATTAACATATAACAGATGAAAAAGACATTTTGTTTATTATTGACAGTTGCTGCTGTTTCGGCTTACGCCGAACAGCAGGACACCTTGCGTACGGTCTCTCTCGACGAGGTTGTGGCCACAGGTACGCGTTCACAGACCGATTCTCGTTTATTGCCCATGACGGTGAGTGTGGTGAATGAGGCAAAACTCACTCAACGCAACGAGGTGAATATATTGCCAACGCTCAACGAACAAGTCCCAGGCTTGTTTGTAACGCAGCGCGGTGTTATGGGCTACGGCGTCAGCACAGGAGGTAGCGGCGGTATTAAAGTGCGTGGCATTGGCGGTTCGCCTAATACCGACATCCTTGTGCTCATCGACGGTCTGCCGCAATATGCGGGTTTGTACGGCCACCCAGTGGCCGACAACTATCAGACGATGATGGCCGAACGCGTGGAAGTGATACGCGGTCCGGCTTCGATATATTACGGCAGCAACGCCATGGGCGGCGTGGTGAACATTGTTACGCGCCAGCCAAAGACCGATGCCGTGATGAGCAATCTGCACCTTCAGTATGGCTCCTACGCTACGCTCGATGCCGGAGCGACGAACCAAGTTCGTCGCGGTAAGTTCTCGTCGGCGGTGGGCTTCAACTATACCCGTACCGACGGGCATCGCGACAATATGGAGTTTGACGAGAAAAACGGTTTCGTGCGTTTGGGCTACGACGTGAGCGACAACTGGCGCCTCTCGGCGACAGGCAACGTGGCACATTTCAACTCATCGAATCCAGGGCCAGTGTCTAAACCATTAGAAGACAATGATATGCATATTTTGCGCGGCATGGCCGCGCTGTCGTTGGAAAACAGTTTCGAGGCAACATCGGGTGCCTTGCGCGTCTTCTACAACGGCGGCAAACACGAGATATATGACGGTTTCGCACAAGGTGTGACACCGCCCGCGTCAACCTATTTCCACAAAGACATTATGGCCGGCGTGAGTGCGTATCAGTCGGTTGCCTTCTTCGAAGGTAACAACACTACCATTGGCTTTGATTATCAGCATTTTGGCGGTCATGCCTGGAACGAGGCCCTTGCCGACGGCAAGGAGACCGACATAATAGACAAGACACAGAACGAGATAGCCGGTTATGCCGATTTCCGCCAGAATATAGCTCAGCGGCTTACGTTCGATGCCGGCGTGCGCATAGACTGGCACTCGGAGAGCGGCACGGCATACGCGCCGCAAGCCGGTTTGTCGCTGGTTTTGCCCAGCGACGCACAACTCAAAGTGCTTGCAAGCCGCGGTTTCCGCAATCCGACGTTGCGTGAGTTGTACATGTATAAGCCTGCTAATAAGGAACTTGAATGCGTGAGTCTGTGGAACTATGAGATATCGTACCGCCAGTATCTGATAGAGCACCGTTTGAAGCTTGGTGCAAATGTTTTTTATCTCGATGCGAAAGACAACATTGAGACTCGTGTTACCGACGGTCGTCCGCTTAATGTGAATACCGGCGAGATGAAAAACACCGGTGTGGAGCTCGAAATTGGTTACGATTTCGGTCAGGGCTTGCGTGTCGACGCCAACTACAGTTACCTCAATATGGATACGCCGGTTTTGGCAGCGCCGGAACATAAACTCAACGCCTCGGTGCGCTATCATCATGAGAGTTTCCGCATAGGCACATCGCTTCAGTGTATCACCGGACTCTATACGGAGCTTGCAAGTGCTTCTGCACCAGCAACTAAGGAAGACTTCGTTCTTTGGAACGCCGATGCCGCCGTGCGCATCTGCAAAGGCTTGTGGGCCAATCTCAAAGCCGACAATCTCATTGGTCAGGAATACGAGATAAATGCCGGATTCACAATGCCTAAAACTACCATTATGGGCGGTCTGAACTGGTCATTCTGATATGAACAAAACAATAATATAAAGATATGAAAATCAAACTTTTATCATTAGCAATGCTGGCGCTTGTATCGTGCAAGGCGCAAGACAAGCAGCAATCGTACACCGATGCCGGTCAGGGAGAACCCTCTGTTGTGTATATGACACAGGACATTTCGCCCGAGTCGTTGGTGAGAATATACGATGCCCTTGGCAAGCAAGCCACGGGGCGAGTGGCTGTAAAAATAAGCACCGGAGAATCAGGTGGTCATAACTATTTGCAACCCAAGCTTATAGCACCGCTTGTCGATAAGGTTAAAGGCACCATAGTAGAGTGCAATACCGCCTACGGCGGCAGCCGTGCAGGCTCCGAAAAGCATTGGCAGACCATCAAGGAACACGGTTTTCTCGACATTGCCAAAGTGGACATTATGGATGAGGAGGGCGATTTCACCATACCTGTTCAGGACACCAAATGGATAAAATACGACCGAGTTGGCACGCATCTGAAGAACTACGATTTCATGATAAATCTTGCCCACTTCAAAGGTCATGCTATGGGCGGTTTTGGCGGTGTGCTCAAAAACCAGTCGATAGGTGTGGCCTCGTCGAGTGGCAAGGCGTACATACACTCGGCTGGCGTTACCGAAGACGTACGTAATATGTGGTCGCACACGGGCAATCAGGATGGTTTCCTTGAGTCGATGGCGGCAGCCGCACAAGCTGTGCACAATTATTTTGGCAACGGCGAACGAATATTATACATCAACGTAGTCAACAATCTATCAGTCGATTGCGACTGCGACTCTCATCCGGCAGCGCCCGAGATGAACGACATAGGCATTCTGGCCTCTACCGACCCAGTGGCGCTCGACCAAGCTTGTGTCGATTTGGTTTTCAACTACAACTCAAAAAAAGGCGACGACGCTGCGGCTCTCATCAAACGCATCAACTCGCGTCACGGCATACACATACTTGAGCGCGCTGCCGAAATTGGTTTCGGCAGCCGCAAGTACACCATTGTCAGCATCGACGGCGACGAAATGCTTAAGTCGCTCAACGACAAGCAGGCAAGCCTGCTTGTGCGCAACAAGGGCGTGACGACTGAGCATAATCAGAACGGTGTGAAAGACCTGCTTGGCCTTTTGGCCAAGCAGCCCGAGCGCTTGCGCGGCGCTGTCGTGGCCGACAAGATGGTTGGCAAGGCGGCTGTCGCCTTGATGGTAAAAGGCGGCGTGAAAGCTGTTTATACAAACCTTATTTGTACTCCTGCTGTTAAGCTACTCAAAGACAATAATATACAAGTTGTAGCAGCCGAAGAGGTGCCGATGATACTCAACCGCGACAAGTCGGGGCAATGCCCAATAGACTCAAAACTCAACGATGTGGATAATATCGACGAGTGCGTCAGAATATTGTCGGCGATGGATTGATAAGGCGAGTATTTGGCAGATAACGTAACGAACAATGATAGAGCGAATTAAGGCATTTCTGAAAGGATTGTCGTTTCGTACAGGCGTAATAGTTTTGTTACTCTGTATTCCGTGCTATGTCCTTTCGTTTGTGCAAATGACGTTCGATTTCCTTTCGCCTGAGGCGAAAGGCGTTTGGTTTGTTGTGTTTTTCGGCCTCGCCAAATTGTTTCAGTACAGCGGTTTGCTCATTCTTGGCGCTGAAGGTATACGAAGGCTGAAGGCAAAATTCAGAAAAAAAAGGAAGAACGAAGCTGAGGAGGAAAGCAGTGGCATCGAATAATAAAAAAACGACAATAATCATCGTAAGAATTTGTCATTCAGTTGTTTGTTTGCTGATGTGTTTCTTCGGAACGTTATTGTTGCTACGTATGATGACAACTCCAAATTATCACGGTGGTGATGGCGCTGGCCTGCATGCAGTGGGTCTGTTTATGGCATTGTGCTTTTGTTTGTTGATAGAAACAATCGGGTTGGCGGTCATACACGTTATTGGCAAGAAAATAGCTATTCCCTTAGTGTTGGTAATGTTGGCCGGTGCCTTGTTTAGTATAATGACTGATGATTTCGAATTCTCGCTGGCAATGTTCCTTATGCTGCCGTTATATTGGTTAGTCAGCTGGCTGACGGAGAAATACATAGAACGGGAACGGAAGAAAGAGGAATAAAGAACTAATTCTTTTCACCCCAAAAAACAGAGAACGCCCGATGCCATAAGGCATCGGGCGTTCTCTCAAATATCACACTTCACTATTATTTCCCTATTTCGAATTTGAATGGTTTGTCGAACTGGCGTTGCGAATAGTAGGTTACCGATGGGTTGGTGAGGTCCATAATCATGGTCCACAGAGTGCCGCCGATGCGGCTCTCGCCCCAAGGCTCTTGAGCTACCGAGAATACCGTTTCGCTGAATTGCGGTGTGTCCATCACGCCTTGCGCATCGTCGTATGCGCTGCAGAGCTTTTCGTAGCGGTTGTCGCCCTCTACGAGGCCGGCACCGAGTTTTTGCTCGCACAGGTAGTGGTTTGTTACAGCGCGAGTTTCGGTTACAACCATCTCATTGTCAACGTATTCCACAACGACGCTGCGTCCCGATGCGTCGGACATGGCGTAGTGGTGCGCCGCGCCTATGTCGGAGTGCATGTCGATGTTGCTGAGCAGTTTCACCGCCTCATCGACCGATGAGGCGTTCTTGAGCAGGTAGGCAATCGCTGCTGTTGTGGTGAGGTTTGGTTTTCCGGTGTTTTGGTCGGTAACCACGTCATCGCCGGCCATAAGGTCGGCAATGGCGAACCCTTTCTCGTTGATGCCGTCGAGCGCCACAAAGAGGCAGCTCAGCGCCATATATTGGTTTTTGAAGCCTTCGGGCTGCCAGCCATCGCCAAAGCCCAGAAACTCAACGTTGAACGTCGAGATGCTCTCGTAGCCGCGTGTGGGTTTGCAGTGCAGTATCATTGCCGTAGCCGATGGATAGTCGAAGTTGCGCCCCATGAGCACGTGGCCGTCGGGTGTGCGGGCTGTGAGGGTAGAGCAGCCGAAGTTCATCGAGTCGGGCGTAGCCGACGGGTCGTAGTAGCCTTTCGAGAGGAATTTCGACAACGCGATAGAAAGGTCGGTGGCATTTTTAATGCCGCCGCCGGCCATCAGCTCGTCGAATCCGTCGTCGCCTTCGTATTCCATATAATAGAGTTTGTCGTCGAGTTTTTGCACCGAACGCGCACCGTTTACCAAATCGCCGAATATCGACCATGCACCGGCAAGAATTACAACCGTTAATATTAACAGGCTCCACAGAATGATTTTAATCGCTTTTTTCATTTTAGTTTATTTTTAATGATTAATAATTTCGTTTGTTTTTTTCTGCAAAGTAACAGCGGCCGGAATCGATGTGCAATAGCTGGGGATATTTGACACCGATTTTGGGACGAAAAGCGCGTTTTGTGACGAATGAAACGCCTGTCAGGGATTAAATGCAGTGTTTTTCGTCAGTGGAATTCTGAAAATCAGCTTTCCGCCCGACACTCCGACCTCGTTTATCACTGTTGTTTTGCCGCCGGAAGTTACCCGCGGCGTATTGTCTGTGATTTCAACCCGTGTTGTCGAGTCGGCAGCGAAACGCGCTATGTCATAGCGCGTTATGGCTGTGTCGTTCTTTATGATGGTTATTTGTCTGAAGCCCTCATCGGCTTCGCCAATGAGAGCCGGAAACGTTTTCTCGTGAATATTTACGGTAAATGCGCCCATGTCGAGCGTCTGTTCCACCTCGCCGCCCGAAAAATACGGGTCGATGCGCATGAATGGCGCTTTCATAAGCATATTCTGCAACTGTTCGCCCATAATAAACGACCCCAACAGCAGAAAAACCGAGAGTATTGCCCATAGTTTTGATACAAAATTCTTCATATTGCGTTTGTTTTAAAATATTAGTTTAAAGATTACTGCAAGTCCGCTCTGGGTGCACGAGCCTAAGAAAATCACCATGAACGAGAAGGCGAGATATAGGAAAATAGTCCGTGCCGTACTTGCGCTTACCTTGGCCGAAGTGCCGCGTATCCTGAAATTCATGGCTTCCGTCGGGCAGCTGTCGACACACCGGCCGCACTTAGCGCACGTCATCGACGGTACATGATTCTTCCGCATGGCCATAAGCGGGCACTTGGCTACGCATTTGTTGCAACCTGTGCATTTCTCTCTGTCGGGCGACACCACGAAGATGTTGATTTTGTTGAACAGCGAGAGCAAAGCGCCCATCGGGCAGAACGTTGCACACTGAATGCGTTTCTTGGTGAGTATCGGCAGCACTACTACCAATCCGATGAAAAGAGTGTAGAAAATGATGTTTTTCGCAAGCGTCAGACCGTCGACAATTCTCTCGCCCTCGGTTACGGCCTTGAACGGACAGAGCCAGTTACAGTACTGCGGAATGAGGCTCTCGGCGCTCCATAGCGCCATGAGTATCAGCATGGCGAAGCTGAAGTACTTGAACGAAGTGTTTATTCGCCTGATAATGGGGCGCTTACGGATACGCGAAGTCATGTCGTCCCAACCGCCGTAGAAACAGCCCCACGAGCAGAAGGCACGCCCTAAAAGCAATGCCGCAACTGCCACTATCACAAGCATTTCGGCTATCGACGCAAATCCGCCTTGCAGATTTCCGCCGAAGATGATTGTCTGCTTCACTGCCGCCGGAATTATCACCATGGTGCTTACAATGTGGCAGAACGGGATGTCGCAGCTGTAGATGTTGCCTGCGTCGTAACTTATTGACCCTCTGATTTCTATGAGGTTGTTCATAAACCCTACCACAAACAGAACCGCCGACACGCCGAACGCTATCGCGCGGTATTTGTCGGTCTGCCCTTTGTAAAGCATCAGGTAGAAAATGAGCGTGAAAAATGCCGCACTGACCGCCCATGCAAGAGCGTCGGCGCCGCTACCGAAAGCAAGGTTGCCGTGCGTTGTGAATAGCAAGATTATCAGAAACATAGGCAGCGTGACCAGAATGCTTCTGAAGACTTTTCCTGTTGTTTTGTATCTGTTTCCCATCTTTTTATGAAATTATTAGTTTTATTGCGTTGTAGAGGTACACAAAGCCCATTATTACAGCGGCATAGCGCCCAATGGACTTTGTCGCGGCGCTTCGGCCCGACAATCCGATGAGCGGCACGGGTACGAAATAGGGCAGTGTGCCCACGAAAAACATGGTGAACAAAGCTATCGCCCGCCATACCGACTCTTCGCCGGCTGTCTGCACCACCATGGTTACGAACGGCGGACAAAGCGCTACCGACGTCAGAAAACCCATTGCAACCGGCAACAGACAACCGCCGCGCATTAAAAATGCGCGGAATCGTTTGTGCTTTAGCGGATTAACACACTGGCTCGATAACTTGCCGGCGGCAAAAAGCAGCATAATGGCGGCGAGAGCCAGCTGCGTTGCTGTAAGTATGGTTTTGTTGCTGCTAATGTCGCTCACTGCCGTCGCAAACACCGACGTGATGGCGGCCGCCATCATGTACGCGCACCACCGGCCCGTCAGGAACGCAGCCACAAACACCGCCGACTGCCGTACCGACGTCCGCCGACCCATGAGAATAGGCAGTATGCCTGGCAGGCATACTGATATGCAGGCGAGTCCGCTGCTTAACCCTAATATTAATGCTGACAAATAGTCCATCGTTGTTTTTTGCCGCAAAAAAACAACGTATATCGGTGTGTGTCAATACTCTGGGACGTAAACCACGCCTCCGCGGGACAAACACCACTTACTGGGACGAACGGCAAGGGTGGAGGGACGAATGGAAGGGGGTTAGATAGTATTCATCAATATATTGAGCATCTTTTGCTGATGTTGTTTGATTTCCTCAAAATCCCATTTGCCGTGATCTCTGCACATCTGCATCATTATCATAAATTTGAGTGATGAAACACCTATTTTATTAATTTTACCTGATGCATCTTTTAGGTAATGGTCTATTTTTATATGCGGATCCCAATTCGAACCCATACTATTTGCAGATGCGGAAATCATAGCAAAATTACCGAAACAGTTGATTTGGTTTTCATCCAAACGACCGTCTTTGCCGTCCGCTTTCGCCTGAGGATAATAATGTTCAAGGCTGCGGCGGGTGCGCGAAAAATAAAAGTCATCAAAAATTTTCAACCCGAAATCCTTGCAGCCAAAAGCATTAAAGAACTCTTGGCGGGCAACTGTTTTCTCGTCTGTGCCTTTGCCATGTTCGAGGTAGTATTTCCAAATTTTGAAATCCAAATAATTGAAAACGAACAGTGGAATCCCTTTTGTTTTTTGAGAGCCGTCACCGTAAATCTCTATAAAATGATTTGCCGCTCTTTGCGGCAAATTATTGAAATCTAGTGCATTGCCTTTGAGTATTTCTCTGTCAAAGCTACCTGGTTCTGGAGTATTTATTTCGTTCAACTTAGTTTTGTCGAGGTAAACTTTGTAGAAATATCTGTCGGCTAGTTTTTCTACAAAACCAGAGTATGAAGCTGTATTAGCTTCATTATTAAGTAAATATAGTAGAATATAGAGCAGGTAATTCTTCCTTTGCCGAGCCGTGAAAGAGACTTCGAACATAGAAAGCAGATGCACGAGTTTGTCTTGTTCCGGCGTGTTCCCAAGTAGATTTTCTGGCGTGTATTTGTTCCCGTCTTTTTTCATAAAACGCAGATTCCACGGATTGTTCCCGTATTCGTCGTCGCTTTGGGTATGATGTACAACGTAGTTGTCGAGGAAGAATCTTGCTTTCAACAAGTTATAGGCAAAACTCTTTACCTTTTGTCCGTCAAATTTGTAGTTTTTTTCAAATTCGTCAAGTAGGAATTTGTCATCAAGATTAAACTTTTGTGGTTCAAAACCGACATCTTCCAATCGCATTATTTTCAGTACAATAAGCAGAAAATTAGGGAAATCAATTATAGGTTGAAATTGGTCGTTTCTTCCTTTGTCTTCTTTAATACCCACAATATTACCGCTTTGTATTATATCCAAAATCGAAAGATGTTTTTCTGTTTTGTTGTCGGCAATTTGCAGATTATCAAAGCTTTGTAAGAGAAATATATTGCCATCGGAAACATTGTCAGCTTTGAGGTTTTGTTGTACATAAACGCTCATTTGCGAGCACGCCTCCCAAATAGCGTTGAATTTAGTTCTGTCGCTGTCGGACAGATGTTGCATTAGTTTGGCTTTTACAATCTCGTGTTTTTCAAGTTGTTCGCCGCGGGAGTTCATCACCTCGAAATAGTGGTTTAGTTCTACATCCTTTGGTACTTGGTAATGAATGATATGCACATTGTTAAGGAAATAATTCTTAAAGTTTTCTTTATCCTTTACTTCTACGATCTTTAATGCTTCATTAGCATATTTGTAGCCGTTCATTATTCCTTGGTCTTTGTCTTCATTATTTGTTTTGTCTTTTGAAGGGTTTATCAACGTATTATCCGACTTTGTTCGGAAATGATAAGTTAGTTTGTTTTTAATTTCAATGTCTAATGCCCTTAAAATCAAATAAATAGTTGTAAGGCGCTGTTGCCCGTCAATGACTTCAAAAACATAGTTGCCTTTGTTGTACGAAACCAAAGTGCCTATGTAATAATTACTTGCAATGTCTTTTTGGTACGAATCAAAAACATCTTGTACTAACGCTGATATTTCATCTTTTCCCCAAGCATAGTTGCGCTGGTAGATAGGAACTTCATATGTCTTGCAGTTTTTCCCGCAGTCTACAAACAATTCGTTTATAGATATTTCTTTCAGTGGCAATTCGCTCATTTTTTACCCTCCCAAAAGTTTAAAGTTTTGAAATAATGAAGATAGTTTTTGAAAACACCATTGTCTGTCTCATCATCAACGATGTTAATTCCACCCATATCGGCTTTTATTTGTTGAGTCCCAAGTGTATTTAATCTGTCAGAAAGATTGGAAATTAGCGCATTAGGCGAATCTGCATCAGCTATGATTTTGTAAATGTTGAAACTGTTTTTTATGCTTACTGGTGATTCGCCCATTACATAATTCTGTGCCACAAGCCAACCAACGTTGTAATATTGCGCCCTCATCGAGTACGCCCATATAAAAGCTTGATTTACAAAGTGTTCAAATAGATCCAAGTCGGTTCTGTCTGGAATCATGGGACAGAATCGGTCAACATATAACAAAACGGCCGTATCGAACATCAGACGTGTTATACGATTGCCAGTCCCTTTGTTGTAATATAGGTTGAGCGTCTCGGCAATAGGGTTGCCATTGATGAAATAACCATAGTATTTGTCGTTATTTTTAATGTCGAATAGTAAATCGAAATAGTGTTTTGTATAATCGAAAAATGGTTTTCCTGCTATTACAGGGGCATTTATTTGGAATGGTTTGAGCAATTTGCTGCCAGTAACAAACGACATTTCCGAACTATTCAGACCATCGGCATAGGCAAAGGCGCCTTTATAATATTGTGCATATGGATAGTTGTCTTTGGTTGTCAACCCTTTGAATATATCAATGTTTTTTTCGTTTAAAGAGGTGGCGTAATTGCCTTTAATCCATTCTTTTAGACGATAAAGATACTCGGCGAAAAGATTGGATAATTTTTTTTGGTCAAAATCTTCCCAAGTTTTAACCGTTTCCTCTGTTTCTTTTAAGCTTATGTTACGCATCTCGCGTAGATGGTAAGCCTTTAGCAAATCGTGCGGATAAAGAGCTTTGCCTCGTGCGTTTTGTGAGTCAAAAAACTGAAATGCTTCAGATAAGTCGTTGGTAATAACGACTATAAGTTCACAATGTGTTTTTATGAAATCTTTCAGATATTCATTCTCATGGTTGCGTTTCCCTTTTTCGTTGTCGTTGCTCGTAATTGTAAACCGCCTGACAAAAGCACGATAATTGGTTGCTACATTATGCTGATTGTATTGATTATCTGTTATTTGTTGGTTAAGAAAATCTATATCTTCGTTTTTGTCTAACGCTTTGATTAACAACGAAAAAGTAATCGTTCTTTGTTGCCCGTCAACTATTTCATATCGTTGGTTTTCTTTATTGTAATAAAGAATCAATGTACCAACGCGATAAACCTCTTTCTTGGCATTCATCGCTTGAACAATGTCATCTAAGAGTTGGTTAGCGTTTTTGACAGTCCATTTATATGGGCGTTGGTACTCTGGAATAATTAGATTAACGTCCTTTAATGGTTTGTTATCACCAATGTTGCTTATCTGCTTGTTTATCAGCAAATCACCAATAGTGGTAACTGCTAGTGTTAGTTTGTTTTGCTCGGACATGATATGATGAGTTTGTTGTTCGTAAAGATATAAAAGTTTCCTTTATATCGGAAACTTTTGGGGTAAAAGTTTCCTTTATATCGGAAACTTTTTGGGTAAAAGTTTCCTTTATATCGGAAACTTTTTGGGTAAAAGTTTCCTTTATATCGGAAACTTTTTGGGTAAAAGTTTCCTTTATATCGGAAACATTTTAGGGAAAAAATACAATTATCACGAAGTTGTAATAGTTTTTTGATTTTTATGTGCGGAAAAATCAGAAAAGTTTGTATTTTTACGCACATAAAAATCGTAATTGTTAAATTGTGTAAAAAATGAAGCGTAAAATTAATGCAAAACTTTTAGAATGGAAATTATCTTCGAAGCGAATGCCGCTCATACTTAACGGTGCGCGTCAGGTGGGGAAGACATATAGTCTGAAACAGTTTGGTAGTCAGCATTATAAAAACGTTGTTTATATAAACTTAGAGGCTGATTTCCGAGCGCGCGAGGCTTTTGATACCGACCTTGTCGCAAAGCACATTGTAGAGCGTTTGCAAGCAATCGAGGGAACGCAAATAGAACGGCATGATACGCTTTTGATTTTGGACGAAATACAATCATGCGAAAGAGCTTTGACCGCATTGAAAACTTTTTATGAGGAAGAACCTGATTATCATGTTGTTGCGGCTGGAAGTCTGCTTGGCGTGGCCATCAATAGGGAAAAGTTTTCGTTCCCTGTTGGTAAAGTTGATGAGTTGACTATGTATCCGCTTGATTTTGAGGAATTTCTCTGGGCAATGAACCGTACTCAGTTGGCGGGAATGATACGTGAACATTTCTTGACTAACGAGCCATTCGACAATGCATTGCACAACGAGGCAGTTATTTGGCTCAAACGTTATTTTATAACTGGCGGAATGCCTGCTGTGGTGGCTGAATACAGTGAAAATCAAAATTTTAACAACACATCGGAAATCCAACAACGTATTCTGAACGAATATGTGGCTGATATGGCAAAATATGCCGATAGCCGTACTTCGGTAAAAATTCGCGCTTGTTATAATTCCATTCCGGCGCAATTGGCAAAAGAGAATAAGAAATTCCAGTATAAAGTTGTGCAGAAGGGTGGTTCGGCAAGTCTTTTTGGCGAATCGATAGAATGGCTTTCGAGCGCGGGCATTGTACTGAAATGTCAATCCATTACGCAAGGAACAATACCGATTGCTGTTTTTGCCGATTTGTCTGATTTCAAACTTTATATGAGTGATACTGGGCTTTTAACCATGAAATCGCAGATGCCACATTCTATGATTATGTCAGATATTCCAATAGGTGGCAGTTTTATAGGTGCTCTCACCGAAAACTATGTGGCACAGGCTCTTGCGGCAAATAATTATCCTTTGTATTATTGGAAGAGCGATAATCGAGCCGAACTTGATTTTGTTATTCAGCAGGGCGAAAATGTTGTACCTATTGAGGTGAAGTCAAGCGTTAATGTAAGAGCTAAAAGCTTGGGTGTTTTTATTTCAAAATATAGTATTAAGCTGTCAGTTAGGGCTTCGCTCAAGAACTTCGGCTTTGAAAACGGAATAAAATCTGTGCCACTTTATGCGTTGTTCTGTCTGTAGTCTTGTCTCTTATTTCTCGAAGTATTGTAAAATGTCGGCAATGTAAGTCCTTGATACAGGGACTGTTTTGTCGTGGTTGCGTATTTTTAGTTTGTAGCCGCTCGAGGCCGAGCCCTCTATGCCTTCCACGTTGGCCATGTTGACCAGGAACGCACGATGGCAGCGGACAATATGTCCGCTGTCTTTCAGCTGGCTCTCCATCGTTGTGAGTGTTGAGCGCACTGTCGATGTGTCATCGACAGTCGTTATGCGGCAGTAGTTCTTGTCCGATTCTATGTACAGAAGCGCCGTCGGGTCTATCCCGGCGGGGTTGTTTTTTTCGGGTGTCGCGGGCTTTTTTATCAGCAAGGTGGCGGTACCGCCACCTTCAGAGAGTTTCTGGTTGATGCGGCTGATGCGCCGCAGTTCGCGGCGCAGCTGAGCCGATTCGAAAGCAAAATACACGCCCATAATCAGCACTGTGATGGCAAGTGTCTGCCACAAAGCATTGAAGAATAAGGAGGTGATAGAATTATGCTGCTGATATAAATATATG
Organism: Bacteroidales bacterium; assembly: GCA_017960905.1. Lineage (GTDB taxonomy): Bacteria > Bacteroidota > Bacteroidia > Bacteroidales > Marinilabiliaceae > W3P20-009. The sequence continues at coordinate 127,010 of JAGCYH010000038.1, forward strand.
AAATACAGGAAGTTGCCGCCTATGATTAATAATACCGAGAGCGCGAACGCCGTAACGTTATGGGCGTTGGTATAGCGGTTTTCTTCTATTTCGCGTTTGTAAATGCGGTGCATCAGGGCGGTCGGTACGACCGACCCGATGAATGTAATGATCGCAAAACCAGCCAAATACAAGTATTTGTCGTTCGGCGCTTCGCTTAGCCCGAACGGCTGAAGAATGATGAGTATGAGATACACTGCCAAAGCATTCACAACAGCTATAGTCCGATAGTTTGTGCTTACGCTGGTGGCTGGTGTGGCAAGGTATTGTCTTATTCCCATTTTTATTTCTAACTCTCTGCTTGTTAGTATGTTATCCTAGTTGTTCGCTGCTATTCTGAAATGTAGCCTTTCATCTTTTCGATGCCGTATTTGGCAACAACGAGATCCTCTTCGGAACTCGCACCGCTGAACGCGAAAGCCATTTTGCAGCCTTTGAACTCGTCGTAGGCGCCGCCCATGAAGCCAAGCTCGCCCATAATCTTCTTATGGTTAGGGTTGCCGCTATCGGCTTGTGTTGCAATCACTTCGCCGCACTTCGACCAAGCTATGGCAACTAGATTCCAGCCTTCTTTTAGGTTGCAAGGTGTTTCCACTACCTTCATTTCGCCAATCCAGTCAACTGTTTCGCCGTTGTTCAGAACCGAAGCGGTTGCAACGCCTTTGATTCCCATCTCTATAGCCTTGGCTTTCATGTCGTTAAGAGCCATGGCAATCTTTTCTCTCAATAGTTCGTTTGTCATATCGTGCAGATTAACAGCTATTTACAGAGTGATGTACTCTTTTGGCTTGAAGTTGTCCTCCATGCACCAAACGTGAGCTTTGCCGTGTGCCATGCGGAACACTTGCAGAAAGCCGAAGAAAGCCTCGTCGCCTTGCTGGGCGCGCCATGGCTGCAGAAACTTACGCGACGGGTGGTTGACAATCTCCTCTTTCAGAGCCATATCCTCCACAAGGTCGAATTTTCCTTCGACGCGCACTTGGTATTTGCCACAGGCAAAGCACACCTCGGCGCGAGGGTCGGCAACGAGCTGGCGGTAAAGGTCTTTCGTCACGCCCGTGTGGAATACGATGCCGTCGGCATCGGCTCTGAACATAAGTATGCCTCTTACATGTGGTTGGCCGTTGTCGGTGGTGGCTACGTACATCACCGGGTTCTCATTCATCAGCTTGAAAAGCTCTTCTTTCGTCATCATTTTTAGTAGTTTTATTTGTTATTCATTTTGCGGTGTAAAAGTAATAAAGGTTTTAATCCCTTAATTTTAAATTTTTAATTTTCAACTTTTATTTTCAATTCTCACTTCACGGTCTGTAGTCTTCCGGCGAATTTACGTACATTTCGGGGTCGGTGAGCAGATGGCTGTTTTTCTCGGCAGCGTCGATTTTCTTGCTCATGTTTTTCTCAATCTCGTCGCTGTTGGTGAGGTTGCCGTCTTTGTCGTATTTCATCGTGAAGTGCGATTTTGTCTCGCTGTCGTACATGCGCCAGTCGCCTGTCTTTATGCCGTTTCGGTAATTTCCGTCGACCGACAAGTTGCCGTCGATGTCCCAATGTCTGTATCGGCCGTTGAGCTGGCCGTTTTTGTATGTGGCTTCCAGTTGTCGGCCTCCACCTCTGAAGTTCTGTGTCCAAGCGCCGTTGAGCGTTCCGTTGGTGTAGTTGCGCTCGTCATATACTTCGCCGCCGGCGAAGTATATGTACGCCTTGCCGTTAAGCTGTCCGCCTTTGTATGTCTCGCGCGAAGTTATGTCGCCGCTCTTGTCAAAAGTAAGCCATTCGCCCTCTCGCTGGTTCTTGATGTACAGTCCCGAAGCCTCTTTCTTGCCGTCTTCGCCGTACGAAATCACGAAGCACGAGTCGGCGCTTTTGTATATCTGCTCGGTGCTTATCACGCCGTTCTCATAGTAGCGGCGCACGGTGTCGACGGGTATCCCGTCGACGAAACGGGCTGTGTATGTGTATTGTCCGTTGTCGTATTTCTTCGCCCATTCGCCTTGCTTGCGCCCTTGCCCGTCGGTCTTGTTGGGCTTGTCGGGCAGGTTTATCACCTTTTCGTTTTTCGCCTTTGGCGAAAACTTCCCGAAGAAATCGGTCTGCGCGCTCATTGTCGTCGTAAGCGCCAAAGCTATGATGGTAAGTTTTATATATTTCATAAAAAACTGTATTTTTGTTGTGCAAAAATAATGAATTAAAAAATGAATGACAACATACAGGCAATGTCGCTTCTCGAATTCAACAGCCATATCCGCATGGCCGTTGAGTCGTCGATGCTGCGCCAATGGGTTGTTGGCGAGATAAGCGAGATTTTTTGCGCGTCAAACGGCCATTACTATCTCGAACTTGTCGAGAAATCAGCGCGTAACGGCAGTTTGGTGGCAAAGCTGCGTTGCACCATTTGGTCAGCTAACGCTGCACAAATTGTGCCAATGTTTGTCGATGTTACGGGGCAGCAGTTGCAAGTCGGGCTTAAGGTGATGGTCTTCGTCTGTGCGCAGTTTCACGAGGCGTATGGTTTGTCGGGCAACATCACGGCTATCAATCCGTCGTTCACCATCGGCGAGGTCGAACGCCAAAAGCGTGAGATTATCAGCCGTCTGATGGCCGAAGGTGTCATGGAGATGAACAAAGAGAAGCAGCTGCCTACTGTCATTCAGGACGTTGCGGTTATCTCGGCGGCGAATGCCGCCGGATATGGCGATTTTTGCAACCAGATTGCCGCTAACCGCTTTGGTATTAAAGTGCGGCTGCGGCTCTTCGAGGCTCTGATGCAGGGCGTTGCTGCCGAAGAGTCGATTATTGCCGCTCTCGACGCCATCGCGTCGAGCGACAATCCGTTCGACGCCGTGGTTATTATCCGCGGCGGTGGCAGCCGTTCCGATTTGGCCTGCTTCGACAGCTACGACCTTGCCAACAATGTGGCTCAGTTTCCGCTGCCTGTCATCACCGGCATAGGCCACGAACGCGACAATTCCGTTGTCGATCTTGTGGCCAATACGCGCCAAAAGACGCCTACTGCCGTGGCCGAGTTCATCATTGGTCATAATGCCGAATTTTTGGAAAAAATTGAACTCTATTGGTCTGATATTGAGAATATTGCACGCGCAGCACTCTCTGATGCAAATGCTACTGTGACTGACTTGGGCGATGCGCTTACGGGCTTCGCCCGCAACAGCATCGCAAACGCCCGCACCGACTTCGCCCAGCGACAGCGTATGTTACAGCTCTTGCTTGCTAATAGGTTGAATATCAGACAAAACGAAGTCGGCCGTCTGCGCTCGCAACTTTCGGTTGTGGCCAAATCGCGATTGCAGAAAATGAACGACAGCGTTGCCTCGCTCTCTAAAATTGTCGAGGCGGTGAGTCCTCGCGATATTCTGCGCCGCGGCTACACCATCACCATCGCCAATGGCAAACGTCTGCGACGCCCGTCGGATGTGGCTAAAGGCCAGACAATTACAACGGTCACCATCGAAGGTTCGGTCGATTCAGTTGTAAAATGACCCTCCGTGCTATTTTTACTCATTACAAATTACACTTTTGCATCAAAATTGCAAAGTCTAGATTACATTTTTAGCATCTTTCGTTCTAATTTTGTTGCCGACAAAAAAGCGATATGCAGACTCTGTTCAAAATACACGAGGATTTAGTGTCCGAGCTCACGCCATGGGTCAAGCGCGGTCTGATGGACGACATCGACTGGAGCGCCAGGCTGATTGGCATCAAAGGCGCACGCGGTATCGGCAAGACTACATTTTTGCTCAACAGAGCAAAAATGATTAACGACGTCCGTAAGTGCCTCTACGTCGATTTGAACAACTTCTACTTCGCTACTCACTCGATAATCTCGCTCGTCGACGATTTCCGCAAGCTTGGCGGTCAGACACTGCTGCTCGACCAGGTGTACAAATACCCCGACTGGTCGGAGGAGCTCCGCTTCTGCTACGACAATTACCCCGACGTGCAAATCGTCTTCACCGGCTCGCCGGTGATGCGCCTTAAAGAGGAAAACCCGCAACTCACTGGTAAAGTGACGGTTTACAGCCTTGAGGGTTTCTCGTTCCGCGAGTATATCAATTTCGTATCGGGTACCAACTTCACCAAAATCGCCCTCGCTGACATTATCGCCAACCACGTCGACATTTCGCACGAGATAGTGAGCCGCGTGAAGCCGTTGGCTTACTTCAACGACTATCTGCGGCACGGTTTCTACCCATATCTGCTCGGCGAAAAGAGCGTCTCGTCGATGTCGGTGTCGCTCATCAAGACCATCAATCTTGTGCTCGAAATAGAAATCAGTTATCTTCAGCAGATTGAGCACCGCTGTATGCCCAAGTTGCGCAAACTGCTCTATCTCATAGCCAACTCGGCGCCCTTCCAGCCAAACGTGAGCAAGCTCGCAAGCGAAATCGACACATCGCGAGCCACGGTGATGAACTACCTGCTTTACCTCAAGCATGCTCGCCTCATTCACCTGCTCTATACCGACGGCGACAGCGGTATGAAGAAGCCGGCGCACATTTTCATGCAGAATCCGAATCTGCTCTATTTGTGCAACTATGGCGGCGTCGATAAGAATGCTTTGTATAAAACGTTCTTTTTCAATCAGTTGGGGTATAAAAACAATGTCACGCGCGGCGCATACGGCGATTTTTGCGTCGATGGCGAAAAATGTTTTTCTATCGAACAGAACAAAAAACAGCGTTCCGACGTTATTGTTGTTCGGGACATGATCGAAACCGGCGAAGCCAACGTGATTCCTATTTGGCTCTTCGGTTTCTTGTATTAATGTAAAACGCTTATTTTTAGATAAATAAATAAATATAAACAAATAAAATCTGTATTAATTTTAAAGGTAAAATGGCAAAAGAAAAGAAATTCATGACATGTGATGGTAACACCGCAGCAGCGCATATCGCGTATATGTTCTCTGAGGTTGCAGCCATCTATCCTATCACGCCATCTTCGCCTATGGCGGAGAACGTTGACGAATGGGCAGCTCAAGGCCGTAAGAATATCTTCGGCGAAACGGTGCTCGTACAGGAAATGCAATCCGAAGGCGGTGCCGCTGGCGCCGTTCACGGTTCGCTCCAAGCTGGTGCTCTCACCACTACTTTTACTGCTTCGCAGGGCTTGTTGCTTATGATTCCGAACATGTACAAAATCGCAGGCGAACTTATCCCTGCTGTTTTCCACGTGTCGGCTCGTACACTCGCCTCGCACGCTCTCTGCATCTTCGGTGACCATCAGGACGTGATGGCTTGCCGTCAGACCGGCTTCGCTATGCTCGCCGAAGGCTCTGTACAAGAAGTTATGGACCTCGCTGGCGTCGCTCACTTGGCTACGCTCAAGAGCCGCGTGCCGTTCCTCAACTTCTTCGACGGTTTCCGTACTTCGCACGAGTATCAGAAAATCGAAGTCGTTGAACAGGACGACCTCAAGCAACTCGTTGACTGGGACGCTGTTAAAGCTTTCCGCGAACGCGCTCTCTCGCCCGAACGCCCCGAAATGCGTGGTATGGCCGAGAACCCCGATGTGTTCTTCGCTCACCGAGAGTCTTGCAACCCGTACTACAACGCTGTGCCCGACATCGTGGCCGACTACATGGACAAAATCAGCGCCCTCACCGGCCGCAAATACCGTCCGTTCGACTACTATGGCGCTAAAGACGCTACCAACGTCATCGTTGCAATGGGCTCTGTTACAGAATGTATCAAAGAAGTTGTCGATAAGAAAGTGGCTGCTGGCGAAAAAGTCGGCTTGATAGCCGTTCACCTCTATCGTCCGTTCTCGCTCAAATACCTCAAAGAGGCTATTCCCGCAACATGCAAACGCATGTGCGTACTCGACCGCACCAAAGAGCCGGGCGCTAACAGCGAACCGCTCTTCCTCGATGTTGTCGACGCTCTCACTGAGCTCGGCCTCATTGGCGGCATCGAAGTTGTTGGCGGCCGCTACGGTCTGGGCTCTAACGACACCACACCGGCGCAGATTATCGCCGTTTACGACAACTTGGCTCTCAAGCAGCCTAAAAATCACTTCACTCTCGGTATCATCGACGATGTTACCTTCACATCGCTGCCAGTTGGCGAAGAGGTTTCGGTTGCACCAGCCGGCCAGTTCCAGGCTAAGTTCTACGGCCTCGGCGCCGACGGCACCGTAGGCGCTAACAAAAACTCGGTTAAGATTATTGGCGAAACAACCAACAAATACTGCCAGGCTTACTTCTCGTACGACTCGAAGAAATCGGGCGGTTTCACCTGCTCGCACCTCCGTTTCGGCGACGAACCTATCCGCTCTACATATTTGGTTACTACGCCTAACTTCGTGGCTTGCCACCAGCAGGCTTACCTCAATATGTACGATGTTACACGCGGCCTCCAGAAAGGTGGTACGTTCCTCTTGAACACCATCTGGGAAGGCGACGAACTCATCGCTAACATTCCTAACAAAGTAAAAGCTTACTTTGCAAAGAACGACATCAAAGTTTACTATATCAATGCAACTAAGATAGCTCAAGAGATTGGCCTTGGCAACCGTACCAACACCATTCTCCAATCGGCATTCTTCCGTATCACTGGCGTCATCGCAGTTGACAAAGCTGTTGAAGAGATGAAGCATTTCATCGTTAAATCTTACGGCAAGAAGGGCGAAGACGTTGTAAATAAGAATTATGCAGCAGTTGACCGTGGCGGCGAATACAAAGAACTCGCTGTTGACAAGGCCTGGGCTAACCTCCAAGACCAACCGAAAGTTTACACCGACGGCGACAACTTTATTAATAAAGTCGTTCGTCCGATCAACGCACAGGACGGCGATTTGCTGCCGGTTTCTTCGTTCCGAGGAATTGAAGACGGTACTTGGGCTGCCGGTACTGCAAAATTCGAGAAACGCGGTGTAGGCGCCTTCGTTCCGGTTTGGAACTCTGAAAACTGTATCCAATGTAACAAATGTGCTTATGTCTGCCCTCACGCTTGTATCCGTCCGTTCGTAATGACCGAAGAGGAGAAAGCTGGCTTCGGTGGCGCTACTATTCCGGCTCTTGGCGGTCAGTTCAAAGGCATGTTCTTCACAATGCAGGTTGGCGTTAAAGACTGCTTGTCGTGTGGCAACTGTGCCGATGTTTGTCCTGGCAACCCGAAGAAGGGTGGTCCGGCTCTCAAGATGGTGGCTTACGACGACTCGTCGGCCGAAGCTGCTAAAGAGGCTGCAAACTGGAACTACTGCGTTGAGAAAGTCGCTTCTAAGCAAGACCTCGTCGATGTTACATCGAACGTTAAGAACTCGCAGTTCGCAACACCGTTGTTCGAGTTCTCAGGCGCTTGCGCTGGTTGCGGTGAGACACCTTACGTGAAACTCATTTCGCAACTCTTCGGCGACCGCGAAATCGTTGCCAACGCAACAGGTTGCTCGTCAATCTATTCGGGCTCGGTTCCTTCTACTCCTTACACTAAGAACGCCAAAGGTCAAGGTCCGGCTTGGGCCAACTCGCTCTTCGAGGACTTCTGCGAATTCGGTATGGGTATGGAGATTGCCAACAAGAAGATGAAACAGCGTCTGACACGCCTCATGACCGAGGCTCAGGAGTGCACCTGTTGCTCTGATGAGCTCAAGGCTATGTTCCGTGAATGGATTGAAAAACAGGAAGATGCAGCTGCTACAAAAGCACTTGCACCTAAGATTGTTGCCGCATGCGAAGCATGCGGCTGCGATACCTGCAAACAGATTCTGACATACAAAGATCACCTCGTTAAACGCTCGCAGTGGATCATCGGCGGCGACGGTGCTTCGTACGACATCGGCTACGGCGGTCTCGACCACGTTATCGCTTCGGGCGAAGATGTTAACATCTTCGTTATCGATACCGAGGTTTACTCTAACACAGGCGGTCAGTCGTCGAAGGCTACTCCGCTTGGCGCTATCGCTAAGTTTGCCGCTAGCGGCAAACGCGTGCGCAAGAAAGACCTTGGTATGATAGCTACGACATACGGCTATGTATACGTGGCTCAGATTGCAATGGGTGCCGACCAAGCTCAGACACTCAAAGCCCTCAAAGAAGCTGAAGCATACCACGGACCTTCTATCGTAATAGCTTACGCACCATGTATCAACCACGGCCTCAAAGCCGGCATGGGCAAGAGCCAAGCCGAAGAAGCAAAAGCTGTTGAATGCGGTTACTGGCACCTCTGGCGTTTCAATCCTGAACTCGCCAACGAAGGCAAGAATCCGTTCATTCTCGACTCTAAAGAGCCTGATTGGTCGAAGTTCCAAGACTTCCTCATGGGTGAAGTTCGCTTCAACTCTGTCAAGAAAATGTTCCCGAACGAAGCCGACGAGCTCTTCAATGCTTGCCAGGAAATGGCTAAGAAACGCTACCAAAGCTATGTACGCATGACCAAAATGGATTGGTCGGAAGAATAACATAACTTGTTAGTTTTCAATAAAAAAACGCAGCCGTCCCGATTCGGGGCGGCTGCGTTTTTTTATTTTAAAATTCCTCATATCAACATTCTCAATGCATTAAGTGTTTTTTGACCTAAAGGTCAAAAAAAACACATTTTTTAGCGAAATTGTGCCAAATTCAAAAGAAATGTTCAAAAAAAATATGGTTATTACATTAAAACACAATATCTTTGCGGTTTAAACACGATTTTATAATCTATAAAAACTATATCATGTACAGAAAATTACTATTGATTATTGTAGCAGCAATACTCACTGCTACAACATGTTTTGCCGCTGATGTGGTAGTAAGCGGAACAAGCTATGGTATTAACTGGGTCGTAACCGACGACGGCGTCCTTACCCTGACGAAAGCTGATGGTAGCGACGGCAAAATGAAGAATTATGGCGCCACGGAAAACTATGCGCCATGGACAGACTACAACTCAAAAGTCACAAAACTTGTCGTTAATGAAGGCATAACAGAAATTGGCGAATACGCATTCTATCAGATGACTAATCTCAAAAATGCAACATTACCAGATAGACTTACAAACATCAAGAAAATGGCGTTTGGTTACTGTACCGGATTGAAAGATCCATTTATAATTCCATCGACAGTTACGACATTGGAAGCACATGCCATATACGATTGCACAGGATTAACAACAATAGATATTCCGGCGAGTGTTAAATCAATTGGTAACAATTGCTTTTGTGCATGCACAAACCTTAAAAACATCACACTCCACGAAGGATTGGAAACTATTAGCGGATGGGCCTTTGGCGGATGGGACGGTAATTATGCCAACACATTCTCTGAATTAGAGATACCAAGCACAGTAAAGACAATTGGCGATTACGCATTCCGTAATCGTATTAATTTAAAGAAAATAACTATACCCGCAAATGTTTCTTCAATAGGCAATAATCCTTTCTATTACTCAAAACTAGTAGAAATAGAGATTGACCCAGCCAACACTAATTTTGTTGTAGAAGACGGTGTTTTGTACGACAAAAACAAAACACTTCTCATATCATACCCTATGAGCAAAACCGATGAGGTATTTACTGTCCCCTCGACAGTAAAAACAATCGGTCAGCATGCTTTTGGTAATAATCCATATCTTAAAGAAGTAATATTACCTTCAGAATTAAATGATATTCAACCTTATGCATTTTATAAAGCCACTGCTCTCACCACTCTTAAGATACCAGAAAAAGTCACTTCTTTAGGCGATGGTTTTATCTCTGGTTGCGCTAATTTGACAAATCTGTCAGTTGATGAAAATAATAAAAACTTTGTAATAATAGACGGTGTTATTTTTACTGAAGACAGGGAAACACTCCTATTATATCCAAATTCATTACAGAATAAAACATACGAGATTCCATCAAGTGTAAAGAGCGTAAGAGCATACGCTTTCTCACTCAACACCGTACTTGAAGAGGTAACCTTTCCAAAAAATTCTCAAGTGAAGAACTTCGGTAACGATGCTTTCCTTAGTAGCAAAGCTCTCAAAAAAATAATATTTCCTAATATAGCGAATCAAACATCAACATTAGGTAGTGAAATTTTTTATGGCTGTAGTGGACTACAAGAAGTCAAACTACCAGAAAATATAACGTCTCTTCCTTATAGAGCCTTCAGCGGTTGTAGCAAATTGGGTAACATCGACCTTCCTTATAAGATTACTACCATTAAAGATGATGCATTTGTTAGCGACTCTGCAATGACAGAAATCATACTGCCGCCGAACCTAACATCACTTGGTGGTAATTGTTTTAACGGTTGTAGTTTTATTACCGAAATTGTTATACCAAACGGTGTTCAATCAATTGGCGAAAACACATTTAAAAATTGCTGGAGACTCAAACGAATAGAAATAAGCAGTGGCACTACTTACTTTTCCAATAAAGCTATTGTTTATGACTATCCGACTCCTAATAATCCAAAACCAAAGATACGACTAATAGAGTTATGTATAAAAAGTGCGACACCACCAACTATTAAATATGACTCTTTTGTAGGGTTAAACTTCGACAATAAGTCAACAAAACTTATTGTACCCTGTGGTAGCTCAGACGCATACAAAAACCACAAGACCGAGGAAGGTCTGAACGTATACAATGTAAAATTCACGCTCGATGATATGACTATGGCCAACTTCAACAAATTGACCGTAGAATTGTCAGAGTCGAGCGACCCCGAATCGGGTACTGTTGCAATAACTCGCGAAGCAGCATGTGGTGTTAACCCGACCATAGAAGCCACAGCTAACAAAGGCTATAGTTTTGTTGGTTGGAATATCGGATCGGAAGAAGAAGTGAACGCGAATCCATACCAAATACAAAATTTTAATTCCGACAGACGATTTATAGCATTCTTCGAGCAAATACCGTATTACATTTACTATAAAAATGCTGAAGGAAAATTAGTATCAATTGATCTTAGCACATTAAAAGTACCATTCTTAAATGGTGCGGTCAGCGTTGTAAAAAGCGACTACTACTATGGTGACAATGTACAATTGACTTACGAACCTGCATTGGGATACGAACTTAAGACTATCAGCATAAGAACGGAAGAAACAGATGAAACCATAGAAGTAAGCGAAGACGGCACATTCACTATGCCTGCTGAAAATGTTATTCTCTCGGCCGAATTCGGCAAAATCGATTACACCATAACATTTGCAAACAGTGGCAATTTCGAACATGGTTCGATAACAACAACACCTTCGGGCACAGCAAATTATGGCGACAAAGTAACTATTGTAGCTACACCCGATAACAAATACAAATTAGCAAGCGCCACAGTATCTTATGGCGATGGTAAAACCGCAACGATATCTGATGTTGCTGGCGAAACAAATCAAAAAACATTCTTTATGCCGAATGACAACGTAACCATATCGGCCGTATTCGAAGAAATAGATTATAGAGTACCAGTAAACGGCACATTTGAAGTCGGCGACTTCAAATATACCGTTACTTCTCTCGAGCCCAACAAGGTATCTGTAGCAGCAAAAGCAGATGTAACCGACAAGACACTCGAAATACTCCCCGAAGTAACTTACTTGGATATTACATACACAATTGAAAGTATAAGCAGCTTGGGCTTTATTGAAGCATCAAACACAGTAGTCATCGACCGCCAAACGCCTATGGCGTTGGGCGAGAACGCTATGGCTGAAAATGTACTGCTCAAAGTTCCTTGCGGTTACAAAGTTGCTTACCAAGATGCCGGTTACCCTAATACTACAATTGAAAGCATAACACCATATCCGTATTCGGTAAGTGTTTCTGTTGTCGGATCAAACGGCACTGCGCAAGTTAACCGCCAGCCTGATTGCGATGACCATAGTGCTGAAATAGAAGCCATTCCAGCTGAAGGCTACGAATTCGAGGAATGGGATGACAACAAAACAATTATTAAACGCACTATAAATAATGTAACCGAAAACAAACAATTTAAAGCTTCGTTCAAAGCTATCATATACTCAATAGGCAAAACGGAAGCATCTAATGGTACGTTTTCAGTAAGTCCTACAGAAGCAACTATTAATCAGAGCGTTGAAATCACAGTAACACCGAATACCGGATATCAGTTAGATAAGATTACAGTAACGAAGCAAACAGGCGGAACTGTAACGGTGAATACAAGTGTAACACCATTCACATTCAAAATGCCGGCTTCTGATGTAACTGTCGATGTTACATTCAAAGCTATACCTTACACCATCACATTCATCAACGATGGTCATGGAACTGTAAGCAGTCCGGTTGGAACAACGGCAACCATTGGCACTAATGTTGAGCTGACAGCGGCACCTACCACTGGTTACAAACTGAAGAGTTTAACGGCTAAAGATGGCGATAGCCAAAATATAACTATCAGTGAATCTGCCTTTACAATGCCTGCTTCGAACGTAACAGTCAATGCCACATTCGAGAAAGAGAACTACACCATAACAACCAATGTTGTAGGTAATGTAGTTGATGGTGTTACAATCGGCAAAGTATCTGTTCAGAATTCCGCTCATTATAAAGATGTAGTGTCCATCAGCATTACCGATGTCTACCAAAACTATAGTTACTCTATCGAAGGTGTAACACTGATACAAAATCAGAACAAATTTGAAATGCCTGCTAAAAATGTAACTATAACAGTTACATTCAAGAAAACAAGTGATTTTTTTATTGGCGAGACATTTACAATTGACGACTTCAAATACACTATAACAAGTATGGATGACCTAAAAACCGTTTCGGTCGCAGCTTCGAAAGTGCTCAGCGGTGATATAACAATACCTACTTCGGCGCCATACCAAGGCAAGACATTTGAAGTAACAGCAATAACCGCCAACGGCTTCAAGAATTGTACCGCTTTAAGCTCGGTAACCATTAAGAGCGATGTGGCACCTGCACTTAATGAAAACGCTTTTGCTACTAACGTAGCAAAACTGCAAGTTCCTTGCAGTGCATCGAACGCTTACAAAACCGCTGGTTACGAGACCTACTTCAATAAGATTGAAGAGCTCTACGAAGGTCACCAACTATTTGTGAAAGTTCGCAGCGGTGATGAAGAAAAAGGTTCTGTAGCAATTACTCGCGAACCGAGTTGCGGCACGAACCCACAAGCTAAGGCGACACCTAATACTGGTTATATGTTCACTGGGTGGAGCAATAGTGAATCGGGCGAGAATCTTACGGTAACATTGGATCAATTGGTATCTGCAGACGTTACAGTAACAGCTTCGTTTGAAGTAATTGACTATTACATAACCAACAAAAACGAAGGTGATGAAATCCGTGGCGTAGTAACAGTACAAAAAACAGCCCACTACAACGATGAAATAGCCATTACAGCCACGCCAAAACCTGGCTACGAAGTTGGCTCTATAAAAGTAACCAAGAAAAACAGCGAAGAGGAAGTAACTGTAGAAGGCGGCAAATTCAATATGCCTGCATTCGACGTAGAAGTTTCGGTTGAATTTACGGCAATAGATTACGACATTGTCAAAGCTGATACTGAAAACGGCGAAATCGTTGTTGAAAAAGAAATCGGTCACGTAAGTGAACGTATTAAAGTTTCGACAAAACCAGCCGTTGGTTATCAGCAGAAATCACTTGTTGTTAAAGATGCCGACGAAGTAGTTTACGAAATAACCAATGGCGCATTCACAATGCCGGCAAAATCGGTAACCGTAAGTGCCGAATTCGAAAAACGTAACTATACGATTAACGTCGAATCGACAAAAGGTTCTGTCTATGTAAATCCAGAGGCTAAAATTGCCCAGTTTGAAGACGTTGTAACACTTTCATTGGAAGCCGATGAAAATTGCGTATTCGAATCACTCGTAGTAAGAACCGGCACCGGCAAAGAAGTTGAATATACTGAAGTTACTAATGGAATCAAATACACATTCTCAATGCCAGCTGAAGTAGTTTACGTTACCGCTGTATTTGATGACGTCAAATACAACATCAGTGTTGATGAGTCGATTGAAAATGGTAGTGTTGAGCCATCGGCTACAAAAGCTAAGGAAGGTGAGACTATTACACTGACGGTTACTCCGGCAAACAAATACAAACTTGCTACAATATCTGTTACAGGTGTAGAATCAGGCGTTGATTATGATGTTGACGAAGACAACACATTCACGATGCCAGATGAAGACGTTCGGATTAGTGCTACATTTGAGAAAAACAGCAACCCGACTTCGATTGGTGAGCAAGATGCTGCGAACGACATCAAAGCATACGGTGTAAGCCGCGCAATCATACTCAATGTATCTATTGCTACCGACATCGTAATAGTCGACATCACTGGCCGCACGGTATGGACTGAGGCGCAAGCCGAAGGCCGATACACCATACCGGCTAACCGCGGTATTTACTTCGTACGCTACAAGGGTGGTATTAAAGAAGTGATAGTAAGATAATTGAATTGATTGCTGATACGAAAAAATCCATTCTGCCGCAAGGCAGAATGGATTTTTTCATTATTAATTTTTCATATTTCATTTATAAAACATCGACTTTAGTTGAATATTAGATTTTTCAGTTTAAAAACTGAATTGTATGTATTATTTTTGTCATGCCAAAGAGGCACAATTAAGCAATAAATAAAAAAAATAATAATATGGATGCAGAACATGTAAAAGAGCTGAACGAACGGATAAAACAAGAAAGCCAGTTCGTTGACCTTATCTCAATGGAAATGAATAAGGTGATAGTAGGTCAGAAACATTTGGTTGAGAGCCTGCTTATTGGTTTGTTGTCGGACGGACACATACTTCTCGAAGGTGTGCCTGGTTTGGCTAAGACGTTGGCTATCAATACTTTGGCTAAGATTATTGATGCCGATTTCTCGCGTATTCAGTTTACGCCCGACTTGTTGCCGGCCGATATTCTCGGTACGCTTATTTACAGCCAGAAGACAGAGGAATTCCAAGTGAAGAAAGGTCCGATTTTCAGCAATTTCATCTTGGCCGATGAGATAAACCGTGCTCCGGCAAAGGTACAGAGTGCGTTGCTCGAGGCTATGCAGGAGCGTCAGGTTACTATTGGCGACCAAACTTACAAAATGGCTCAGCCGTTCCTTGTTATGGCAACGCAAAACCCTATAGAACAAGAAGGTACGTATCCGCTGCCTGAAGCGCAGGTCGACCGTTTCATGCTCAAAGTTGTCATCGACTATCCGAAGAAAGAGGAGGAGCAGATAATTATCCGCAACAATCTGGCAAAGACCTTCCCGCAACCCGATTGTCTGCTTAAGCCGGCCGACATTGTCAAAGCGCGTGAAGTTGTCAAAGAGGTGTATATGAGCGAGAAAATAGAGAAATACATTGTCGATATCGTTTTCGCAACGCGTTTCCCCGATCAGTACGGGCTGTCGCAATTCACCGAGATGATTTCGTGCGGCGCATCGCCGCGCGCATCTATCAGCCTTTCGATGGCAGCCAAGGCTTACGCGTTTATCAAACGCCGCGGTTATGTGTTGCCCGAAGATGTGCGCGCTGTATGTCACGATGTGCTGCGCCATCGTATTGGCCTGACCTACGAGGCCGAGGCTAACAACGTAACTAGCGAAGAGATAATAAGCGAAATATTGAACCAGATAGAGGTGCCATAATGGTTAAAACGCTTTAGCGTTTTTCGTTCTGATAAAATACTGAAAACCTAAGACTTACAACCAAAATGGAGACAACCGAACTAATAAAGAAGGTTCGTCAGATAGAGATTAAGACACGCGGACTGTCGAACCATATTTTCGCCGGCGAATACCATTCGGCATTCAAGGGGCGAGGTATGGCCTTCAGCGAGGTGCGCGAATACCAGTACGGCGACGACGTGCGCAACATCGACTGGAACGTCACGGCGCGTATGAACCGCCCTTTCATCAAGATTTTTGAGGAGGAACGCGAGAATACGGTTGTGCTGCTTATCGATGTGTCGGGCTCACGCGAATTTGGTACTCAGGAACGCTTCAAAAAGAACCTCGTGACCGAAATAGCTGCCACACTGGCCTTTTCGACAATCCAGAACAACGATAAGATAGGCGTGATATTCTTCAGCGACTATGTCGAGAAGTTCATACCGCCTCAAAAAGGCAAGAAGCACGTGCTGCATATTATCCGTGAGCTGCTCACATTCCAGCCAGAGCATAGGCAGACGTCGCTCAACACTGCGTTGCGCTATCTGACAAATGCCATAAAGAAACGTTGCACGGCGTTCGTCATATCCGACTTCATGGACGACAGCGACTTCGACAAGTCGCTGCGCATTGCAAATCACAAGCACGACGTCGTAGCGCTTCATATCTACGACCAGCGCGAGACGGAACTGCCCGACGTTGGTCTGATGCTGCTCTGCGACGCTGAAAGTGGCCAGCAACGTTGGATTGATACGTCCGACGAGCGGCTGCGCAAGCTCTATGCCAGCAAATGGGCTGAGCAACGCGATGCCCTCAACGCTACTTTCGCTAAAAGCGGTGTCGACTGCATCAACGTTCGCACCGACGAGGATTATGTAAAACAATTGTTGCTGCTGTTTAAAAAACGTAGTTAATGTTTTGTAAATAAGACATTTAGAATGAAAGTTTTATTTAAAATATTATTTCTTTTAGTACTCGGGATTGGCACTACAACCGCCCAACAGGCGGTTGTGAGTGCGCGGCTCGACTCGATGACTATTTTTATCGGCGGGCAGGTCGGACTGAATATCGATGTTTCGTTGCCCGAAACATCTGATGCTCAGATGATTCAGCTCAAAGATTCACTCTCGAAAGATGTTGAGATTGTTGAGTCGTTGAAAATCGACACCGTTGTGCAAAATGGCATTAGAAAGCTGAGCCAGAGGTATTTAATCACCTCTTTCGATACCGGTTTGTTCTATGTGCCACCATTCGACATTGTTCGTTACGCCGACGGAACAACGCAAAAAGCCGACGGCTTTGCGTTGCAGGTTCTCAACCCGTTCCAGTCGATCGAAATCGACGAGCAGACAGGCGTTGCGCATATCACCGACATTCGCGAGCCTTACGATGCGCCATTCCTTTTGTCGGAGCTTCTCGATTATTGGCCTTGGGGCGTGGGCGTGTTGCTGCTTATTGGCGCGATAATTTTGGGTCGTTACCTCTACAGGCGTTACCGGCAGAACCATACCGACACACCGAAACCGAAGAAAGAAGCGCCCAAAGAGCCTTGCCATATAACGGCTTTGCGCAAACTCGAACAAATTAAGGAAGAGGGACTTTGGAAACGCAATATGTTCAAAGAATACTTCTCGGAGATAACCGACACTCTGCGCCAGTACATCAGCGCACGCTACGACGTGCGCGCCATGGAGAGCACGAGCAACGAGATTAAGGAGTCGCTCAAAGATGTGCTTCGCGACGCACCTAAGAGTCAGAAGCAGCTTGACGAGATTCTCGACTTGGCTGATTTGGTGAAATTTGCAAAATACGAACCGCTGCCCGACGAGAACGACATGACTATCAAGCGTGCCATCGACTTCGTGAACGACACTACGCCGAAACCCGAAGTGCCCGACGATAACAATTCGAAAAAGGAGAATAATAATGAATGATATAACATTTCAACGGCCTTGGTTTTTTATCTTGCTGATAATCATACCATTATACATAGCATGGTATGTTTGGAAACGTAAGACGCTCAATGCAACGATACAAATATCGACGCTGCAGCCGTTCAGCGGCATACGGCAGTCGTGGCGTAGCCACTTCCGCCATGTGCCTATGGCTTTGCGTATGGCGGCCATAGCAGCTGTAATCTGCGTGCTGGCTCGCCCGCAGTCGATGTACAGCGTGCGCGACGAGAAGATGGAAGGCATCGACATCGTTATGTCGCTCGACATTTCGGGCAGTATGCTTGCCATCGACTTCAAGCCGAACAGGCTTGAAGCCGCCAAAAGCGTTGCTGCGAAGTTCATTGCCAACCGACCCAACGACAACATCGGCCTCGTGATTTTCGCGGGCGAGAGCTTTACGCAATGCCCGCTTACAACCGACCATGCCGCTCTGACCAACCTCTTGACCGACATCAACACCGAGATGCTTGTGGGCGGTACTGCAGTAGGCGAGGGTCTTGCAACAGCTGTCAACCGACTCAAGGAGAGCAAGGCGAAAAGCAAAGTGATAATTCTGCTTACCGACGGTATGAACAACCGTGGCTCTATTGCGCCGCTTAAAGCGTCGCAAATAGCCCAGACGTTCGGCATTCGTGTTTACACTATTGGCGTCGGCACACATGGCGTGGCCAAAGTGCCGGTTCAGACCGTCTATGGCACTCAATACATTGAGGAAGAGGTCGAAATAGATGAGCCCACACTCACCAAAATTGCCAACGACACTGGTGGCAAGTATTTCCGAGCCACCGACAACAAAAGTTTGACGGCCATTTACGAAGAGATTGACCAAATGGAGAAGACAATTCTCGACGTCAAAGAGTACTCAAAGCGCACCGAGGAGTATCTGCCGTTTGCAATAGCAGCTATGGTGCTGTTGCTCATGGAGATAGCTCTGCGCAATACCATATTGCGCACGTTGCCTTGATTTTTTAACATTGAATTAAAAGAATAGGAAATGGACATATTCAGATTTGCACATCCTAATTACTTGTATTTGTTGCTATTAGTGCCACTGATAGCACTGATAATGATATTTTTCTCGCGCAAGCGCAAGAAAGCCATGAACAGATTCGGTGATGCAAACCTTATATCGCACCTGATGCCCGCTTTCTCGGGCAAACGAATGAGTTTCAAAGCCATACTGCTGCTTGTGGCATTCACACTTCAAGTGTTCGTCATGGCCGGGCCGCAGTTCGGCTCGAAAATCGAAACGATGAAACGCCGCGGTATTGAGCTGATGATTGCCATCGATGTGTCGAACTCGATGAACGCGCAGGATATAACACCATCGCGCCTCGAAATGGCCAAAATGGCCGTTTCGCGCCTCATCGACAACTTGGGCGACGACCGCGTCGGACTTATCGTCTTTGCCGGACAGCCCTACGTGCAGCTGCCTATCACAACCGACTATCCGTCGGCTAAGATGTTTCTTCAATCCATTAGTACAGAGATGGTTGCGACGCAGGGCACTGCAATAGGCGCGGCAATACAGATGTGCGCGAACTCGTTTTCCGACAATGCCGACATCAACAAAGCCATACTCGTGATAACTGATGGCGAAAACCACGAAGACGATGCCGTTGCGGCGGCTAAAGCCGCCGCACAGAACGGCATCCGCGTTTACACTGTGGGCATGGGTACAGCCAAAGGCGCGCCCGTACCAGCCAAAGCGGGCAGCATGCGCGACTTCCTCAAGGACCGCGACGGCAATGTGGCCATGTCGCGCATCGACGAAGCGGCGCTCGCTCAAATAGCTTCTGCCGGCGATGGCGCTTACATACCGGCCAACAATATCAGAAACGGCATCAGTGCTTTGCTCTACGAACTCAACTCGATTGAAAAAACCGACTTCGAGGCAAAAGTCTATACCGACTACAATGACCGCTTCCAGTATGTCGAATTTCTTGTGCTGCTGATACTTATATTCGATTTGCTTATACTCAGCCGCAAAAATCCGCGGTTGTCTGGCTTCGACATTTTCACCCGCAAATCAACGGCAACAAAAGATTTGTTTATTCAGCCTAATTCGGAAAAAAAATGAAAACTATGAGATATATAAAAATAGCGCTTGTCGTTTGCCTGATTGCCGTATGTAGTTCGGTATCAGCGCAAAAAGAGCGCCGTTATATTCGCGAGAGTTTCACTCAGTACAACGATTCCGACTTCGTCGGGGCGCAGGAGTCGAGTGCGCGCGCAATGGCCGAGAACCCCAATTCGTTCGAGGCGAAGTATAATTACGCCGGCTCGCTCTTCCAACAGCAGAAAGTCGATGAGGCACAGCAGCTCTATGAAGAGATGGCTGCCACCGAAACCGACAAGGCCCGGCTCGCTCAACTGTATCATAATATTGGCGACTGCCAATATTTGAAACAGGAATTTGACAAAAGTGTTGAGTCGTTCAAAAAATCGCTACGTGCTGACCCTCAAGACGATAGGACACGCTATAACTTAGTTGCCGCTAAAAAAATGCTGCAAAACCCGCCGCCACAACAACAACAGCAAC
>JAGCYH010000039.1 GCA_017960905.1 Bacteroidales bacterium
ATTCCCGAATCCAGACGTTTGAAGACTTCGTCAAGTTTGCTGTCGGTTTCGAATTGGTGGGCGGCTATGGCCAATTGGTTTTGTTCAACTACTGCCAACCGTTGAAACATATCGGCATTATTCACCAGAAAATGTCGCATAGCAACAAAAGCATCCATAATCTGAATGCTCACGGAAACGGCTGTTTGGCTACGCAAAACCGACGAAAGCATTGCCACTCCTTGCTCGGTGAATACAAATGGTGTCACCGACGAATGTCGCAGATTCTGCAACCGGTCACAATTTGTGACCAGTTTATCTGCCTCTTTTTCTGTTAGTTGAAACCGAAATCGCTCCGGAAACCGCTCTAAATTTCGTTTCACTGCCTGATTTAATACCTTTGTTTCTACACCATACAATTGCGCCAAGTCGCGGTCGAGCATAACTTGCTGTCCACGAACATTGAAAATCATATTTCCAATGTTGGCTGTCGATACTGAAACACTTTTAATTTCAGCAATATCGGTGGTATGTGCTTTGTTCTTCACGCTTTTATGTATGTGGCGCACCAAGATTATAGCCACTGGTGCAAGGCTTTGTATGTCAACTTTGACAAAGCAAAGTTACTTATTTTCCTTTTTCGCTCTGATATTCTCGCCACACTTCTTCTGCCAAATATTTGTCGCTGCGGCAGTGCAGTTCGGCAGTGCCATCTTCTATCATGGCCGCTGTTTCCGAAGTGTAGTATATATCGGTGGCTTCTTCTAACGAAATGCCAAACATCTCACTCATATTGGCTATAATTCGTGAGCACTGCTCACTTTTAATTATTTGCAAACTATCCGCATTCATATTTGTTTGCTGTCAATATAGGTAAGACAATCGTTCAGCATGCGCACAGAGCGTATGCAATATTGGATATTAGGCTTTTCGAAACGCAACATTCCGAGCGTTTCGTCTTGTGATATCTCGCCTGCAAAATATCGGTCGAGAGTTATTATCACTCTGTCGTTGGCAATTCCGCCTATAACCATGTCATAATCGCCCACATCCTCGCCCGCACGGCACCGAGATACAAAATCGAGCCATTGTTTGTCGTAAGCATCAAAACGTTTAACGTTCCACTGCTCAGTGTTGTCCGACAATTCATAGGTGTTGAGCCATGCTTGCTGTCCTCTACGTTTGAAACGTTGTGCGTACTTTTCAGCTTGCTCGTATATGGTGGTCAGGTAGAATCCACGTCCGAAATCAAGGTAGTCTCGAGAGTGGGACGTGTCGGGTTTGTCAACAATCATATTTGAAGAATGATACAGTCTCATGCTGGCAAAAATCCTTTTTCTTTCATATAACTAATCAAGTCGTCCATCAGATAACGAGAGCTGAACGTATGAAGCACGTCGTAGGAAGGGACTATGTATCCGTACAAAATGCCCGATTTCTTTAGGCGTGAATAAATGTCTCTCTGCGGCAGTTTTAACTGCGCCGAAAGTTTTGTTATGCAATATGTTACAAAATCCAATATCTTTTTGTCCATATTATTTCTCTTTTTTTTGCGCGCGGCAAAGGCAAAAGTAGAAAATGTTGGCGGAATTTTGGGAATGGGAAATGTTAAAAATGAAAAAATGCCGGGGAAGCGGTGGTGTTTGGGCGGACAAACCTTCGGTCACACTTCAGAGATGAGCCAAAACGCCAATTGGAGTGCTTATTTAATATCTACAATGCAATCAGATAAGCTTCTACAACGCCATTGCGCATAAAAAAGCAGTGAAGACTGCGGTAGTCAATATCGTCGGCGTCAACGTAGATTATTTTCTGCTCGACCACAAAAACCTTCTGCCGCGCTTTCAGAATTTCATAAACTTCCGTCGGCGTTAGTTAGTTGAATCGCTTTGCACAAAAATCCATTGTCAATCAACCATTTAGAGTCACAATGTTTATTCGGTTTTAACATTTCGCTTCCCCGAAATCTGATCCAAAACAATTTTTCCGACCAGAACATGCTGCAATGAGCCACAGATATCTATCTGATAATCAGCATACCCGTAATGTTCGCAGATAAGTTTCAGACCGTGGACCATTTCTGCAGTATCGGTCAGGAAAACGCACTCGCCAAAACCGATTACACTCTCGTAACGTGCTGTTATTCCGTGCGTTATTTCTTCTGTGCGGATAAAAATATCGGCTTCAACGCAAACTTTTTTGTTGCGTCCGAGCAAATCGACTTTCAAACCCTGACGGGCGCAGTGGAAATAGACAACTGCCTTTCCGTCAACGGTTTCCATTCCGAACGAAACGGGCACCACATAAGGGTATTCGCCGCCGCCAATGCCTAAACGGATTGTGTTGCAACGGTTCAAAATATCGGCAATCTGCTGAAAATCTGTTATTTCACGGTCTTTACGGCGCATATAAGTTTTTTTTTGCAAAAATGTAATTGACTATCGGTCGGCAAACGTTTTTTTTCTTTATGATGTCATAAAACAATTTCCATTGTGGTTTTCTGCACTTGCATTCCCATATTTTGGTAGAACGACAAGGCCGCATCGTTGCCTGCCCAAACGTTGAGCGTAATATTGTGACAGCCAATTGATTGCGCATAGTTTCGCACGTGCTCGAACAACGATTTTCCAACGTGGCGGCCACGGGCACTCTCGTCAACGCAAATGTCGTCGATATAAAGCGTTTTGGCGTCCTGCAGCAGTTTATTGTTCTGAACTTCAGTGATTTGGCAGAAAGCATAACCGAGCACGCCGCCGTCATCGTAAACAAAAATCGGCTTGTTGTCGTCGGTCAGCATTTGGTTGAGTTCCAACTCGTTATACTTTGTTGTGTGCGGTTTGAACAAGTCGGGGCGGGTATGGTAATGAACCATATTCACCTGGTGCAATAGATTGATAATCTGCCCAATATCGGCAGTGGTTGCGCGTCGAATCATTGTGTTGATATTCATTGCTTTCCGCAAAAACGACGAAATTATTCGGCGTAGAATTTCGTTTTCAGAATCTCGAAACCCTGTTCGGCGGTGGTAATGCCGTTGAGCGTCGAATCCATCGGGCATCGGCCTGTGCTGTCGCGGTTGAAAATGATATCGCCTTCGTTGGCTGCCACTAATTTAACGCCTGCCTGCTCAAGAATTTTCTTGGCAGCACGGGTGACGTAGTTTGTGTGCACTTCGCGCACCCCGCCGCAGGCAATGAGCGACGCCGCGGCATAACCCACTTTCATATCGGCAACCACCGCACCGCGCAAACGCTCGGGCTCGGTGGTCACAAGCCGCATCAGGTCGTCAACGCGCTGCCCCGCGTGACGGCTGATACTGTCGCCATTGCTCACCACGAGCGAGAGATTTTCGTCGTTCAATATCTTCAGAAGTTGTGCGCCGTCGGGCGATTTTTGACTGCACGCCGCAAATGCGAAACCAACTGTGAGTAAAAGAATTATCCGTTTCATTGTCTTATGTTTTAGTCGGTCAAAGATATGATTTTTCGGGATTTTAAATCAGTTCTTATCGCTCGGCTTTTTTAACAATTCCACCACCTTCAATCCTAAATTATATATATAACTATCAATGATTTTCTGTAGAGTATTCCGTAAATTCAAGGGATTAAGGTCGTTTGTCTCTAATTCAATATACTCTTCATCAATGTGCCAATAAGTATTTTCCTTATGTTGTATATTTTTACCTGTGAGGGCTGTTAGGGCAGTCTCCTTAATTTTTATAAAAGCATCTCTTTTCAATTCCAATATCACTCGTAACTGGTTATTTAAGAAAAAGATAGTTAGAAGTACAGACTGGTTCTCTTTATAACGTATGTAAATCCACGAATCATTTTCGTTTGTATGAAAATTTTTGTCAGATATTTCAACTTTGGAATCTTTACCAAAATCCATGGTTTTTAACACGTTTTTGTAACCATCCTCCAACCGAGAGAGCAAGTAGTTTATCTTGTGTATTTTTTCAAAATGAGAGTAGAAAAATTCGATTTCTTCGTCAGTAACCATATTGGTAATGTTTTCAATGTTTTGCATAAAGTGTTCTAAAATTGTCTGATAAAATGGATTGACATTGGAATATTTGGGCAAATCTCTTTTGATTTCATCCATAAACTCTTTGTGTGTCAGGCTTACATATTCCATACTTGTTAATTCTTTTATTTTCTTTAGTTCAGGATATATGTCCTCATCTTTTTTTGAAATCTTATTTAGAGATAATATGACAACTCTAATATCTTCATATCCTATCCGTTTCACATATTCTATATATTCTGAAAAAGGATTTACAGGGCGGTGGAATACCTTATTCTCTATTATGATAGCCCGTTTATGGGTGTCGTCTTTAATGAGTATGTCAATACGTTTTTCTTTTTCATTATTGCCGTCCGATTTTTTGTAAGTTGGCTGTTCAACTTTAATCTCAGTTGGTGTAATCCTGTCTTTCTCCAACTCCATTAGTTTTTCCAAAGTGCGAATAAATAAATCCCCAAATCCGTGCTCTTCATTTTCGTTAAGGAAGAAGGCGTAGATATTGCTCCACGGATTTTCCAGAGTCCGTATGCCCATAATATCCAGCAGGGTTCTTTTTTGAGGCGGAGCATCGGGAATGGTTGTGTTGCTAAGCCATAATTCTAATTCTTCTAACTCTTTTTCGTCCATATATTTTCGATAAATGTTTTTCGTGCTTCTGCTTTAAAAACTTGTAATGATATGAAAAAAACTCGTATGGCAAACAGTTTGAACTTACGCTCATACTCAATGTATGAAAATTAAGAAATGTTCCAGCAGAAATTGCTCAGCGACAAATAAACCGACCAATGTGCATAAATCGACGTTTTTTTTAGGCATTGTCAGTTATTCGCACCTATATTTGAAAAATTTCTGACTGATATGGCAAGTTACTCTATAGGCGACGAGCGGCTCTGCTTGTCGTGCCAGTCGAGGTCGGCGCGGGTGTAGGCCTTGGCGGGTTTGATTTCGTGCAGGTCGGCGCCAGCCACTTTTGCCAATTGCTGGGCAATGCCCTTTGTTGTGCCCGAAGCCGAAAAATAAGCAACCAGTGTTTTCATATCGTTTTTTTCTTTTAGAGTTTTATCTTGTGCGCTGATACCCAGACAAATAGTCGCGAGCATCATAATTGCTAATAGTAATCGTTTCATTGTTTTTTTTATAAGTCAGATACAAAGATAGCGTTTTCAATCAGAAAACAACATCTTTTGACGCATAAAAAAAGCGAAGCGCTGTAAAACTTTGTTTTACAGCGCTTAGCATATAACTGTATGATTTTTTATTTCACATTACCAACTTTCAAGAGGTATTCGGCAATCTGAACAGCGTTGAGTGCGGCGCCTTTCTTTATTTGGTCGCCTACAATCCAGAATGTCAGACCGTTTTCGTTAGCGATGTCTTTGCGTATGCGGCCTACGTACACATCGTCTTTGCCGGCGAGGAAGAGCGGCATCGGATAAACCTTGTTTGCGGGGTCGTCCATGAGCTGCAGGCCTTCGCCTTTGGCGAAGGCTTCGCGAGCCTCTTCAACGCTTATCGGACGTTCGGTCTCAACCCAAATCGACTCAGAGTGCGAGCGAAGCGAAGGCACGCGCACGCACATTGCTGAGCAGTTGACGTCGGAATGCATGATTTTCTTCGTCTCGTTGAACATCTTCATCTCCTCTTTGGTGTAACCGTTGTCGGTGAAAACGTCGATTTGCGGAATGACATTGTAAGCCAACTGATAAGCGAATTTATTCACCGTAACAGGCTTACCATCAAGCACTTCACGGTATTGTTGCTCGAGCTCAGCCATAGCAGCTGCGCCAGCGCCCGAAGCGGCCTGGTACGATGCCACGTGAATGCGACGTATATGGCTCAGTTTCTCAAGCGGCTGAAGAGCCACCACCATCATGATGGTTGTGCAGTTCGGGTTGGCAATGATGCCGCGCGGACGGTTGAGAGCGTCGGCTGCGTTGCACTCGGGAACAACCAAGGGCACGTCGTTGTCCATGCGGAACGCGCTCGAATTGTCGATCATCACTGCGCCGTATTTTGTAATGTCGGCTGCATATTCCTTAGAAATGCTTGCACCGGCCGAGGTGAAAGCGATGTCGACGCCTTTGAAGTCGTCGTTGTGCTTCAACTCTTTTACAGTGTATTTCTTGCCTTTGAACTCATATTCGCGGCCCGCACTGCGCGACGAGCCGAACAACAGCAAATCGTCAATCGGAAAATTGCGTTCTGCCAAAACTCGCAGAAACTCCTGACCTACAGCACCACTCGTGCCAACAATTGCTACTCTCATTGCATTATTTTTTTATTTATATTTTGAACTAAAATTATTTTGCTTATTTTTGAGCTACAAAAGTATAACTTTTAATTTAATGAAAAGGCTTTTATTCTCATTTTTAGCATTCGTTCAGTTTGTTAACGCTTATACACAAACGATAGGAACGTGGAGCGGCGATGTCGGTGCGTACGAATTCGCCGATGGCAACATATCGCTCAATACTACTGTGACCGAAACGTCAACTTCGACCATATACGCCCCATTGTCGTCGGCTTCTGCCGTTACTTCGTGGCAATTTGATGTCAATCTGAACCTTAACCCGTCGGAAAATAACCTTATGCGCGTTTATGTGCTGGGCGACGATGCTGAATTTAATAACGGATTCGATATTCTTATTGGTGATAAAGACGATTATATTTGCTTTAGGCAAATAACAAATGGTACGGTGAATAAATACATTTCAACAGAAAAAAAAGTTTTGGATAAATCTTCATCGTCGTTTTGGTTGCGCTTGGAGCAATATTATACCACCGACGCCACACTTTACGCTCTCTATAGCAATGTGTCGGGAACGGCCGCACTTATTGGTACCTATAAGGTTGATAATTTGGATGTTAGTGGCTTTCAATATGTCGGTTTGCTCACAAAATACACAAAGACTAATGCTTCTGGAAAATTCCAAATATCTGACATACAGCTCAATACTACCGCTACCGATGAAGTCGCCGCACTTTGCCCGACAGAGGAGATTGAGAATCTGAATAATGGCGGCGGTGGTGGTGGTACACCCGACCCAGACGAAAAAGTTAACGGCCAAACGACAGTCTGGCAAGGTATGATTGATGAGTATTATTTTGATACTGAGGGAAATATAGAGCTCAACGCAAAAAGCGACATCACACAGGCTTCGATATATATGACACAGGGCGCGTCGGAGGGCGATGCGTCGTGGCAGTTCCGCGCCACGACAAATCTCAACACGTCGTCGTCGAATATGATGCGCATTTTTCTCTCAGCCGCCGACGAGGATCTGAAAAACGGCATTAACGTCGCCTTAGGCGACGCTGCCGATAACATAGCTCTCGCTTTGACCAAAAACGGCACTAACACCAAACTCGCCACTGCGGCCGACAAGGTGCTCGAAGAGCCTAAGTCGAACTATTTCGTTCGTGTTGAGCGTTATATCATAGGCGACAGCGCTCTCTTCGCCGTCTATTCCGACGTATCGTCGGAAATGAGGCTTGAGCTGACGGCTCGGGTCGAAACTGCAAAAATCCCCGATGATGCCTATGTCGGTATTCTCACAAAGTTCTCATCGTCAAATAAATCCGACAAGTTCAAGATAAGCAACTTCGAAACAGACGCTGAGGCTTCCGATGCGGTAAAGGCTTTGCAGCCTACAGCACTGATAGAGGCCATGCGCGAACACGCATCAAATCCGCCCACTCCCGGACCAGGCGATAAAGTAAACGGCCAGACGACAGTCTGGCAAGGTATGACAGATGATTATTATTTTGATACTGAGGGAAATATAGAACTGAATTCGAAAAGCGGCACTTCGCCGGCAATAATCTATGCTACGGCTCCACGCAACGAAGGCAACGCGTCGTGGCAGTTCCGTGCCACGACGGGCGTCAACACGTCGTCGTCGAACATGATGCGGTTTTTCATAGCTGCCGAAGACACTGAACTGAAAAACGGTTTGAATATCGCCATAGGCGATAACGCCGATAATTTCGCGTTAGCTCTGACAAAAAACGGAACCAACACGAAACTCTTAGCCACTACCGACAGCGTTTTCAAAGAGCCAAAAACCGACGTTTTTGTACGCCTTGAGAGTTACGAGATAGGCGATACGATTCTGTTTGCGCTTTATTCCGACGCCTCGTCGGAATTGCAGCTCGAAGCCACTGTTCCTGTGGCTAAGTCGCGACTGCCCCAGATTAATTTTGTGGGCATTCAGACTAAGTTTTCAAAAACTAACGCGTCGGATGTTTTCAAAATCAAAGATTTTGAAACCGACGTAGCCCCGACTGATGCTATTAAAAACATTCAGCCAACAGAACTTATAGCAGCTATGAAAGCTCGTCTGACTAAACCCGACGACCGCATAAACGGCCAAACGACAGTCTGGCAAGGTATGACAGATGATTATTATTTTGATACTGAGGGAAATATAGAACTGAATTCGAAAAGTGGAACTTCGCCGGCAATAATCTATGCTACGGCTCCGCGCAACGAAGGCAACGCGTCGTGGCAGTTCCGTGCCACGACGGGCGTCAACACTTCGTCGTCGAACATGATGCGCATATTCCTCGCGGCTACCGACACAACTCTGCAAAACGGCATTAATATCGCCCTTGGCGACAATGCCGACAACATTGCGCTCGCGCTTACGAAGAACGGCACAAACACAAAGCTTGCCGCCTCGACCGACAGCGTTTTCAAAGAGCCGCACGCTGACTATTTCATTCGCGTTGAGCGCTTTATCATCGGTGATAGCGCTCTCTTCGTTGTCTATTCCGACGTCTCGTCGGAATTACAGCTCGAACTGACTGCCACAGTGCCAACGGCGAAACTGCCCGACGATGCCTACGCCGGCATCGTCACAAAATTCTCTAAATCAAACGCTTCCGACAAATTCAAAATTAGCGACTTCACTTTCGACAAAGAACCGAGCGAAGCGATTTTATCGCTTCGACCGACAGAATTAATCGACGCCATGTGGGCGCGACTCGAAGGGTCAGACAACGGCCAGACAGAGATTTGGAAAGGCATGATTGACGATTATTACTTCGACGAGGACGAGAATCCAACGCTCAACTCAAAGAGCGAAGAGTCGCCAGCGTTGATTTACAGGCCATTACGCATGACGACAGAGAACATGTCGTGGCAGTTCCGTGCCACGACCAACCTGAACACTTCGTCGTCGAACATGATGCGCATATTCCTCGCGGCTACCGACACAACTCTGCAAAACGGCATTAATATCGCCCTTGGCGACAATGCCGACAACATTGCGCTTGCGCTTACGAAGAACGGCACAAACACAAAACTCGCCGCCTCGACCGACAGCGTTTTCAAAGAGCCGCACACCGACTATTTCATTCGCGTTGAGCGCTTTATCATCGGCGACAGCGCGCTCTTCGTTGTCTATTCCGACGTCTCGTCGGAACTACAGCTCGAACTGACAGCGACAGTGCCCACTGCGAAACTACCCGACGACGCCTACGCAGGCATCGTTACAAAATTCTCTAAATCAAACGCTTCCGACAAGTTCAAGATTAGCGACTTCGCTTTCGGCAAAGAACCGAGCGAAGCGATTTTATCGCTTCGACCAACAGAGTTAATCGACGAAATGAAAGCAAGAGACGCCGAAGTAATAAGGCCCGGCAGCTTTGCGCGCGGCTGCATTATCATCAACGAGCTGATGCCGGCACCGTCGGATGCATTGGGCTTGCCCAATGCCGAATACGTGGAGCTCTACAACGCCAGCGACACCGTTATCAGCCTGAAAGACTGGACAATAAACGATAAAAAGATTTCGAAATATCAGCTCAATGCAGGCGAATACGTCATCGTATGCGCAAAATCTAAAAAATCAGACTTCGCTGGTTTTGAGAAACTTACCGACGTCACGTCGCTCTCGCTTGCTAACGCTGCCGGAAAAGTAACACTGTGCGAGCCGTTCGGCGATGTGATTGATTATGTTGAATATAGCTCACTGATATACAACAGTTCGTACAAAGACGAAGGTGGCTGGTCGATGGAGCGTATCGACGTTGCCAACCGCGACGCATTTCTCGAAAACTGGGCGCAGTCGGTAAGCCCGACGGGCGGAACGCCCGGCGAGCCCAACTCAGTGAAAGCCTCCAATCCCGACACCAACGCGCCCGAACTTGTCTATGCCAACTGTTCCGACGATGGTCGATACATCTCGATGGTATTTACCGAAGCCGTTGATACTAAGAATTTTAGCGGTTACATAAATCTATCGGGCATTGCAATTTCGGCAGCCATTTCCGATGTCAATCTTGCATCGCTCGCCGAAATAAAACTGAAACTGATAGAACCGCTTATGCCGTCGCGCGTTTACAGCGTCAACGAAGTGCCTATTGCCGACTTCGCCGGCAATAAGGCTGTAGCTTACGGAATCAACGTCGGCATTCTCGAAACTGCCGATGCCAACGACCTTATTATTAGCGAGATAATGGCTTCGGCGAAGCCAAATACAGCCGACTTCGTTGAGATTTTCAACCGCTCTGGCAAAAACATCGACCTTTCAACCGTCTGCTTCGGCATAATTAAAGATGACGCTCTATCAACATGCTTGCAAATAGCTGAGTATAAGCGCGCTATATTCCCTGGCGAATACGTCGTACTAACAGCCGACAGTCTGGCTCACGTTAATCAGTTTGCGCCACGCTACCCTGCTAACGTGGTGACAGTGAGCGGGTTCAAGAATTTGGCCGAAGACGGCATTATTGCCGTCTGCCGGCCCAACGGCGACATACTCAATGCCGTATCGTACAGCAAATCAATGCATAGCCCGCTTCTGCCGACCACCGAGAATGTCTCGCTCGAGCTTATCCGCACCGACCTTTCTTCGTCGGACCCGAACAACTGGGCTTCGGCTTCGGCATCATCTGATTTCTCGACACCGACAGAGCAGAACTCACAATTCCGCGAACCTAACGACTCGCAAGAAAGCGGCGTTTCGATTGAAAATAAGGTATTTACGCCCGACGGCGATGGCATAGACGATGTGCTCTCGATTAGCTGTAACCTCGGACAAGGCGACTGGTATGCTACTCTGAAGGTCTATTCGTCGGACGGTGCTTTGGTGGCTGTGCCATACAACAACCAACATGTGCCTATTTCGGCCGAACTGCAATGGAATGGCATGAATCAGGCCGGCGCCTATGCGGCACCGGGCACTTACATAGTGCTGCTCAACCTGTGGCAGACCGAAGGCGAGACGAAACAGTATAAGAAAACGTGCATCATAAGCACTAAACATCAATAACACAGATGTTTAAACACAAAAAAATTCCTGTCTGCAATGCAGACAGGAATTTTTTTATTTATGACTCAAAATATCAATTATTTGTCGCCACGGATAGCTGCGATACCCGGAAGAATCTTGCCTTCCATGTATTCGAGCATTGCACCACCACCTGTCGATACGTACGAAACTTTGTCGGCAAGTTTGTTCTTGTTGATGGCTGCTACAGAGTCGCCACCACCGATAAGAGTGAAGGCGCCGTTTTTCTGAGTAGCGTCGGCAACAGCCTGTGCGATAGCTGAAGTACCTTTGGCGAATTTGTCCATTTCGAACACGCCCATCGGGCCATTCCAAATAACTGTCTTAGAAGAAGTTATCACATCAGAGAAAGTCTTGATAGATTTCTCGGCGATATCCAAGCCCATCCAGCCTTCGGGAGTCTTATCAACGTCAGAAACGTTGGTGTTGGCGTCTTTGTCGAATTTGTCGGCATTTACAGCGTCGGTCGGAAGGAATACTTTCACGCCTTTAGCTTTAGCTTCGTCGAGAATCTCTTTTGCAAGGTCGAGCTTGTCAGCTTCGCAAAGCGAAGCGCCAATCTGACCACCGAGAGCCTTGATGAAGGTGTATGTCATGCCACCACCGATGATGAGGTTGTCGACACGACCGAGCAAGTTCTTGATAACGTTGATTTTATCCGATACTTTAGCACCACCCATGATAGCGGTGAAAGGTTTCTGAGCGCTGTTGAGCACTTTGTCCATAGCTTCGAGCTCTTTGTTGATGAGGAAGCCGAACATTTTGCTGTCTTCTGCGAAGAAGTCGGCAATGACAGCTGTAGAACCGTGTTTGCGGTGTGCTGTGCCGAATGCGTCGTTTACGTAAACATCAGCGTATGAAGCGAGTTTCTTAGCGAAATCTTTCTGAGCCGATTTGAGAGCTTTCTTAGCTTCTTCGTATGCGGGATCGTCTTTCTCCATGCGGGGTTTGCCTTCTTCCTCAGCATAGAAACGGAGGTTTTCGAGCAAGAGAATTTCGCCCGGTTTCAGAGCTGCCACCTGAGCGTCAGCCTTCTGGCAATCGTCGCAGAACTGAATCTTTCCAAGATATTTCTCAATAGCCGGAACGATTTGTTTGAGAGAATACTTCGGGTCGGGATTTTGTTTCGGGCGACCCATGTGCGACATAAGAATAGCGCAACCACCGTCGGCTATTACTTTTTTGATTGTGGGAAGAGCGCCACGGATACGAGTGTCGTCGCTTACTTCGCCTGTCTCTTTGTTCAATGGTACATTGAAGTCAACACGAATGATGGCTTTCTTACCTTTGAAATTGAAATTGTCGATTACGATCATAATCTTAACGTTTTATGTAAGTTAATAAATTATTGATTTTCACTTTTGCGACCGCAAATTTACTCCTTTATTTGATAAAATTTCTATCGCTTTTATGCAAATTGTGTTAATAATTGTAGAACACCGTTGTCAGACAGACTCTATCAACTCTGTCAGAAATTGCCAGAAACGGCCAACGCTCTCTATATTCACTTTTTCGCTTGGCGAATGCGGATACTTGAGTGTCGGGCCAAACGAAATGATGCTCATTTCGGGATATGAGTCGGCAAAAATGCCACACTCCAATCCGGCATGCATAACAACTGTATTCGCCTCGGTATCAAATAGTTTGCGATACACCTCTTTTGCATTCAGCAAAAGAGGAAACTCGTTCGACTGATTCCAGCTCGGATAACTTGCGCCGAACTCCATCTCAGCGCCAGCCAAACGGAACACACTCTCAACCGACGATGCTATATCTTCTTTCTCACTGTCGTAAATACTTCTTACCAAGAGCGTTACATCGACGTAATTATCGGTCGAAACTATTGTTGAGATGTTTGTCGATGAATCGACAACACCGTCAACCATGCTGTTCATACGTATCACGCCATTCGGGCAGCCTTGTATGGCGTTTATTATGTCGTCGGTTGTCATCTCGTCGATGACTTTCTTTGGCGTATCGACCAAAGTGGCTGTGAAATAGAGGTTTGGCTCTGTTCTTGAATACTCGTCGCGCAGAGTGTCTTCAAATTCTTCAACTGCTTCAATGAAGTCGGCTTTGTCCTCAGCGTCGATAGTAATTACTGCGTTTGCCTCGCGCGGAATGGCGTTGTGAAGCGAACCGCCATCGATGCTCGAGAGCATCGATTCGTAATTTGCGGCCGCAAATTTCAGAAATCTGACCAACAATTTCACTGCGTTGGCGCGCCCTAAATTAATGTCGAGCCCCGAGTGCCCGCCGTTGAGCCCGCCAACTGATATGCGGAAGGCTATGTCGTCGTCGGCTGTTTCAATTTTTGTAAAATTGAAACGCGCCTTCAGGTCGAGGCCGCCTGCGCCGCCAATGCAGATGTCACCTTCCTGCTCATAATCGAGATTGAACAATATTTTGCTTCGCAAAATATTGGGTTCCAACGCATTGGCACCAGCCATCAGAGTCTCTTCCTCGGTAGTGAAAAGCACTTCAATGGGTCCGTGTTTTATCGTTTTGCTTTCGAGAAGCGCCAAGGCTGCAGCCACACCGATGCCATCGTCGGAACCGAGCGTAGTGCCGTCGGCTCTTACCCAGCCATTGTCGATGATAGTTTGTATCGGGTCGGTAAGAAAATCATGGTTCTTTTCGGGTAACTTCTGCGGCACCATGTCAATATGCGCCTGAAGAGCAACGCTTTGGCGTTGCTCACAACCAGCCGAAGCCGGTTTGCGAACAATGATATAATGGTTTGCACCGCGAACTATCTGAAGTCCAAGCCGTTGCGCAAACGACTCAACGTAATCGAGAATCATCGCCTCGTGCGCCGACGGGTGCGGAATTTGGGTTATCTCATAGAATTTTTCCCAGACACAAGTCGGTTGCAACGAGATTATTTCTTTTCCCATTTAGCCTTGTTGCTTTCGTTGTTGTATTTTATCTGCTTAATGGCGCCGGTGGCGTTGTCGAAGAGTATCGACACGTCTTTGTCGGCGAGCATGTCGGCAGGCAGCGTAGCTACCTGCCCGTTCTGCGTGCAGAGAATATTCTTCTCGGTGAGCAGTATGTTGCGGTCGATGATTTTGACATTGATGCTGCCCGGAATGATGTAGCGCAAGCCGTAAAGCGGTGCCGCTTTACGCTGTTTCGACTGCGCACCGTATTCGTTGATGCGGGGCGGCTCGTTGAATGCTATGTCAACGTAAACAGGCTTGCCCGAGAGGTCCATCACATCGAGGAAACCGTCTTTTTCAGAGAAACGAAGCAGCACATTGCCGTTGCTCGATGCGCTTTCGGGTGTTATGTCGAAGTATTTCACCACTTTTATCTTCTTTTCGCGGCCCGCAAAGAGCGACACAAGGTCGTTTTCCTGCTTCTCAATCTGCGCCAGCACTTGCTTGTACGAGCCTTCGTCGTGAAGTATAGTGGCTTCGTCGCCGCCAAGCAGCATCATGCGTTTCTCGCGCAACTTATATATCATCACAGCTGTCTCTTCGGCCATAGCGGCCGAAGATGTCTTGGTGAGAATGCTCTTGTCGAGCCGCACATCGTCGAATGTCAGCTCCTCGTCTTTGTCGAAAACCGTCTCGTCGCACTCACGCTTTACGCGTTCGCGAGCATTTACGCCTACTATAGTGTTGTCGGTCGACAGTACAATTGCCGGCAGTGTTGAGTTCGTCGCCACTACTTTGAATCGTTTTTTCATGTCGGCCTTGCCGTATGTCTCTATCGACGCCGATTTTATCGACCATTTTTTGCTGTCTTCTATTATCACATTGTTCAAATTCAGATAGCGGTTCGAGTACTTGTAAAACGGTCCGGCTTTTTGTATAGTGAGCTCGGCTTCGATGCGTACTCTGATGATTGTCTGTGGTAATGAGTAGATTATGCCGTTGTTGATGGCGTCAAAATCTTCGGCGGCAGGTATCACTTTGATGTCTGCCTTGTCTTTTGCCGTTGCCGGCAAAAAAGATAACAGTGCTAAAATAGCGATGCAAGATAACTTATTCATATATTGTATGTTTTGGTGCAAAGAAAACAAAAATCGTTTTCCGATACAAGTATTATAAAATATTATTTTTTCATTTCGTTCAATTTTGTCTCTAAAGCGCGCATTTCGTCGCGATACTGCGCCGCGCTTATGAAGTCGAGCTCCTTGGCGGCTTTTTTCATTTTGCGTTTCGCCTCTTCGATAGCCTTTTCAATTTTGGGCACCGTGTCGTACGACGCGGTGGCCTCAGCAGCTATTATTGTCTTCTGCTCTTCCTCCTGATAGCTCGACGACGATTGTACCAAATCGCTCATTTGCAGCTTCTTACTAATAGCCTTCGGCTTGATGTGATGCGCTTCGTTGTAGGCAATCTGTTTCATTCGGCGAGCGTTGGTCGAGTCTATCGTTGCCTGCATCGAAGGGGTTATCGAGTCGGCGTACATTATCACCTGGCCATTGAGGTTGCGGGCCGCACGGCCCGCAGTTTGCGTCAGCGAGCGTTCGGAGCGCAGGAAGCCCTCCTTGTCGGCGTCGAGAATAGCCACAAGCGACACTTCGGGCAGGTCGAGTCCTTCGCGCAGCAGGTTGACACCAACCAGAACGTCATATTCGCCTTTGCGCAAATCCTCCATGATGCGCACACGCTCAAGCGTGTCGACATCGGAGTGTATGTAGGCGCATTTTATCTCGTGGTTGAGCAGATAAGTGCTCAACTCTTCAGCCATTCGTTTTGTCAGCGTTGTTACCAAAACGCGCTCGTGGCGCCCGATGCGTATGTTTATCTCGTTGAGCAAATCGTCAATCTGGTTAAGACTCGGACGCACATCTATCGACGGGTCGAGCAGACCCGTCGGCCGCACAACTTGCTCTACCACAACGCCGCCGCATTTGCTAAGCTCATATTCGGCAGGCGTGGCGCTTACGTAAATAACCTGATTGGCCATCGCTTCAAATTCGTCGAACTTGAGCGGACGGTTGTCACGCGCCGCCTTCAGACGGAAACCATACTCCACAAGCGAGTCCTTGCGCGAGCGGTCGCCACCATACATGGCATGTATCTGCGGCAGTGTAACGTGGCTCTCATCGATGACAAGCAGAAAATCGTCAGGAAAATAGTCGAGCAGACAGAACGGCTTAGAACCTTCGGTTCTGCCGTCGAAGTAACGCGAATAGTTCTCAATACCAGGACAATAGCCAAGTTCCTTTATCATCTCCATGTCGTAGGTAACGCGTTGTTCGAGGCGTTTCGCCTCGACAAGTTTTCCAGCTTGCTTGAATTGCTCGGTTTCAATGAACAAATCGTCCTGTATGCGTCTGATAGCGTCGTTGGTGCGCTCTTTCGATGTGATGAAGATGTTTGCAGGATAAATTGTTATAGTATCGCAAGTTTCTATTACCGAGTTATTTACAGGATCAAACAACTCAATACTCTCTATTTCATCGCCCCAGAATATAATGCGGCAGGCATTGTCGGCGTAAGCGAGGAAAATATCTACCGTGTCGCCTTTCACTCTGAAACAGCCACGGTCGAAAACTATTTCGTTGCGCACGTAAAGTGCGTCAACGAGTTTTCGGAGCAACTCGGTTGGCGAGATGGTCTGTCCCTTCATGAGAGATATCACTCCCAAATGGAAATCATCAGGGTTGCCTATGCCATAAAGACATGATACAGAGGAAACTACAATCACATCGCGCCGCCCCGAGAGCAATGCGGAAGTTGCGCTTAAGCGCAACTTCTCTATCTCGGAGTTTATCGCAAGGTCCTTTTCAATATATGTATCGGTCGAAGCAATGTAAGCTTCGGGTTGGTAGTAATCGTAGTACGAGACGAAGTATTCCACAGCGTTGTCGGGGAAAAACTCTTTAAACTCGCCATAAAGCTGCGCCGCAAGGGTTTTGTTGTGGCTCAGCACAAGTGTCGGACGTCCTGTCCGCGCAACGACATTGGCAATGGTAAACGTCTTTCCAGAACCGGTAACGCCCAGCAGTATTTGGTGCTTGCTGCCATTCTCGACACCTTCGCACAACTCCTCAATTGCTTGAGGCTGGTCGCCGGCAGGAGCATACTCCGATACTAATTTGAAATTCATTGCCCTGATTATACCTTTATATAATATAAAAAAAGCTGCCGAAGCAGCTTTTTTTATTATGATTATCTTCTTCTCTTACGCTTGGCGTTCTTAGTATACGATTTCTTGTTTTGTTGGTACTTCCTTCGGTTGTACTCCGAAGACGCTTTCCAACCCATATCGGCAAACTTGTATGAGCAACCTACCATTATGGTGTAGAAGAAGTCGTTCTTGCCCGAAATCCATTTACCAAGCTGAACTTTTGGTGAGTTCTCGTCGAAACCTTCTTCCTTGAGCGCCTCAATTTCAGACTCTGTGTAAGCTCGGCGGTATCCGTCGTGACCATCGAGAAGGTCAGTCGGCACATAGTTGCCTTTTACTTCGGCATGAACGCTCCAGTGGAGCTTGTCAACTTTTACTTTGACACCCAAAAGACCATAGAGATTCAAGCAAGGTTTGAAACCCGTATTTACATTCTTCCAGTCTTTATAATCGGGGTCAGATTTGCCCAACTCCAACTCCTCCTCATATTTTAATCTATGGTATTCATCAGGTGGAGTGTAAGTTTTTTTAGCAGAGTACATAAACAATCCCGTACCAATACCAACGTACGGATCGACCATACGGTCACGATACCAACCTTTCTGGTTGAGTATAAAGAAATCTGCACCGCCTGCAAGCTCTACGTATGGAGTTTTGAATGACAAACCACCATCTTGCTTGCCAGCAAAGAAGCCACCGCCCAGACTTGCTCTGACGGCCAACCAAGGACGCATCTCTTTCGATGCGCTACCTTCTAAACTCAGTCGTGTCTTACCATCGTCTACTATGTCGCCCCAATATATGTTAGGTCCTATTCGTCCGCTTACGGAGAGACCTTTTAATATCGGCGGTATTTTTTTACGCCGCCTACCATTTTGTTGCGCATCTACCACCACTGAAAATGCCAGTAGAAACGATAGTATTGTAAAAAACAATCGTACTTTCATCTCTGAATGTGTGTCTTCATTTTTATAATAATTTTACCTATAGACAATAGGTGAAATTCTTAGCTCGCAAATTTCGGAAAAAAAAATTAATAGAAGAAATTTTTTTTCTTTTATTTTAGTTTTTAGCTGAAAAATGTGAACTTTTACTGATATTTGCCAGTCGAAAAGCAAACGAAATGAAGGCATATAATATTGTATCGTTAAAAAAATTTAATACATTCGGCATCGATGTAAAAGCAAAGACACTGGTCGATTGCCAGTCTGAAGCCGAAGTGACTGAGGCTTGCAAAATGGCAGCCGGCGAACGCCGGCTGGTTCTTGGCGGCGGCAGCAATGTGTTGTTTCTCAACGATTTCGACGGCATCATAATACGCCCGCTGATAAACGAAACTGAGGTTTTGAAACAGACGGGCACCGATATCATGGTGCGCGTGGGTGCGGGCGTCGTGTGGGACGACTTTGTGGCTATGTGCGTCGAGCGGGGCTGGTACGGTGTTGAGAATCTGTCGGCCATACCAGGGAATGTGGGCGCGTCGCCCGTGCAGAATATCGGTGCCTACGGCGCCGAAGCAGCCAACGCAATAAGCTCTGTAAACGGCTTTTACATTGACACTCAAAAAACTTTTTCGATAAACGCCGATGCGTGCGACTTCGGCTACCGACAGAGCATATTCAAAACTGAGCTTAAGGACAAAGTGGTGATAACGAGCGTGGTATTCCACTTGAAAACTTCAGCAAAGCTGAAGTTGGACTATGGCGATGTGGCAGCCCGTGTAGAGCAGATGGGCAGCGCTACGCTTGCAAATGTCAGAAAAGCCATCACTGAAATACGCCGCGCGAAACTACCCGATCCCGAAGTAGAAGGCAATGCCGGCAGTTTCTTCAAAAACCCCGAAGTTGACGCGCAACTTGCCGAGCAACTAAAAGGTGAATACGCCGACATACCGTCGTATCTGCTTGACAATGGGAAATATAAGATTCCGGCCGGCTGGCTCATCGAAAGATGCGGATGGAAAGGCCGCACGCTCGGCAAAGCCGGCGTACACGCCCGTCAGGCCTTGGTGCTTGTAAACAAAGGCGGTGCCTCCGGCGCCGACGTGATGCAACTTGCCAACACCATTGTCGATGATGTCTTTTCTAAATTCGGCATCAGAATATCGATGGAGGTAAACCTCATCAAGTGAGCCGCTTACGCGAACGTCAGCGATGACTGCCCCTTTGCGTCGACACGCAGGGTGGCTTCGCCGCCCATGCGGAGTGGCATATTCACTTCGTCGGCATGACCGGCGGGATAACCCATCAGAACTGGATAGTCGTATTGCGCTACGGCATCGGCTATTATTGCGTAAGCATCAGAGCCAAAGGCTGTTGCGCCATCCTTCATATCGGTCATCTGACCGACAATGAGGCCACCAAGTTTCGATAGTACGCCAGAATACTTAAGGTTTTGCATCATTCGGTCGATGTGATAGTTGTATTCCGAGAGGTCTTCGATGAAGAGTATTGCACCTTTCGGTGCAATATCGATGGCAGTGCGGCGTAGCGAATAAATGAGCGACAGATTGCCACCTATGAGTTTTCCGCTCACCTTGCCCGAACGG
The DNA here is from genome assembly GCA_017960905.1 of Bacteroidales bacterium. Taxonomy (GTDB): domain Bacteria; phylum Bacteroidota; class Bacteroidia; order Bacteroidales; family Marinilabiliaceae; genus W3P20-009. Next base: position 19,939 of record JAGCYH010000039.1, read on the forward strand.
CTGTACTGCGCTGACTCGCAGCTTACACTGACTTTTTTGCCACGCATCAGATCAAATGTTTTTTTCACATCGTCGCTGTCGATTCCGTGTACAGCGATGTGCTTCAGCATAGGCCCGTGTATCGAGGCTATACCGTAATGCGTTAGCGCAGAATGAAATACAGTGATATCGCTAAAGCCAACAAGCCATTTGTCGCACCGTTGCACGACCGATTTTTTCATGTGCTGTATGGTGCGTACAGCACCATAACCACCTCGTGCACAAATGATTGCATCGATATCATCGCGCAGTATAGCCTCTTCCATATCCGATGCCCGTTGGGCATCGGTGGCGGCAAAAACACCTGTACGACAATCCCTTACGTGTGGCATTACTTCTACCGAGTAACCTTTCGACTGTATCAGCGCGATACCTTTATCCAAATATTCGGGCGCTATAGCGCCCGAAGGTGCCACAATGGCTATTCGCCCGCCGTCGGGCAGATTTTTAGGCTTATTCATTTACAATAATATTTAAGTTGCGGTGCACAATAATCCTCAAATCGTTGCTGTCCATAGGCAGTCGGACTATTTCGTTGGCACCAGCGTCGAGCAGCTCATTGTCGGTAATGCCGCTGCTGTCGTTGTTGATGGCAATAACTTTATAGTGTTTGCCCCTCTGACGGATGTTCGAAATGATGTAAGCAGCTGTGCCACTGCACGATTCGACATCGATAATGGTCATTAGAGGCTTCTGCCCGAGCCAGAAGAAGTAGAATCCGTTGGCTTCGGCCGTTATAATGTTGAAGTTTTCGAGCGAGTATGTTATGAACGAGAGACGGTCGGGCTTGTCTTCGAGCACTATTATGTTTTTGCTGTACTCGAGATAATCCTTCATGTCGGTTATGTTTCCGTCGATGTCCTTCACCGCTTCTATGTCTTCGCTTGTTACGTAAGGCACCGACAGCCAGAAGTGCGAGCCTTTGCCGGGCGTCGACTCGAGGCCTATGGTACCGCCCATCTGCTTGGCCAAGTTGCGGCAGATGGATAGTCCCAAGCCCGACCCGACAGTGAACTTGTCGAGTTTAACAAATGCGTCGAACACATGCGCCTGCTGGTCTTTGGGAATACCGATGCCGGTGTCGCTGACGTGGAACGTCAGCAAGCCGTTGGCTATCTCGTAGTTCAGCATCACACGTCCTTTGTGCGTGAATTTGAATGCGTTGTTGATGAAGTTCGTTATTATCTGTATGAGTCGCGTCTTGTCGCAATACGACTCAGCGTCGTCGTTCTCGGCGCGCGGAAGGAACGTAAACTCAACATCTTGCGGGGCTTTGGGCGCAAGACTCAGATAAACCTCTTTGCAAAGCAAAGAGATATTTTCAATCTTATATTGCAGCGACAGCGTTCCCGACTCAATTTTTGAGAGGTCGAGAATGTCAGTTATCAGTTTCAGCAGAATGTCGTTGTTGGTCTGAATTATGTTGCCGTAAATCTCGCGGTCGGGGTCGGCAGTGTCAGACTTGAGCAAAATCTCTGAGAATCCGACAATTGCGTTGAGCGGCGTACGAATCTCGTGACTCATATTAGCAATGAACTGCGACTTTATAAGATCGAGACCTTCGGCTTTTTTACGCGCTTCGATAAGCGTTTTCTCGTTGTCCTTGCGCTGGGTGATGTCGATGGAAAGGCCTACCAGACCGTCGTAGCCGAAACTGTTGTTGTTGATTATGTGAATATTAATCCAGTGTATTTTTCCGTCGTTGTGCAAAACTCTCACTTCATCTTGGAGCGATTGTATCTCGTTGTTTTTCAGTTTGTCGAACTGGATTTGCAGTCGTCCACGGTCTTCCTCCTCTATCATCTGGTTGTTTTTCGGGTCGTCCAAGTCGTTCGATGACGATGGTTTACTGTTGAGGTTTCGGCGCCATTGCGCCGAAACGAAACCTTCGTTCTGGTGCGACCAGCAAATGCCCAGCTGTGCGAAAGTGCCGATTTCCTCAAAGAAGTTTTCGAGAGTCGCTATTTTCCGCTCATTCGACTTCTGCAGCGAGTTGTCGATGATAATGCCCAGATATCCGGCAAATTTGCCGTCGGTGTAAAGTTTAGATATTCTGACCATTATCTCTATCGGAGTCGATTTGTATGCCGTGTAGTACGAGGCGAGGTTTTTCGGGTCGTAGGCAAACACCATGTCGGTAATGTGTTGTTGTCTTATCTGCTTTTTCATCTCTTCGGTGGTGAGCGGTCCTTCGAAGAGGTTGGTGCCGTAAATCGATTTTATACTATTGGCAACACCCAGTATTTCAGCGAGTTTCTCATTGCCGTAACGAAGATCGCCTTTGGTGTTGTAGAAAGCAATGCCGACGGGGATACTCTCGTAGATGTTCTTTTGGAATTTCTCTTCGCGTTTGGTCTTTATCTCCAGCTTCACATCCTTATCGATGTCGCGCAGGATGCCCACCACGAGCGACGGCTTGCCGTTGGCGTCGTGGAGCGATACCGTTCCGTCGATTTCGCACCAATGATACTCTTTATTGCCATTGAGGCGTGCGCGGAAGCGCAACGCCACCTTCTTGCTTCGGTTCTCGCGCACCTGTTTCGAGACCACGAGCATCTTGTTTATGTCGTTTTTGTGTATGTTGTTGGCAAGGTCGAAGTACGTCTGCGACTGGCGGTTGCCTTTGCTGTCTTGCAGTGTAACTATTATCTCCTTGGCATCATCAATTTTCTTGTTGCAGTACCATTCCCATATATAAATGTCGCATACTTTGCGTATAGCGCTGTTTATCGTTTTGCTAATCTCCAGTTTGCCCGACAGTCGGAATTTCTCCACCATAAAGGCTATAATATTGGATATCAGGCTTATAGCTTGCTGGTCGTAATTATCCCATCTTGTTTCTTGCTTGCGCGATATGCTCATGAGGCCCCACACCTCACCACCTGTGGTGATAATTGGCTGTTGCACAGTGGATTTGACGTGGTTGTATTTGAATTGTTTTTTGTCAAGCTCCCACTCTTTGCCAATGTCGTCGACATTGTTTATCACCGCGTTTTTATGCGTTTCGCAAAGACATTGGAACCAGTTGGAGTAAATGCGGGTAGTCTTGTTTATAGCGCAATAGTTCATATCTACCATTGTCGAACCGGTATAATCGACCACTTCGAACACATTGCCGCCATGCCACCGCGCTATGGCAATACTAAGCTCGGGCAGAATGTTATGCATTCCGGTAATATACTGATGCAAAGCATCGTAGAACGTCTCACTGCCAGCTACTATGTAGCCTATATCGGTAAATTGCTTGATGACGTCGAGCGTGAAGCCCGACTTGTTGCTGTAGTCTTTAGTCTCCAACGCCGAAATCTGCTTCACTGTGCCGATGTAATGCAGCGCTCCCAACTCATCGTAGTACTCTGAGATGAACTGCGCGCTTATCCATATCCAATTGTCGTTGACAATAATAGGCATTTGGAGCGGTCCCGACGGCGTCTTGTTCTTCAGGCGCCGCTGCTGTATCGAAATGAGATAATGGAACTCTTCGGGTATGGCAGCCATGAGCTCACTGAACGTGAGTATCTCGTTTTCGAAGCCCAAAAGGAACCTGAAGCTGTCGCTGATTAAGAATGTGCGGTTGCTTTTATTGTACTCCCACAATCCTAAACCATTGCTTATCAGACTATTGCATATTCGTTGCGTTGTGTTCATACTTTCAGCTTTGTTTTTTAATTCCGTAAAGATAATGTTTCTACGTTAAAAATTGATAATCAATTGAAAAAAACTTGAGTTTTTTTCGTTTTTTGTGCAATAATAATAATAGCGAAGCCATCGAAACAGATTTTTATATACCTTTGTACGAAACAAAAAACGACAAATAGCTATGAACACATATCAGATGCAACTTAATTCGGACTTGTTTGGCGCATTGCAAGTTATTTCGGCTGATGATGAGTTGATGAAAAAGGCCATCAAACTGCTTAAAAAACTTGCGAAACAGAAACGCGCTGCCGACGAGACGGAATACTTGATGTCGTCGCCGGCTATGGCAGATGTTATATGCCAGGGTCAAGACGACATAAAAAACGGCAAGGGTAGAATTGTTGAAATAGATGATTTATGGAAATAGTCATTCTTCCCAAAGCTGATGAAGATTTGCAATATTGAAAGCGGAAGGGCGATAAACGTATTATGAATCGCATTACAGCGCTGCTGAAAGATATTGTAAAACACCCTTTTACGGGCATAGGCAAACTAGAACCACTGAAAGGCGAATAACATGGGTTATGGAGCCGCAGAATAACAGACGAACATCGGTTGGTTTATTCAATAAGCAGCGGAATGGTTTACGTTTATGTGCTTTCGCTCAGATTCCATTATAAGAAATAAAGCCCCAAACCCTCAAAATCGAAAAAACTTTTCAAAAAAAATCCACTCGAATTTTGCAGAGAAATAAAAACGTTGTAAATTTGCAGCGCGAATCGGGAAACATCGACTCGCAAATTTGTCCTGTAGTATAAAGGTAGTACAGAAGATTCTGGTTCTTTTAGTCAGGGTTCGAATCCTTGCGGGACAACAAAAAAAACCGATGAAGAATCGGTCTTTTTGTTTTAACTGATTGTGGTATAGTATAATGGCAGTACAGGAGATTTTGGTTCTCTTAGAGAGGGTTCGAATCCTTCTACCACAACACAAAAAAAATCATACATCTTTCGATGTATGATTTTTTTTCGTCCTTAATTAATAATCAATCTATCACGGTAACCCAACCATGAGTGTCGGGTTCGTCGCCATATTGTATAGCGCGCAGTTTGTTGTAGAAAGCCGTGCAAACCGGACCCGGTTTGCCGTCTTTGCAATACTCGTACGTCTTGTTGCACTTGAAGTCGCCAGGTACGAACGGATGCTCCTTGTTCGGGTCGATGAGATCGTAGTCGTCGACCTTCGAGATGGGACTTACTACCGCTGCCGTACCGCACTCGCCTGCCTCGCTGAACTCGGCAAGCTCCTCTTCGAGTATCGGGCGCTGTTCAACTTGCATGCCCATGTCTTTTGCCAACTGCTGAAGGCTCTTGTTGGTTATCGAAGGCAAAATCGACGACGATTTTGGAGTGACGTATGTGTTGCCTTTGATGCCGAAGAAGTTGGCCGGGCCGCACTCGTCGATATATTTTTTCTGCTTAGCGTCTAAGTAGAGCACAGCCGAATAGCCCATGGTGTGGCCGAGGTCACCAGCGACGAGCGATGCAGCATAGTTGCCGCCCACTTTGTACGTGCCGGTGCCGAGAGGCGCCGCACGGTCGAACTGGCGTATTACACAAACCGGTGTCGCTTTGAATCCGTCTTTGAAGTATGGTCCGCATGGAGTTACGAATATCAGGAACAGATATTCGGTCGACGGGCCGACGCCTACGCGCGGCGAGCAACCGATAAGCAGCGGACGTATGTAGAGCGAGCAACCCGACTCGTAAGGCGGCACGAAACGTTCGTTGAGTTTGACCACCTTCTTCACGGCTTCGCAAAATTTCTCGATAGGCAGTTTCGCCATCATGATGCCTTCAGATGTTTTCTGAAGACGTTTTGCGTTCTCGTCCATACGGAAAACGCGGATTTTGCCGTCTTTGCCACGGAACGCCTTCAGGCCTTCGAAGGCCTCCTGTCCGTAGTGAAGGCATGTCGATGCCATGTGAAGGCTAATCTGGTCCGACGACGATATCTCTATCTCGCCCCATTTGCCATCTCTGTAGTAGCAACGCACGTTGTAATCGGTTTTCATGTACTGAAAGCCCAGATTATTCCAATCAATACTGTCGTTCATAATGTTATATGTTTAATATTTAGCCTTTTGCGCTTGCGCGAAAGGACACTTTTACCTATTTTTTCAGTCGCTAAATTATGAATTTTATTATTAAATGACAATTTTTTCTGCTTACTATTTTTGATTTTTAATATTATTTATCTCCTTATTCTTATATTTGCGATATCAAAAAAGACCTGTTCCGACACACTCGGCATTTGGTCCAATATATTGATAAAGAAACAAATAACGCTATAAAAATGTTTTCAGGAATAGTAGAAGAGGCTGCCGTGGTAAAGCGGTTGGAGAAGGAGAAAAGCAATTTGCACATCACACTTGAGTGCTCATTTGCCGGCGAGCTCAAGATAGACCAGAGCGTGGCACACAATGGTGTGTGCCTCACGGTCGTTGCCATAAATGGCAACGAATACACCGTGACGGCAGTGCAGGAGACGCTCGACAAGTCGAACCTCGGCGATCTCCAGGTGGGCGACAAAGTCAATGTGGAGCGCAGCATGATAATGAACGGCCGCCTCGACGGACATATTGTCCAAGGCCACGTTGACCAGACAGCAGAATGCACTGACGTGCAGGAAGTTGACGGCAGCTGGTATTTCACTTTCAGATACAAGGCCGATGCCGAAAAAGCAAAACAAGGCTACGTAACTGTAGAAAAAGGTTCGGTTTGTGTAAACGGAGTGAGTCTTACCGTCGTAAACAGCCAATTGGACGGTTTTCAGGTAGCAATAATACCTTTCACGTTCGAACACACCAATTTCTGCCGAATCAAAAAAGGTACACGCGTGAATATCGAGTTCGACATTATTGGTAAGTATATTAGTAGAATAAGCAATATAAAATAGTGAATATGAAGACTTTAGTATTATTAGCATTTTCAATTTTGCTTTTGGGCGCAACGAGCTGCAAAAGCACAAAAGCAGTTGCACCTACGCAACGCCAATCAACGACAGCCGCAAGTCCTTCGAAAACGAGCAGCACTACATTGGAAAGCAACAAAGCCCTCAAGACTTCGGGCACAAATTCGAAGGTGGGCACCGTAATGAAAGGCGGAGCGTCGTACTACGCCGACAAATACGAAGGCCGCCCTACCGCCAGCGGAGAGCCTTTCTCGCAGAAGAAACTCACCGCAGCACATAAAACGCTGAAATTCGGCACTATGGTGCGCGTAACAAACCTCTCGAACAACAAAAAAGTTGACGTAAAAATCAACGACCGCGGACCATACGTCAACGGCCGTATAATAGACCTCTCGCGCGCCGCAGCCGAGAAAATCGACATGGTGCGGTCGGGCGTCGCACAAGTTACTGTAGAGATTATTTCCGAACCGTAGTTTCCTCTCCCCTACCAGATAAAACATGATAGCCGACGAACCTATACAGGAAGACTTAGACGCAACAGACGTCAACATGGGCCAGGAGGGCTGGGCGGCCGACAAAGCCAAAGAGCTGCTCGACTGGCTGGGCATCAACTACAACGATGCCGGCATTGCCGACCAGCTGGTTATTCTCTGTGTTGCACTTCTTATCTCTGCAATTGTTTGGGCCATAGGTAAATACATTATTGCAGGAAGCGTGAAGCGCGTGCTTAAGCACGCGAAATCGCAAAATCTGCCGCTCATTTTCAACGACAAGGTACTCAACCGCATCGTCAGAATACTGCCGACAGTATCCATGCTGGCTTTCAGCCTTGCTTTCGACAAGGAAGGCATTGTGTATAGGATATATATAAAGTTCTTCCAGCTCGTGCTTGTCTTTTCTATCACTCAGCTGGTGCTTGCCGTCCTGCGTGCCATTTTCAATGTCATAAGCAACATCGAGAAGTTCAAAGGGCAACCCATGAACGGCGTCTATCAGCTCATAGCCATATTTATATATGTAATATGCGTGATAGTGATGGTATCGATACTTATAGATAAGTCGCCGGCTTACCTGCTCACGGGCTTGGGTGCTTCGGCGGCCATACTATCGTTGGTGTTCAAAGACACTTTTGTAGGCTTTGTTGCTGGTTTTCAGCTTGCTGCAAACAAAATGCTCAAAGTGGGCGACTGGATTGTGGTGCCCTCGCAAAATGCCAACGGCATTGTGCAGGAGGTGTCGCTCAACACCGTCAAGGTGCAGAACTGGGACAATACCATAACCACCATGCCGCCTACGGTGCTTATGTCGGGTTCGTTCTACAACTGGCGCGGCATGCAAGAGTCCGACGGCCGACGCATCTGCCGCTCCATCAGCATCGATATGAACACCATAACGTTCTGCACGCCCGAACTCATTGAGAAATGCCGGCAAATGCCGCTGCTCAAGAAGTTCTTCGAGCGACACACTGACGTTGAAAATCTTACGAACTTAACCCTGTTTCGCGCTTACGCCGAGGCGTTTTTGCGAAGCAATAAAAAAATAAACCAAAGCATGACGCTTATGGTTCGCCAGCTGCAACCTACTGAATTCGGCCTGCCCATTGAGCTCTACTGCTTCTCGTCGATAAAGACGTGGGTCGAATACGAGGCCATACAGTCAGAAATATTCGACCATGTGATAGCCGTCGTGCCTCAGTTCGGACTGAGAATCTACCAGGTGATAGCTTCGCAACCTAAAGATTAGCAATGCTTTAAACAACTGAACGATAAAGTGATAGAAATGATGAATCTGGCTTCGTTGCATCGCAGGCTGCAACCCGGCATCGACGAGGCCATACACAATGTAATAGAACAGAGCTGTTTTATACGCGGTAAATACGTAAGCCAATTCGAGAGCGAATTGGCGCAATATCTTGGCTGTAAGAGTGTTATCGGCTGCGGCAACGGAACCGATGCGCTCTACCTTGCACTGCGCGCGCTCAACCTGAGCGCGGGCGACGAAGTGATAACTACCACCATGTCGTTTGTGGCGGCTGCCGAAGTTATTGCCGAATTAGGCCTCCGGCCTGTATTCGCCGACGTTACCGCCGACACGTACAACACTGATATTGAGAATATTGAGAGAGCTTTCACCCCGCGTGTGAAAGCCATCGTCGTTACGCATCTGTTTGGACGGCCGTGCAACATGCAGGCCATAATGGATTTTGCCCGCTCGAAGAATTTGCCAGTTGTCGAAGACGCCGCACAGTGTATGGGCGGTGCGGCCATCGTCGATGGCCGCGAGCAAAAACTCGGCACTATAGGCACTGTTGGCTGCACATCGTTTTTCCCGTCGAAAAACCTCGGATGCATGGGCGACGGCGGCGCTGTAATAACCAACGACGACACTGTGGCACAGCAAGTTCGCATGCTGGCCAACCATGGCTCGTATATCAAATACAAGCACGAGGCGTTCGGTGTCAACTCGCGCCTCGATGGCATTCAGGCCGCTGTGTTGTCGGTCAAACTGCGCCATCTCGACGATTGCAACCTGCGCCGCCGTCAGGCAGCGCAACGTTATACTGGCAAACTCGCGGCATGTGCGAATGTCGTCCCGCCTGCCGACTGTCAAGGTCATGTATATCACCAATATACCATACGCATCACCAACGGGCGACGCGACGCACTGAAGGATTTTCTGCTCGCAAATGGCGTAAAGACAATGATTTACTACACGCTCATGCTGCACCTTCAACCGGCCTACAGCCAGTTTGCCAACGGCAAACTGCCAGTTGCCGAAAGTCTTCAGAACGAAGTCATTTCGCTGCCTATTGATAGTGAAATAACTGACAATGAAATAGATACAATCTGTAATCTTATTCGCGAATGGGATCGACAGAACTGATAGAACGCGACGGCTACTTCGTGCACCCTACGAGCATCGTAGATAACGGCTGCTCGATAGGCAAAGGCACGCGTATATGGCACTTCTGCCACGTGATGGGCGACTGCCAGATAGGCCGCGACTGCAACATAGGCCAGAACGTCGTTGTTATGCAGCACGTGCGCGTGGGCAACGGCGTGAAGATACAGAACAACGTGTCGCTCTACACCGGCGTTGAGTGCGACGACGACGTGTTCCTTGGTCCGTCGGTGGTGTTTACCAATGTGCTCAATCCGCGCAGCTTCGTCAGCCGGCGCGACAAGTACGCGCCAACGCGCGTGCGCCGTGGCGCGTCGCTCGGCGCCAACGCCACTATTGTATGCGGTGTGGAGATTGGCGAGTACGCCTTGGTAGGCGCGGGTGCTGTGGTAGTGAAGGATGTGAAACCGTTTGCACTCGTCGTGGGCAATCCGGCCCGACAGATAGGTTGGGTTAGTCGCTATGGCAACCGCCTCATTTTCAACGACAACAGCGAAGCCGAATGTCCCGAGACACACGAACGCTATCTGCTCAAAGACGGACAGGTACAGATGGTGAGTGAGTAATTGAGAATTGAAAATTGTAAAAATCACTTTTTAATAATAATTATAACAATGACAACAAAGATTGAAACTATTAAGGATTTTTCGAGACGGGCGGTGATGACGCTACTCGTCATGATGTTCGCAATGACCGCACAGACGGTGTGGGCGCAGACTACTCAGTTCCCGCTTTATTCGGGTGATGAGGGCACACAATCTAAACCTTATCAGATTAAATCGAGTAGTGATCTCATAAAACTTGCAGCCGATGTGAATAGTGGTACGAAATACGAAGGGAAGTACTTCGTGTTAACTAAAGACATAAGTTTCTCGTACTCTAATCCGTGGAATAATAGTACAGAACACAACTTCGATGGTATTGGTAATTCTATGAGTAACGGTTTCAAGGGTACGTTCGATGGCCAGAACCACACTATTAGTGGCATCCGCATGCATTTAGAACGCGAATATGTAGGTCTTTTTGGTTATGTTGAAAATGGAACCATTAAAAATGTGACACTTAGCGATTCTCGCATATCTGGAAGGAACTGGACAGGCGGTATCGTTGGTTCCTTGAAAAATAGAACTGCTGTTGTCAGTAATTGCCATGTAACTGCTACTGTGGATATAGCTAACGACATTGTAAAAGATTCATGGTATCATGCCGGAATTGTTGGACAACTTTCCGATGCTACGATAGAAAACTGTACCAGTTCTGCAACAATAAGCACAAAGGGTGGTTCTTGTGGGTATTTTGCCGGTATTGTCGGCAAAGCTGGAGGTGGACAAGTTAAAAACAATACAGCCATCAATGTTACAGTTCCTGCTGTCTCAGAGAGAGGTGCCATTTTAGGTGCCAAATCAAGTAGTCTACGTACAAATAACAACTATTATCTGAATTGTAATGTAGCAGGAACGGCTAATGCAACAAACGTGGGATGTGGTGGTGCCGATATAACTAACAATGATGGAGCGGTTTCTATTCATAGGATGACTTTTAATGAAGGTCTTTCTACTAGCACTAATGCTACTATAATCATCTCTGGCATCAACTACTATAGTCAGGGCTTATCCGTGACTCTCAGCGGTAAAGCCTCAGATTCTTTTTCTTATACTGTTAATGGAGATGCTATCGAAGGTAATACATTCAACATGCCAGCAACCGATGTTGTCATCGGTACAGCTGCTCCGTTCTCTGTTACTGTAAATAGTGCTGCTGGTGGTAGCTTGGTTGCCAATCCTATTGGCGGAAAAATGGGTGATGTTATCAACATGACTGCAACAATCAATAGCGGATACTTGCTCAATGGAATTAATGTTGAAGATGATAGCCACAATGCAGTGGCTGTAAATGGTGGCGAATGGTATGGCAATAATACAGCTTCGTTTTCAATGCCTGGTTCTAATGTTACCGTAACTCCAGTGTTTACAAACACCTTGACAGCCACCAACCTTTCTGTTAATATTCCTCGAAAAAACAACATGAGCATCACAATACCTTCATGCGTACAGTCGTTTAAGGTGTATGATCATGGTGGCGCCGATGGAAATTATACTAACTTTTGTGATGGAACACTGACGCTGACTGCTCCTGACGGCTATAAACTTCAGTTGACAGGAACTATGAGTACAGCAGACATATATGACAAGCTGAGTGTTTATGACGGAACGAGCACGAGTGCAACTCCACTTGTTGAGAATAAAACGTGCAATAAGGACGGGGTGTTTATTGTAACTACCAGTGTTGGCATTATCACAAGCAGCGATAAATATATGACCATCAAATTCCGTTCGGATTCTGATGGCTATAGTGAAGGTTTAGACCTCACCGTGACACTTATTGAAGCAAATGTTGAGCGTGATATTAATATCAGTTCTGTCGCTCACGGTAGCGTTGGAAAGAGTGCCGAAACTGCCAAAATGAACGAAACTATTACATTGACTGCTTCACCAGAGTCTGGTTATGCACTTGGTAGTCTTACTGTTGTGGATGCCAGCGGTAATGCAGTAGACCTTGAGTGGAGTGTGTTTGAAAATACAGCCACCTTTGTGATGCCAGGAACTGCCGTAACCGTTACACCAGTATTTGTTAGTAAGAACCCACTGTCTATCAATATTCCACGTACTGGTACTGTGAGGGCTACGATTCCCGATGATGTTGTATCATTTAAAGTTTATGATGATGGAGGTGCTAATGGCGTTAGCAGTGCAAACAATCATGGCTATCTTGTTCTAACAGCGCCTGCCAACCATGTTATGCGGGTTTCTGGTTTAATGAGGACAAGTAAATTAGATATACTTTCAGCATGGAGTGATTCCGATCCATCAAGTTTAGCTTACTTACTTCGTTATCACCCCGAATATGACGGAATTGACAATACAATTCCAACATCTATTACAGCTTCCAATGTGCTAATGCTCAACTATAATAGTTCTGCAGGTGGCTATTCTGGTCTTAACTTGACGATAGATGTGATTCCAGTTCTCAACTTGGCTGACAATGTCAATAACACAGCATTGATTACCGAGAATGACGGCAAACTGTTCAATGTAACTCTCACTGGCCGTACGCTCTTTAAGGATGGTAATTGGAATACGCTTGTATTACCATTCGACTTGACTCTCAGCGGTAGTACGCTGGATGGTGCTGAGGCCAGAATGATGAATGATGCTACTATCACGGGTTCTACACTCAATATAACATTCAGTAATCCAGCGACGACACTTGAGGCTGGTGTACCTTATATTATCAAGTGGTCAAGTGGCAGTAACATCACGAATCCCGCGTTCAAGGGCGTTACCATCAACGCAACAGCTTCGACGGTTGCTACTTCTTCCGATGGCAATGTGACGTTTACTGGTACATATAGCCCAGTCACTAACACCGATGGTCTGCTGTTCGATGCACACAACACCGACAACAAAGCCTTCCATGCGGCACTCAGTGCTAAGCGAGACGGCTATACCTTCGGCGGCTGGTTTGCCGACGCCAGTCTGACCACGCCTGCCACTTCTATCCCATTCGGCACCGATGGCAGCGTAACGCTCTACACTAAGTGGGTGAAACAACTCTCGAGCACCGACATTACTGTAGCCGACATTGCAGCACAAACCTACACTGGTTCGGCAATCACGCCCTCTGTAACAGTCAAAGACGGCAGCACAACCCTCACAGAAGGTGTCGATTACACGGTAGCTTACAGCAATAACATCAACGCCAGCTCTTCTGCTAAAGTAATTATCTCAGGCAAAGGCAATTACAAAGACGAGATAGAGAAGATGTTTACAATCAACCCTGCCTCTGTAACACTCACAGCCAACAGTGGAACAAAAACTTATACTGGTAGCAATCAAACCGTTACTGGCTTCACAAGCAGCGTTGCAGGACTTACCTTCGCGGGCGTTTCGGCCAGCGGTAGCGGCAAAAATGCTGGCACGTACGACGTTACCTTCTCTGGTGTAACAGTTAACAAAACAAAGGATGCATCAGGCAACTATGTTGTTTCGGGATTGACTAATGGTATTTTGACAATCAACCCTGCCGCGGTAACACTCACAGCCAACAGTGAAACAAAGACTTATAATGGTAGCACTCAAAGCGTTACGGGCTTCACAAGCAGCGTTGCAGAACTTACCTTCACGGGTGTTTCGGCCAGCGGTAGTGGCAAAAATGCCGGCAAGTACGACGTCACCTTCTCGGGTGTAACAGTTAACGAGACAAAGGATGCATCAGGCAACTATGTTGTTTCGGGATTGACAAATGGTATTTTGACAATCAATCCTAAAACACATTCTGGCTCTTACGTTCCTAACATTGCAGCACAAACCTACACTGGTTCGGCAATCACGCCCTCTGTAACGGTAGAAGACGGCAGCGAAACCCTCACAGAAGGTGTCGATTACACGGTAGCTTACAGCAATAACATCAACGCCAGCTCTTCTGCTAAAGTAATTATCTCAGGCAAAGGCAATTACAAAGACGAGATAGAGAAGATGTTTACAATCAATCCTGCCTCTGTAACACTCACAGCCAATAGTGACACAAAGACTTATAATGGTAGCACTCAAAGCGTTACGGGCTTCACAAGCAGCGTTGCAGGACTTACATTCGAGGGCGTTTCAGCCAGCGGTAGCGGCAATAATGCTGGCAAGTACGATGTTACCTTCTCGGGTGTAACAGTTAACGAGACAAAGGATGCATCAGGCAACTATGTAGTTACAGGATTGACAAATGGTATTTTGACTATCAACCCTGCCGCTGTAACTGTAACCGCCGACAACAAAGAGAAGTTATCTGGTACCGACGACCCAGAATTTACTGCAACAGTCGAAGGTCTCTTTGGTAACGATGCTATCAGCTACACGCTGACTCGCGAAGAAGGCGAAGCTGTTGGCACATACACCATAACGCCTGCTGGCGAGGCCGAACAAGGCAATTATACCATAACGTATGTTGCTGGTACACTGACAATCAATGCCAATACCACACCGACAGCCATAACCAATGAGGCTGCAAGCACCGTAAAAATATTCGCTAAACGCAATATCATTGTGGTTGAAAATGCCGAAAGCGCAGTATACGTTTACGATGTATTAGGGCACGAGATTAGCAGCGAACCAACTCCAAGCGAACGCACCGAAATACGTGTAAATGCCGGCGGCATTTACATTGTTAATGTTGGCAAGGTTACCAAACAAATATTGGTTAAATAACTGACTGATAGAAACAAATAAAAAAATAGGGGCGGAAATTTCCGCCCCTATTTTTTTTGTCCAGACGCACGGCAATGTGTTTTAGCATAGACGCACGGCCGTGCGTCTCTACTTTACTCATTACTCTTTACTCTCTACTCTTTACTCTCTACACTACACCAATCCTCTGCGTTTCAGTTCTTCGAGGTCGTCGGGGGTATCGATGGAGAGGCTTTCGAGCTGTGTCTCAAGAACGGCTATCGAATAACCATTCTCGAGCCAGCGAAGCTGCTCGAGCGACTCGCATTTTTCGAGTGTGCCACGTTCAAGTTTCGTTATTTTGTTCAGAATGTCAGCGCGATAACCGTAAAGTCCTATGTGGTTGTAGAAGCGGTGTTTCTCGTGCCACTCTTTCTCATCCGCGCCGCGAAGATATGGGATAGGCGAGCGGCTGAAATACAGTGCTTTGCCTTGCGCACTAACAACTACTTTCGGCTTGTTGGGATTAAACAGATCTTGCTGATTATCAGCCACTTTCACAAGCGTAGCTATTTCTGTTGCGGCATCGGCGAAAGCCGATGCAAGAAGTTCTATCTGCACCGGACTGATAAACGGCTCATCGCCCTGAATGTTGATAACGGCATGAAACTGGTGCCCCAGTTCGGCCTCGACTTTGGCGAGAGCCTCGGCGCAACGGTCGGTACCGCTTTGGTGCGTAGTGGCGGTCATCACCACACGGCCGCCAAAGTTGCGCACAGCCGATGCTATGCGCTCATCGTCGGTGGCCACATAAACGTAAGGCAGCACCTTGCACGACTGTTCATACACACGTTGTATCATTGGCTTGCCGCCTATGTCGGCAAGCGGTTTGCCAGGGAATCGGCTCGATGCGTATCGTGCCGGTATCAAGCCCAATATATTGTCATGTTTCTGTTCCATAAGGTTTGTTTTTTGGCGCAAAGATAAGTTTTTTTTTGCCGATGCGATGCTTGTCGGATCTACGTAATCACGGTTATTTCATTTAACACCGAATTCACCGAATTCAACAAATTCCTTCGCTAATGAAAAGTCTAAAACACAACAAGTTGCATTTTAGATTACGAATTTAACAAATGGTTCTTTGAGCTAGTACGGCTTCGTTGATATTTTTAAATGAAAAAACCGAGCCGCGCAATCAAAAAAACGAAAAATATTTGCAACACAAATAATTATGCACTATTTTTGTGGTTCGAATAAAACAAAAACAACGAAATTATGAAACAGACATCACCTTCTAAATCCTGCAAATCCTGCACTCTGATATCCATATTTCTTCTTCTGCTTCTTGCCTCTTTCGCATCGCCTCGCGCATTCGCCGCCAATGAGAAAGAAGCGTATGCAGTAATAACTGGTAAATATATTATAGGCGGAGGCGGTGGCTACACACTCACCTTCTACTACGATAATCAGAAAGCCTCACGAGCTGGCCATAAATATGAGCTGAATACGTGGGATAAGCCCGGGTGGTGCGCAGATTTGTATAATCCTGGTACAAATAAAGTCATTTTCGACCCTTCGTTCAAAGATGCACGGCCTAAATCGTGCTATGAGTGGTTTTCCAATATGAGCATAACCGAAATTCAGGGTATTGAATATCTCAATACATCGGAAGTGGTAACAATGGCAGAAATGTTCGAGTTTTGCGACCAACTTACAAATCTCGATGTGAGCAAATTCAACACCAGCAGTGTAACCGATATGCAAAGGATGTTCTATGATTGCAAAAAACTTACAAGCCTCGATTTTAGCAACTTCAATACTGCCAATGTAGAAAACATGCAAGGTATGTTCACTTTATGCCACAACCTTACAAGCCTAAATGTGAGCAGTTTCAACACGACCAAGGTAACAAATATGTGTGAGATGTTCAAAAGTTGCACTAGCCTTACAAGCTTAGATTTGAACAACTTCAATACCGCCAATGTTATCGATATGGGTTTCATGTTCATGGGTTGCAATAACCTTACAAGCCTCAATTTGAGCGGATTCAACACCGACAAGGTTAACCTTATGGATGGCATGTTCGAAGACTGCAGCAGCCTTAAAAGCCTCGATGTAAGTCACTTTATTACCGACAATGTTATGAATATGGAAGGTATGTTCAAAAACTGTAGCAGTGTCCAGTTCATTGATGTTAGCAAGTTCAATACTGCCAAGGTATATGCTATGGGCGAAATGTTCAGCGGGTGCTGCAGTCTTACAAGCCTTGATGTGAGCAACTTCAATACCGACAATGTTTCTACTAATTTTTCGATTACGATTTTTGGCAAGGTTTATTTAAAAATGACAGGCATGGCTAATATGTTCTCTGGCTGCAGTAAACTTACAACTCTCGATGTGAGCCGTTTTAATACTAGCGGCGTCAATGATATGAACGGTATGTTCTCTGGTTGCAGCAGCCTTACAAGCCTCGATGTGAGCCGTTTTAATACTAGCGGCGTCAAAGATATGAGCGGTATGTTCTCTGGTTGCAGCAGCCTTATAAGCCTCGATGTTAGCGGCTTCAACACTGCCAAAGTCGAGAATATGAGTGAGATGTTCCGAGGTGTGCAACAAGTCAAGATGCTCGATTTGAGCAACTTCAAAACTACCCGAGTGACTGATATGAGTTATATGTTCTATGGCTGCGGCAACCTGCGGGCCATATATGTATCCGACCAGTGGAATACCGACAACGTAGCTATGGACAAGAGTGTTTTTATGTTCTTTGGTTGCGGAAAACTCAAAGGCTACAAAGGAACAAAATATCATTTCTCTGTTACTGACAAACGATATGCCCGTTTAGACGAAGGAGGATTGAAGCCTGGCTATCTGTCGCGTCCGCCATACGCTGTTCTATCGCCCGACAACAAGACACTCACATTCTATCAGGACAACGACAAGGATGCCAGAACGGGCGAGATATTCGATATAGAATACACAGCTGACGGACACGTCAGCTGGTATGGCAAATGCGGCAATGTGGAAAGAGTTGTTTTCGACGATTCTTTTGCCACGCACCAACCCGATAAATGCGACTATTGGTTTAGTGGCTTTACAAAACTGAAGAGTTTTGTAAATGCCGATAACTTCAATACAAGTGTTTTAAGTTCTACGAAGGCTATGTTCGAGAACTGCACAAGCCTCACTACCGATGGCATTAGCGAATTGCTGCAATCGGCCTCTGTAACCACCGCCGAGGTTACCAACATGGCGCAGATGTTCAGCGGCTGCACCAGCCTCAGCACTATCGATATGAGCCTTTTAGATGTATCCGAAGCCACCAATATGAGCGGCATGTTCAACGGTTGCACAAGCCTCGAGAGGCTCGACATGAGCTGTATGAATGTCGCCAATGTTACCAATATGAGCAACATGTTCAGCGGTTGTAGCCATCTCCAATCGTTATATGTGTCCGATACGTGGGACGTATCGGGCGTAACGCAGAGCGAAGGCATGTTCAGCAATTGCACCAGTCTCGTAGGCGGACAGGGCACCAGATACACCGCCTCTCACACCGATAAGGAGTACGCCCACATCGATGGCAATCCCTCGGCAGGCTATCTGACCAAACCCGAAGCCTACGCCTGCATCACCAAATACAACGAAACAACCATCACCTTCTACTACGACGGTATGCAATCTTTGCGTGGTAGAACTTGCCATGTATACCCATTGAAGACCAGCGGATCACCGTATTGGTACACCGACAATTCATACAAAATCATTACCACTGTGGTATTCGACCCTTCATTCAAATACGCCCAGCCTACTTCGTGCGAATGTTGGTTCTACATGATGGACAAGCTGAAAGAAATTCAGGGTATTGAGTATCTCAATACATCAGAGGTAACAACTATGGATGGTATGTTCAATAATTGCAAGGAACTTACAAGCCTCGAT
Source organism: Bacteroidales bacterium (assembly GCA_017960905.1). Lineage (GTDB taxonomy): Bacteria > Bacteroidota > Bacteroidia > Bacteroidales > Marinilabiliaceae > W3P20-009. The sequence goes on from JAGCYH010000039.1 coordinate 38,646, forward strand.
TTGAGCCATTTCAGTACTGAGAATGTAAACAGTATGTATTATATGTTCTTTAGTTGCGAGAAGCTTAAGTCACTCGACTTAAGCAGTTTCAACACCGCTAAGGTTACTAATATGGAGTCGATGTTCAGAGGTTGCAGCGAACTCACAACCATAAATGTATCCGAGGGGTGGAGTACCGATAAGGTTTCTTATGACAATAGTTCTGGTATGTTTTATAACTGTAATAAAATCGTAGGCTGCAAGGGGACAACATACAAAGCAGGCGAGACTGGGAAAGAATATGCCCGCATAGATGAGGGAAAGAATTCATTCCGCCCAGGTTACCTCTCAGGACCTCGGCAGGCTTACGCTTTCTTATCTCAAGACAAAAAAACGCTCACCTTCTACTACGATGCGCAGAAAACCGCCCGCAGCGCACAAGGCGCTGTGTATGAACTAAATACCACCAATGAACCTCCTGAGTGGTTATCTTACGATGAAAGCTCTAACATAACCAAAGTTGTTTTCGACTCATCGTTTGCCGATGCTCGCCCTACCAATTGTTATCGTTGGTTCGATGGGTTCTCCTTTTTAGCAGAAATAGTTGATATAGCGAACCTCAACACCTCGAATGTTACTACCATGGAATATATGTTTAGGGGATGCAAAAGCCTTACAAATATTGATGTTAGTAATTTCAATACTGCAAACGTAACCAAGATGAATAGCATGTTCGATGCTTGCAGCAGCATCACCAAGCTGAATCTTAGCAAATTCAACACTGCAAAAGTAACAAATATGGCAGGCATGTTCGCATATAGCGACAACCTCACCACAATAACTGTGGGCGATGATTGGAGCACTGAGAGCGTTACCAAGAGCAGCAGTATGTTCAGTGGCTGCCCCGCGCTCGTAGGTGAGTACGGTACGACTTACGATGCCGACCACACTGATGCCACTTACGCACACCTCGATCGCCCTAATGCCGCTCCCGGCTACCTTTCGTACATCTATCAGCCATACGTAGTGATAACGAAAAACCAAAATACGTTTACGCTTACATTCTATTACGATGATCTTATCGATACCCGCGTAGGAAATAAGTATTATTTGAATAAAGGCAATGAAGATAACCCAAGTTGGTTCGACCAGGCGAGCCGCATAAATAAAGTTGTGTTCGATCCTTCGATTGCTAATGCTTGGATTTCTACCTGTAGTGGGTGGTTCGCCGGAATGGGTTCATTATCAACTATCGAAGGGTTAGAGTATCTGAACACTTCGAATGTAATGTCTTTCAGAGCGATGTTTGCCGCATGCGAAAGCTTTTCTGACCTTGACCTTAGTTGCTTAAATACAGAGGCTGCTACTGATATGTGTGAAATGTTTTGTCTATGCTCCAACCTTACAAACCTCAATATTCGCAACTTCAATACTTCGAAAGTTGAGGTTATGGACGGCATGTTCGCGGATTGCCCCAATCTTACCACAATAACTGTGGGCGATGAGTGGAGCACAGCGAGTGTTATTGAGAGCACCAATATGTTCAAAGACTGCTCCGCGCTCGTAGGCGAGCGCGGCACAACTTACGATGCCAGCCACAAAGATGCCTCCTACGCCCATCCCGATGGTGGCATCGATAATCCGGGATATCTTACTTCTATTAATAAAGCGTACGCATGGTTACAAGGAAATAGTTCGCTCGGATTCTTCTTCGACGACAAACGCGACACCCGCGAAGGTACTACGTACGACCTGAATACGCCAGGCAACAGCCCAGGCTGGATTGACAATAGTGTGGCACAAAAGATTAGAAGTGTCTATTTCGACAATTCGTTCCGACGTGCGCGCCCTGTTACGTGCGAGAAGTGGTTCTGTGGATTGAACCTTTTGGACGGTATATACAATATTGAGAATCTCAATACTTCGGAAGTTAAAGATATGAGCTACATGTTCAAAGGTTATAATCGCGATCTGGATTTGAGCACTTTCAATACCGCTAAGGTAGAGAATATGGAAGGCATGTTCAGCGAAGCTCATATCAATCGTTTAGATGTCAGCAGCTTTAATACCAGTCAGGTAAAGAATATGAAAGACATGTTCAGTGGCAATGATAATTTCACCTATGTCAATCTGAACAGCTTCAATACCGCGGCAGTTGAGGATATGAGCGGCATGTTCAATGGTTGCAGTCGTCTCTTATCAATCATAGTGGGCGACGAGTGGGACACACAGAGTGTTTCCGCAAGTACCAATATGTTCGCTGGTTGCACCGAGCTCGTAGGCGAAAAAGGTACATTATTCAGCGATACCAACCCGACAGACAAAGATTACGCCATTGTCGATGGCGGTTCGTCGAATCCGGGCTACCTCACTCTCAACGAGGCCAAGATAATATACGATCTTGCCGGCGGCGAATTGCCGATCGGCATGTCGAACCCAGAAAATTTCAACTTCGGTACGGTCATTACGCTCAACAACCCAGAACGCGCCGGTTACGAATTCAAAGGTTGGACAGGCAAATCTCGGCAATACGGTCCTAATAAACCTAATCTGCAAGTTACTATTTACTCGGATATAACTTACTACAACCGCTTATACATAGCCAATTGGACTCCAATTAAATACACTATATCTTTTGTTACAAATGGAGGTTCATCAATCAGCCCAATTAACGCCGATTATGAATCGTCTGTTGCGCCACCGCAAGATCCTGTGCGAGAGGGATATATCTTCGATGGCTGGTTGCCCGAATTCCCTTCAAAGATGCCGCTTGGAGGTCTTACTGTTACTGCGCAATGGAAAGCGAATAAGTATACCATAACCTTCGATAGCGATGGCGGAAGCACCGTCAACGACATAGAACAGGATTATGAATCGGTTATTACGCCACCGCAAAATCCTGTAAAAGAAGGGTATACATTCACTGGTTGGAGTCCCGAACTGCCCGAGAAGATGCCGCTCAATGGTATGACTGTAACTGCGCAATGGACGATTAACAAATACAAAATAATCTTCAATACCGATGGCGCTACCGCCATCGCCGATATCGTAGCCGAGTATGATGCTGCTATCACCGCACCGCTAGACCCTAAACGTAAGGGATATACGTTCGATGGTTGGGACCCGACAATTCCAGCAAAGATGCCAGCCGAAAATCTGACGGTGAAGGCACAATGGAAGGCTATTAAGTACAAAATAACCTTCGACACCGATGGCGCTGGCGCCATCGACCCGATTGAGCAGGATTACGAATCGGACATAACCGCACCACAAGACCCTGTAAAAGAGGGTTATACATTCACAGGTTGGAACCCCGAACTGCCTGACAAGATGCCGCTTGATGGCTTGACCGTAAAAGCACAATGGACGATAAACAAGTACAAAATAACCTTCGACACCGATGGCGGAAACACTATACCCGACCTCGAGCAGGATTACGAATCGGACATAACTGCACCACAAGACCCTGTAAAAGAGGGTTATACATTTACAGGTTGGGAACCTGAGATTCCAGCTACAATGCCGCTTGACGGCTTGACTGTAAAAGCGCAATGGACGATAAACAAGTACAAGATAACCTTCGATACCGATGGCGCTGGCGCCATCGACCCGATAGAAGCTGATTACCAATCGGCCATCACAGCACCGAAAGACCCTGTAAAAGAGGGATATACATTCACAGGTTGGAAACCTAATATTCCTGCGACAATGCCGCTTGACGGCTTAACCGTCAAGGCACAATGGAAAAAGAATCAGTACACGCTGAAGTTCATGACCGACGAAACCACTGTATATAAGCAATTTGCGCTCGACTTCGGTGCGGCCATTGCCGCACCGGCCGACCCAGAGAAGTACGGCTTCAACTTCGGCGGCTGGCAGCCCGAAGTGCCGCAGACGATGCCCGCCGCTGACCTCACCATCAGTGCTATATGGCTCGCTCAAGGGCAGTACGTCATTCGCTTCATCACGCAGGGCGGCACAGTTATCGACCCCATCGTCGGCTTTGCCGGCGATGCCATAACAGCGCCGGCCGACCCTACGCGCGAAGGCTACACCTTTGCCGGCTGGGACAAGCCTGTGCCCACAGTGATGCCCGAGGCCAACACCGAAATAACAGCACAATGGAAAGCAAACTCATACACAGTAACTTACAACGCAGGCAATGGTGAAGAGCCTGTAACAGTAAGCTACGACTTCGGCGCGGCCATAGCCACGCCGGCCAACCCCGAGCGCACCGGCTACACCTTCGACGGCTGGGATGCGGCAATACCAGCCACCATGCCCGCTTCGAACCTCACCTTCAGCGCTCGTTGGAAGATTAACCAATACACGATGATATTTATGACCGACGAAACGACTGTGTATGAGCAGATTATGTTGGACTTCGGCACAGAGATAACCGCACCGGCTGCGCCCGCCAAAGACGGGTTCACATTCGGCGGTTGGGACAAACCTGTCCCAACCACAATGCCGGCTGAGAATATCACACTTACTGCGCAGTGGGTGCAAGGAGAGTTCTCGATAACATTCATGACCGATGAAACGACTGTATATAAGGTTGTTGCGCAGGACTATGGCACCACAGTCAGCGCACCGGCCGACCCGATTCGCAGCGGTTACATCTTCCTCGGTTGGGACAAAGCGGTTCCAGCAACCATGCCTGCCGAAAACATAATACTGACAGCACAGTGGCAGAAGGCCGCCATAACCGTGGCAGAGACTGAGATAGTGGCCGACACACGCAACGAATATTTCTGCAACGGCTATGCCGTTGCAACATTTACAGTTACAGCCGGCAATCCTAACAAGTACACAATTGAGTTTGCCGAAGGCGGAATAGAAAGCTCAACAGGCTCACTTACAGGCAGTACGGTAGAAATTCCGCTGCCGAAAGGTCTTTCGGCAGGCACTTACACTGGCACGCTGCAACTCGCTGATGCAGAAGGCAATGCGTCGCCACGCATTCCGCTCACGCTCACCGTCAGTCTGCCATTCTACACCATTGTGCCGCTCTACGTCGATGTGGCTGCGGTGAAC
>JAGCYH010000040.1 GCA_017960905.1 Bacteroidales bacterium
CGTGCAGTACGAACCCGCTGGTCTTAAGGAGTTTACCGATGTTTTCTGTCCGATGTATGCCGATTATGGCACAATGGAGCGCTACGCCAACGACCCGAAGGCGTACCGTCCGCTCATTCAGTGCGAATACTCGCACGCGATGGGCAACTCGTGCGGCGGTTTCAAGGAGTATTGGGACCTGATTCGCAAATATCCGAAGCTGCAAGGCGGCTTCATTTGGGACTTTGTAGACCAGGCGCTGCATCGCCGCAAGGCCGACGGCACACTTGAATACACCTACGGCGGCGACTACAACAACTACGACGCCACCGACAACAACTTCAACTGCAACGGCCTCATCTCACCCGACCGAGTGCTCAATCCGCACGCCTACGAAGTGAAGTATTTCTATCAGAATATCTGGACGGAACTTGTTGACATTAAGAAAGGTACAATCAAAATATCAAATGAGAATTTCTTTACCGACCTTGCCAAATACTATGCCGAATGGAACATCGAAGCCAACGGCAAATGCATCGTGGCTGGCATTGTGCCGGACATCAATGTTGGGCCGCAATCGTCTGCCACAGTGCAACTTGGACTCGACGGCAGCCAGATTCCAGCGCAGGGCGATGTCTTTTTCAACATCAAATACAAACTGAAACAAGCCGACGGCATTCTGCCAGCAGGTACGCAAGTAGCTTACGACCAATTGGTTATATCGGAAGCGGAGTTGAAAGACGCTTTCGCGGAAAGCAAAAAAGCAATTACCACGAATAATCCATCGGCGAAGACAATCGTGAAGGGTGAAAACTTTGAATATCAGTTCGATGAATCGAAATTCCTGTGCAGTATCGTCATCGATGGCCGCCAATACCTTAAAGAGGGCAGCACGCTGCGCCCCAATTTCTGGCGCGCCCCAACCGACAACGATTACGGCGCACATATGGAGCGGCGGTTCGCGGCTTGGGAAAACGCTTCGTTCAAACTGAAAAACAAGGAGCGGTATTATGCCGACAAGGACAAAATCACGACTGTTGTGGCTGAATATCAAGTAATTGCATCAGACACAATCCAATTGGGCGAACTGGCGCTCACCTACCGAATCAACGATAAGGGACAGATTGCTGTGAATCAGCAGTTTACACCAAGCAATGACGCGAAAGTGAAGCCGAATATGTTCCGTTTCGGAATGCGGATGGAGATGCCAGAATCGTTCGACCGCATCGACTACTTCGGCCGCGGACCGATTGAGAATTATGCCGACCGCAAGCTGTCGCAACCAATCGGGCACTATGCGCAAAGCGTTGACGAACAATACTATCCGTACATTCGTCCGCAAGAGTCTGGCACCAAAAGCGACTTGCGCCGCTATGCCATCACCGACGTTGCGGGCCGCGGATTGCAGTTCACATCGACGAAACTTTTCTCGGCATCGGCTCTGCCATACACAATGGAGAACCTTTGCCCTACAAAGGATAAGCGCCAATACCATTCAACCGACCTCAAGGCAGAGCACCTGACAGCCGTCTGCATCGACGGAGCGCAAATGGGAATGGGTTGCGTGAACTCGTGGGGCGCCTGGCCGCTGCCGCAGTACTGCCTGCCTTTCGGGCCGTACGAGTTTGAGTTTGTGATTACGCCTGTGAAATGATATTTTCGGTTGAACCGATTTAACAACTTAAAAACGTTCCGCCATAGAATATGGCGGAACGTTTTTTTTGATCGTGACGCAAGAAAAAAAGTGTTTACAAACACTTTTTTAGGCAGAAAAAAGATGTTTGGAAACACTTTTTTTAATCACTAATAGATCATTCCAAACATCCAAAGCGGAATTCTGTTATTCCTACCGATTTCAATATTATCAACAGCCAAATAACTGTTTTCCACGTCTTTAATCTGGTCGAACGATTTGCTTTTGCCGCCAACTTCGAACGTGTATTTCTTGTCAACAAGAAAATCACCTGCCGAAGGATACCGAACATCGTGATTCTGCGACAACTGGTTCATAAAAAACGTTTCCCGCAGTGTTCCCGTATCGATTTGCGGCGTAAGGGCGTACATCAGCGTCGGATTGTCCAAATATATTTTCTCGGGCCGCGACATTTGGTCGGGGCTTTTTGTGTTGTTGCTCAACAACTGCAGCAAGCCGCCCCGCTGCAGGGCATTCAGCATTTTCAGGCCCTGATTCCTGTCGGTTTCCAATTCTCTATAAAGTTCGTTCATTTTCGGAAGCTGTGGCACCCGCTCGGCAAGCAGCATCAGCAGTTTCTTGGTTTTTCTGATTGTCGAAACAGTAACTTCGTCGATGCTCGGATAATCCACTTCAATAATTTGATTTACAACACCCTGCAGGCGCTGATAATAACCTTTGTGAACTCCTTTATAAAATGGATAATAGCCAAACTCGAGATATTTTTTGAAATGCTCCAGCACCTTGATTTTTCCGCATACCTCGGTTGCTATGTCGATGTGGTTGGTTAAAATCGTTTCGAGAGAGACTGCCGAAATTCTCATAACGTTCTCGTATTCAAGAAATTCCCTGAACGACAAACCGTGCAGCGTGTACATTGTCTGCCGCCTCGACAGGTCGCCTTCGTGCCGGTCAATCTGCAACATCGACGAACCCGTGTAAACAATATGCAACCCGGGACAGTTGTCGTATAGGTTTTTCAGCAGCGTCTGCCAATGGTTGTAATAATGAATCTCGTCGATAAAAACGTGCGTGCCGCCGTGTGTATAATGATAATCAATAATTTCGGCCACATCGTTCGAACTGAACCACAAATTGTCCAACGACATATAAAGCACCCTCTGCAAGTCGCTGCCCTTGAAAGTCTGTTTGATGTGCTGCAGCAACAATGTCGATTTTCCGCAACCCTTCGGGCCTTTAATTCCTATCAAAGTGTCGTTCCAATCAATCTCTGTGTACAGATACCGAAAGAACACAAGCGGCGTCGTCGAAAGCTGCCGAAAGAACATTTTGAATATATAGTCAATCTTTTCTTCCATCGTTTCAATACTTTACGTTTCGCCGCAAAGATAAAAAGAATGTTTGAAAACATCAAATTTTACCTAAAAAAAGTGTTTACAGACACTTTTTTTAGGCAGAAAAGATGTTTGGAAACACTATTTTCAATATTAAAAAGATGTTTAGAAACACTTTTCGCCATTCAATTTTTACCTTAAGCATTTTGATAGAAAATACGTGTATCACCTAAATCTGTGCGAATAACACGTAAAGAAGTCGCCCGACAGCGAAATGTTAAAATCGCGCTCGTACCTTTGCAGAAAAGTGAAAAGGATTGTTGGCATTAGCCAACAACCTGACAATTAGGTATTTAACATTTTAATTATGAGAAAGCGTTACATTATTTTTACCGTCATTATAGCAATCATCGGATTGCTCGGATACCTTGTTCCCGAAGAAGAGGGCGTTTGGCAGCTTAGCGACAACGTAAGCGCCGCCGATATAGCGTGGATGATAACAGCCACAATTTTTGTGCTCATGATGACTCCCGGCTTGTCGTTCTTCTATGGCGGTATGGTGCGCAAGAAAAACGTCATCTCCACCATCCTGCAGTCTATCATCGCTATGGGCGTCATAAGTGTGTTGTGGGTGTTTGTGGGCTTTTCGCTTGCCTTCGGCGAAGACGTTGGCGGATGGGGCATCATTGGCAACCCGGCCACATACTTCATGTTCCACAATGTCGGCGGCGAAGCCACCGACTACCTCTCCAACAGCCTCGGACTTACCATTCCGCTTGCTCTTTACGCTTTGTTTCAGATGAAATTCGCTATCATAACCCCCTCACTCATAACTGGTTCGTTCGCCGAACGCGTGCGCTTTTCGGCCTATATGGTTTTCATGGCGCTCTTCTGCATTGTGGTCTACTGTCCGCTGGCCCACATGACGTGGCACCCCGACGGCCTTTTCTGCCAGATGCACGTGAAGGACTTCGCGGGCGGCATTGTGGTACACGCCTCGAGTGGTGTGGCGGCCTTGGTGGGCGCCATATTCCTCGGCCGACGCAGCGATAAAAAGTCGGAGCCGGCCAACGTGCCTTATGTCGTTTTGGGCGCTGTGCTGCTGTGGTTGGGCTGGTTCGGATTCAACGCCGGCAGTTCGCTCCACGCCGACGGCGTAGCCGTCAAGGCGTTTCTCAACACCAACACCGCTGCGGCCACGGCCATGCTGTTGTGGATTTTCATCGATTGCCTAATAGGCCGCAAGCCGTCGGCTATGGCGGCGGCTGTAGGCGGCGTACTTGGTCTGGTGGCCATCACGCCTTCGGCGGGATGGGTCTCTGTTGGCGATAGCATCATCATTGCCATCATCACTACGCTCATATCGAACCTGGCTTGCCACTGGAAAAGCCATACCTCAGTCGACGACGCACTCGACGTGTTCCCCACACATGGTGTCGGTGGTATTGTGGGCACAGCGCTCTCTGGCATTTTCGTCTACAAATACGAAGCCGAGGCGTTATCGGCCGCCGGCGTCACTCACCTCGATTTCTTCATCAACCACATTCTCGCACTGCTGATGGTTGTAGTTTATACGTTCTTTGTCACTTACGCACTCTATTACATTACAAATAAGATGATTACGATGCGCGTAAGTCAGGAAGCCGAAATGATTGGCCTCGACATATCGCAGCACGATGAGCACTACGGTCGCCTGTCGTCGGAGCAACGCGAACTGGCCGAATACTACAACGAGAACGGCGATAAACACATAGAATAGACCAATCGGCCTACTCTAAAAAAACTGAATTGCGGATCGTCAATCTCCTAGGCTGTCGGAGAAATCCTGCACGCAGCAGTGGTCCCACTTCTTGTGCTGCCGAATGGCTATGCCTATTCGGCAATACGCCTCATTGAGAATGTTTTTGCGATGGCCACGTTTGCTAACGCCCTGATCAATAAGCAGCATGCGCAAATATGCAACGGGGTCGTTGCTGCCGTATGCAATATTCTCAGCTATTGCGCCGCCGTTGTAGAATCCGCGTATTCTAATGTCGAACGATGTTCCGTCGGTAGAGTTGTGCCCCGTTTCACCGTTCTTACCAATGTCGTTGGCGTGGAACTCAGCTGCTTCGGATAGTTTCTTATTCGGAATGAGCAACGGCCTGTTTTTCACCGCTTTAAGGTCGCTTATAAGCGATTGCTCATCTTCGTTGGTCGATTCGAGAAGGTCGCTCAGAAAAGCCTGCGTGAAGGCCTCGCCATCGGTGCGGGCAAGGTTCATATACAGAATCATAACCTTCTCGTCGCTATTGAGGTAGTCGCAATTGCTGGCGGTGTTGGCGTCGGAGAATTGTTTTTCGGTGAAGTACTTGTTAAAGTCGATTGTCACGCCCTGCTCTTTCTTGTTGTTGTCGGGCAGTGGCTCGTCGTCCTCGTCTTGCGAGCAACTAGCGAGCGAAATCGTTGCTACTGAGAGCATTACAGCGTAAAAATATTTCATGCAAAGTTTCATGGCTAATAGTTTTTAAAGTTCCGTTTTTTCGCTCTTGAGCGAAAAACATCGGCAAAGATAGCAATCAAATCGTTAAAGTGAATAAAAAAAACACTTGTCTGTTTGTTTTGTTTAAAAAATGTGTATTTTTGCAAAATATAAACCTTTAATTATTTGAACTTTAATTTATTACGAACATGAAAAAGTTATTCTTGAGCGCCTTCTCGCTTTTGGTGGCGATGGCGTTTGCCGCCTGCGGCAACTCGGCAGGCAACAACGGCGGCGAGCAACAATCAGACTCGCAGCAGCCAGCTGCTGCGGAAAGTTCTGCCAGCATCGAAACATCGAACTGGGCTTCTACTGTTGCCGAAAAACTGATGGTCGACCTGAACAAAGTAGCCGGTGGCAGCTTCGGTGCCAACGGCGAGATTGCTCTTGCCACTCCGCCGCGCTACACGCTGACGTTTTTCTTCAAAGACAAACTCGACGTTTCGGCTCGTACCAAATGGCTCGACAACTTCAACTCGCAAATCACTTCGGCCGCAGCCGATGGCAAGATGTACGGCGCGTCTGACTTGGCTACCGCGTGGGACAAAGGCAATGAGGACATGTGCTTCCCCGACGGCGAAGGCGAGCGTTTCTTCGCTAAAATCGGCGAACATCAGTTCTCTATTCTCGTGGCCTACGGCGAAACAAGCATCTACTGGACCGACGGCAAAGTTTATCCGTATTTCGATATGAAAATAGAACGACTCGACGAATAATAACGCATATCTTACTGTGTATGAAACGCATCGGCATAGTCATGCCGATGCGTTTTTTTTTGAAAAATAGCCAAGAGGGAACTATTTATTTGGCATTTTCTATAAAAATGAGCATATTTGCACTCTTTGTAAAAAAAGGTGCATTTTGCACTCAAAAAACAAATTGAAATGGATGGAGAGAAAGTAAAGAAATTCTTCGAGAAAGACCGGTTCGCAATGGAGTCGGGAGTAGTTATCGACCGTGTGAGCGACGGTGAGGCCGAGGCCCACCTCGACGTCGACGACCGTCATCTGAACGCCAACGGCACATGCCAGGGCGGCGCTATTTTCACACTTGCCGACACGGCAATGGCGGCTGCGGCCAACTCTACGGGCACGCTGACCGTCTCGGTGCAGGTCGATGTGAAATTCGTTGCGGCAGCCGGCAAAGGCCGTCTGAGCGTCATCGCCACTGGCTCTGCCGACAGCAAAAAACTGCCGGTGTACATCGCCACCGTGTTCGATGCCGACGGCAATATCATTGCCACATTTTCGAGCCTTTTTTACAAGAAAAAACAAGAAATAAACTTAAACGAGATATAAATGTCAGAAGACAAGAGATTACTATTGTTGGGCGACCATGCAATTGCGCTTGGCGCGTTGCACGCCGGGTTGAGCGGTGTGTATGCCTATCCGGGCACACCGTCGACCGAGATAACAGAATTTATACAACTTTCGCCGTTGGCGAAAGAACGCAACGTGCACAGCGCATGGTGCACTAACGAGAAAACTGCCATGGAAGCGGCTCTCGGCATGTCGTATGCCGGCAAGAGAGCTATGGTGTGCATGAAGCATGTGGGCATGAACGTCTGCGCCGACCCGTTTGTCAACAGCGGCATGACAGGCGTCAACGGCGGTGTCGTGGTCGTCGCTTGCGACGACCCGTCGATGCACTCGTCGCAAGACGAGCAGGACTCGCGCTTCTACGGCAAGTTCGCCATGGTGCCCATTCTCGAACCTTCGTCGCAGCAAGAGGCCTACGATATGATGAGCTATGCTTTCGACATGTCGGAACGACTGAAGCTGCCGGTGCTCATGCGCATGGTAACGCGCATGGCACACTCACGCGCCGTTGTGAAAGTATCTGACACTGTGCGCGATACAAACAATATTTCGGTTCCCGAAAGCCAACTCGACTGGGTGCTTCTGCCTGCCGTTGCGCGTAAGCGCAACGACCGTCTGACTGCCATGCAACCCGACCTCGTAAAAGCCGCCGAAGAGTCGAAACTCAACATATTGGCACAAAAAGGCAAGGCACGCATGGGCGTCATCGCCTGCGGCATTGCTTACAATTACGTTTGCGAAAACCTCAACGAAATGGCCGATTACGATGTACTTCGCATTTCGCAATACCCTATCCCGACGCAACTTGTGCGTCAGATGGCCGAGCGTTGCGAGAGCATCCTCGTAGTCGAAGACGGGCAACCATTTGTAGAAGAGCAAGTTAGAGGCATACTGCCGATAAAGACGACTATCAAAGGCCGCCTCAGCGGCGAGCTGCCTCGCACCGGCGAGCTGACGCCCGACTCGGTGCGTCTGGCGCTCGGACTCAAAGCACACGACGTGCGCGAAGCAAGTCAGATTGTCGCACCACGCCCGCCACAACTCTGCCAAGGTTGCGGTCACCGCAGCGTGTACGACTCTCTGAATGAGGTCATTCACAACGTCTACCCCGACACTAAAGTGTTCGGCGACATAGGCTGCTACACTCTTGGCGCTCTGCCGCCCTTCCGCACGCTCAACAGCTGCGTTGATATGGGCGCTTCGATAACAATGGCCAAAGGCGCTGCCGACGCCGGTTTGGAACATGTTGTCGCCGTCATCGGCGACTCCACGTTCACACACTCGGGCATGACAGGTCTGCTCGACGCTATAAACGCCAACGCTGCCATAACTGTCATTATATCAGATAATTTAACCACAGCTATGACAGGCGGTCAGGATTCGGCCGGGCTCAACAAATACGAGGCAATATGCCTCGGTCTGGGACTCGACAAAAACCACCTCTTCGTGGTTGAACCGCTGCCGAAAAACATGCCCGAAATAGCGCGCATCATCCGTCAGGAACTCGAATACAAAGGCCTTTCGGTCATCATTCCGCGTCGTGAATGCTTGCAGACACTTAGTAGAAAAAATAAACAGAAAGCAAAATGAAAAGAGATATAGTTTTAGCCGGTGTAGGCGGACAAGGTATACTGTCGATTGCGACAATAATTGGCGATGCCGCCATGAAAAAAGGAATGTACATCAAACAGGCCGAAGTACATGGCATGAGCCAGCGCGGCGGCGATGTGCACAGCCACCTGCGCATATCGTCGGAGCCGATATGCTCCGACCTCATTCCGCGCGGTTGCGCCGACATAGTTATTTCGATGGAGCCCATGGAGGCGCTGCGCTACAAACCCATGCTCGCCCCCGACGGCTGGATTGTTACTGCTTCGTCACCATTCGTCAACATTCCCAATTATCCTGATATTGAGGCTATTTACGCCGAATTGAAGGCCGTTGGCAACGTGCGCCTTTTCGATGCCGAACAACTTGCAAAGGAAAACCAGATGTCGCGCAGCGTGAACATGATTCTGCTAGGTGCGGCCTCGCATGCGCTCGGCCTCGACATTGCAACGCTGTCAGAAAGTGTCGCTCGCGTCTTCGGCAAAAAGGGCGAAGATATTGTCAATATGAACGTAAAAGCCCTCGAACTGGGCGCAAAATGCTCACAGTAAGATGAATAACAACACGCCAATAGACAGCAAAGTCGTTACCGAAGTCATCGACTCGATGGGCTTGCCCGACTTCTCTAAAGCCACCATACGTGAGGTGGTTGCCATTGCCAACAAAGTTGAGGCGCTTACCGGCAAAAAATACGTGCGCATGGAGATGGGCGTGCCGGGCCTTAAGCCCGACGCCATAGGCACCGAAGCCGAAATTGCCGCACTGCGCAACGGCGTCGCCGCCAAATACCCCATGCTCGACGGACATCCCGACCTCAAACAGCAGGCTTCGCGCTTCGTCAAGGCTTTTATCGATGTCGATATCCCCGCGCGATGCTGCATACCTACATCGGGCTCTATGCAGGGCGCTTTCGCCTCGTTCATGACTATCTATCATGCTAATCCTGAGCGCGATACTGTTCTCTTCATCGACCCGGGCTTCCCTGTTCAGAAGACACAGCTCGACATTATCGGGCTGAAACACGAGTCGTTCGACATGTTCAACTACCGCGGCAACGACCTAATAGCCAAAGTAGAATCATATCTTGCCTCAGGCAAGATATCGGCCATCATATATTCTAACCCCAACAACCCGTCGTGGATGTGCCTCACCGACGACGAGCTGCGAGGCATTGCCGAGCTTGCCGACAAATACGACATCATAGTTGTCGAAGACCTTGCCTATTTCGGCATGGACTTCCGCCGCGACATAAGCCACCCCTACGAGGCACCGTTCCAACCGTCGGTGGCTAAGTACACCGACAACTGCCTGCTGATGATTTCGGGCTCGAAAGCGTTCAGCTACGCCGGCCAACGCATTGGCGTTGTGGCTATTAGCGAGAAACTCTTCGACCGCAGCTACGAAGCTCTCGGGCAGCGTTACAGAGGTCTTTCGAAATTTGGTAATATTTTTGTCAACCGCATATTGTACTGCCTCTCATCGGGAACTGCGCACTCGGCGCAGTTCGCTTTGGCCGCCATGTTCAAAGCTGCATGCGACGGTCAGTACAACTTCCTCGAAGGCGTTCATGAATATGAACGCCGCGCCAATGCCATCAAGAAGATGTTCATCGACAACGGCTTCCGCCTCGTCTACGCCGACGACCTCGGACAGCCCGTAGCCGACGGATTCTACTTCACGGTAACTTATCCGGGCATGACGGGCGGCGAGCTCATGCACGAACTGCTCTACTACGGCATAAGCATCATCTCGCTCGACACTACCGGCAGCCTCCAGCAAGGTCTGCGCGTGTGCGTGTCGTTTGTCGACGAGAGCCAGTTCCCGACACTCGCCGAACGCCTTAAGGCATTCGGCAACGACCATAAGAAATAGTGCAAAGCATTAACAGTTAATAACTTAAATATCAATAACGTGATTTGGAACAACAACAAAGAGACAATGCCGATTGAAGAGCGCAGAGCTCTTCAAGGCGTTCGCTTGCATAAACTTGTCGAGCGGGTTTATCACAGCGTACCTTTCTACCGCGCGAAAATGCAGGAAATGAACCTTCTGCCGAGCGACATCAACACAATCGACGACATTGTCAAGCTGCCGTTCACCACGAAGAAGGATTTGCGCGACAACTATCCGTGCCAGCTTTTCGCTGTGCCACGCAGCGAAATCGTGCGTATCCACGCATCGTCGGGTACTACGGGCAAGCCGACTATCGTTGGCTACACCCGCAAAGATCTTGAAGTGTGGTCGGAATCGATCGCACGCTCTCTCGCCGCTTTCGGCGTTACTGCAGCCGACACCGTTTCGGTGGCTTACGGCTACGGACTGTTCACCGGCGGTTTGGGACTGCACTACGGCGTTGAACGTCTGGGCGCTACCGTAGTGCCCACATCTACCGGCAACACCGAAAAGCACATTCACCTGCTGCGCGACTTGCAAATATCCACCATCGCCTGCACACCTTCGTATGCACTTCATTTATACGAAGTTATAATAGGTCTTGGAATGAGCATAAGCGACTTCAACCTCAAAATAGGCATCTTCGGCGGCGAACCGTGGACCGAAAATATGCGCAAAGAGATTGAACAGAAATTCGGCATCAAAGCCTACAACATCTACGGACTGAGCGAGATAATGGGACCTGGCGTGGCTCACGAGTGTGAGTGCCAGAACGGCACTCACATCATCGAAGACCACTTCTACCCCGAAGTCATCGACCCCGAGACGCACGAAGTACTGCCCGACAGCGTTCAAGGCGAGCTCGTACTCACCACACTCACCAAAGAGGGCATTCCGCTTTTGCGCTACTGCACAAAAGATCTCACCGCCCTGCACCACGGCGTTTGCGCCTGCGGACGCACCGAAGTTACCATGGACCGCATCCTGGGCCGTTCCGACGATATGCTCATCATTCGCGGTATCAATGTCTTCCCGTCGCAAATCGAAAGCGTCATTCTCGACATGGAGCAGTTTGAACCTCAGTATCAGATAGTTGTCGACCGTAAGAACAACCTCGACACTCTCGAAGTTCACGTAGAGGTGAAGAAAGGCTACTACACCGACGACCTCAACTCGATGATGGCTCTCAAAAAAGCCCTTTCGGCAAAAATGAAGAGCGTACTCTCGATAAATGCTGATATTCAGTTTGTTGAACCCGGTTCTATCGAACGCTCGCAAGGCAAGTCGAACCGTGTTGTCGACAAGCGTGTATTGAAATAATTTGCAGCATTTCGCTGCAAATCAATTATTTACAAACAGTTAAATATTGAAGTTATGTTGATAAAGCAATTGTCTATATTCCTCGAGAACCGGGCAGGCCGCGCAAAAGATGTTGTCGGCCACCTGGCCGACAACGGCATTAACATTCTGGCCTTCACCATGGCCGACCGTGCCGAATTTGGCGTACTGCGCCTCATCGTCTCCGACACCGACAAAGCCATTCGCGTACTCACCGAAGCCGGGTTCGTAACCGTAGCCACCGATGTGGTCAGCGTACCCTGCTCCAACGCTACCGGCTCGCTGTCGAAACTCATGACTCTGTTTGCCGACAGCAACATCTCTATCGAGTACATGTATGCCGTCTACGACGACAACCAGGCGCGCCTCATTCTGCGCACCGCCGACATGGACAAATGTCTGAAACTCATCAAAGACAACAATCTCGAATAATAAACGACTTCAACGCCGGCTTCCTTTTTCAAGGAAGCCGGCGTTGACTGTTTCATATTACCTATTTGCTTTTTTCTCTGTTATTTTGTTTATTTGCAAATGTAAATAGATGTGTATGGAACAGCAACTTAAAAATCTGCCTATAGGCATACAGAACTTCGAGAAAATCCGCAAGTCGGACTATTTGTATGTTGACAAAACCGCACTGATGTACAAATTGGTTACGACGGGCAGTTACTATTTCCTTTCGCGCCCGCGCAGATTTGGCAAAAGTCTGTTAATAAGCACATTGGAAGCATATTTTCAAGGCAAGAAAGAGTTGTTCAACGGACTTGCCGTTGAACAACTTGAAACCCGATGGGAAGAATATCCTGTTTTGCACTTGGACTTGAATACCGCAAAATATACTGAAAAAGACACACTTGGCAACGTACTCAACAACGCCCTGACCAACTGGGAAAAAATATACGGCGCGCAAGAATCCGAAACTGAATTTGGATTACGTTTCGAGGGCGTTATCCGCCGCGCGTACGAGAAGACTGGCCACCGCGTGGTTATTCTTGTCGACGAGTACAACAAGCCTATGCTGCAAGCAATTGGAAATGAAGAACTTCAAGGTGAATACCGCGGCACACTCAAAGGTTTCTACGGCGCACTCAAAAGTATGGATGGCTGCATAAAGTTCGCACTGCTCACTGGCGTTACTAAATTCGGTAAAGTGAGCGTCTTCAGCGACTTGAACAACCTGAGTGACATATCAATGGATAGCCGCTACTACAATATATGCGGCATTGATAATGAAGAACTTAACGGCGTTATGCGCCCATACGTCGAGCGACTTGCTAAGGCAAAAAACATAAGCGTCGACGCCGCATACGCTGAGATGAAACAACGATACGATGGCTACCATTTTGCAGAGAACGTAAGCGGAATGTACAACCCATACAGTGTGCTCAACACGCTGAAAAACTGCGAGTTCGGCAGCTATTGGTTCGAGACCGGCACACCGACATATCTGGTTGAGCTGCTCAGACTGCACAACTACGACCTCGAAAGCATTGAGAAAGAAGAAGTTATGGGTGAAGTACTCAACTCTATCGATTCCGCCTCTACCGACCCAATTCCAGTTATTTTCCAGAGCGGATACCTGACAATAAAAGGATACGACGAGGAATTCAAGCTGTATCGGTTGGGATTCCCCAACGA
>JAGCYH010000041.1 GCA_017960905.1 Bacteroidales bacterium
TGGCAGACGTGGTCGTGGGCTCGGCTGCAGGCAAAGACTGGAAAATCAGACGTTTATCTCTACTATTTCGACCAGCACCCCAACACCCCCAACCCCGATGCGGGCTCGCCGCACGGCCAGGATGTGGGCTTTGTGTTCCAGCATTTGGACGGCAACAACTCGTCAGAGTCTGACGTGGCGCTCTCGAAGGCGATGGGCGACTACTGGACCAACTTTGCCAAATACGGCACACCAAACGCCCCCGACTCTAAACTGCCCGAATGGCCGAAATTCACCAACGACAACCCGCGGGCAATGTACCTGACTGGCCCCACGCCGTTTGTAGGCCCCGTCCCGTCGGAAGACGCGCTCAAAGTGCTCGACCAGTATTTCGCCTGGCGCCGCACAGCAGAAGGCAAAGAGTGGGCTAAATGATTGTTCTGACAGACACACTTCGAATGGAAGACAAAAACAACATAGCAATTTATCAGGATGCCGAAGGGGCGTTGAATGTATCGGTGCGCTTTGCCGAAGACGATATTTGGCTGACACAAAAGCAATTGGCCGAAATATATTCCACAACGCAACAGAATATCAGTCTGCATATCGACAACATTTATAAAGATGGTGAACTGCCAGCCGAACGAACTCACAAGGATTTCTTGTTAGTTCAAAAAGAAGGGCAACGGAATGTCAAGAGGCAGGTTGTCCATTACAATCTCGATATGGTTATCGCGTTGGGTTACAGGGTACAATCGTCAGCGGCGACGCGTTTCCGCCAATGGGCCACCGACAGGCTTCACGAGTACATACAAAAAGGATTCGCCCTGAACGATGAGCGGTTGAAACAAGGCGGCAACCGATATTTCAAAGAGTTGCTGCAGCGCATTCGCGACATTCGTTCGTCAGAGCGGAATTTCTATCAGCAGGTGACCGATATTTATGCCACAAGTATCGATTACGACCCGCGAAGCCAGACAACTCGCGAATTCTTCTCAACCGTTCAGAACAAACTGCATTACGCAGTGCACGAGCACACTGCCGCCGAGTTGATATACGAGCGTGTTGACCACGAAAAGCCATACGTGGGTATGACCAATTTCAAAGGAAACTACGTGACAAAAGATGATGTGAAAATCGCCAAAAACTATTTGTCAGAGATTGAACTTCAGCGGCTGAATCTTTTGGTTTCGGGATTCTTGGACTTTGCTGAACTGCAAGCACTTGACGAACACCCGATGACAATGCGAAATTGGGTTGAATCGTTGGATAACCAGATAGTTGCCAGTCGGCGTCAACTGCTTGAAGGAAATGGCAATATCAGCCACGAGCAGGCTATGCAGAAAGCCGAAAAAGAATATGCCGAATACCGCAAATTGGAATTAAGCCGAATGAAGAGCGATTACGACATTTTTCTTGATGAAACAAAAAAAATCAAATGAGAGAGTTATTATATAACAACTATAAACACAAATAATTATGAACATTTTTCAGAAAAAATCGGCTTTAATGCTGGCCATTGGCGCGCTGGCATTGCAAGCCACGGCGCAACCTGGTGGCGGAATGTTCCAGCAGGTGAAATCGCCCGTTGTCAATGATGACAACACCGTAACATTCAACTATCAGAACCGCAACGCTAAAGAAGTGAAGGTCTGGACGCAGTTTGGCGGCGACGCCGTGATGACCAAAGGCGAGAACGGCCTGTGGACAGCTACCGTCGGCCCTGCCGCCCCCGACATCTACCCCTACCACTACACCGTTGACGGCATTAGCGTGATGGACCCGCAGTGCGCCGATTGGTTCCCAAACGAGACCTTCAAAAACAGCCTGCTCGATATGCGCGGCGACGGCAATCTGATTCATGCGCTGAAAGACGTGCCCCACGGCAGCGTTGACTACTTGAACTATTGGTCGCCCGAGTTGGGGATATTTATTCCTGTAATCGTCTATACACCACCGTTTTACGACAAGAATCCGAGCAAATCGTACCCTGTGATGTACCTTATTAGCGGCACCACCGACACCGAAGAAGTCTATTTCAAGGTGGGCAAAATGAACCTGATTCTCGACAACCTGATTGCCGAAGGCAAGGCCAAAGAGATGATTCTTGTTCTGCCCTACGGCAACCCCACTCTGCTCAAAACCGAGCGCCAGCCAGCACCGCAGGGCGGCGGAATGGGCGGTTTCGGTATGTTCGGCGGCTACAATTTCAACAAGGATTTTGTTGAAGTGCTGATGCCGTTCATTGAGAAGAACTACCGCACCATTAACGATGCCGACCATCGTGGAATCGGCGGATTCTCGCGCGGCGGAAACCAAGGTCTGTCAATCGGTCTGGCTAATCTCGACAAGTTCTCGTATCTGTGCTCTTACAGCTCGTTCACGCAGATTCGTCCGGGTCAGTTCGACGATGCTGCTGCTGTAAACGCCAAAATCCACCTTTTCTGGTCGGGAATCGGCACTGATGACTTCCTTTACGGAAACTCAAAGGACCTGATGAACCTGCTCGACAAAAACGGTATCAAGAACATAAAGGAATTCACTTACGACAAGTTCGGACACACTTGGATGAATGCCCGCTACTGGCTCGACAAGTCGTTCCGCCTGTTGTTCCAAGACCAGAAAGTGATTGACGCAGAGAAAGGTATGAGCCTTGAAGAAGCCGAGAAAGTGCGTCAGGCTTCGGCCGCTGGCGGTGAAGAGTCGCGCCTTACCCCCGCTCTGATGGCCAATCTGTTTCCTGCTGGCGTTAAATCGCCAGAGTACAACCCCGACGGCACCGTAACGTTCCGCTGCCTGGCCCCCAACGCCGAGAAAGTTGAGTTGGAATGCCAGATGTTCAACGGCACAAAACCGATGGAAAAGAACGATAAGGGTGTTTGGTCAATCACAGTAAAACCCGATGTACCAGACATTTATCCGTATGCATTCCAAATCGATGGCACACAAGTTGCCGACCCCAACAATATGCATATGTTCCCCAACGAAGGCTTCAAATACAGCCTTGTCGATGTTCGTGGCGAAGCACCTTCAGTGCAGGATATTCAGGATGTGCCGCACGGTAAGGTTTCGTATCGCTACTACAACTCGAAAACCTGCGGAATTGAGCGTCCGTTATGCGTTTACACGCCTGCAGGTTACGAGCCTAACGGCAAGGAGAAACTACCCGTGCTTTATCTTATCCACGGTATGACCGACACCTACGAGACTTGGTTTAAAGTTGGCCAGATGAACAATATTCTCGACAATCTGATTGCCAAAGGCGAAGCCAAACGAATGATAGTTGTGATGCCATACGCCAATCCTTACCCCGAGATGATTGCCCAAGGCAAGGCGCAGGCCTATAACGCAATGGATACCAAACTGACTACCAGCGAGTTCATTGACGAAGTTGTGCCGTTTATCGAAGCCAACTACAACGTTCTCACCGATGCTGACAACCGCGCCATTGCAGGCTTCTCGTTAGGCGGACGCCAGACTTTGGCCGCAGGCTTCGGCAATCCCGACAAGTTCCACTATGTGGCCGCTTTTGCCCCAGCAATCTTCGGCAACGAGTATGAGACCAACTTCCAGAACGGCACCTACGCCCCCATTGCCGACCTTCAGAAAAAACTGAAATTTATGTTCCTGGGCACTGGCACCGAAGATTTCCTGATTCAGGCTTCGCGCGGCCTTGACAAATACCTGACCGACCAGAACCTGAAGCATACCTTCTACAACCCAGGCGGCGGCCACACCTGGATGAACTGCCGCGACTACCTTGAACTGACCGCTAAAGAATTGTTCAAGTAGAGAGTAAAGATTAGAGAGTAAAGTGTAATGTGTAGAGACGCACGGTCGTGCGTCTCGTCTTTACGATGATAAATAAAAAAAGCCTTCGGCGCTAAAGCGCCGAAGGCTTTTTTATTTTCAGATATTCAGCAAGAAAGTTCTCCCGATAGCATCAATATGCTCTGTCCTTACTCCGCAGTCTTTAGCTATATCGGGCCAAGAGGCAACAGAAGAACGAATCTCCTCAACGATGTGATTGGCATCTCGTATGCCTATGTTTTGTGCCACAGCCAACAAATCATCACGCGTGAAGTCGTCTGTCTTGCTGTTGAGAGAAAGTTGATGGCAGCTTGTCCATCGTCCGGCAGGATTGTAAGAGTAACATAAGTCATAAGCCGGAGCAAACGACCATTGCCCTTTCTTGTCCATTAGGAATGAAAAATTCTTGGTATGGTCATCGTGGTTGCGTGCTACGACATTGAACACCATTCGGCGATACAACTGTTCGAAATCTTTATAGTTCAACCCAAGTCGGCGCAATACTCCAAACAACTCTTCGTATGAATGGCGCGCATCTCTGTCCAAATGGGCAATACCAGCGGCCGTCTGCATGTGTATCTTCTCTCCTGACAGTGTTCTGTCAAAACGGCGAGTCATGAAGTGGTGGCTGTTGCCTTCAGGCAACAGACGACACTCCGACATCGCAATACCGCAAGCAGTAGCCATCTTGTAGTATGCATATTCTATGTTTCCGATGCCTTGCGGATTATCGGTTATTTCGTTGTGCTCACTATATGTGCCACCGTCGAACTTCAACAGCCAATACGAAAAGCCTTCGGGCGCAAAAACCTGGCCCGAACGCACTTCACCGGTTGTTTCGTTGTATGCAATAATTGCTTTGGGTTTTGCACCGCCAGCCGACGTCCCGACTTTAAGGATATCAAGAATCGACTTATCATTCTGCCGAATCATTTCCTGAAATCTGCTACGTTCCTTGAATATCGATTCAGACAATGCCATCAGCTCACGAATGTAAATTTCTGTTGATTCGTTTACACCTTCCACATTGGCAGCGGGTATAAACTCCAAGGCTCCCATAGCTCGCTTACCAACGTAGCACAGACGATCAAGCGGAGTAATCATATTCTCCGTCTTACCTTGCTGGGCAAACCATTCTGTAATGAGCTGGCTACCAAACTTATCGGGCAGAGAATCGGCTATCAAACCGGGAAGGCCGCTAAAACACTTCGTTCCCGCATTCGTCGGGAACGAGACGACGCCACGCGTTCTTGTTAATGGCATCATCAGTGGTGCAATGTCTAATCCTGACCTTCGGAAGCCTTCGTCGAACTGGAAATCAGCATAACCTCTTTCTTCATTCCACGACATAGCTCCCACAAGGTTTCCCCACAGATATATCTGTACTACTGGTATTTCTTCCATTTTTTACTCCTTTTTAGTCCTTACACGTTTTACTTGTTTTCCCTGCATTTTCAATAGTTCAAATGGCGAGGGCTTTTGATCTGGAACAAGCATCTCGAGGTTCTCAAGCAAACCAAGAGTTCTTATAACGCTGATAAGTAGCGAAAGCGTGACTGATTGCCCTTTTTCAATCTTGGCGATGGTACTTACACCAACACCAGACTCGTCGGCCAGCTCTTGTTGCTTCATCTCTCTTGAAATGCGATAGGCTTTAAGCCTCGCGCCTATTCTTTTCAGTATGGCTGTATCGCTGAGTTCTGTCCACATATTAATCGTCTTTTTTTTATGACTGCAAAAGTATAAATAAATATTGCAAATACAACGATAAAATAATAATATATTATAATAACCATTGCAGTTGCAATGGTTATTATAATATAATTAATTTTCAATTCAGCCTTGACGCTTATCAGTCTAAGCTTGGCAACACAGATGTTCTTCACCTCGTGAGAAGACCCCGACGACGACCTTACCGAGAAAAAGAAAGAGAAACAGAAGGAATCAAGCGAGAATAAAGAAAACAATCAAAACAACGAGAACAAAGAGCCTGAGAATCCTTCTGTAGAGATTCCGGCCGAAAACGACGTTACAAAATCGTCGGTAACGGGCCACGCTGAAGATATCACTTCGTTCAACGCCAAATTGGTGGGCTACTGCTATTTGGACAAAATGGCGGAAGAGTATGGCAATGAGTCGATTCCGTACTACGTCTATGATTTCGAGATTGCTTACGCCGACTGCTCTTCGAAAGTGATAAAGGAATTCCACTCGAAGTGGACCGACAAACTCGACCGCAACACCGGACAATACACTGTAGAGCTGGCTTCGCTCTACCCAGGCACAACCTTCTCGTACCGAAGCTACGCTCAGGCGTTCGACGATAACAACAAACCAGTGTTCAAGTCGTACGGCGATCCAAAGGAGTTTACCACCAAAGAGGCTAAACTGACCGTCGACTTAACAAAACTCACGTGGGGAACGGTGAAACTGGCCGTCAAGGGCGAATTCACTGCGTCCGACACCGTTACACAGCACGTGTCGGTTTACTATTCAGAATACAAACACCATCTCGAAGACTTAGACAGTATATTCACTTTCAGCGAACACTACGACATTGTTCTCGATGGCAAAAACACACCCGTAGAGGTTTCAACTTCTCAATGCGATCCATCGAAAACTTATTATGTACGAGCCTTATACACCGACGTCAACGGCGAGTGGATGCCCGACGGTGGAAGATGGTACGAGAAAGACCAGCTGAAACTTCTGGCTCTTATAAAACCACTTTTGTTACTTTGCCACCCACTTTCACAACGTATATTCCGCCCTCGGCGGTAGCAATCACCACACGCGTTTGGGGCTTTTCGTGCGCTACAAGAGCGCCTTGCGCATTATAGACAAACACCTCATTATCAGCATTCTCAATGATTATATTTTTGCCTTTGGCAAAAATATTCACTTCTTGTGATGACGTTTCAGAAAGAGTTGTATACGAATAATTCATATCTACTGGGTAACCACCCCACTTATCAGAAGAATAACTCGGAGTAACACTTACAGCACTTAAATTATCCACAGCTCCCATTGCATCTTCGCCAAATGAGGGTTCATTTTGACCGGCGTAGCTAAGCGATTCGATACCCGTACAACCGGCAAAGGCATAATCGCCAATGCTTCCAACGGCGCCTTGAATAACCACCGATGTTATACTTTCGCAACAAACAAAGGCACAATCACCAATACTCGTAACGCTTTCGGGTATAACCAATTGAGTAACCTTTGAGTTACCGATATACAATTGTTTGGCAAAATATAAAGGATTTGCTAACGCATCGCCAAACGATATAGCGCACAAACTTTCAACACTTGCAAATTCGGCTTTTTTCAGTCCGCTGCAGTCCTCGAATGCATTGTCGCCAATGCTTGTGACGCTTGCGGGAATAGATATTGAAGAGAGACTGCTGCAATCTTCGAACGCAAAGTTGCCAATGCTTGTCAGTTGAGAATTCTCAGCAAAAGCAACCGACGTGAGTCCGCTGCACGTAGTGAACGCAGAGGTGCCAATGCTAGTAACACTCGCTGGGATAGTTATCGAAGTGAGTCCGCTGCACATATAGAACACATTGTTGCCAATGCTTGTAACTCCTTCAGGAATTGTGATTGACGTAATATTACTGCAACCGCCAAAACCAAAAGTAGCTATTGTAGTAACTTTATAGCCTTCAACTTCGGACGGGATAGTGATATTACCACTTAATGAATTATTGACTGCTTCAATTGATACTTCATTTTCGCTTATAACATTACACCGGAAATCGCCTGATAGGAATGATTTTCCTACCAGGGCCATCACTGGAAAAGGGAATAGCGTTAGAAAAACAGCGATAGCTTTTATAAAGTTAAGCCGGTACCACTGAATGCGTGGTTTAAAAATATGGAATGAACGCTTCATAAATATTTGTTTTATTGATTATTATTTGGCGTAAAGATAGATATAATTGTACAAAAGGCTACAAAAAACTTATATTTTTTGTGCTTTGGCGCACAAAAACGCACAAAAAAAGAGCTTCACTCTGTGAGTGAAGCTCTCGCTCTTCAAGTAGGACTTGAACCTACGACCCCCTGATTAACAGTCAGGTGCTCTAACCAACTGAGCTATTGAAGAAGGTTTGCAATTCTGAATTGCGGTGCAAAGGTACGGTGTTTTTTTTATTCTGCAATATTTTTTTCAAAAAAATTCTGCTTTTTCGGCAAAAAAAGTCGTTTTTTCTTGACTCTCTCCCCTACTTCACCTCTTCGAAGTCGACATACTCGCCGCCCAATTCGTCGGAAAGGTTCGTTTTTTCCTTTTGTTTGCCTTTGGCGAACTGAATAGTAACATCGCCCTCGTTGGTGGATTGTTGGCCGTTATTTTGGCCGAATTCCTGGCCAAAATTGCCGAACTGCTCGCTCATGCGTTTGTTGGCTTGTTTTATCATACGCTTTATTATCAGCGGCATAAGCAACCGCATAAGCAACCGTATGATGTAGAATACGAGGATAAATATCAGTATTGTTCCAAAAAACTTTTCCATCTTTGCCTGTCTATTTATTTGTTTTACAAATAGTTACTATCTCGTCGCGTATGCGCTGCATGAGCCACATCGGTGTCGATGTGGCGCCAAAGATGCCCACGCTTGCCGGCTCGGGCTCGAACCACTCGGGGTTAACCTCGTTTTCGGCCGTTACAAAATGCGAATTCTGGTTTATCTGACGGCATATCTCGAACAAAACTTTTGAGTTTGAGCTCTTTGCGCCGCCTACAAACAGTATCATCTCGTGCTCGCGGGCAAACTTCTGCAGCTGGCTGGCGCGGCCGGCCATCTGCGTGCAAATGGTGTTGTGCGCTGTTACTGAGGCTTTTACATGCCGGCGAATACGCTCAACAAGTTTCGCATATTGCTTCGGGTCCTTCGTCGTCTGCGAGAATACTTCGGTAGGTTTCTGCGGGTCGAGCAATGTTATCTGGCTCTCATCTTCGATGAGTATGCACTTGTTGTCGGTCTGTCCCATCAGACCGATAACTTCGGCGTGGCCTTTCTTGCCGAAAAGCACTATCTGGCCGCCGCGTTTCTGCATCTCAATCCACGCGTTGCGAATGCGCTCCTGTAGCTTAAGCACCACGGGGCACGTGGCGTCGGTGAGCTGAAGGTTGTTGCTCTGCACATACTCGTACGACGACGGCGGCTCGCCGTGGGCGCGGAAAAGCACCGCCGCATCGTGAATCGATGCAAGTTGCTCTGAATCAATTATCTTCAGGCCTTTGGCCTGAAGCCGTTCTATCTCGCGCTCGTTGTGCACTATATCGCCGACGCAATAGATATGCGGACGGCTAAGAAGCTCTCTCTCAAGAGTTTCGATAGCCCTGCGCACTCCCGGGCAAAATCCCGATCCGTCGTCGATAACTACTTGCATATCAGATCAAATTGCGTTGGCGAAGTTTGTCCATAATCCAGTCGAACTGCTCCTGCATAGTCATCTGGCTGTTGTCGAGAAGAAGCGCGTCATCGGCCTTGCGCAGAGGACTCTCTGCGCGCGTCGAGTCGATACGGTCGCGCTCGCGGACGTTATTGAGAATTTCCTCAAAATCAACCTTTTGCCCTTTAGCCGTGAGCTCGTCGAAACGGCGCTGCGCACGCACCTCGTCCGATGCCGTCATGAATATCTTCAGGTCGGCGTTTGGGAAAACAACGGTGCCAATGTCGCGACCGTCCATCACAACGCTTATCTTGTCGCCCATCAGGCGCTGCCACTCCACAAGCTGCCGACGCACAGCGCCTATGGCGCTGATGATACTCACCGAGTTGCTAACGGCCAAATTGCGTATCTCTGACTCGACATTCTCGCCGTTCAGAAATGTCTCATTTCGTTTGAGTTGCGCATTGAAATCGAAAGTAATTTCTAACTGCGGAAGATTTTCTATGAGCGTCTTTTCATCGACTTTGCCGTCGCTGATAAGACCTTTTCGCAAAGCGAAAAGAGTTACGGCGCGATACATCGCGCCCGTGTCTATGTACGCTATTGACAGCGCTTTAGCCAAATCTTTGGCCACTGTGCTCTTTCCGCACGACGAATGTCCGTCGATGGCGATAACGATTTTATTTTTCATATCATTTTATGTTTTTTCTTTTTCGTGTCGAACGCTTGAAAACTATCATATAAACAATACCCAAAACTATTGCAACAACTAACGCTGCACAAGCGCGATAGATGACGTAATTGAAAGTATTGCTTGAATAACGCGGTTCGTTGAAAAGGTTGAAATAATAGTCGGTGATGAGGCTCGTGTGCAGCGAGTCGGTCCGCTCGGCGACGGTGGCGAGACGGTCGGTCAGAGGCAGCATGAGGCCAACGGGCAAGAGGCCTGTATGGGCGTCGGGCTCTTCCATTGCGGCAAGCACGCGCTTGCCGCCTTCTATCGAAACCACGTAAACGGGCATGTACTTGTCGGCATTGCCGTCCGAAGGCGTACGCACTACCTCGAAAAGAGTTGTCTTGCGCTTTATGGCCAGATGGTCCGAAAGTGTCTCTTCCTCAGTGCGTTCCACTTGGTTATATAAATCGTTACTACACTTGAGTTTGTAGTAACCCGTTGGTTCTATTTCACGCGCTACGAGCGCGTAGTAATTGCCTTGTGCTGTATCGGCTTCGGAAGCGAAACGCGGAATGTCGGCAGCGGCCTTACGCCCGCTGATGCATTCGTAGCGCGCTTCGGAGAGCGACGCCTCGCCCTCGTACCACTGCCAGGCGCGGTGCGGGTCGAAGCTGAAGAATGTTACGAAAAACGCCGCAGCAATGATGCCTATGGCGATGAGCTTGCCCCACTTTATGTCGCCGCGCTTGGCGCGGCGGTTGATGATGATGCGCCCCACTACTGCCAACGCGGCTATCACTAGTACCGATATTAATACTGTTCTTTCCATTTGTCTGTTTTTCGGATAGCAAAACTACAATAATAAAACTATAATGGCAAATGCCTGTGCGGAATTACTCTTTTTTGGCCCATGGGTCGTCCTCATGCCAATTGCGAAAACTTCAAAACTATGTCCACTTGTAATGCGTTGATTCTGTATTTGTTACGTGGTGTTTGGACAAAACATATAGTCCACTATACGATTTGTCCGGTTTTTGAAAAACATTATATCGCCTTAGGCAAAAACAACTACTTGCGATTGAGTTTCATAAAATAGTTGCTCATAATTTTGCTTTTTTAATGGGGAATATATAGTTTTGTAAAAAATAAAAAAACTTAAAATAATGAAACTCAGACTTTTACCCCCCCCAACGCATAATTTACACAATGTAAAATATAACTGTGCTTTAGACACTGGTTAATATAATGCACACACCCCCGCAAGTTCGGCCTTGAGCCGCTCTTGCGAGGGTGCTTGTTTTTAATGAGAATCTTTATAAACAATTAATATTTAATATTTTACAAACATGAAAAGAGTATTATTTAAATGCTTGTTCTTTATCTCGCTGTTGTGTGTAAATCATTCTGTTTTAGCCGAAGACCACACTTGGGATGGCGACAATATACGCATAAGATATTTCATGGAAGAGGCTGCCTACTTTGGACATTTTGGCGAAATTATTACAATATACGTTGACGCCAGTGAATTCGGTGTGATCGATATTTCTTTTCACGATGCATCTTCATACGAAAATGATAATCAATATACTACATCAGATAATATAGATTTAAACTCGAACAATCCGATTGTATCTGCCGAATTGTCTTTTTATGATTTGCATAGTGGTGGTTGGTTTAAAATTACAGAAACCGGTTATTATGACATGGTTCTTTATAAGACAAATGAAGACGGTAAAGAGAAAATAACAGTGACTGCTCATGCACATCAACCTAAGCCTGTACTTAAGACAGATAACGTTACGCCAACAGGATTCTACTATTGTGAGCACTGCAACAAATACTTTTCGGACGAAACAGGTATAAATCAAGCTAATGAAGAAGATATTGATTATACAGTAACTGCGGTAAGTAAAATAACTGACAGAAACATCACACACTCAAAGAAACACATCGAAAACAAGGCTCTGATTATCGAAAAAAACGGTGTGAAGTATGATGTTCTCGGGAGGAAACTTAAATAACGGAATAAACTAACTATAATATCAATATTAATATGCCACCAATACACGTTAATCGAAGACTTCGAAATTATCACCACTACAATAGTTTCATTAATCGTCTCCACAATGAAGATTACATTGCATCAACTCTTCTTCAATTAGCATATTCTCGTATGAATAGATCAATTCAATACAACTGTGTTGCTGTTTGTTTTGTGTATGGTAAGATAAACAATGAACTTTGGGTAGCATCTAATTCTCAAGATATCAAGAAATTGGATATAATACGTCTGTCACGGATACTAAGAAAAGATGGCTTTGATTACCCTCCTTACGCAATTAGAATAGTGAAAAATGGCTGTAAAAACAGCAGACACGCTGAAATACAACTTCTTACAGCATTACGCATTTGGTTTGGCGATACTATAGGCTCCCGAGATATTTACATTGGTGTTTCCAAACCATGTTGCCGAAATTGTGCATTTATGCTTGATGCCTACGCTGTCAATTATGGTCAATATCACTTCGACAGAGTAAAAAATTGGGAACTACCATCTGATTTATTTGATTAATTCTAATATAATAATAAACGTCGGACGCGGCCAAAGGCCACACCCGACGTTTATTATCAATATATTATATCTTATTCAGACGCCGCTGAACGAGCTGAATCCGCCATCGATAGGAATCACAGTGCCGGTGATGAACGAGGCCTCGTCGGAGCAGAGGAAGCGGACTATGCCGTTGAGCTCCGAGATGTCGCCAAAACGCCCCATGGGCGTTTTGTTGAGCACTTTGTGCGAGCGCTCGGTGAGTGAGCCGTCGTCGTTGAGCAGAGCCTTGCGGTTCTGCTCGCCTATGAAAAATCCTGGCGCAATGGCATTCACGCGAACCTTCTCGCCATACTTGCGCGCGAAATCCTGAGCGAGCCACTTTGTGAGGGCGTTAACGCCCTCTTTTGCAATCGAATAGCCCATCACACGCGAAAGCGAGTCGTATGCCGCCATCGACGATACATTGATAATCGAACCCGACTTTTGTTCGGCCATTATCTTGCCGAATGTCAGGCACGGATATATAGTGCCCCAAAGGTTAAGGTCGATCACTTTATGAAGGTCCTCCATCTTCATGTCGAACACATTCATATCGTCCATGATGTTGGCTCCGGCAACATTTCCGCCGGCAGCATTTACGAGAATATCCACGCGGCCGAATTTTGAACGAACACTTTCGGTAAAGGCCACTATCTCGCTATATTCCAAAACGTTGCACACAAAACCGAATACTTCGGTTTTGTGTTCCGCAGCTACTGGTTTGAGGCGTTCGAGCGTAGCATCGACCTTATTCTGATGCGCGCCAACTATCACAACCTTAGCACCAGCCTGCAACAGACCTTCCGACACGTTGCTGCCAAGTACGCCGCTGCCGCCTGTCACTACTGCTATTTTTCCTTTTAAATCTGACATATATTTATGTTTTATAAAAATCTTATTATTTTAATTTTACGATCTATTATCTAAACAAAAAATTGAAATAAAATCATTTTGTATTTTTCAGATATTTCACAGCGGCCATCACACCGTCCATCTGCGCCAGTCCCATCATACGGCCATGGAACGAATAGCCGGCATTGTAGCCTTTGTCGTCGTCGCCGAGCATACAGCGGCCATGGTCGACGCGCATGGGAAGGTTAGGATTCTGCTCTTCGAAGATGCGGCAAACCTCAATCAGATTGGCCCGACCACCAAGGTGGTCGGCCTCGATGAAGTCGCCATTCGGAAATACATTTGTGCTTCTAAGATGCACAAAATGAGTACGTTTTGCGTATTTGCGGGCGAGCGCCGGCACGTCATTCTGTGCGCCTGCGCTCAGCGAGCCGCAGCAGAATGTCAGTCCGTTGTGCGGATTGTCAACTGCCGAGAGGAACCAGTTGATATCGTCGTCGCACGTAACGATGCGCGGCAGACCGAGGAGCTGCATTGGCGGGTCGTCGGGGTGAACGCACATGTTCATGTTCCACTTGTCGCACACCGGCATTATCTGCTCGAGGAAGTATTTCATGTTGGCACGCAGCTTGTCGCGATCGATGCCTTTGTACAAGTTGAGCAGTTGACGGAACAGTTCAACTGGGTTGTTGTCATCCTCTGATATATTGCCATTTACGAATCCCTGAGTCTTAACGATAACAGTATCGACAAGCGCGGCTTTGTCGGCTTCGGTCATAGTCTTGTCCATCTCGGCTGCGGCCTTCAGCTCTTCGGGCGAATAGTCTTTTTCGGCGCCTTGGCGCCGAAGAATATAACAGTCGAAATAGACGAACTTCACTTTGTTGAAGTAAAGCGAAGTAGAGCCGTCGGCCCACGGATGGTCGAGCTCAGTGCGAGCCCAGTCGAGCACCGGCATGAAGTTGTAGCAAATGGTATGTATGCCGCATTTGCCCAGATTATCGAGACTCACCTTGTAGTTTTCTATCAGACGATCGCGATCTGCACCACCGTATTTGATAGCTTCCGAGACCGGCAAACTCTCTACTACTGACCATTTTAGACCATACGACTCAATGTAATTCTTTAAGTCGTTGATAGCATCGACGGTCCATATTTCACCATTTTTCACGTCGTGAAGGGCAGTTACTATGCCTTCAACGCCAATTTGTCGGAGCATAGAAAGAGTGATTTTGTCCTTCTTGCCGAACCAACGCCATGTTTTTTCCATTTTGTAGTTTTATAAATGATTCTATTTTTCAATTGTCAAAATTACACTTTTAAGTTGAATAAAAAAATAGTGTTTTAGTACAATCTTTTACGTACACGTTTCGCCTAAAGTTCGAAAAAAGAGATTTTAATATAAAAGAACCGAAATAGCTGAATTTTGGTAAATTTTTAACAGAAAATTATCTGAATGGAAAACTCAAAGGCTATGCGAAAAAAAACGACGATTTAATAATTTGATATACAATAAATTGTATATCAAATTACGTTTAAACGAAAAAGCTGTGTATATTTGGCAACGAAATAGGAACAAAAATGAAACTGAACAAATACATACTTATAGCCTTTGCGAGCATCATACTTGCAACAATTTTGTGGTACACAAACCTGATAGCCAAAGACTTACAGACCGAAGAGACAAAACGCATGCAACTGCTCGCCGAAGCGACCAAGATGCTGGCTTCGACCGAAATTAGCGAGTCGGAAACGATCGACCTGCTGCTTAAGATTGTACAGGGCAACACGACAATTCCCGTTGTCGTTACCGACAACGATGACAATATAATAATGATGCGCAACATTGTAGGCAACGACAGCACAGCCTCGGAGGAGACGAAGAGGCAAGCCGCCGCTTACATAATAGAAAACGGCATCAGAATAGACCTAAATATCGACAAAGGTTACCAACAGCACTTCTACTACTCTGATTCTCATACACTTAGAATGCTATCGTACTACCCTCTCATACAAATCGGACTTGTGACGCTCTTCATCATCTTCGGCTACACAGTCATCGTCAGAGCGCGCAGGCAGGAGCAGGACAAAGTATGGATTGGGTTGGCGCGCGAAACCGCGCACCAACTCGGCACACCGATAACTGCCATCGCCGGCTGGACTGAGCTTTTGCGAACCGAAGAACTTGACAATCAGACCGTTGCGACAGAAATAGATAAAGACAACGACCGACTGAAAGCCATTGCCGACAGATTTTCAAAAATAGGTTCTGAACCGGCTATGATAAGCGAACCAATAATCGATGCCATAAACAACACCATAAACTATCTGGCCACGCGAATACCGTCGACGGTGAGCATAAAACTGCAAAACTCATGCACCGACGACACCACAACATACCACAATAAAACACTGATAGAGTGGACGATAGAAAACATCTGCCGCAACGCGGTAGATGCCATGAACGGAAAAGGTGAAATAGTGATAACCCTGAAAAACGATACTGAAAACACCATTATCGACATAGCCGACAATGGCAAAGGCATGACAAAGAGCACGGCTCGGCGCATTTTTAAAGCCGGATTCACAACAAAGAAACGCGGCTGGGGAATCGGTTTGGCTCTCGCCAAACGTATTGTGGAGAAATATCACAAGGGTAAAATCTTCGTACGCAGCACCGCACCTGGTGTTGGCACAACAATCAGAATAACGTTGAAACGCAGGGACTAAACGTCACCTGACGCGGTCGGCTATCACAACGCCAACAAAGACGCAAGCGCTGCCAACAACAGTTGCCAGCGAAACCTCGTCGGCAAAAAATATTGCCGACGACGCCAGCGACACAACAGGCAGAAAATACAGGAAATTGTTGGTCTTGACCAGACCAATAAGATTAATAGATACATTCCAAAGCCAGATACAAAGCGCCGAAGCAACAAAAGCCAGATAGAACGCCGGCAACAAAACTGAAGTATCGGCGAAAAGCTGAATTTCAGAGGGCTCTGATAAAATGCACGTAAACGGCAAAATAGTGATTATAGCGTAGAAAAACAGTCGTCGCGACACAAGCAACGGATCGACATCGGGACCAATCAGATTAAGGACAACCGTGTAGATGGCCCACAGCAACGCCGCACCAAAAGCCAGAATATCGCCTAAGGGATAAACTTCGAAAACAAAATTACCATCGGTTACAACAAGATATACGCCGAACAGGGCAAGCAACGAGCCGAACACATATATAAAGGTAACCGAAACTTTGCGCAAAGTGATTGCGATGAGTGTGGATAATATCGGCACAAGTGCCGATATCAATCCGACATTGACGGCCGAAGTATGTTTAAGTGAAAAATATTCGAACAAGAAATAAAGCGACCCGCCTGATACGCCCAAAAGCAAAAACAAGAATTCGCGACGGTTGAAAGCTAGTGGCAACCACTTACGGCAAAACAGCCATAACGACAAATATGCCACCACGAAACGAAACGTCATAAGCATAAACGGCGACACGCCCGACACAAGCACATGCTTCGAGGCCACAAATGTCGAGCCCCAGACTATGGCGGTTATGACCGCCGGAAAATATCTAACTAAATCTTTCATTCAATTGTTTCACGTGAAACATTTTCAGACACAC
Organism: Bacteroidales bacterium; assembly: GCA_017960905.1. Lineage (GTDB taxonomy): Bacteria > Bacteroidota > Bacteroidia > Bacteroidales > Marinilabiliaceae > W3P20-009. The sequence goes on from JAGCYH010000041.1 coordinate 16,948, forward strand.
TGAAATATTTTACCAAAATTTTTGCTTTTGCATCACCAATAAGAGATGCTAACTCGTCTTGAGTAGCAACTCGAATATTGCTGACACTCTTGAAATGCTTAAGTAAAGCATCAATTGTTTTCGGGCCTATGCCCGAAATATGATTCAGCTCTGAATCGAGCATCGACTGAGACCGCTTTTTCTTATGAAATGTGATAGCAAAACGATGTACCTCATCTTGCAGACGGGTGAAAAAGCGAAAAATAAAATCGCTCTTGCCTACATTAACAATCTTCGGCGGAAAGCCGAAGAGTATGTCACGCGTAGAGTGTCGATTATCTTTCGCCAATCCTACTATTGGAATGTCCAAACCCAACGCTGAAATAGCTTCGCGAATAACATTCATCTGCCCCACTCCACCATCGGCAACAATCAGATTTGGCAACTCTTTATTCTCGTCGGAGAGACGAGAATAACGACGATAGACAACTTCGTACATCGAAGCATAATCGTCAGGTCCCTCGACAGTTTTTATATTGAATAATCTGTATTCTTTTTTCGAAGGGCGACAATCGCGAAAAACCACACAAGCCGCAACGGGATTCTTGCCCTGAGTGTTAGAATTATCGAAACACTCTATGTGACGAGGCAAAGAATGCAGTCCGAAAATATTCTTTATAGAGAGCAGAAGCTTTTCTTCATGACTGTCAGCATTTCTAGCTGCTTGCTGCTTCATCTGCTCCAGTCGGAACAGACGAGCATTCTTTTCAGATAATTCAAGCAGTTTTTTCTTATCGCCAGCAAGCGGCACAACGAACTCAATATCGTCGGAAGGAAAATCAGGCAACAATGGCACAACGAACTCGCTAGAGACACGATGAAATTTTTCACGAACGTGAAAAATAGCATGAGAAAAAAGCTCTTGAAGAGTCTCATCGAGAACGGGTTTAACCTCAAACGAATAAGAGTGAAGCAAAAGACCATCGACAACCTGCATATAATTAAAATAGTGTATCGTCGACTCTTCGTCGACGAAGCACGACATGACATCAGCATTGATAGAAGTGGAATTGGATACAGCCGAACGCGACTGGTAAACTTCCAACTTCGACAGACGATTCTTTATTTCATTCGCTTTCTCGAACTGCAGTTGTTGTGCGTATTCGTTCATCTGCTTAGTATAAAAAGAGATGACAGAAGACAACTTACCACGCAGCAAATTCTTAATCTGCGATATATAATCGGCATAAGTATCGGCGCTGACAGCACCGATACATGGTCCGGAACAGTTCTTAATATGATATTTAAGACAAACTTTATAATTACTCTTCGTAATCTTATCCTGTTCGAGATTCAAATTACAAGTACGAAGAGGATAAAGCTCATGAATAAGGTCAAGAAGCGTTTTAAGCTGATAACCAGAAGTATACGGTCCATAATACAATCCGCCATCGCGGACAAAATTACGCGTTTGCACAACTCGCGGAAACGGTTCTTTTACAATTTTAATCCACGGGTAGCTCTTGTCATCCTTGAGAAGAATATTGTAACGCGGTTTGTATTTTTTTATGAGATTGTTTTCGAGAAGGAAAGCATCTGACTCAGAGTCGACAACGATATGCTTGATATTTTGAATTTTGCTAACTAAGACACGAGTTTTCGGCGAAAGATTTGAGCCGAAAAAATAACTCGAGACTCGTTTGATTAGCGACTTGGCTTTACCAATATAGATGATAACATCATACTCGTCGAAGTACTGATAAACACCAGGCAAGTCGGGAAGCAACTTGACAAGCGAATGAAGATACTCAAGTCGTGATTTATCGTCGGCAAACATAAACAGAAATGTTTCACGTGAAACAATTATCTTCCAAGTAAAACTAAAAGTACAGCAATATCCGAAGGCGACACACCCGGAATGTTGCGAGCCTGAGCAATAGTTTCTGGATCAATCTTCGAAAGTTTCTCGCGTGCTTCGTAGCTTAAAGCAGAGATAGACTTGTAATCGAATTTTCCGCGCAAACGCAAAAATTCTAATCGTTTGTATTTGTCTGCTGCAGCTTTCTCGCGTTCAATATAACCAGAATACATTATATTGATTTCAACAGAATCAAGAACTTCGTCGAGCAAATCAACAGGAGTGTTATCGTTGACAAAAGATTTGAAACGCGATATATTATCGTACAAATCACGAACAGTGATTTGCGGACGAGAAAGTATCTGACTAAGTTTCTGAGATTCGGTCAGAACATCAGTGCCTTTCTGAGTCAATAAATCGTTGCAGGCTTCGGCACGTACTTTAAACTTCTGAGCAAATTCGATAATTTTAGAAACTGATTCTGTTTTCTTACAGAAAACAGAATAGCGCTCATCATCAACCAAACCAAGTGAGCGACCAACTGGCGTCAGTCGTTCATCAGCATTGTCCTGGCGAAGCAAAATTCGATACTCAGAGCGAGAGGTGAACATACGATATGGTTCATCGACACCTTTGGTAACAAGGTCATCGATAAGAACGCCAATATAAGCAGTATCACGATTTAGAACCAAAGGTTCTAAATCATAAATTTTCTGGTGGGCATTCACGCCAGCAATAAGACCCTGCCCTGCCGCTTCTTCGTAACCAGTGGTACCATTAACCTGACCAGCAAAAAAGAGATTTGAAACAATCTTCGACTCAAGTGAATGATGCAACTGAGTCGGGTCAAAATAATCGTACTCAATAGCGTAACCAGGACGGAAAATAAGTGCATTCTTAAGACCCGGAATATGGCGAAGCGCTTCAACCTGAACCATAAGAGGCAATGAACTGCTGAATCCGTTGAGATAATACTCGCAAGTATTAATTCCTTCAGGTTCGAGGAAAAGCTGATGACGATCTTTGTCGGCAAAATTGACTATTTTTGTCTCAATACTCGGACAATAACGCGGACCAATAGACTTTATTGTACCATTGAACAAAGGCGAATCGGGCAAACTGTCGCGAAGAATCTGATGAACTTCAGTATTTGTGTATGTAATGTAGCAAGGCAATTGCTTAATTTGCTTATTAGAGACCGATGGCAAATAACTGAATTTTGCATTCGTAGGCTCTACCTGCTGAAGTTCAGTCTCCGAGAAATCTATAGTGCGGCCGTCGATACGGACAGGAGTACCCGTTTTCATACGACCAGATACAACGCCTACCTGATTGAGCTGCTCTGTTATGCCAGTCGATGGCGGGTCAGCCATTCGGCCGCCCGAGAAATGAACAGCACCAATATGCAACAATCCATTCAGGAAAGTTCCTGCCGTGATTACAACAGCTTTAGATGTAAAATTAACACCTTGCTTGGTGTGGACACCACAAACAGTATTGTTTCGAATAATAAGAGAATCAACAGAATCCTGCCAAAAGAACAGATTAGAAATATGTTCGAGTTGTTTCCGCCAATTGGCGGAAAACAACTGCTTGTCGCACTGAGAACGCGGCGACCACATTGCAGGGCCTTTCGACATATTGAGCATGCGAAACTGAATAGAACTCTTATCGGTGACTATGCCTGTAAAACCGCCAAGAGCATCTATTTCGCGAACTATCTGACCTTTGGCAATACCGCCAATGGCGGGATTGCACGACATAGCAGCGAACTTAGTTAAATCAATGGTAATGAGCAAAGTACGCGAACCTAATCGTGCTGCGGCCGCGGCTGCTTCGCAGCCCGCGTGGCCAGCACCAACAACAATTATGTCGAAATCGAAAATCATTTTTTCAATAAATCTGACAACAAAGCAAGCGCCTTATCCTCAGCAGCGCGCATTTTTTTCTCTGCCGAAGGAGTTTTGTCCTTCAATCCGCACAAATGAAGCACACCATGAATGATTACGCGATGCAACTCATCGGTATAAGATGCTGAATATTGAGCGGAATTGGACTTTACAGTATCGACAGAAATGAACATATCGCCCGACACTACCCTACTTTCGACATAGTCGAAAGTAATTATATCAGTATAGTAATCGTGGTTCAAATAGCGCTTGTTGACGTCGAGAATATAATAGTCGGAACAAAAAATATAGCACAAATTACCCAACTTAAAACCGTATTGCTCAATTACTTGAGCAATCCAAGACTTAATTATACGCCGGTTCTTGAGATTAGATTTTGAATCTTCATCAACAAAAGTAATCACTACAAACAGAATTTAAGAGTGACAGTAGATCCATTGTTAGAAAACTCAACATTATCAGACAAGTGGCGCATAAGGTAAATGCCTCTACCACAATCTTTTTCGAGATTTTCGGCCAATGTAGGGTCAGGAACACTGTTATAATCAAAACCCTTGCCTTCATCTGAAATTTTGTACTCTATATAGTTGTTGTCGATAACATAATCGATAGTAACGTTCTTTTTAACGTCACTTTTATTACCATGAACAATACAATTATTAACCGCCTCTACAACAGAAAGCAGCAATTTACCATAAACCTCGTCATCAAATTTTAATATAGAAGACTGATTATCAATCAATTTTTCTATTTGGTTAATGTTACTCAAGTCCGATGGAATAACAATTGTATCTTCTATATGTATAGCGTTCATATCTTATTCTTTAAAAAAGCAGTAAATGCTTATACGGACAAAAACTATAAATAGTTATAATAAAACATAGAAATTAAAACGATTCGAGCCAATCTGTAGGATTTTGTTTTTCTTCGCCATTCCAAAGCTCAAAATGAAGAATATTAGAGTTGAGACCTTCACCGGTAAACACTTTGCCTATAACCGATGAAGTAGTAACGTTATCATCCTTTTTCACAAATACTTCAGACAGATTTGAATAAACCGAAAGAATAGTGCCGTGACGGATAATAACCGAAGCATTGCTGCCCGGAATCATTATAATTCGCGAAACAACGCCTGAATGTATTGGTTTGATCTCGTTGTTTGTAAGCACGTCGATATCGATACCGTTGTTATTCACCTTGATAGAAGGAATAAGCGGGTGATCGTGTTCGCCAAACGGACTGACAACAACGAAACTGGCACAAGGCCAAGGTAAAACGCCTTTATTTTTAAGTATATCAGACGAAAGAACCTTCGAATTCTTAAGCTTTTTAGATTCCTCGCGTATCAACGCGAGGATCTTATTTTCAAGCGATTTCATGCTCTCTTGAGCCTGCTCAATCTGTGTTTTTATCGACGAAACTTTCGTCGATATATTATCAACATTGGCTTTACGGAATATAAGCTCTTGCTCGAGGGCAAGTTTTTCTGTTTCAATATTGGAAATAAGCACTTTAAGATTGTCCTGTTTCTTAGAAATGACAACCTTGAGCGAATCAAACTTCTGCTGATTCGACTTTAGCAAAACAACCTGCGATTTACGATAGTCGTTATACTGCTTGAAGAAAAGCAAACGGCGATAGCTCTCGTTGAATGACGAAGACGACAATACGAAAGCTAAAGAATTCATTGTGAAGTTGTTAAGATACTGTTGTTGAATAATTTTGCTGTAATCAGATTTAATGAGATTTATCTCATTTTCGAGCGAATCGAGCTGAAAAGTCAGTTTATTAATCTGATTGTTATAAGCAAAAAGTTCGTTGTTATAAATGTTTATCAAACGTTTACGATGCAGTATTTTGTCATCGACTACGGAAATAAGGAGCAACTCGGAATTCTTGCTCGAACTATACTCTTCGAGCAGTTTGTTATTCTCCTCAATTATAGACTGCAGTTTTTCCTTCTCGTTATTCAAATCCTGGATAGTTTGCGAAAAGCAACTAACTGAAAATAAACATAATATAAAAAACAAAACAACTCTCATCGGTAAAAATTATTTTTTATACATATCAATTTTAGTCTTAATAGAATCGTTACCAGGGTCACATTCGAGAGCCTTCGACCAATACTGAAGTGCCTTATCGACATTGCCAACAGAGAGCAGAATATCGGCGTAATGGTCGAAAATCTCAACACCATCGCCGCCATTGTCAATGGCGCGCTCGATGATGAAAAGTGCTTCGTTAGAACGCTGCATCTTGAAAAGAATCCAGGCGTAGGTATCGAGGTAAGTCGGATTGGTTGGCTCAATGTCGATAGTTTTGCGGCTCATCTGCTCGGCTTTATCGAGGTTAGTACCCGTAAGCGACAAGAAGTAACTGTAATTATTGAGAGCCAACATGTTATGAGGGTCGAGAGCAATGACTTTATCGTAGCACTCGAAACTCTTCGGCAGACTGTCGACCTCATAATATGAATTAGCCAGACAATTGAGAACCGAAACCTGATAATTGGTATTAGTGTTTGAATTGCCTTCGGCAATTATACTCAAACACTTACGTAACAATGGAATAGACGTTGAATGTTTTTTCTGGTAATTAAGCGACTCGCAATAAAAGAGCAATATTACAGGGTCATCAGGATAGGAGCGATAAGCGCTTGCAGCTTCGGCCGCAAACTCATCGAGACGGCCAGTCGAAGATAACAAAGTGATATACGACTGCCAAACATCGGCCGAACCTGGGTAATAGTGCAGAAAGCCGGCAAGCACATCAATAGCCTCTTTAACTCTCTTATACAGAAGCAGATGATTTGAATAAATAGAGTAAAACGGCTCAAAATCGGGCGAGCACGAAATGCAACTATTAAATGAACGGTCGAAAAATGAATGAACGTATGTGTCGGTAGAAGCCATCACATAACTATTCAAATCTTTCGAAGAAAGGAAATGAACAAAACGCTCGTATTTGACATCGGGCGGAATGGAAACATTAGAGAAAGCACTGTCGACATATTGGAAGAAAAGCGGATCGATAGTACCGTTCTTGGTTTTCAGGTAATAATATTCGGCAATGTTGAAGAGAATAGACTCACCATCGACCTGACGCGAAGAAATCTGAGCGTATTTGATGGCTTTATCAAAATCGCCACGATCGTAATAGTATTTATATAACAGTTTGGAATACTGATAATTAGTAGGCTCTGACTTATAGAGCTTGTTAAGAATAGCCAAGGCTTTCTTGTTACTACCCTGCTTAAGATAAATCTCGGCTTTCTCAACCAAAATAACATTCTTCAAATAAGGCTCATCAACCGGTATTTTATCGAGATATTCAAAAGAGCGCTTATAATCTTTAAGTTCGGCGCAAACGCGCGAGCAAACAAAATAATTCTCGTATTCCTTAGGACAAATTTTTATAATCTTATCGAATATTTCAAGTGCCTTATCGTACTGACCTACAGTAAGTTTTAAGTCGGCAGAATTTTTAAGATAGTAAATATTGTCTGTAGTATCATATTTGAGAACCAAATCGGCAAAACGGTCGGCATTGCGGAAATCGCGCTTAGAATAAAATATACGCGACAACTCATAATAAAGCGGCGATGATGTATCATCGAGCTTCAGACACTTTGTATAATAATCAATCGCCTTATCGTAATCGCCACTCAGACGATATCGGAGAGCCTCGTCGAAGAGCATCGAATAAAGACGATCGGAAGGTTTATCAGTCTGTGAACAGACTGATAAACAAACAAATACAAAGAATAATATGGATAAAAATCTGCGCATGACTTACTTAACACCAGAATGACCAAAACCACCATCGCCGCGGTCAGAATCGGCTAATTCTGAAACTGACTCGAAACAGACTTTAGAATACTGAGCAATAACCATCTGACAAATACGGTCGCCCGAATTGATTGTGAAATCATTTTGCGAAAGATTTACAAGAATGACTTTTATTTCACCACGATAATCAGAATCAATAGTTCCGGGAGTATTCAGAACAGAGATTCCACTCTTAAGCGCAAGTCCGCTACGCGGACGTATTTGCGCTTCGTAACCAACTGGTAATTCGATAAATAGACCTGTTGGAACAGCTATGCGCTCAAAAGGTTTGAGCACAATGCTTGACGGAATAAAAGCACGCAAATCTACACCTGCGGAACCAGGTGTAGCGTACTGCGGCAGCGGATTATCGCTCTTATTTATAATCTTAACGACGATGTCTGACATAATTCAAAAGTTTTATAACGTTCTTTCGCTCTATTAAAACGAAAATCAAAAGTACTAAAAATAGTCCGAATATCGATATAAATATCCAATAATCGGTATAAACATATCTGTACAAATATGTCAACGCTAATACTAATGTAGTAACAATCAGGAAAGTAGATATGATTTTTTTGAACGGATAACTTATAGGATAATAACGATGTTCGAGCAGGAATGAAGTTATCATCATAACGAAAAATCCGCACATGACAGAAATGGCGGCTCCAAGAATGCCAAGTTGTGGAACGAGAATAAACTCGAGAACGAGATTGACAACAAGACCAATTGCGCTCATTATAAGACCGAAATACGTTTTATCAATAACTTTGTACCACATTGAAAGTGAATAATATACACCAAAAAATAACTGACCTATAAGAACAAACGGAATGATAATATTACCCTCGTAATACTCGGGTTTCAGAATAAACTTGTTGACCAACGGCATAAGCAACATAACGAACGCGAAAATAATGAGTCCGAAATAAACAAAGTACTTCAGGGCGTCGCCATAGAGCGACTTTTTATCGCTGTTTGAACGTGAATTCTTGAAAATTATAGGTTCGAACGCAAGTCGGAACGATTGGGTGAAAATGGCCATCAGAATGCCTATTTTATAATTGGCAGAATACTCGCCAAGCTGGGCCAAAGTATCGTCGTGATAGTCGAGATGCGGAATGAGCATCTTTTCAATATTCTGGTTGAGCATACCGAGCAAACCCATGCCCACAAGCGGCATACAATAAAACATCGACTGACGCAGCAGAGCAGTATCGAATGTGAAACCCAATCGGAAAAGTGATGGAAGAAAATATAAAGTGCTTGATAAAGAGCCTAAAAGATTGGCAAAGAGAATGTAATTTACATTCGAAATTGTAGAAAAATCGAAACCAGCAATAGTTTGGAAACGCAGATAAAAAATGAAAAAGAGGTTGAAAAGTACAGTTACAACTACCTGAATCAGACGCAGAACCGAATATTTGACTGATTTGCGTTTAAAACGCAAATCGGCAAATAGGACAGAATTGTACGAATCGACCAGAACTATCAGAGCAGCAAGGAAGAATATATTCGAGGTAACTACATGAAGATTAAATAGTTGACACAACGAATCGTTGAAAAAGTAAAAGAGGGCAGTAACAAATGAACCAAAAACAAGAATAGTGTTCAATTGAGTATTAATCAGTCGTTTACGATTATCGTCGGTAACAAATTTGAAATAGCCTGTCTCGAAACCGAGAGTAACCAAAACCAAAAGAACCGAAATAACAGCATAAACGTCGGAAACAACGCCATACTCTGCTTTAGGAATAGTACGTATATAAAGCGGCATCAGAAGCCAGTTGAGCAGACGACCCAAAACGGTACTGACGCCATAAACAACTGTGTCGCTGAAAAGAGTTTTGATATTAGAATTATTTTCCACAGCTAACTAACTATAAATCAGAAAATAAAGTAGGTTGATTATCATTGACAAAACCGGTACGGCCGAAATGATCGTAAGCTAGTTTTGTCACCACGCGGCCGCGTGGTGTACGTTTTATGAAGCCTTGCTGAATTAGGTAAGGTTCATAAACCTCTTCTACAGTACCGACATCCTCACCAATGGCAGTGGCAATGGTAGACACACCAACAGGTCCGCCACCAAACTTATCGATCACCGTAAGCAAAAGCTTACGGTCGAGGTCGTTAAGACCAAGAGTATCAATGTTTTGAGCCGAGAGGCTTTTATCAGTAATCTTTTTATCGATGCTGCCATCGCCAAGCACTTGTGCAAAGTCGCGAACGCGGCGCAGAAGAGCATTGGCAATACGAGGCGTGCCGCGACTGCGGCGCGCAATCTCGTACGATGAGTCGTCGTCTATACTTACGCCAAGTATTGAAGCAGAGCGTTTTATGATTTTCGCCAAAGTGTCAGCATCATAATACTCAAGATGCAGCGGAATACCGAAACGAGCCCGTAACGGGCTCGTTAACAAGCCACTACGTGTAGTAGCACCAACAAGAGTGAACGGATTCAAATCGATCTGAATAGTACGCGCACCCGGACCTTTGTCAATAATGATATCAATCTTATAATCTTCCATTGCCGAGTAAAGATACTCTTCGACAACAGGAGACAGACGGTGAATCTCGTCGATAAAAAGCACATCGTGTGGCTCAAGACTTGTCAGGATACCTGCCAAGTCGCCAGGCTTGTCTAGCACTGGGCCGCTCGTCGATTTCATATTGACGTGCAAATGGTTGGCAATGATTGCCGAGAGGGTAGTCTTACCCAGACCCGGCGGTCCGTAAAGCAACACATGGTCGAGCGGTTCGTTGCGCTGCTTGGCAGCTTCGACGTAGATGCTCAGATTCTGCACCACATTGGTTTGTCCGGTAAAATCGGAAAACGTAAGCGGACGCAGTTTTTTATCGTACTCTGAATCAGAAATATTATTGACAGAATTTAAATCCATTATGTAAAATTGGCGGAAATAATTTTAGTAAATACATCAATATCAAAAGGTTTCGACATAAAATCGTTCATACCACAAGCCAGACAGCTCTCTTTGTCGGAGTCGTAAACATTCGACGTAAGACCAATAATAAAAGAGTGATTTCCAGTGGTTTGCTCTATCTCGCGAATTCTCTCTGTTGTCTGATAGCCGTCCAACTTAGGCATCATAATATCCATCAGAATCACGTCGTAGAAGTTTTTAGTATAGACTTCGACAGCTTCGAAGCCGTTGTTTACAATTTTAATTTCGAAACCAAGTTTCTTGAAATTAAAATATAACAATTTTTGGTTGAGGACATTGTCCTCGACCAAAAGAATCGAAATAGGATTTTTGAGATTTAGCATAGTGTTATGTTTTTTAAGATAGGTTGAGCATATTATCAATAGATACGCGAGCTTTGCTTATAAGTTCTTCTTTTACAATAACTTCTGGCCACTCGTATTTAAGCGTAAGGTATATTTTTTCGAGCGTGCAAAGACGCATGTATTCGCATTGGTTGAGCTTTGGCGTTGCCGCTTCCACAAAAGGATTTTTTGCATTTTTATTTATCATATAATCAAATAAATCCTTAGTAGAAAAGCTATAAAAAGTATCGTTATGTGTAGCAGGATTATAATAGGCCTGAACAAAATCCTTATCAGGATTTTGCAGCTTCATCTGATGGAAAATACCAGATTCGGTAGCCACAATAAAACCTTTGCAAGGGTCTTCAGAAACATATTTGAGCATAGCCGCAGTGGAACCAACGAAATCGGCAATATAAGTGAAACGCGGGTCGCACTCAGGGTGGCAAATAAGCTTATAATCAGGATATTCTTGTTTGATATTCAAAGTACCGAAGTATGAGAAACGGTCGTGAACATGGCAGCATCCGTCCCACAGAATCATCTTACGGCCGGTAACTTTATTGATGTAAGAGCCGAGATTACGATCGGGACCGAAAATCAGTTTCTGATTTTTCGGGAACGACTCAACAATCTTCACAGCGTTTGAACTGGTAACCACAATATCGCTCAGGGCCTTTATTTCGGCCGAAGTATTAACGTATGAAACTACTTTACAATCAGGGTGTTGTTGCTTGAAAGCAGCAAAATCCGTGCTTTTGCAGCTGTCGGCCAGCGAGCAGGCGGCATTGAGGTCGGGTATGAGAACTTTTTTGCCAGGATTGAGAATTTTTATAGTTTCGCCCATGAAATAGACGCCGCAAATAAGAATCATATCGGCATCGACGGTAGTGGCTTTTTGCGCCAACGCAAGGCTGTCGCCTATCACGTCGGCTATGTCCTGTATGGCATTGTCCTGATAATAATGAACCATAATGCAGACATTTTTCTGCTTTTTGAGCTTCATTATCTCGTCCACCAGGTTGATGTTTTTATCTACTGCCTCATCGACGTATCCTTTTTCCAACCATATATTATTTATATTACTCATTTTTTAATTTTTAAAAATGATTCTTATAATATGTTGTCAGTTGTTTCAGTAACTTTTTAAAATATTTCTTTGAAATAAAGTTATTAAGCCAAAAAATATCAAATATGCAAAGTTATGAACAATCTTTGTAATTACAAGCGACGATAAATCAATTATTTGATTTATTTTATTGTAATCTGTCAATAAGTTTCAAAGTTAATAACTTCTTACGTTATACAATGTCAGTTTTTCAAAAATAATGTTCAATAAAATGTTTTTAAAAACACAGGAAACTGACAGGCCGGCCGAAGAGATATTCAACTGACAAAAACTACTCACTTATTACGAGCTTTATCATCGAGTTATCAACAGTAAATGACACGTTGTTGACAATGCTGTTGAGTAGAGTTTTAAATGAATTGAAATACATTTATAATCGGCTAATAATAAATATTTTAAAAAAGAGATGCAATATATTTTTTTTAGTTTGGATACAAATTGATAATTTTGCGGAAAAAATAAGCGATGAGTATGTCGAAACAGGAAATAATAGACAAACTGACCAAAGTGTTTTCCGAAGAGTTCGAGGTTGACCCTGCAAAGATTGAGGGCGACTTGCCTCTGATGGAGACATTGGATTTGGACAGTCTCGACTTGATAGATGTGGTAGTGTTGATAGAGAAGAATTTTTCGATTATTCTTAAGCAAGAGGATTTTGTTGGCATCGTAACTTTCAATGATTTCTATAATCTTATAGAAAAGAAGATTAATGGCGAATGATAGCAAACAGGAATGGACTGGAAAATCAAGAGGAGGAAGTTTAGGAACTTGGTTTTTTGTTTTCACACTCAGGCACTTAGGAGTCCGCTCGGCTTACGTTCTGCTGTTTTTTGTAGTACCGTATTTCGTACTTTTCGCGCCAAAAGCATCAAAAGCTATTTATAAATATTATCGTTCGATTGTAGGGAAAGGCCACTTGCGGTCTTTCTTTCTGATATTCAGTCATTTCTACACTTTTGGTCAGACACTGATTGACAAAATAGCACTGAAACACGGCTTAAATAGTTCATTTACTTTCGATTACGGACAGAACTATCAGGACTTTCTTAAAACTCTCGACCGAGGTTGCGGAGCTATAATAATAAGCGCCCACGTTGGTTCGTGGGAGATTGGCGCGCCATATCTGTTCGACTATGGCAAGCGGATAAACATTGTGATGCTCGATGCCGAATACAGTAAAATAAAACATGTGATAGAGAAAGGCGCCGAAAAAGCTGATTTTAAAGTTATTCCGCTAGGTAGCGACGGTTTGGAAAGCATAATAAGAATAAAAAATGCGCTCGACCAGCACGAGTATGTTTGTTTTCAGGGCGACCGTTATATGAACGACAGCAATACCATAGAGCGTGATTTTATGAACCATAAGGCGCTTTTTCCGAAGGGACTTTTCAAATTGGCGGTGAAAATGCGCGTACCTGTCATTTTTTATTTTGCCATGCGCGAACCGCGCAGGCACTATCGTTTCATATTTCACATAGCCGACACAGATTTTACCGGTCGTTCGGCCGACGGATACGAAATTCTTATAAATCAGTATATTAAGAAATTAGAGGAAATTGTAAAAGAATATCCTAAACAATGGTTCAATTTTTACAATTTCTGGTTGAAATGAGTAATTTAGCGCACTAAAACAATTGAGTATGAAATTATTTGACAATCTGGAAAAAAAATATTGCGCCGACAATTCGTCGGCGCTTGAGTCGCAACGGCTTGCACACTTCATAGCATCGGCGCCCATTGTGTTCCAAGTGTCGCGGCTGATGGTGAAGTTCGGCATTCTGGAACTGATTCAGAAAAACAAGCAAGGCGTTGATATTCCGACAATTGCAAAAGAGATACATCTGAGCGTTTATGCAGTGAAAATACTGCTCGAGGCATCGCTTTCGATTGGCACTGTATATCTCGACGGTGATAACTTCCGTCTGACAAAAACCGGCTGGTTTTTGCTCAACGACAAGATGGTGAAGGCAAATATGAACTTCAACCATGACGTTAATTACTTGGGAATGTTCAGTTTAGAGGAATCGCTCAAGAACGGCAAACCCGAAGGACTTAAAGTTTTCGGCAACTGGCCGACAATATACGAGGGCTTATCGAGTTTGCCTGAGCAAGTGCAGAAAAGCTGGTTCGGTTTCGACCATTTCTACAGCGACAACTCGTTCGATGAGGCGCTGCAGATAGTTTTCGGCAGCGGAAAAGTTAAAACACTGCTTGACGTGGGCGGAAATACCGGCCGATGGGCAAAACGATGTGTTGAATACGACGAAAAAGTGGAGGTAACAATAATGGACTTGCCGCAGCAAATAGAGATGATGCGCAAAAACTTGTCCGGCACCCAAGGTGCCGGACGTATACACGGTCATGGCGCCAACCTGCTCGACGCTTCGGTGCCTTTCCCTAAACGCTTCGATGCTATATGGATGAGCCAGTTCCTCGATTGCTTCTCGGAGGAAGAGATAACAAGCATTCTGACAAGAGCTTCACAATCAATGGATTGTGAAGCAACATTGTATATAATGGAGACATTCTGGGATCGCCAGAAATACGAGACAGCTGCTTTCGACCTTACTATGACATCGGTGTATTTCACAGCATTGGCCAACGGAAACAGCAAAATGTACCACACCGACGACATGACGCACTGCGTAGAACGTGCCGGACTGAAAGTTACAGCCATTCACGACGGCATAGGTTTGGGACATTCGATAATGGAGTGTAAAATAGCTTAAATAGTTGATTATATGGAAGTTATAGTAAGCGGAAAAGATATTTGCAAGTATATTCCACAGCGTGACCCTATTGTAATGATAGATAAATTCTACGGAATAGAAGGCAACACATCGACAACAGGGCTGACAGTGAAAGCCGACTGTATACTATGCGCCAATGGTCGGCTGACCGACGGCGGAGTGATAGAGCACATAGCTCAGAGCGGTGCTATGTATATTGGTTATGAGGCAATTAGCAAAGGCGAACGAGTACCTTTGGGTTTCATAGGATCGATAAACAAAATGACGATAAACCGCCTGCCAAAGGCAGGCGAAGAGTTGCTTACGACGATAGTGATGGAGGCCAAAGTGGGCGATATATCGTTGGTGTCGGCCACAGTACAGTCGGCCGGAGAAACAATAGCGACAGGAAAAATGAAAGTAGCCACTAAACCACAGTAACACAGATGATTAAACGCGATAAAATGAAAGAACCGGCACTAATTGACCGCCACGAGTTTGTGGTGCGTTTCAGCGAGTGCGACGCCATGAATGTAGTGTGGCACGGTTCGTATGTACTTTATTTGGAAGACGGACGCGAGTCGTTCGGAAAGCACTATGAGGGAATAGGTTACGACGACTATTTCAAGGCGCGAATTGTGGCGCCTATAGTCAATATGAACATCAATTATAAGCAGTCGCTCCGCAGTGGTGAGAAGGGTATAGTGGAGACACGCTACATAGAGAGCCAAGGTGCCAAGATAGTTCTGCAATACATCATCTACCGTGCTTCGGACATGGAGGTGATGGCAACAGCCGAAACCACTCAAGTATTCACCACGCTCGATACTGGCGAGATGCAATATGTTTGCCCCGATTTCTACGTGGCATGGAAAAAGAGGTGGCTTGGAACTAAAAAATGATTTTTTCTGAAATAAAACAAACTATGCCATAAGCAGCAAGATCTCATCGCTGAGAATGTCGCATTGTTTGTGGTCGTTAGTAGTCCAGGCGTTGTTGTCGATGAGGTATTTTTTTAGGAAGAGGAAGTAAGTGAAGGGGAAAGTGCCGTTTTTCCAGTGCTGTACGTAGTTGAGCAGGCCGGTTTTTTTGATAAACGAGTCGAGCTCGTTTATTATGCAGAATACAAAGTCGAAGACTTTGCATTCGAAGTGCGCCACTTCGATGGTGTCGCCGTCGCTTTCGAAGAAGTCGGTCGATTGAGTGATGATGACGGTAAGGTCATTTTCACCTTTTAGGTGAAAATGCCAGTTGTAAGTGTTGTTGGTGCAGAGCCAGGTAATCTGTATTTCGTTTCTTTCGCCCCAGATGTGTTTCGGGTTCGATACGATGCCGAAGAGCCCTTCGAGGAGTTCGAAGAGCGGGTTGCAGATGTTTGTCAGGTTGAAATTGATGAAAACGTCGTTGGAGGCAAACGAAGCGTATGCCGTACCGGGTTCTCTCAATTCGTATTTAAACTGAAAACTGTTGTTCATCGGTTGTAAAATTTCTCAAAAATACTAATTTATAAATAAATAACCAATTTTTTGGTTATTTTTTATCACCTTATGGGTCTGGCATAATCTTTCACGTCTTTGTCGGTTATCTCGTTGTTAGCAAGAATGGCCAGTCGTTCTATTACGTTGCGGAACTCGCGTATATTGCCAGTCCAGTTTATTTTTTTCAGTTCTTCGATGGCGCTTTCCGAAATCGTTTTGTTCGGAATGTTAAGTTCCTGTTTCACAAGGTCGAGGAAGTAGTTTGCGAGCGCCGGAATGTCGTCGATGCGGTCGTTGAGCGCCGGCACGTTGATGATGATGACGCTCAGTCGGTGGTAGAGGTCTTCGCGGAAGTTGTTGGCTTTTATCTCATCGCTGAGGTTTTTGTTGGTAGCTGCGAGTACTCTCACGTCCACTTTGATGTCTTTGTCGCTGCCGACTCGTGTAATGGTGTTTTCTTGCAAAGCGCGAAGCACTTTGGCTTGAGCCGCAAGGCTCATGTCGCCAATCTCGTCGAGGAAGATGGTTCCGCCGTTGGCTTGTTCGAATTTACCAATGCGTTGTTTTATGGCCGAGGTGAAGGCGCCTTTCTCGTGTCCAAAGAGCTCACTTTCAATCAGTTCAGATGGTATGGCGGCGCAGTTCACTTCGACGAACGGTCCGTTGGCGCGGCGGCTGTTTTCGTGCAGCGCGCGTGCCACGAGTTCTTTTCCGGTGCCGTTGGCACCGAGAATGAGAACGCGGGCGTCGGTGGGTGCCACTTTCTCAATAATCTGGTGTATTTTCTGCATCGGCTCCGAGTCGCCGATCATCTCGTAGGTGCGGGCCACTTTTTTCTTAAGTGCCTTAGTTTCAACAACAAGCTCTTTCTTCTCTATGGCGTTTTTTATAGTTATGAGCAGTCGGTTGAGGTCGAGCGGCTTTTCGATGAAGTCGTAAGCACCTTTTTTTATCGACTCAACTGCGGTGTCTATGTTGCCGTGTCCCGATATCATTATCACCGGCACGTCGTGCCGGAGTTCCATTATTTTGTTGAGCACTTCCATACCGTCCATTTCGGGCATTTTGATGTCGGTGAGCACAACGTCGAACTTGTCGGCATTGAATTTTTCAATGCCCTGAGCGCCGTCTTCGGCGAGCTCGACGGAATGGTTTTCGAGTTCGAGAATGTCCTTCAGCGTAGTGCGTATGCTGCGTTGGTCGTCGATAACGAGAATTTTTGCCATAGAAGTACTAAATAAGGTTATTAATATATTGATATACAGCGCCTTGTTTTAGAGCATAGTTGCATTGCGACAATTTATCGATTCGCATTTCGCGAACGATGAAATTGATGAATATAGTGCCCGGAATAATCAGTTCGACGCGGCTCGGGTCCATGAAGTTCATGGCTTTGCGCTGCTCAAGAGTAGAGCTGATTATTTTGCGGTGCAGTTCTTCGAAGTTGGGCACGGTGATTTCGTATGAGGTGGCCAGCTTGACGTTGAAGTTGGGGTGTTTGTTGCCCGCAACGATGGCCGCAATGGTGTCGAACGAGCCCGAAGTGCCTATGAGAGTGGTAGTTGGGTAGTTGTGCAGCGCCTCGTAGAGCGGAGTGAGCTCAGAGCGCAGGTAGTTTTCGATGGCTTTGATTTCGGGCTGCGTGATAGGGTCCGATGGGTGAAACTTGTCGATGATGCGCGCGAGGCCGAGTTCGAAGCTTTTTTTCCAGATAATGCCGTTTTTATTGGCAATGATGAATTCGTTGCTGCCGCCGCCGATGTCGAGAATGAGCACGCGGTCGGCGCCGATGGGCATCACTTGTTTCACGCCGTCGAAAATCATCTGAGCCTCTTCGTCGCCGCTGATAATCTTCACGTTGATTCCGAAGAGAGATTTAATCTGCTCGGCGAAGTCGAGGCCGTTGGTGGCGTTGCGCATTATGGAAGTGCCTATGGCGATGGTTTTATCGACATTGAACTGTTTGATGGTTTCAATGTGTCGTCCTATCGATTCGATGCCGCGTTCGATGGCCTCGGGCAGAATAACGCAGTCGTTGATGCCGCCTTTGCCGAGTTTAGCGGGTTCTTTTGCCGAGTAGATAATCTGATAGCTGTCGTCGCTGATAGAGGCGATGGCAAGGTTAATGGTGTTTGTTCCGATGTCGATAACAGCAATTCTCATTATATTGTGTGTTTAAAATGTTTTTTGAAAAAAGGCTTAATCGTTTGAATGAATGTCTTTTACGAGTATCTGCAACGATTTGGTGTCTTTGAAGTCGTTCTCTTCGATAGTGTAGCAGACGCCGAAAGGCTGTCCGCCGTGAATAAGGCTGAATTTGTCGCCCATGCCGAAGGCAACGCCCGAGACGGTGTTGCGAGTGTGTCCTTCGATGAGTTCGAGTTTTATGTGGTTGTGGTCTTTACCCACGAGTTTAGAAGTTCCGTAGTCGAAAACGCCTTTGGTGGCGAATACAGGTTTCATGTTGCCCGGTCCGAAAGGTTCGAACTTGCAGAGAGTTTTGAAGAGGTTGTTGTTGATGCTCGATAGGTGCAGTTCGGCGTCGATGTCGATTTGCGGTATAAGTTGCTCAGGCAGAATATTTTCGGCCACATATTCCTCGAAACGTTGAGTGAATTTCTCAACGTTTTCGAGTTTCATAGTCAAGCCTGCGGCGTACATGTGTCCGCCGAAGTTTTCGAGCAGGTCGGAGCAAGCGTCGATGGCTTTGTAGAGGTCGAAACCGTCGGTAGAGCGGGCGCTGCCAGTGGCGAAACCCTTTGATTCTGTGAGAATTATTGTGGGTCGGTAATACGTTTCGGTGAGTCGCGAAGCGACGATACCGATGACGCCTTTATGCCATTTTGGGCAGAATAGCACCGTCGATTTGCGTTTTTTCAGTTCTTCGTTGCTCTCAATCATAGCGAGAGCCTGCTCTGTTATTTCCCGGTCGAGGTCTTTGCGTTCGTTGTTCGAAGTGTCGATGTCCTGGCTGAGGAGGTCGGCAGTACGCGGGTCTTCCGAGATGAGCAGTTCCACGGCATCGCTGCCGGAGCGCATGCGCCCGGCGGCGTTGATGCGCGGTCCGATCTTGAAGACGATGTCGGTAACGTTGATGTTTTTGCCTTTAAGTCCGGCAACGCGTATTATTGAGTCGAGACCTATAGAGGGGTTCTCGTTGAGTTTTTTCAGTCCGTGGTAAGCCCAGATGCGGTTTTCGCCAGTCATGGGCACGATGTCGGAAGCTATGCTTACGACCAGTAGGTCGAGGTAGTTGTTGAGTTCGGCCTCTTTGTAGTCGTTGACACGGCAGAAGGCCTGCATGAGTTTGAAACCAACGCCGCAACCCGACAAGTTCTTGTCGGGGTAGGGGCAGTCTTCGCGTTTCGGGTCGAGACAGGCGGCCACGTCGGGCAGTTGGTCGCCGGGCGTGTGGTGGTCGCAGATTATTATGTCGATGCCGAGATTTTTGGCGTATTTAGCTTTTTCGACAGCTTTGATGCCGCAGTCGAGCGCTATGATGAGAGTGAATCCGTTTTCGGCTGCGTGGTCGATGCCTTTGAACGATATTCCATAGCCTTCGTTGTATCTGTCGGGTATGTAGAAACCGAGGTTTTCGGGGTTGTCAATGTGGAGTTTGAGGAACGAATAGACGAGTGCGACGGAAGTAGTTCCGTCGACGTCGTAGTCGCCATAGATGAGTATTTTCTCGTTGCTGTCGAAAGCTTTTTTGATGCGCTCCACCGCTTTGTCCATGTCTTTCATTTCGAACGGGTTGTGCTGGTGTTCGCGCAGTTTTGGGTTGAAAAACTCTTTGGCTTTATCGACGGTGTCGATGCCACGTTGGAGAAGCAGCAGGGCAATGCCCGGGCTCATATATAAGTTCGAGAGCTCATCGCAAGACTTCAGTTCTTGCGTAAAGCGCTCTATATTAGCTTTATCCAAAACGGGCTTTATATTCCAGTGTTTTTCCATTTTAAATTCGACAACAGTCAAATGTTTTTTGAAACAGTTTTCTGATTGTTTCAATCTGCAATATTAACAAAAAAAAGTATAGTCAGCAAACGGTTTTTTTTCATGAAAAAAACAAAAAAGAGTTGAAATGCTGATTATACGAAAGTTGCCAACGAAAAAAAAAAATCAGAGACCGCAAAAAAAATTGCGGTCTCTGATAAGAGAATTCCGATTCTGGAAATTAGAAATCAGATTTGCCTTCGTTAGCAGCTTTTTCAGCAGCGTCGATCATGGCTTGGTTAGCCGAGATGTAAACCTCAACGCGGCGGTTGAGTTTACGGCCAGCCTCAGTGTCGTTGCTAGCAACGGGGTCGCTGAAGTCCATACCGGTAGCTGTGATACGCGAAGCAGCGATGCCTTTACCTTGGAGGTAAGTAGAAACAGCGTCTGCACGTTGTTTCGATACGCGCTGGTTAGCTTCGAGCGAGCCAGTGTTGTCGGTGTGACCGAATACACTGATGTTAGTGTCGGTGAGGTCGCTCATTTTTGCAGCAAAGCTGTCGAGGCTCGACTTAGCGTCTTTGCTCAGGTCAGATTTGCCAGTAGCGAAGAGGATACCGCTGTCGAAAGTAACTTTGATAGCCTGCAAGCCGTTGCAGTCTGCCTCTTCCTCGATTTTTGCATTCTGGAGAGCTTCGAGTTCTTTCTTTTTCTTATCCATCTTCTTGCCAATGAGAACGCCGGCTGTAGTACCTACAGCAGCACCAGCAGCAGCACCGATGAGGGCGCCTTTCTTCTTGTTTTTGCTAACTAATGCGCCAACACCTGCGCCTACGGCTGCACCTGCGGTACCGCCAATGATTCCACCTTTTGCTGTGTTGCTCATGCTTGAGCAGCTCGACAAAATAATTGAGGCACTTAAGCCTACTGCTAAAATTAAACTTCTAATCTTCATTTCTTTTAGTTTTTAATGAATAAATTAATTTGTTACAATTTCTTTAGTTTCAATTTGTTAGGGCATATTTTCAATATGTTTTCCGACTACAAAGATAATGCGTTGTATATTATGATGTACAAATTTTATCATTTTTTTTTGCCGAAAATGAATAAAAAAACTGCTTTTTGATTTCCGCCATTTTCGGGAGCCAATTTCAGCTTTCCAGAAACCTTATCACCACGTTGTTGTATTCTTGCGGGTTATTGTTTGCAACGAAGTGGTTCCCATCGACAAACGCCAGTTCGGCGTTTGGTATTAGCGATGCAATAAGCCTCGTGTGCGACTCGCGTATCATGTCGCGAGTGCCAGCCAAAACCAAGGTTTTGGCCTTTATTGCGTGTAGTTCATCGGGCGCTATGTTAGGGTCGTTGACCATCAGCGCAAGCATTTCGGCGTTGGCCAAAGCCTTCGCGCTTTTGCGCGCGAAGAGGCGCGCAATGCGATAGCCTATTTCGATGGGTATCTGTGTGCTGCGTTTCACTCCCGAAGTGTCGAGATTACCGCCGTTAAGTATCAGTCGGTCAACGTGTTCGGGGTATTTTATGGCAAAAATCATAGCTATGTTGGCACCATCGGAAAAGCCCAGAATATGGGCTTTTTCGATGCCTTTGAGGTTCATAAACCCGAGCAGGTCGTCGGCAAACTGACGGATGGTGAACGGCTGAGTGCCGCGCGATGTCAGGCCGTGCCCGCGTGTATCGAGCGCAATAACACGAAACCGCTTGCTGAAGGCATCAATCTGGTGGCTGAAATAGTTGTAGTTCTCGCCGTTCCCGTGCAGCAGAATGAGTGGCTCGCCTTCGCCTTTCTCTATGTAGTGGTGGGTTATGTCCATAGGGGAACTGTCATTCATTTGTTACTCGTTTTTTTGCCTTGTCCCCATATTATTCTGAAAGCCGAAACACCTTTTCTTCTGAAAATCAGTGCTATTGACACAAATACAGATGGAATTATTATTTTCCCTATGATATCCCATATATCAAAGATGTCGTAATATATTTTATATAACAAAATGCCTGCCAGTAGGAAAACCATAGAGAAAGCGAACAGTATCAAGCCCCATCTTTGCTTTAGCAACATAAGCACATACGAAGCGACGATCATAAAAAACACCAAGGGCAAGCCGCTTGAGCTTGCTCCGGCAAAAATCATATCGGCCAGCAACAGACCTAATATAACATAAGTTCCTATGGGCAAAGGTGGTTTTTTGGCCATAATTGTATGAAATACTCAATTCGTCTTAAACTTCCAAGTCTTGACTTCGGCAAGTTCGGCGTTGGCTTTGACGATTTTCTGCTTGAGGCCTTCTTTGTAGGCTTCGAGACGGCTGGCAAGGTTGGCATCGGCAAGGGCGAGCATCTCAGCGGCCAGGATGGCGGCGTTCTGTGCGCCGTTGACACCAACGGTGGCAACGGGAATTCCCGGGGGCATTTGAATGATTGAGAGCATTGCGTCGAGGCCGTCGAGCATACCTTTGATGGGCACGCCAATGACAGGCACAGTGGTGTTGGCGGCAATAACGCCCGGCAGGGCGGCGGCCATACCAGCGCCGGCAATAATCACTTTCAGTCCGCGACCTTTGGCTGCTGCGGCAAACTGCTCAACTTCGGCCGGTGTGCGGTGTGCCGAGAGGGCGTTCATCTCAAACGGAATCTCCATATCGTTCAGAAACTGAGCGGCTTTCTCCATCACGGGCAGGTCCGATGTGCTGCCCATTATTATGCTAACTATTGGTGTCATGATGTTTTATTTTTAAATGTTTTTACGAGTACAAATTTAAGAAAATATTCTTTCCTACCTTTGCACACACAGAAAAATAAAAAATGCAAGAGTTGCGCGAGATAATATCGAAAAGTCTGGGTGTGAGAAAGATACACGAGATATGCCGAATCGTGGAAAGCGATTCAGAGGCGCGGGAACAAATCTTTGATTTGTTCGCCGACGCCAACGCACGTGTGGCGTCGAATGCGGCTTGGGTGGCTACGCATCTGAGCAGCGAGGCGTTGACCTCGCTGCAAATGCGTCAGAATGAGCTCATTACGCTCTGTATGGGTGCAGCGGACAATGTTACTTTGCAACGTCTGTTGCTCAATCTGCTTGAGCGACAGATGTTTACATTCGACACCCTGCGTACCGATTTTCTCGATTTCTGTTTCGAACAGATGATGTCGGCCTCGGCAACGCTTGGTGTGAGGTCGCTTTGCGTGAAGATAGCATATCGGCTGTGTTCGACAGCCGATGAACTTATGAGCGAGCTTGCGCAATACACCGACATACTGATGCAGACCGAATTACAGCCCGGACTGCTTGGTGCGGTGATGAATGTGCGAAAGAAAATGCCAAAGCATTTTCAGAATTGGAAGTAGATAAACTTCTGTAAATCAGCCGTTACGAATTGGTAAATGATAAATACCACAGCAACGACCACTACTGCCATAAGTGGCAGTGGAATGGCCGAGAAAGCCAGTCGGTAGCGGCGTTTGAGCCTGTCGGGCAGCCAGTGGATAATCATTCCGACGGCAATAAGGACGAATATTTGCCAGAACTCGGTGAGAATTTGCGGAATTTGCGTTGTGTTCCATGTGCTGCCAATCTGATTGACCATGCTTTTGGCTGTGTTCCAAGCCGTTTCGTTGGCTTCGGCGGGGTCGAGGTTCGACCCCGAGCGGAAGAATAGTCGTGTGAAGGTGATGAAGACGAACGTCTGTGTGATGGCCCATGCGCGCTCGAGCCAGCTGAGAGCCCAAGGCAGTCGGACGAGGTTGTAAAGCATACGGAGTGAGGTCCCTACGGCCGTAGCGCCAAGCCAGATGACAGCAATGTTGAACACGGGTTGCGCCGTAACGTCGGCGAGCCAGTACGCGAAAGCGCAGAAAGCCCACACTACGAGTGTGCGCCAGTAGACGTTGAGCGGTTTCCAGAGTTTGTAAATTACCATGCCAATGCCGTTGAGGCCGCCCCAAATCATGAAGTTCCAGCTTGCGCCGTGCCACAGGCCGCCGAGGAGCATGGTGTTCATGGCGTTGATGTTGGTGGTGATTTTTTTGCGGCGTTGTGGCGCTACAAGCGCCACAATAGCCAGCACCGACGCTATTGTAGCGAGTATTATTGCCACCCAGATGCTGCCCGAAAGCACAGTGCCTATGATTGCTATGGTGATTATCACGGCATAAGTGCCGAAAGTGGCGTTGCGGTTGCCTCCCATAGGAATGTAGAGGTAGTCCTGAAGCCATTTTGAGAGCGATATGTGCCAGCGTTTCCAGAAACCGCCGGCGTTGGTGGCTTTGTAGGGCGAGTTGAAGTTGATGGGCAGATAAAAGCCCATAATCAGCGCCACGCCCGTGGCGATGTCGGTGTAGCCCGAGAAGTCGGCATAGACTTGCAGCGAGTAGCCGAAAAGCGCCGAGAGGTTTTCGAAGCCCGTGTACATGCCTGGATTGGCAAAGACGCGGTCAACGAAATTGACTGCTATATAGTCACTTAGGATGATTTTTTTTGCCAGACCATTGAGAATCCAGAACACCGCGATGCCGAACTGGCGTCGCGAGAGGTTGTAAGGGCGGTAGAGCTGGTGGATGAAGTCTTTGGCGCGGACAATAGGTCCCGCAACAAGTTGCGGGAAGAAACTGACGTAGAAGCCATAGTTGAGAATACTTCTGACAGGTTCGATGCGCTTGCGGTAAATATCCATCAAGTAGCTGATACACTGGAAAGTAAAGAATGATATTCCGACAGGCAGAAAGATGGCGTCGACGTGAAACGTGCCTTCACCGAACATCTCGTTGCCTATCATAGCAAAGTAATCGACCACTTCGAGTTCGAAACCGAAGAGGTTGTTGAGCATGTCGGTGATGAAATATGCATATTTGAAGTAGCAGAGCACCGACAGGTTGGCCACAATGCCCACAGCGAGCCACGCGTTGCGCGAGGCGTTGCGCTGACATCGGAAAACTTGTTTTCCGACAAAAAAGCTTATGAGCGTTGCCGATAGCAGAATAAGTGTGAAGATGCCGCTCGTCTTGTAGTAGAAAAACACGCTGACGAAAAATAGGAAAGTGTTACGCAGCAGTATTTTACTATGCATGAACGACAAGAAAACGAGCACCACAGCGAAGAACACCCAGAAGTAGAACTGAGTGAACAGCAGCGGCGAATTGTCGTCGAAGGCGAATATTTTGTACAAAAAATCAATAATCATACGGGTCTGATTTTATGTCGTAATCGAGGTATGAGCCGAGCAGAGCGTCGAAAAAGAGCTTGCCGATGATTTCGTATCCCTGAACGGTGAAGTGAATCTTGTCGCGTGCGGCGAGGCCGGCCGTTTCCCACTCGGCCATCGACTTCAGTCCGCCCATAATCTCGAACAAGTCCCACACACCGGCTTGCCACTTTGTGGCAAGCTGATAGAACGCCTGGCGTGCTACAAGGCCGTTTTCGTTCACTCTGTACTGCCGTCTGATGCGTTTGTAGGAGTCGTTGTTGGTGATGAAAATCAGCGCGCACTCCGGCGATACGGAGCGTATGTTGGCAATGAGCTTGTCGTAGTTGGCGCAGAAGACCGAGTCGGTGAAGTTTTTGTCGGCGGCATCGTTGATGCCGATGGCAAAAACGACTAAATCGGGCTTGACGAGCGACAGGTCGCCGACGAAGTCGGCGCAACCAAGATACGACGGCACCGAAGCACCATTGACGCCTATTGAGTTGTACACAATTCCGGGTTCATCGTTGTCGGCGTATATGCCGCGGACAACCATAGTGTCGGGGCCGAGCTGCTGCAGCTTGTCGTAGCGCAGGCGAACGCAGAAACTGTCGACGTTGTGGGGCAGTGTGAAGCAGAAACCGGTCTCTTCTTGCTCTGGTTCAACCACTTCGCTCTCGCCCACGATGAGGTAAGGAGTGCAGCGCTGGTGCAACGAACGCGCCAGCAGATGCACTTTATTGGTTGTCCAGCGTGATGTGTTTTTCCGGTTCAGACAAATTGAAAACCAAGCCGA
Organism: Bacteroidales bacterium; assembly: GCA_017960905.1. GTDB lineage: Bacteria > Bacteroidota > Bacteroidia > Bacteroidales > Marinilabiliaceae > W3P20-009. Next base: position 43,074 of record JAGCYH010000041.1, read on the forward strand.
AGTGTCTGAAGTACTGATGTTTATGCCACTCAGGCCTTGCGATGGGAAAAACTGGCGCAGCGCGTTGCGCGCTGCCGCCCATTCGCCGCCGTAGCGCACGCGGTAGTTGCTCGGATTGTTGGTTTTGGCCACCGAGTAAGGGAACAGAAAACCACGCGGAGGTTGCAGTCCGGCATTGAGCGAGTCGATATTGACGCGAAGCACGTTGGTGTAGAAGTCGGCCTGTACGTGCGAACCGCCTATGTGTAAGATGTTTACGCGTCCTTTGCCAAAGAGCAGCACCGAATCGAGCTTATCGAAGAAACGCTCCATTTGCGGAGCGACGCCGGCGGGCATACGCAGCATGTTGGAGTCGACGACGGCACATTCGGGCAGCGACAGCTCGTTTTGCGCGCTTAGCGCGCAAAACACACAACTCAGTAATATGACCGTCAACAATCTCATAATCAGTCAGTTTTCAACATATCGCGATAATCGTAATACACCATAAGCGAGAGCCAGAACACCTCGGCGATGCGGTCGGCGCCTTTGGGCGTGAAATGCACGTAGTCCGACGCTGCCCAGGCAGGCGAGTGCGACACCCACGACTTCATTGAGTTGTAGCCGCCCATCACGTCGTACATGTCCCAGTAGCCGGCGCCGTGCGCCACTGTAGAGTCGCGCACGCAATCGACCAGGTAGGGCAGCATAGGGTGCGTCTGCAGCGTGCCGTTGCGTTTCACGGCCATGTCGGCCGTGCCTATCACTATTATCTTGCTATCGGGCATTATGCGGCGGAACATGTCGATCTGGTGGATAAAGCCTGTGCAGTAACGCGCTATGTCGGCCGAATCCTTCATCATAGGCAGTGCGTTGCCGCCAAATTCGAGTATTATCAGCTTGGTATTCAGATAGTTGAGCATCTCTTTTATGCCATTGCTTTCGATGCGTGTGAAGAACGTTCCGTCGCTTCCGCGCATTGGTATGTTGCTGATACTCACGCCGTTATTGCCGTCGACGTTGATGCCGTAAACTTCGCCCTGACCCATGAACTTCAGGTCGAGCCAATTGACAGGTTTTTTCAGAAACCACGACAAATGCTTGATACTGTTGGTGTTGTGAAGAGTTTGCTTGCTTCCAAGCAAACTAATATCCAAGTCGTCGGCATTGTGCCCGGCGAAGACTATAATGCGCTGAAAATCTTTCGATTGGCGGGCATTGACAGTAACACGTATTGAGTCGCCGGCTTCGAGCACCGACATTTGTGCCATCGCGCCGTAGCGTTTATGGTCGGCTCTTTTGCCCATCATACCGCCGGCAAAGTAGCTTGCCACGCTGTCGGATATGGTTTGCGAAACCGAATGAGCGCCAATAGGTTGCCACATAGGCAGCAGACCAGGTCCGCTGCCGCCGAATTTCTCTTGGAATTTCTTGCGCAGATAGCCTGTGATGCGGTCGCCCTCGATTTGCGAATCGCCGTAGTGCATAATGTGCACGAGGCAGTTCGATGCGCTGTCGATCGCATCGAAAAACGGGAAGAGATAGGTAGGGTCGTTGTCGGGCAGCGATATGCGCGACGGGTTTTCGGCAAAAAAGCGCTCGTAGAATTTGAGCGAGTCCTGCCGCGCTATCTCGGCCGAATCGACAATCTGCAGCGACGCTTCGACGTCGGACAGCATCTGGTCGATGTTGACACTCGTATCTGGCTTTATTTCAATAATATCGGTTATCGAAGGGAAGCGCCAGCTGATGCCGCAAAAAGATATTTCTTTTTGCGGATAAAAGTAGCTGAGCGTTGCCAAGAGCAGCAGAATCAGCCCGAAAAAAGCCAGTGTCTTCGTCAGTTTCATGCTTTATTCATTACAGCCATTTTGAACCCTTCGTTTTCATCTACAAAACGCATTATATCCTTGCCCACGCCCACTTTATACTTCCTCGACAGCATTTTTACTTCGCGGTTTTCCACGTTGTCTCTCAGTAATATATGAAGCGGCAGTGTTACGGCTTTCTCTTCGTTTTTCGAGTCTCTCGCATCTTCGTCGTAGCTGTGCAGTATCTCTTTGAATTCAGCCACAGCATCCTCTTTGAGTTTCTCAATATCTATTTCGATAACAATACCGTTGAACCCTTTGCTCATTTTGAGTACATCGGCCAGCGGCATCACTTTCTGTATGCGTTTGCGCACTTTGCCGTTGTATTGGTTTCTTTCGATGCTACCGATTATGCAGATGTAGCAATTTTGTACAAACATATTGCTATATTGCTGATAATCAGTGTCGAATAGTGCTATTTCGCAACTTCCGTCGAAATCCTCAACTTTGGCAATGCAGAAAGGCTTGTTGTTTTTGCTGCTCACACCATTGCGCACGCTTGTTACAATGCCGCCTACGGTGAACTTTCGTCCCACCATGTTTTGCAGTTTGTCGTCGGCGTCTATATCCGTCAGTTTGGTGTTCACAATGTAGTTCATCTCGAATTTGTACTGGTCGAGCGGATGCGACGACAGGAAAATTCCCACGACTTCTTTCTCTTTGTTCAATCGTTCAAAGTCGGACCAATAATTCAGAACCACAGGCAGTTGCGGCCGTTGAATTTCAATGGCCGACTCACCGCCGAAGAGCGAGTTCGACTCGCTCTCTTTCGTCTGTTGGTATTTGCTGCCGTAGCGCGTGAGTATTTCGCTGCCTTGCACTTCGACATCGGCGCGCTCCTTAACGGTGGCGAAGAATTGCTCGCGGCTTATGTCGCCAAGACTGTCGAATGCGCCTGCAAGTGCCAGACTTTCAATAGCTTTGCGGTTGCAAGTATTCATATTGACGCGCTCCACGAAGTCGAATATGCCCTTGAACGGACCGTTTTTCTCGCGTTCAGAAATGATGGCGTCGACAGGACCTTCGCCCACGCCTTTCACACCGCCGAGGCCGAAGAGTATTTCGCCGTTTTTATTAACGGCGAAATTGAGTTCCGACTCGTTCACATTCGGTCCTTTCACCTTGAGTCCCATTGCTTTACACTCTTCCATGAATTTCTGAATGTCGGTTATCGAGTCTTTGCTTCGTGTGAGGTTGGCAGCCATATATTCGGCCGGATAATGTGCTTTCAGATAGCCAGTTTGGTAAGCCACCCAGGCATAGCAGGCGGCGTGCGACTTGTTGAAGGCATACGAGGCGAATTTCTCCCAGTCGGCCCAAATCTTGAGCAAAACCTTCTCATCGTGGCCGTTTTTCTTTCCGCCTTCTATAAATTTCGGCTTCAGCATGGCCAGCATGGCGGCAATCTTCTTACCCATGGCCTTACGCAGCGTGTCGGCTTCGCCTCGCGTGAAGCCCGCCAGCAAACGGCTCAGCAGCATCACTTGTTCCTGATAGACAGTTACACCGTAAGTGTCTTTCAGGTATTTCTCCATTATGGGAATGTCGTATGTGATAGGCTCCTCGCCGTGCTTGCGGCGAATGAACTGCGGAATGTATTCGATAGGGCCCGGACGGTAGAGGGCATTCATGGCTATCAAATCGGTAATTTGCGTGGGCTTAAGCTCACGCAAATATTTCTGCATGCCGACCGACTCAAACTGGAACGTACCTATGGTGCGTCCTTCGCTGTAGAGCTTGAAAGTCAGCTCGTCGTCGATAGGAATGTGGTCGATGTCGACGTCGATGCCGCGGCTGCGTTTCACGTTGGCAATGGCTTCGCGAATGAGCGAGAGCGTCTTCAGACCCAGGAAGTCCATCTTTATAAGTCCCACGCTTTCAACCACATGGCCATCGTATTGGGTAACGACGTCATCGTTACCCGTCTCTTTGTTTTTGATGACGCACATGGGCGCGAACTTGGTGAGGTCGTCGGCGCCTATTATCACGCCGCAGGCGTGAACGCCAGTCTGGCGGTTGGTGTCTTCGAGCTCTTCGGCATATTCCAGCATCGACCTTATATTCTCGTCGGGGCCGTTGAGGTAGTTTTTGAGCTCGGGCACATATTTGTAGCAGTTTTTCAGGTTCACTTTAGGCATCTTCTTTGGCAGAGTGCCTTCGACGGCTTTCACCTGATTCTCGTCGAAATCGCGTTCTGGTATGTAGCTTTTTATCAGAGCCACAGTTTGCAGGTCTATTTTCTGCACGCGGCTCACGTCAGCGATGGCCGACTTGGCGGCCATCGTTCCGTAAGTGATGATGTGCGCCACATGGTCGTAGCCGTATTTCTGTGTAACCCAGTCAAGTACCTTGCCGCGTCCGTCGTCGTCGAAGTCGACGTCGATATCGGGCAGTGAGATACGGTCGGGGTTGAGGAAACGTTCGAACAGCAGGTCGTACTTGAGCGGGTCGATGTCGGTGATTTTGAGGCAATAAGCCACCACCGAGCCGGCCGCCGAGCCGCGGCCCGGCCCTACAGCTACATTCAGTTCTTCGCGTGCGGCGCGTATATAGTCCTGAACTATAAGGAAGTAGCCCGGGAAACCCATCGTCTTCATTATATGCAGCTCGAAGGTGATGCGTTCTATCTGTTCTTCTGTCAGATTGTCGCCGTAGCGTTGCTTGGCGCCGTCCCACGCGAGTTTGGCCAAGTAGTCGGCTTCGAGTTTTATGCGGTAAAGCTTGTCGTAACCGCCAAGCTTCTTTATCTTTTTCTCTGCATCTTCCTGACTCAGAACCACTTCGTGTTTTTCGTTCTGAGTAAATTCGTCGAAAAGATCCTTTTCGGTGAATTTCTTGCGGTATTCCTCTTCGGTGCCGAACTCTTCGGGAATGGGGAATTTGGGCATTATCGGGTCCGAGTCGATGCTGTAGTCTTCTACTTTGTCGGCTATCTCGAGTGTATTTGTCAGAGCCTCAGGTATATCGCTGAATATGCTGTACATCTCTTCGGGCGTTTTGAGCCACTCTTGTTTCGTATAGTGCAGGCGGTCGGGGTCGTCGAAATCCTTGCCTGTCGAGAGGCATATCAGACGGTCGTGCGCCTCGCCGTGATCTTCTTCCACGAAGTGCACGTCGTTGGTGGCAATTATCTTTGTGTTCGTCTTCCGCGCAAGCTCTATCAGCACTTTGTTCACCTCAACCTGTCGTTCGTAGGTCTCGGTGTTAGCGTTAGATTTGTCGGTCTTATGTCGCTGAAGCTCAATGTAATAGTCGTCGCCGAAAATTTCTTTGAACCACATAATCGACTTCTCGGCCTCGTCGTATTTCTTGGCAATGATGAGTTGCGGAATCTCGCCGCCGAGGCACGCCGAGCAGACTATAAGTCCTTCGTGGTACTTCTTGAGCAGCTCTTTGTCGATACGCGGACTGTCGTAGAAGCCCTCGGTGTAAGCTATCGACGCCAGTTTGCAGAGGCTCTTGTATCCCTCTTTGTTTTTGGCCAGCAGAATGAGGTGCCAGCCGCTGCGGTCGACGATGCGCGACTTGCCCGTCTCGGCCGATATCTCCTTCACGTTCTTGTCCTTGTCGTGCAGCGAGCGGCGCGCGCAGTATGCCTCGGTGCCCACTATGGGCTTGAACGGCACAAACGCTGCGGCTTTGGCTTTGAGCTCTTCGAGTTGCTTCTGCAACTCGGCCTTCTTCGCCTCGTCGGTAGTTTTCGCTATCTCTTCCTCGCACTCAGCCACTTTCTTCTTCGGTGCGCCGTTGACTTTCTTCACATAATCTTTGAACTCCTTGATGCCGAACATGTTACCATGGTCGGTAAGTGCTATTGCGCGCATTCCTGTGCGCATGCACTTATCCACCAAATCCGACACTTTCGACATTCCGTCCAAAATCGAATAATGCGAGTGCACGTGGAGGTGAACAAAACTGTTGTCTGCCATATTCAAAATCGTCTTTGCTTACACTTTGCAAAAATAGTAAGTATAAAAATAAGTAAAAAAAAGTAAACAAGTTTTTTTCGTGTTCGGATTTGTTTATTCTTTGTCAAAATAAAAACAAGGTTTTGACAGCTTTCTGGTCTTTTTTGGTCGGTCTCTATCTCGTTGAGTACATTGATATTAGCGTTCGGTACATGCCGAAGTTGAGTGTCTCGCCGTCGACGGTGATTTGTGCGCGGCGGTAAAACCGCTCGCGCTCGGCAACTTTCTCTATCACGTATTGCAGTATCTCGTCGTTGGTTTTGTTGGCCAGCAGCGGGCGCGAGGCGTGGTTTCTGTACAGACGTTCGGCAAGTACCTTATTATCAACGTTTATGTATATAACGAGGCCGGCGTTGCACATGAGGTCCATGTTGTCGAAGAAGCAAGGTGCGCCGCCGCCCGTGCCCACAACGATATTGTCGATTGAGCAAAGCTCAACGACAATGTCGTGCTCGGCGCGTCGGAAGCCGTCTTCGCCGTGGCGCGCAAAATACTCACTTATAGTGCATTGGTGGCGTTCTTCGAAGTATGTGTCCATATCGATGAAGCGCCAGCCCATGTCGCGTGCCACAAACCGCCCGATGGTCGATTTGCCGCAACCCATGAAGCCCACTAAAAACACGCGTTTTACGTCCATACAACTGTCATTAAATGAGGCTGTTAGCTCTTCTTTACACTCTGTATGGCCTTGCACAACTGGTCGGGGCACGAGGTTGGTTTCTGGCCGCAGCGTATGCCCTGCAGGCGTGCGACAACCTCATCGGCGTCCATGCCTTCTACGAGGCGCGAGATGCCTTGGAGGTTGCCATGGCAACCTCCAACAAAATGCACGTTGTGAAGTTTGTTGTCGTCGGTCAGGTCGAACAGTATCTCGACGCTGCATGTGCCTTGTGTCTTGTAATCGAACATGTTTTTTTAATTACGATTTATGAATTACGAATTCCGAAAATTTGCCGGCAGCTCTTTGCCGGTTTTCTGTTTACAAAGATAGTGTTTTCTGACGAAAAAACACACTTACATCGTGAGTTCCTTGCTTTTAAATTCCTGTCATTTATGCTTTTTAATATATGTTCTTATCACATAAATAAAAAGCAATATATATATTGCACCATAGGCAAGTACACCTAATCCTATAATTATATGTTTTTCCATTGGTGCTGGGATACAAAAGGACACTGCCCCAAACAACGCGACTATCATCATTTCAATTGATGCTACGACAATCATCCAATTATCTATACAGAAGTCAACTGCTATTCCAATAATCCATATTAAGGATATTACTATAATTGGTAAAATTAAAAGATAAAAACGAGTTCCATAGTCACTTGTATAGACCTCAAAACTATTAATAGAAAAGTCATTCCCTTTATTTAACGTCCGAACCACATACCAGATAAAATATGGCATTATGGCATAGCAAACAGTTATGCCCCATATTTTTGTATTGCTTATTATTTTGCTGTCGCGGTTTTCCATTATTCGTTGTTTTTATTTCAAACGTCTAAATCTTCAGCTGACGCAAATACCAAGCCTCGCTTATGTACCTCATTGGCAATCTGTTCGATGAGCCAGTCGACATGCTCCACGCGGTCGTGGAGCAGAACGATGTTGCCGCCGGTAAGCTGGCGGACAACGCGCGAAAGTATTATTTCGCGCGGTTCGCGCCGTGTGTCGAACGAGCGTATGTTCCAGCCTATCGTCTTGTATTTGAGCTGTTTGATGGCCCATGCCAAGGCGTCGTTCGTTACACCGAGCGGCGGACGGAAGTACGCCGTCTCGATGCCGTTCTCGCGCAAGATGTTGTTGGTCTGTTGCAATTCGTTGAGTATCTGGTTTTTAGAACCAAACAGATACTTCGGATTGTGGTGGTACGAGTGGTTGCCGACGGCATGTCCGTCGGCTTTTATCAGTCGGATGAGGTCGGGATGCTGCGCTGCTTTTTCGCCAATGACGAAAAACAACGCCTTGATATTGAGGCGTTTGAGCGCGTCGAGAGCAGCTATGGTAAACCGCTCGTCGGGGCCGTCGTCGAAGGTGAGCAGCACTTTGCGCTTGTCGGTCAAGGCGCATTGCGCCTTGACGAACATATTCGACGATATGCACGCCGAGCCCCACACCACCACGGCGCATATTGCCACCAGTATGACTATTATGGCTATAAGCATTGCAAATCGAATTTTAATTTGTCGAACTTACAGGTGCTATTTGTCTTGTTTTCAATGAGTTGGAAGAGCTGTTGCGCTTCGGCTGTGGGGAAAGTGTAACTGTTTTTTGCGCATTGCCTGCCGATGAGTTCCACGTTTGAAATGACGGCTTTTGCGCTGTCTGTTTTTTCGCTCGTAAGAGCGAAAAAATATGCGCCGTCGGTCGTTGCTACGCTTATGCGCATGCGTTTCAGAATGTCGGTGAGTGTGGGTGTCAGCTCGTCGGTAATGCCAACGAGCACCGTTTTGGCGCCATCGCCAACGCTCAGCATTGCGTCGAGCAGCGCGCTCGTAAAGCTCTCTGCGCCATCGACATAGGTCATGTTGTAGCGTTTGCACTTTGTCAGGATGGCAATTTGGCTGCCTATGGTGTTGAATGTCGATTGAATGAACGGGGTAGGGTTGAGCAGCTGCTCTTTGTTGGCAATGAGTGTAGTGAGAAACTTCTCGCTGTCGGTGAGGCAGCCGTAGCCCGAGGCGGTGATGATGGCATCGGGCGAGCCGATGCCGGCCTCGGCGAGGCATTGCAGTCCCGATGCAACGCCCATCTTCACCAGTCGGCTCATTCGCCGACGCATGTTTGCGTCGGGAATCAGCGTCTTCAGATCCCACTCGTCGCTGTAACTCGTTGCTGCACTGATGTATACCGGGTTCATATCTTCGAAAATACTAATGATGTGCAATTGCCGCCGAACCCGAACGAGTTCGACATAACGTTGCGTACTGCGCATTTTGCGGTATGCGCTACGGGTGCAAACTGCTGACTGATAGGTGTTTCGCAGCCTATGTTTGCCCAGACTGTCTGATGTTCGATGGCCAAAGCCGCAAAGACGGCCTCTACAGAGCCGGCGGCGGCCAGTGTGTGCCCCGTGAAGCCTTTGGTGGAGCTGTATTTGGGCATCTTGTCGGCCCAAACCGACTGCATGGCGGCCAGCTCCGAGGCATCGTTGTTGGGTGTGCCGGTGCCGTGTGCGTTAATGTAATCGATATCAGCGGGTTGCAGGTTGGCTTGGCGCAAAGCGCCAAGCATCGCTTCGCTCGCGCCTTGTCCTTCGGCAGTCATTGCAGTCTGGTGGAAGGCGTCGTTGGCGTTGGCGTAGCCCGCCACGGCGCAGTACTGCTTGTGTGCGTCGGTTGCCCTTTGCAGCACGACGTAGGCAGCAGCCTCGCCGAGGTTGAGCCCTTTGCGGTTGGCGTCGAAGGGTCGGCAGCGGTCGCTGTCGAGTATCATGAGCGACTTGAATCCGTTGAGCGTGTAGACGCAGAGAGCGTCGGTGCCACCGGCGACGACGCAGTCGGCCAGACCTTGCTCAATGAGCCGGCAGCCCGTCATTATGGCGTTGGCCGCCGACGAACATGCTGTGCTTATGGCAGTTGTGAAACCGTCTATGTGGCAATAATCAGCAATGGCGTTGGTGCTGTTTGAGCAGTCGTGCTGTCGTACGTAGCGCAGCCGTCCTTTGGTGCGGTCGGCCATGAAGTCGGCGAAAAACACGGGCGTAAGGTCCATGCCGCCAACAGTGGTGGCAGTGATGAGCGCCACGCGCGAGCGGTCGCCGACGCCAGCGTCGGCGAGAGCCTCCTCGGCGGCAAGCATTCCTAGCAGCGAAGTGCGCGAAACGACTTTCGCCTCGTTTATGCCGAGCCGTCTTTTCAGTTCGCGGTTGTCGAGCGGCAATTCGCCGGCTGGCACGTCGTGGATTGTCGCGAAATTCTGAATTTTGCGCAATCCAACTCTCTCAGCTTCAAGTGATTGCAAGTTGTCTTGCAATCCGATGCCGAGAGCCGACACAATGCCCATGCCGCTTATTACAACCATTGCTTCTTATTTTCGGTTTTTGCTTACGTACTCTGCTAAAGTGTTGATTGATGCGAAAATAGGACGCGCTTCGGCCGGATTCTCAATGTGTATTCCGTATTCGCGTTCGAGTATCAGAATGAGTTCGAGCGCGTCGATAGAGTCGAGTCCCAATCCGTCGCCGAAAAGCGGCGCGGCATCGTCGATGTCGGCAGGAGTTGTCTCTTCAAGGTTGAGAGCTTCGATAATCTGCTCCTTGAGCCGTGTCTTTAATTCTTCCATTTATTTTGTTGTAATTAGTTGTATATCAACGTTATATTTTTTATTGAGATATTCGCACCAGCCGAATATCACGTATTTATACCGCCCCGAAGTTAGTAAAAATTGCGCATATCGCTCAATTTTCGCATTTTCATATTTGTCGGAGATGAAAAATGTCGTTTCGCCCTGAATGTGGTTTTTAATGCAAATTTCGCCCATGACTATGTTGGCGAGCGTGTATACAAAGATGGCTGGGCTGGCCGGCTGGCCGGCAGCCAGCGTCTGCTCGTGGCGCAGGTCGGTGTCGAGCGACGACGAGCGGTTCGACAGCACTATGGCAACCTCATCGGCTTTATAATCAACACCTTGCAGCACAAAATGTGCTGCAAGATAGCCGAGTTTGCAAAGGTCGTCCATCTTGAAAAACTTCATATTCGGCTCATTCACAAAGTGATACACTTCGCGAACGAACTTGTCGAAATCTTCGGTTGTAGTGATAACTGTATGATTGTCAACGGTTACGCGGCCGTTGGCAATTTTGCAACTATGCAAAATTGAGTAATCAGCGGGTGTTTTTTGCTCCACGGCGCGTGCTTTAGCTTCGACGGAGAGGACAATGGCGGCGTTGCAGCCACCGAAGCCCGAAGCTATTTTCAGGCAGTGGTTGGTTTGCGCCTCGCGGTGCTTGGCGCTGACGTTGAGCGGATGCGGCGTGCCTATCTCTTCGAATCCCATTGTGCCGAAAATCAGCGAGTTGCGCATCTGTTCCACGCACATCGCTATCTCTATCACGCCCGAAGCACCAAGAGTATGGCCGAAGTACGGCTTCAGACTGTTGATCGGCTTGCTGTTCAAGCCGCTGAGTGTCAGCGCTTTCGATTCCATCTCGTCGTTGTAGAGTGTGGCCGTTCCGTGAGCGTTGACGAATGATATGTCGTCGGGCGTAAGGCCCGACTGGCTAAGTGCCTCATTTATAGCGGCCGACAGCGGTTCGCCTGTGCGCGACGGACCCGAAATGTGGTTGGCGTCGTTGGTCATGGCACTGCCTTCGACGGCCACACCGCGCGAAAGCGCGCGGTGACGTGTAACGAGTATCGCGCCTGCCGCCTCGCCCATCGACAGCCCGTCGCGGTGCTTGTCGTACGGCCGGCAGATGGTGGGACTTACCGACTTGAAACCCACGAAACCGCTTACTACGAACGGCGTTGCCTCGTCGGCGCCTACGACAATGACATTGTCGTAGCGGCCAGCGCGTATGAGGCGCGATGCCACGCTTACCGCCACAACGCCTGATATACAGGCGTTTGACACTACTACAGGCTCTTCGCCGATGCCGAGTTTCTGGCACACGTTGTGCGCCAGAACCGACAGGAAGACGCGGCTCTTATCGTCGGGTACTGAGGTGTTTAGCTCTGCTATGTTGCCTTTGGTGGTCGAAAAAACGATGCCCAGGCGGCTGTCGGGCTTCACACCCGACTGCGCAACGACGTCATTAGCAACGCTGTACATCATGCGTTCAAGTCGCGTAAGCGACTTGTCGGCGTCGGGTATAAGGTCGTTGGCTATAGTCTGAGCCGGAATGAGGGTGCCATCGGGCATGAGAGGCTGCGGTTTAATGCCTGATTTATAGAGCATTATAGAGTTGTAGTTAGCCTCGGTGCCAAATCCTAATCCTGTAAGTACGCTCGTTGCGCCTATGTATGTAATCGTCTGTTCTGCCAAAGGGTAGGTTTTAAAGCGGCAAAATTAGGCATTTAAAATGAAAAAATTGCCACATTTTTAAAATGCGTTTAATGAAAAACGAGGTGCATCGGACTACCGATGCACCTCGCATATAGTCTTATTTCTTCGCCGCAAGGGCAAAGAAATCACAATTCGGATAACTCGCTCTCAACGAGGCAGTTGAGAGAGTTGCGGCGAATCACTTCGTGAGCCGCGTCCATATTGTTGGGTCTGATAATCACCACGCCGTTGCTCTTGTCGGAGAAGCAGTACATGTATTCGATGCTGATGCCCGCTTTGGTGAATATTTCGACCGTTTCGGACAGCTTGCCTGCCGAAGGGTCGGTTTTGATGGCAAGCACGTCGCTCAGATTGGCCGAAATGCCCTGAGCTTTAAGTAGTTGGAATGCCTTGTGCTGGTTTGTGGTGATGAGGCGCAGAATGCCGTATTCGGTGGTGTCGGCCACGGTGGCGGCCACGATGCGGATATTCTCTTTGCTCAAGAACGACAGAATCTCATTCAAGCGTCCGAACTTATTCTCGACAAACACTGATATTTGATTGATAGTCATGGCTTTATGTATTTAAATGAGTTTTCTTAAATCCTTCACGCGCACGGCTTTGCCTTCCGATTGAGGCAGCGAGCCGCGTTCTACGAGTTTCACTTTCGGCGTAACGAGAATCTCGTCTTTCAGCTGGCGAGTTATCTCTTTGGCCAGAGCCTGCAATTGGCTGAAGTCGTCGGTCTTCACGTCGCCGAGTTCAACCTCAACTATCAGCTCGTCGTTATTGTCAACAGGCTGAATAGTAATGAGATAGTTAGAGCCGAGTTCGGAGAATTTCATCAGAATCTTCTCAATCTGCATTGGGAAGATGTTGACGCCCTTCACGATGAACATATCGTCGCTGCGGCCTTTCATACGGTCGAGGCGGCGGTGTGTGCGGCCGCACGGGCACTTGCCTGTGAGAATGCGGGTAAGGTCGCGAGTGCGGTAACGCAAGAGCGGCATACCTTCGCGGTCGAGTGTGGTGAGCACAAGCTCACCAACTTCGCCGTCGGGCAGTGGTTCAAGTGTCTCAGGGTCAACTATTTCCACTATGTACGAATCTTCCCAGATGTGCATGCCGTTCTGCTCTTTGCATTCGAGAGCCACGCCCGGGCCGCTCATCTCAGTCATGCCGAAGTTGTTGTACGCCTTCACGCCGAAGCGCTCCTCTATCTTGCGTCGTGTCTCTTCGGTATGTGGCTCAGCGCCAATGATAAAGACGCGCAGGTTGGTGTCTTTGCGCGGGTCGATGCCTTGAGCCTCGAACACGTCGGCAAGGCGCAGGGCGTAACTTGGTATGGCGTGAATGGCAGTAGTGCCATAGTCCATGATGCATTTTATCTGTCGCAGGCTGTTGCCTGCGGCAGCTGGTATAGAGAGCGCTCCGAGCCATTCGATGCCGGCCTGAATGCCCAGACCGCCAGTGAACATGCCGTAGCCCGACGAGTTCTGAATGACGTCGGTGTCGCGCAGACCGACCATGTAGAAGCAGCGAGCCACGCGGTTGGCCCAGCACTCTATATCGCGCTTGGTGTGGCAGATGACCGTCGGGTTGCCCGTGGTGCCGCTCGAAGAGTGAAGGCGCACAAGCTCCTTCTTGTCGACGGCAAGAAGGCCAAACGGATAGTTCTCGCGCAAATCCTGTTTCGTCGTAAACGGCAGTTTACGCAGGTCGTCGAGCGACTGTATCGAATCGGCTGTGATGCCCTTTTCGCCAAAGCGTTTTTTGTAAAATGGCGACTTAAGTGCCTGAGCCACTGTCCATTTCAGTCGCTCAAGCTGCAAGGCCTCAAGGTCCTTGCGCGACATTGTTTCAATCTCGGGTTGATAATATGTACCGTCCATGATTTATATTTTTTTATTTATAAAATCTTAAAAAAGAATAACGAAGTACAAAAGTAGTCAATCTTTGACGAATGAACAAATAATTTTTTTTTTTCGTTATTTTGCAGTCGGAATGGGCAGACAGACTACATACTCGTACTATGGCTCACTGTTGCGGCTTGGCATACCCGTTGTGGCCTCGCAGATGGGGCACATGCTTACGGTGATGGCCGACACGATAATGGTAGGCGGCTTGGGCGCTACACAGCTTGCTGCGGTGTCGTTTGCCGGCAATATATCGGTGCCTGTGCTGGTGGCCGGAATGGGCGTTTCGCTCTGCGTAACGCCACTTGTAGGCAAGCGTTATGGCGCTATGCGCCATAATTCTATCGCGCTGTGCCTCAAACATTTGCAACTGCTCAATATTCTAATCGGATTGTTTCAGGTGGCTTTGCTGGCCTTGTTCTGGTATCTGATGCCTTATATGGGTCAGCCGGCCGAGGTGGTCGAGCTGGCGCGCGGTTATATGCCCATCATCATTGCATCGATGCTGCCGTGCCAGATTTTCACTGGTTATAAACAGTTTATCGAAGGTTTGCAAAATACCAAGACGCCGATGGTTATCTCGCTCATTGGCAATGCGTTGAACATTATGTTCAACTATGTTTTCATCTATGGTTTTTGGTTTGTCGACGCCATAGGCGTCAACGGCGCGGCGTGGTCGACGCTGCTCTCGCGCGTCTTCATGTGGCTGGCGATATCGGTTGTGGTGCGGCGTATGGATTTGTGCCGAGCCTATTTCAGCGCCAAGAGGCGCATACGGCTGTCGGCGCGCGTGCTCAAGCACATACTCACCATGGGTCTGCCGATAGGCGGACAGATGGCGGTGGAGTGTCTGGCTTTTGCCCTTGGCGGAATAATGATGGGCTGGATAGGAACGGCCGAAATAGCTGCACATGAGATAGTTATGACGTTCACCAGTCTGACGTTCATGATGGCGTCGGGCATCTCGTCGGCCATAACCATCAAGGTGAGCCTCTTCTGCGGCCAGCGCGACCGCCAGGCCATACGCCTCAACAGCTATGCAGCCATTCAACTGTCGCTTATTTTCATGGCGTGCACCGCCATTCTGTTCATCACGCTGCGCAATGTTGTGCCGGCGCTTATAATCGACTCTGCGCAAGCCGTTGAGATAGCGGCGCAACTGATGATAGTGGCAGGTTGTTTCCAACTCTTCGACGGCACGCAGGTTACCGTTATGGGCATTCTGCGCGGCTTGGGCGACATGCGTTTCCCTCCGCTTGTGTCGACAGTGGCGTATGTAGTAACTTGTTTGCCAATAGGTTACCTATTGGCATTCACATGCGGTTGCGGTGCGTGGGGCATCTGGATAGGCTATCTGGTTGGTCTGGTTGTGGCCTGCGCAATGCTACTTATGCGTATGCGACTGAAAATGAGAAAAATACCATTCTGAGAATAAAAAAAAGCGTTTGGGCATTTGCCCAAACGCTTTTTTATGATTCAGGTTATCAACATTATTTGATAACCACTTTCTTGCTCATATTGCTGCATTTAACCACATAAACGCCATGGTTCTGCACCTCGAAAACGTTCTGTGCCATAGGCGATTGGTGCGATACTGGGTGACCAGTGATGTCGAACAGGTAAATGACCTCTGTGGCGTTCTCAACCACGATGCTGTGTCCGCTGACGCTAATAGTGAGCTCATCGGCACTCTCGGTGCCGATGACGGTCGGATTCTGCAGTTTGGTGCCTTCGGCGGTGCGGGTTTGGCTTGCGCCGCAGTTGTAGTCGCAGTAAGCCGTTTCGGTGCCGTCGGCATCGTAGGTGGCATCGTCGTTGTACTGGTAGTCGGTGAAGAGGTGAGGTATCTTATCAGTCTCTTGCTGAGCTTCAAATTCGAAACCACATACAGAGCAGAACGAACCTGCAGTATGCCCTTTGGCTGTGCAAGTTGCTGCTTCAGCAACGCCAGGCGCAGGCGTGCAATTCTCGAATGTTGCTGTAACGCTCTTATTACCAGTCATTTCAATCGTGCGGTTGTTCGCTGTGGTGTTATCTTCCCATTTCACATGGCAGTTTTCGTTTGGCGTGGCAGTAAGTGTTGCTGTAGCGCCGTTGGTGTACCACATTGTTTTGTTGTAACCTACTGCCGAATAGTCCGACACGGTAGCATTGCCTTTGTCGGTGTTATTTGTACTAATGGTCAGATATTTGCAACCATAATTAACTGGGCACGAGCTGTAATTCCATTGGCTGTCCCAATTGCTTGGCACATTGTTTTCGTCACATTCGCAATAAATACTAAGATTAGAGCAGTCGTTGAATGCTTTTTTCCCCACTTTCTTAACATTGCTCGGGATAACAATAGCAGTGAGTCCGGTACAATTGTAAAATGCCTGCTGGCCTATTTCGGTAAGCGATTGCGGAATAATGACAGACGTCAGGCTATTGCATTTCTGGAACGCCTTAGTGTCAATGGTTTCCAACCCTTCGGCAATGGTAAGCGATGTGAGGCCTGAACAATCAGAAAATGCCTGCTCGCCAATGCTCTTCACATTCGCCGGTATCGTCAGCGAAGCAAGACTGCTGAAACCGATAAACATTTTATCGGGTATTGCCGTCACATTACTTGGAATAACCAAATTGGTTAATTCTTCGCCAGCAATCAGCAATTTTCCACCATTACTCAATGGATTAGCTTTTGCATTCGCAAAACTGGTATTGAAAAAACTCTCGACACTTGCAAAGTTCACTTCCTCCAAACTTGTACAGTCTTTGAAAGCGTCTGCACCAATGCTTGTTACGGTTGACGGGATAGATACAGAAGTCAGACTGCTGAATCCAGCAAATATATTATCGGGAATAGAAGTGATGTTATCTGGAATCTCCAATTCGGTTTTCGCAACATTATTGATATACAAATTGTGAGCAAGCGATAATGGATTTGAATCCTCGTTGCCATATTCAATGGCAAACATACTTTCTAATGACGCGAATTTTGCTGCTTCAAGACTTGTGCAGTTTTTGAAAGCATCTGAGCCGATGCTTGTTACTGTTGACGGAATGGTAATCGACTTCAAGCTGCTGCATTCTTCGAATGTGCTGGTTGGTATTTCTGTTGTACCTTCGGGAATTGATACGGACGTTAAATCACTGCAGTAGCTGAAAATATCTGAGCCAGACAAAACCGCGCCCTCAGGTATGGATATTGATTTCAATGCTTTGCAAGATGTAAAAACACCGCCTTCTATTCTTGTTGTAGTACTTGGAATGTCAATAGATTCCAATGACGAGCAAACAGCAAACGCTCCAGTTCTTATTGTGGTAACGCCTGTGGCGGGGATATTTACAGTAGTCAAATTTACACACATCCTAAAAGCATCCATACCAATTTCTTTTACGCTTGCTGGAATTGTTACTGATGTTAATGAACTGTTGTTTTCGAACGCGCCTTTTATAGTTTCAGTTCCATCGGGTATTGTTACTTCGGCTTCTGACCCGAGATATAATGCTAAAGTTTTGAAATTAGCATCTTCGTAGGCGAAATAAGTGTCTTTGATATAGGCATTTCTGAGTCTTGCGCCCCATTTATCATCTTCATCGCCTGCATCTCCGTCGTAAATAATAGAACTTACGCCATAGAAAGCATTATTACCAATAGTTTCAACATTATCTGGAACGGTTAGTGTGATCAAATTGGTGCAGTAATTAAACGCATACTCACCAATGTTTTTAAGAGTATTTGGAAGACTTACTGAATTGAGTTTTTGACAACCATCGAATGCACTCTCACCAATGCTTTCAACTCCTGATAAAGTTATTGATTGCAATTCATAGCAATAGCGAAACGCAGAAGTACCTATTGATGAAACACCGTTAATCGTTATAGATGACATTTTAGCACTGCGTAGTGCATCATCCTCGATGCTTGTTATAGAATACGTTACATCCCCATTGGTTATCGTTGGTCCTATTACAAGGTTGAGGCTATAAAAATTGTATTGGTAATTACTTTCATAACCAATAAGCGACACCTCGTTGTCGCTGATAATTTTGTATTTCAGACGAGCGTAGGTTGTTTCATTGAAGGTTAAATAGTTCTCACCGGTGAACTCATCACCTACCGCAGCCCAAGCCTGCCCTGCAAGCATTGTGGCGCATAAGAATGTAAAAAGTTTTTTCATCTTTCTTTTTGTTTTAATTAATTGATTAATAATTATTTATTTAAATTAAGATTCGGGACAAAACAGGCAAAGACCGCCGCCAGCGCACCGCGCAGGCGGGCGCAAACAATGAGCGCACTGCAGCACCGCCAAAACAGCAAGCCGCTATGCCATAGCACACGAAATAAATAAAACCACTTAGTATAATTAAATCGAACGGGGGGGGGTAATTTGTTTATTATCAATAAGATAGACATTCGAGCGTATGCTCAAACTAAGCGTAGATATTATTGATAATGTATGTGTCATCATTTCTGATTTTTGCGGTGGCAAATGTAGATGGCTTTTTTGAATAAAGCAAAAGAAAAATTAAATTTTATCACAAAGGGCGCAGAGAATCTATCACCGAATAAAACAAACAAGACAAATAACGCCTTACGGCGTTTGACGAAGGAAACGAATTGAGAATGAACAATTAATAATTAACAATGAACAATGCCCTGAAAGGGCAAAAATACATAGCCCAAGGCAGCGACTTGGGAAAAACATTCAGGGCTAAAAGGCATTGTGTGGGCGGATAGAATCCGCCCGGAACCAACATCCATGTGAAATACATACAATGCAACGGTTTTTTCAACCGCGGAACACACGGAACGCACGGAAAGGTGCATTTGACACTTTTTCAAGGGACTTTTTAACTGATTGATTGAAAAAATCTTATTTACTTTGTAATCGGAAAAACAAAACACTATGGAGATAAGTGCAGAGGACTTTCGGCGGCAAGTGATGCGCGATTATCAGTGTGCGCGTGCGGGATTGCGGGTTCAGTATCTCGCTGCCGAAAGGCAGCTTGCCGATGCTTTAGTGTCGGATTGTAATGTGGCGCAAGTGGTTATGGCAAAGTGCGTTACTAAGGCCGACGAACTGGTTTTCCAGCGGCGGCAAGTGGCGTTTGAGTTTGCCATGGGCGATGGCGATGCGGCCGACACCGAAGGCAAGTTGCGCGACCTTGCGCCAAAGGCGCAGGGCAGTCGCGTCGATTATGTGCGCGCGCTCAGCACCGATGCCGGTTCCGACCGCATATCGTTGTGCTGCATCGACAGTCGTAGTGCTGTCGAGGGCGCGTTCTTTGAGGCGTTGTATAATGCCGTGGAGCGTCAGAGCGCCACGGCTTTTGTGGTGTGGAACAACGACGGCCGTCACAGCAACGCCAGTCTGCAAAGGCTCTTTGGTGGTTTTGCAGCATTTGAACATACTGAGCGTCCGCTGTCGATACTTACTGCGTCGGAAGGTGATTATGTGAGTTTGTGCCAAACTATTCAACATCAGATAGATACAACGCGCCGACATCGTCAGCCTTCGCTGACGATAATAGAGACGAGCGCCGACGGTTTGGCGCTGTTTGCCAAGTGGCTGACCGACAGAGGAATATGCAGCAGTGCCGATTTATCGGTTCTTACGCCCTAAAAGGCTCAACACGCCATTGACGAAAGTCAGTGGGTGAACGGGATTGCCAGGTACGTAAAGGTCTATATGCCAATCTTTTAGCACAGAGCGGTCGATGGCAGGGCTGTCGACGAACAGACCGCCGCTGATAGCGTCGGTGCCGGCCAGAATGACAATTTTCGGGTCGGGTGTGGCGTTGTAGGCGTCGACGAGAGGTGCTGCCATGTTCTCGCTTATTGGTCCGGTAACGACGATGCCGTCGGCATGTCGGGGCGAAGCGACGAAGTCGATGCCGAAGCGGCCAATATCGAAGTTGACATTGCCAGTGGCATTGAGCTCCATCTCGCACGAGTTGTCGCCGCCGGCCGACACTTGTCGCAGTTTGAGCGAGCGGCCGAAGAGACGGCGTATCTCGCTTCGGATGCTGTCGGCGTCGAGGACGAAAGGCTTATTGTCGCCTTCGGCAACAATAAGGCCTTCGCGTGTGTTGTGCGCTATCTTGTAATCCTTTGTAAATCTGATTTTTCCGGGGCAGGCGAAGGCACATTCGCCGCAGAAGCTGCAGCGTCCCAAGTCGATGCGCAGAGGGTGCGCCGAAATGGCGTCCATGGGACAGAGGTTGCAAAGTGCGTCCTCATCGACCTTTGCGTCGGTGATTTCGGGCCGTCCGCGGAAGATGCCCGGAACGTCGGTTGTTGTAACATCGGGAATGTACTGTTTACCCTGATGAAACCATATCTTAAATGCCTTTAACATAGTCTGTTACAATTAATGTTATAAATCGTGGCCGCAATAAGAGAGGTCGAAACTCTTGTTGCAGATTGGGAAATCGGAAATACCATTGTTGCGTACAGCCATAGCGAGGCCCATCCAGTTGTGAACCGATGGGTCAACTATCTTATAAGCAGTGAGTTGGCCGCCGGCGCCGGTAACAGCGCAGTGGCATATCTCGCCGCGCCAGCCTTCGACGAGCGACACGGTGAGCATGCCGGGGCGCAGCGGCAGTTCGGTCTGCGGCTGATAATCAGCCGCAGGCATAAGGTCTATGAGCCGTTCGATGTTCTGAATAGATGCCAAGACCTCTTCGTATCGCACGCGGGCGCGTGCGAAAACATCGCCTGAGGTTTTAACTATCGGTTTGATATTGAGCTCGTTGTAACGCAGATACGGATGCGATGCGCGAATGTCGGCCTCAATGCCCGAGGCTTTGGCGGCCATGCCCACCAAACCGAGGCTGCGGGCCGTGGTGGTAGGCACAATGCCCGTACGTTCGATGCGCGATAGCACCGAAGGAAGGTCGAACATGTGTTCGCCCATTTCGATGAAATGCGGCTTGTATTTCGCAATCGTATTTCGCCATGTATCAGCAAGTTGCGGTGTGAACGGGAAGTTGGTTTTTCCCGGTCGGATAAGGCTTTTGGCAAAGCGGTTGCCGCACCACTGCTGGAAGAAATTTATCATAGGCGTGCGCAACCGTCCGAAGACGGCGTTGCCGAGCTGGTAGGCAATGTCGGTGCAGATGGCGCTGAGGTCGCCGGTGTGAATGGCGATGCGCTCTTGCTCGAGGGCTATGGTGCGGTCGAAGGCAAGTTTCTCGGGCAGCTGGTATCCGGCGAGCGACTCATAGGCCTGACAGAAAGCCGTTGAGTGGCCGACGACGGTGTCGCCGGCGATATTTTCAGCGAGCGTAGCCCGCTGAAGCAGTTTTTGCTTCTCGACGAAGAGCCGTTCGATGCCACGATGCTGCCATCCGAGCTGAATCTCGAGGTGGTGAATCTTCTCGCCCTCGCAAATGAAACGGAAGTGTCCGGGCTCGATAATGCCGGCGTGTATAGGTCCGACGCCTACGCGGTGGAACTCTTCGCTCTGTATGTTGAAAAACGGATAGTCGTAGATAGATGCGTCGTTGGCGCGGTCGTGCGCGTAGCGCAGCGGCTTGAGCCACGGATGGTCCTGAAACTGAAGTCCGTAGAGCTCGTGTATCTCGCGTTCGAAGACGTGGAAAGCGCGGTGCATATTGGTGAGCGGCAGCAACTTATCGTCGCGGCCCACCTCTGAACGCAACACGTGTATGGAGTGCGAGGCGTTGACGGCAATGCAGCAGATGAGCGTCAGGCGCTCATCGCGCGGCACTGCGAAGTAATTGACGCAGTGGGCGGTAGGCTCTTCCATCAAACCGATTATGTCGGAGTAGAAAGTGTTGTAGGGCAGCACTTCGAGTTGGCTCATTGAAACCGATTGTCCGTTCTGTATTTCCATAATCAGATGATTTTTAAATAGTTAAAACAATATTAGCGGCATCGCCGATAAGATTGGCGACGCACTCGGGCGTACACATGCCGAGCCATATCGACAACGCCAGCAGAATGAATTGGAACACCATCTCGTACCACGGCATACGCGCCGGCTCAGCGCGCCGAATCTCAGAACCCGTATCGGGCAGAAAGACAAGCGAGAACATATCGCGGGCAATGGCCCACACGATAACCGTGAGCAGCACAAGCGCCACGACGAGTGGCAACCACAAGTGGCTGTCGATGAGCGACTTGAAGACCGTAAACTCGGTAACAAAAAGTCCCGAAGGCGGCATGGCAGTGATGCACAAAGTAGCAATGATGATAATGAAAGTGCCTGTGTTTGAGAACTTTATATATTGTCCCATGCCGGCAAACTCTTTCGTTCCGAAGATGCGGTAGAGGTGTCCGATGTGCATGAAGACAGCCGACTTGGCGAGAGCGTGCAGCACAAGGTGCAATATTGCGGCATAGATACCTATGCCGCCAGCTGCAATGCCGAGCATCACCACGCCCATGTGCTCAACGCTCGAATATGCAAAGAGGCGTTTGACGTTTTTCACTCTGACGAGGTAAACAGCCGCAATGAAGATGGATACGAGGCCTGTAACAAGCACAACCCAGTCGGCCCAGACTTTCGCATCGGTCTGTGCCACAACGCCATACATGCGGTAGAAGCCAACAAATCCGGCATTCATCACCACGCTCGACAGCATAGCTGCGGCGGGCGTCGGGGCTTTGTCTTTGGCGTCGATGCCGGCAGTGAACATAGGCACAAGGCTCATTTTGGCGGTGTAACCGACAAAAATGAAGATAAACGCCAGCTTAATCCAGAACGTATCGAGCTGTGCGGCATGCGCCGAGAGCTCGTCGACCGAGAGGCCCGACGCGCCTACTTCGCCCATGGCGATACCCATGAACAGAATGCCCACATAGACAAGCACAAGGCTTATAGAGCATGCAAAAACGTATTTCCAAGTGGCCTCGATAGAACCAGCGTTGCGGCGGTAAAATATTAATGCTGAAGCACTTAAAGTTGTTATTTCGATGAAAACCCATGTCATGGCCAGATGAATGGACAGATACGCCATAGTGAGAGCCATGGTGAGCAGCTGCATGGCGCCGTTGTACTGTGCCCGCATGACGCCTTCGTTCTTCATGTCGGCCGATGTCAGATAGTGGCTCGAGTGGGCCGACGCCGCTGTAGCGATGATGGTGAGCACACACGTCATGAGCACAGCCAGACCGTCGTAGCGGAAGAAGTAAGCCTCGGTGGTGCCTATTGCGCTGACGGCGTGCGCCGTCAGCAGCCATTGCAAAGCAAGGAAAAGGGTGGTGAGCATGTTGCTTGCCGCGCGGCGACGGTTGACGAACTGCAAACCGCTGAGCAGCAACGCTGCGAAGAGATATATCAGAATGGGTTGTATCATATTGTGCTTCAGTCTTTTAGTTTGTTAAGATGCGCTATGTCGCCGTCGCCTGTAACGTCGCCTACTTTATTTATAAAGAGCGCCAGCAGGAACACATTGACCAGAACGTCGAGAATGACACCGAGGTTTACCATGAGCGGCATCTCGTTGCCCATCGCCATCGAGAGTATGAACGCACCGTTTTCGACTATCACATAGCATATTACGTGAGTGATGACCTTGCGTCGCGTGGCAATGAAATAGAGTCCGCTGAAGATGCCCGAAAGCGCTGTCACGAAGAATGTCTTATTGAGTATCTTTGTCTCGAAACTCTGTGATATTAAGAACGTTACGATAACAATGGTGGTTGTAATCACCAGCGACACATAGTTGGGCACCGACGGTTCGGCCTCGCGCGTTATCTTGTTTTTCAGAATGACATGCCTGATGAATGCCGGCATTGCAATGGCTTTCACAATGAGTGTTTCGAGCAGAATGGTGGCAAGGTTGATGATGTTCATTTCGCGCAGCGAAAGAATTGCGATAGCGCAGATGATAACGCCCTGCAACGCAACGATATTGACGTAAGTCATTAGTCGGTTGGCGATTGCGAAGTAAAACAGCGTTATCGAAAAGAGTATCAGAAGAATATCGGTCATATAAATCAGATTTTACCAGTAGTAGCCATTACACCAAGAAACAGAAGCAGAGTGAGCGAGCTGAGCGCGAGAATGAACTGCGCGTTGTGGCTCATGCGGTAGCGCGCCATGAACGATTCGGTGATGCCCACAATGACGGCGCACACGAATTCGACGGCAAAGAAGACCGGCACCGAGATGTACCATGCCAAATCGCCGATGAAGAGGTTGGCAATGAGCGCCGAGTACATGGCGAATTTCAGATTCGTGGCATGCATGATAAGGCCTAAATCGAAACCGCTGTTGTCGAGCACCATAACTTCGTGAATCATAGTGAGTTCGAGGTGCGTCTTAGGGTCATCGACAGGCATTCGGCTGTTCTCTATCATGCAAATCATAAGCAGAACGAATGCCGCTATGGCGGCGAAGGCGTACGACGTGTAACTGCCAAAATGGAACATGGCGAAGATGTCGGCAAACGACAGGTTGCCAGTGATGAGCCCGAGAGTGCCCATAAGCAGGAAGAACGCCGGTTCGACGAGCATCGAGAAGAGAGCTTCGCGGCTCGCGCCCATGCCCTCGAAACTGCTGCCGGTGTCGAGCGCACCTATTATTGTGAAGAATTTGCCGAAGGCAAGAACATAAGCGAAAAAGATGAAATCGCCTCTGAATGAGAATATTCCTGTTGTTCCGCAAAGCGGCACAACCATCATTGCCAGAAGTATCGACGCGAAGTAGAACGACGGCGTGAGCTGGAATATCATGCTGCTCGTAGTGCTGAACACGCTGCCCTTGCGCAGCAACCGCCAGATGTCGTACATGGGCTGAAGAATGACAGGCCCTTTGCGCCCTTGAGCTATGCTCTTGGTGCGCACCACTATGCCGGTGAAAAACAGACTTGCGATGAATATTAAGGCGAAACTTATCATTTTATTCTTTTATTCAAAAACCATTGTTAAAATATTGTAGCCGAGGCGATTAGAATTATCACGTAGGCCAATCCGTAAACTATGTAGCGTTGCAGATAGCCGTTCTGCACGAACTGGAACTTGTCGAGGAAGCGCATCAGACCTTTGGTCGACGGCTCTATGACAGAGTGCTCGCAGAAGTCGAAATTGGCGCTTATGTGGCCGCGGTCCTGCGGGAAAATCTCTTCGGTGGTTATCTGCCGGTAGCGAGAGCTGCCGGGCAGTATGATGCGGAAGAGGTCGGCAAGCGTGCCGACAAACGAATTGCCAGTATACTGAATGCCTTTGATGGGTTTGGCGTAGCCGCAACCCCACGTATTCGACTCATGCACAGCGCGTTTGCGCATAGCTGTCGTTCTGATGAAGAATACCAGTGCCACAAGCGCCACAAGTGCTATGGTGGCCCAGCTGATATGCTCTATGAGGCTGCTGAACGAGGTGTAAGTGTCGGCGACGCTGTCGATGGGTATTGCGAAGAGCGAATCGCAGATGGTAGCTGCATGCTCGAAAAACAGAGCCGGAACGGCGAAGAAAATGAAAATCGGAATAATAAGAATGTATGCCGGCCAGAGCATTGCGCGGCCCACTTCGCGAGGCTCGTGTGGCAGTGCGGTGCGCGGCGTGCCTAAAAATATTACGCCGAATGTCTTGGTAAATGCCATCATCGAAGCGCCGCCTATGACCGCCAGCGAGCCGCCAGCCAGCGCCATAACTACCGGCAGTGCGACACCGTCGAGCTGGAAGCCTTGCAGGAAACTGCCGTAGATGACAAACTCCGAAATGAAGCCGCCGAAAGGCGGCAGACCGCCAACGGCAATCGACCCGAGCAGAAAGAGCAACGCTGTGCGAGGCATCTTATGTATCAGTCCGCCAAGCTGTTCCATGTTGCGCGTGTGAGTAGCCACATAAACATTGCCAGCGGCAAAGAAGAGCAGCGACTTGAAAAGCGCGTGGTTGAGCGTATGGAGCATTGCGCCAGCAAAACCCAGAAGCGCCAACCCGTCGGACGACAGGCCCAAGCCGATAAATCCGACACCAATGCCCATGGAAATAATGCCGACATTCTCGATGGTGCAATATGCAAGCATACGTTTGAAATCGCCATGTACTGCGGCATTTACAATGCCGTAGAGGCCGCTCAGCACGCCTATCGCAAGTATCGCCACACCGCACGACGTCTGGCCGCACGTCATGAAACTGCCGAAACGCAGTATGCCGTAAATGCCGGCTTTGACTATCACCCCCGACATCATGGCCGAGATGTGCGACGGTGCTGCTGGGTGTGCGTGCGGGAGCCACGAGTGGAACGGTATCAGACCGGCCTTGCAGCCGAAGCCCGACACAAGTATCATCATCATAACGAACGACTGCGTGGCGTTGGCTGCGCCAAAGAACTTCTCAAAAGCGCCGAATGTGAGGTCGCCAGTGAGCGAATAAGCCCACGTAAACGCCACTGTGATAAGCAATACCGCTATGTGCGACTGTACGAAATAGTTCAGTCCGGCTTTGATTACCGTGGTCTTCTCGCTCTCGAAAATGACAGCGAAGAACGACCCTATGGCCATCAGCTCCCAACCTATAAGGAATATGATTAAATTGTTGGTAGTGAACAATATAACCATGCCGGCCAATGTAACAATGACCGATGTCCAATGCAGTTTCAGCTTCGCTGAAGCTGCATTGTAATGTTTGATGTAAGCCTTGCCGTAGAACGCTCCAACGACGAACACGAAGCCCACAATGGCTATGAACCACGCCGAGAGCCCGTCGCAAACGACGCCGATGGAACCGAAGATGTCGTGATTGAATGTTGCGAGGCAAGCCGAGCAACCCAAAGCTTCGGGTGCTAACAGTTTGACCGCCAGTGTTATGGCCACAGCGGCAACGCCTATGGTAGAGGCCACGCCCGCGAGTGCAGTCCGCCGTGCCGGTACCGACAAAACCAGCGTTATGCCGACGAAAACAATTGCAATAAAGAGGTTAATAAACAACATTATTCTCTTAACAAAAAATGTTTGGGCTCTTTTGCCCAAACAGGTAATTTTTTACATTTTTCTGAAAACGGCCGCAATGTTATTAAATAATTGTTTTACATGTATTTGTATTTGCTTACTTTACGAAAAATTAACATGTGTAAGCACATCATGGCCGACAGAGTTTTTTACCCCGAAGGGAATAATAATAAGTTAATTTGCATGGTATTACAGCCAAATATTCTTACTTTTGCCACGAAAAAGTGAAGAAATAAACTCAATAAAAAATGCGAAAATTTTTAGTACTTGTTTTGTTTGCGCTAATGGCGACAGTGATTTGCGAAGCGCAGACGAAAAGCGTAAGCGGTACTGTCATAGGCAGCGACGGGCAACCCGTTCCGGGCGCCACTGTGCTTGTGAAAGGCACAACGACAGGCACTGCAACTGATTTCGACGGAAAATACTCGTTGAAAGTCGAAGAAGGGCAGACGCTCGTGTTCAGTTTCATCGGACTGCAGCAGGTCGAAGTTGTCGTGGGGGCTGATGCCACCTACGATGTAACCCTTGCAGACGACACCAAATTCATCGAAGAGGTGATTGTCGTTGCCTACGGCACGGCGAAGAAATCGGCGTTTACGGGTTCGGCCGTTCAGGTGAAGGCCGATAAGATAGCAGCCCGCTCTATCTCGAACGCCATGCAAGCCCTGACGGGCTCTGTGGCCGGCGTGCAGCTTACCAACGAAAGCGGACAGCCGGGCGCCGAACCGCAAATTAAAATTCGCGGTATCGGAACCATGAATGCCAGCACCCGACCGCTCTACGTGGTCGACGGCGTGCCCTACGAAGGCAGCATCTCGGCTATCAACCCGCAGGATATCGAAAGCATGTCGGTGCTCAAAGACGCCGCGGCGAGCGCCATTTATGGCGCTCGAGGCGCTAACGGCGTGGTGCTGCTCACCACTAAGAAAGCACAGGGCAAAGATGTGGTTGTCAATGTCGAAGCTCGCTGGGGACGCAACTCGCGCGCCGTGCCCAACTACGAAGTGATGACCGACCCCGCCATGTACCTCGAAACACAATACCGCGCTCTCTACAACTCGCGCGTACTCAACGGTTTCTCGGCTGAAGATGCTCATAAATATGCCGATGAGAATCTGACAAAATCGCTTGGTTATCAGATATATACCGTTCCATCAGGCGAACGCCTGATAGGAACGAATTTCAAGCTCAATCCGAACGCCACCCTCGGCTACTACGATGCCGAAAGCGACCACTACTACCTGCCCGACGACTGGTACGAAGAGACCTTCCGCGACAACAATTTGCGACAGGAGTACAACCTCTCGGCTTCGGGAACGTCGGAGCGCCTCAACTACTACGTGTCGTTTGGTTATCTCGATGACACGGGCATTGTAGAAGGTTCTGGCTATAAGCGATATACGACACGTATGAAAGGCGATTTCCAGGCAAAAGACTGGCTCAAACTTGGTGCCAACATGGCCTACGCCTATACCGACAGCAAAGCCAACCCGGCTTACGAGGAGTGGGGCGCTGCCGGCAACGCATTCTTCATTGCAAACAACATTGCGCCTGTCTTCCCGATGTACTACCGCGACAAGAACGGCAACATCATTCGCGACAGCGCCAACAACAAACGCTACGACTTCGGCGCGAAACGCGCCTTCATGTCGGGTTCGAACCCGGCCGGCGAGTCGGTGCTCAACGGACGCGATGCCGAATTTGACAACCTCGATGGTAAATGGTACGCCAATCTGACGCCAACAGAGGAACTTACGCTCTCGGCTACCTTCGGCGTTGGGGCGCAGAACCAACGCGGAAACGCGTTCTACAATCCGCTTTACGGTCGCGAAGTGGGCTCGAAAGGCTCTATCGACGTAGAGCACGAGCGCAACTTCTCGTTCAACGAGCAATTTTTGCTCACTTATAAAAAACGTATAGCCGACTATCACAACATCGACATTCTGGCCGGTTACGAATCGTTCAGTCAGAAACTTCAGCAGCTGAGCGGCTCGGGCAAAATGATGTACAATCCTAATGTCGGCGAGCTCAACAACAGTGTTGACCCGAACAAGACGACAAGCTCGAGCGTTTTGCGCTACGCCACAAAGGGCTTCCTCTCGCGCGTGCAATACGACTACGACGGCAAATACTTCCTCAGCGGCAGCTTCCGACGCGACGCGTCGAGCTGCTTCCACCCCGACAACCGCTGGGGCAACTTCGGCAGCATTGGCGCCGCTTGGCTCATCGACCGCGAGTCGTTCCTCAGCGGAAACACCACGGTTAACATGCTTAAACTCAAGGCCAGCCTTGGTGTACAAGGCAACGATAACCTCGGCCGCGACGATAGCGACTTCCAGTACAAAACGTGGGCTTTCTCGCCGTATCAGGACCTTTACAAACTAACATACAGCGGCGACAATGAGAACCCGTATTCTGTAACTTTCTGTAAGAAAGGCAATAAAGATATCACTTGGGAAACAAGTTACTCGGCCAACATCGGCGCCGACTTCGAACTCTTCGGCAGCCGACTGACGGGTACTGTGGAATACTTCTGGCGCAAAACCACCGATATGCTTTATAATCAGGTTGTTCCGTACACTCTCGGCTACGACTACATTCCGATGAACATCGGCGATGTGGTCAACCGCGGTGTGGAGTTCGACATTACCGGTGTGGTGCTCAAGGGCGACCAATATCAGGTTGCGCTCAACGTCAACGGTACGTCTTACAAAAATGAGATAACCGATCTCCACGAGTCGATTAAGGAGAACGGCTTCACCGACGGCTACACCATTTACCGCATAGGCGGTTCGGTCTACAACGCCTGCATGCCTAAATCGACTGTCGATCATAACACTGGCGAACTGCTTTATTATATTAAAAATGAAGACGGAACGCTCTCGACAACAACCGATTACGACCTTGCAAACTCGACATCGAAATTTGATTTGGGCAGCACGCTGCCCAAAATCTATGGCGGCTTCGGCCTTACGGCCGATGCCTACGGATTCGACTTCGTGGCGCAGTTCGCTTATCAGCTCGGTGGCAAGATTTACGACGGCACCTACGAAAGCTTGATGCACGGCGGACACTCAATGAACGCCGGTTACAACTGGCACAAAGACATTCTGAAAGCTTGGACACCCGAGAACCCCGACTCTGACATTCCACGTCTGTCGGTTTCCGACAACCGCTATCTGAGCGCTTGCGACCGTTATCTGACGAAGTCGAATTATCTGAGCTTCAACAACGTAGCACTCGGCTACACCATGCCGGCTGACATCTCGCGCAAGTTCTTCGTTGAGCGGTTGCGACTCTTCGTATCGTGCGACAATGTCGCTCTCTGGTCGTGCCGCAAAGGCCTCGACCCACGCCAAGCCGTAGGCGGCGGCGGTTCTACCGAAACCGGCAACTTCAGTTATTCGGCTATGCGCACCATAACGGGCGGCCTGCAACTCTCATTCTAACTTTTCAACTTGATAAAAATGACGACAATGAAACATATAAAAGTCTTAGCCTTAATGAGTTGTGCGATGCTCGCCGGCTCATGCACCGATTTGGACCTCGAACCGGAAGGCAATTATCTGACCGAAAATCAGCAGCGCGAGCTCGTCAGCAGCAACCCATCGCTGTCCGACGGCGAGCTCATCGGCATGTATCGCCGTATGGCGAGCCCGGGAACCGTGCTCGGCCTCAACGCGCTCAACGGTTCGCTGCCATATCCCGACGATGGCGGTTACCCGCTCATCTGTCTCTTTTTCGACCTCAACGGTCCCGATATGACGATGGTCAATTCGGGCTACAACTGGCTGGCTTCGTGCTGCGACTGGTCCGACCGTAACAGCCAGTTCCGCAACTCGCAACTGCGCTGGCAGATTTTCTACCAGCAGATTAAAGCCGCAAACGACATTCTCAAGTCGCTCGACAATATAAAAAGTAACGCCGACAACTTGAAATACAAGGCCATACGTGGTCAGGCGCTTGCGGTAAGGGCGTTCGACTACCTCAACCTCGTGCCGTATTACCAATTCCGCTACAATGGCAGCGCCGACAAGCTTTGCGTGCCTATTGTTACCGAGAAATCCAATGGCTCGTCGTTTGGCAGAAACACTGTGGCTGAAGTTTATAATCAGATACTCAACGACTTAACAGAAGCTATCGAGTGCCTCGAAGGTTATTCTCGCCAGCAGAAATCGTATATCGACCAAAGCGTGGCGTATGGTTTGCGCGCACGCGCAAACCTCTATATGGAGAATTGGGCCGACGCTGCAGCCGATGCTACACGCGCCCTCGAGCTTTGCTCGGGCGAGTGCGACGGACAGCCCTACTCTATGGCCGAAGTGTCGCAACCGGCATTCTGCCACCTCGAAGACCACAACTGGATGTGGGGCATAAAAATGACTGGTTCGCAAGTCGATGGTCAGTTGGCATGCTGGCCCGCGTGGCTGGGTTCGTTCTCGGGCAATGCCTACAGCACTTACACGGGTCTTTATTGCATGATTAACAGCCTTTTATATGATAAAATCGACGCCAGCGACGTACGTCGCGGCTGGTGGGTCGATGATCAGCTGCACTCGCCCAACCTCGCTTCGGTAAGCTGGAACGGCGCCAAAGGCGACGAAGTGGCCAAACTTGCCATTGCTGATGTGAAAGAGCCCTTCCTGCCTTACACTAATGTCAAATTCGCCCAAGCCGACGGCTGTGGCGATGTGAAAAATGGCGGCGACTGGTGCCTGATGCGCGTCGAAGAGATGATTCTCATTCAGGCCGAGGCTTATGCCAAGGCCGGCGACGAAACCAAAGGACGCCAGATTCTGACCGACTTCGTTACCGCCTATCGCAACCCAAGTTATTCGCCGGTTTGCGTCACTTTCAGCGATGAGGTGTGGATGCAGCGCCGAATAGAACTTTGGGGCGAAGGCTTCTCAATGTCCGACATCATGCGACTCGGGAAACCCGTTGTGCGTTTCCACGACGGCGAGGACAATAATGTCGATGAGAACTTCCAGTTCAATGTCGCTGCGGCCGATGAATACATGCTGCTACGTATCCCGCAAAACGAACTCAACGCCAACAAAGCCATAACCGACGCCACTCAGAACAATGGCGGTCAATCGCCGAAACTTTTGCAGAATGGCGGTCTGCGCGATGGTGTAACTGATTAAAAATGAACAAAATGAACAGAAAAATATTCTTCCCGTTATTTGTTGCGGCATTCGCCGCAACAGCCTGCGAAGAGGACTTTCCCACTCGCGAGGAATCTCCAGTAGAAAGCCCCTCGTCGATGAAAATTGAGTTCGCAAAATCGGACACGACATATACTCTCGGCAACGCCGACAACAGCTTTGTCATCGACTTCCGCCGCTCTTCGGCCAACCTGGCAACTACCGTTCGTTTAAACAGTTTCCTCAGCGATGAGGTGTTCGACATACCTTCGGAAGTGAGTTTCGCCAACGGCGAAACTTCTGCACAGATAACTGTCGGCCTGCGCAACGACTTCAAGCTCTTCAACCGCTACAACTTGTACCTTGTGATGGAGCTCGATGGCGGTCAGTCGAATTTCTACTCTGCCGACGCCACAGCACCGCAGTTTGCAACTACGGTGATGAAGGAAGATTACGTGCTCTTCGACCATGGCTCGTTCGATAGCCCGATGCTCGGCAGCTGGGATGAGCAGCCTATATTGCGCTCCGAAGCAAACAATTCGTACCGTTTCCTCGATCTTATTGAACAAGGCTATAGTCTTGATATCCAGTTTAATAAAGGCTCTGATAAATACTTTAAGGTAACTACAGGCGAGGCCTACGGCACTACAATGGTTTGGAATACAGGCGTTTCGTATGGCTCGATGGGCAGCCTTAGCACCATCTATTCAGCCGAAGAGTTGCCCGATGGCGACTACTACCACGGCACATACGCCGATGGCGTATTCACGTTCGTCTCGTGCGAATACCGCGTAAGCGACATGTCGTTCGGCAAGGGATACACCGAAACTCTCGTGCGCAGTTTTGAGTAGTTTTTTCTTCACGAAGCTGCTACGCCCACTGTTACCACGCCTATTTTGACCATCGGTATGGCGGATAGTGCTTGGTAGCACGATTCTATAGTTGCGCCGGTTGTCAGCACATCGTCGACTATGAGCAGGCGTGCGCCAGTCCAGCGTTCGCAGTCCTCGCATGCGCTGAAGTTGTTCTCCACGCCTTCCCAGCGCTCGTATTTATGACGTTTTGTCTGCGTGCCCGAGAAACGGTTTCTGATGAGAATGTCCTCATTTACAGGTATTCCGACCACTTCGCTGATGCCGTCGGCAATGAGGCGGCTCTGGTTGTAGCCGCGCAGGGCGAGTTTGTAAGGGTGCAGCGGCACAGGCACCAGAAAGTCGTACGCGAGGAACTTGTCGCTGTTGTCCAACATCATCTGTCCCAGTACGTTACCGAGCACAACGGCCATTTCGGTATTGCCATGATATTTGAATGAGTGAATGAGGCGTTGCAAAACCTGCTCTTTGCGATAATAGAAGCCGGCGAAGCCGCCTTCTATTTTGGCACGTCCCCAGAAACGGCGCTCCACGGGATTGGCGTTGTAGCGCTGGAAACCCGTTGCTGGCAGTTTGCGCAGACAAGCTGCGCAAATCTGCTTCTCACCTTCGACAAGGCCACAGCCGCAGACAAAACATGGCTGGGGCGACCATATCTCAGTCAACCCCGACAAAAGTCTGTTTGTCAGACCATTGAGTGCCATAACGCTAAAGTTTAATACCCATAATTATCACGTCGTCGATTTGTTCGCGGCGGCCTTTCCAGCGCTTGAACTCCTGCTCGAGCATCTTCTGCTGGTTGTACATTGGCTCTTCTATAATCGACTCTATGAAGCGTTTGAGTGCGCCGGCTGTGTATTTGTCGCCTATGTCGCCGCCAAACTGGTCGGTGAAGCCGTCGGATGTCATATATATGCGGTCGCCTTTGTGGAGCTGTGTCGTCGATTCAATGAAGTCGTTGCCGTTGCGGTGGTCGCCGATACTGCGGCGCGTGCCTTTCTGCTCTACGAGGCGGCCGTTGATGAAGTAGTAAATCGGACGGCGTGCAGCCGCCGATCTCACTTCGTAGGTGTCCATGTCGATTTCTATTATGGCGCAGTCCATACCGTCTTGTGTCTCAACGGTTTGGTTCTTGTTAAGCGTAGATTTCACCTCTTTGTCGAGCTGGTAGAGGAGTTGCGCTGGCGAGCGCAACTCAGGCGTACGCGTCGAGTCGTTCAGGATGGTTGTTCCTATCATCGACATGAAAGCGCCCGGCACGCCGTGGCCTGTGCAGTCGCCGCAGCAGATGAGTATCTTGTTGTCGAATTTGTTGAACCAGTAGAAGTCGCCGCTGACTACGTCGCGCGGCATGAAGAGTATGAACGAGCTGTCGAAGGCGAAGTCTTCGAGACTGCTGCGCGAAGGCAAAATGGCTGTTTGTATGCGTTTTGCATAGTTGATGCTGTCCATGATGTCCTCGTTTTTGCGCTCTATCTCTATTTTTTGCTTGTTGAGCAAGGCCGTCTGACGGCTCACTTCGTCCTCAAGTTCTTTCTGACGTTGCTTGAGCTTGCGTTCGCGCATCTTAGTGATGACGCGGCCCACAACCAAAACTATGCTAACCAGAACGACCCAGAACCAGATTGAGTCCCAGAACGGAGTGTCGATGTGGATGGGTATTTCGAGCGGACGGCGACATATCTCGCCGTCCTCGTTGATGGCGCGTATGTGCACTATGTAGTTGCCCACGCCCAATCGGTCGAAGAGTTTCTTAGTTTGGTTGCCGTTATCGATCCATTCTTCGGCTTTGCCCTCTTCCTGCAGCCAGTATTCGTAGCGCACCGATTCGGGGTTTTTCATGCTGATACCCACATATTCGAATTCGAATTTGTCTTCATCGTCTTTGCGGTAAGGGTATCCGCGCACTATAGGTTCGTTCTTGTCCCACTTCTTGCCCGAAATCAGTATGTTGGTGAGGTTGATGATGGGCGGCACGCTGTTGCGCTTGTCGGAGTGGGCTATGTAGTGTACAAGACCCGACGAAGCGGCGAACCAAAGGTCGCCGTTTTCATCGCAGTTAACGCTTAGGAATTCTTGTTCAATGCCGTTTTTCGAGTTGAAATGGCGGATAGTACCCGTTGAGAGGTCGATGCTGCTGAGGCCCGGCTGGTGGCACACCCAGAGGCGGTCGTTGCCGTCGGCGGCGATGCCGTAGCAGTAGTTTTTCTCAAGGCCGTCGGCAGTGGTCAGCGGAATGATACTGTCGTTCTCGGCGCAGATGATGCCGTCGTTGGCGGTAGCCAACCACATACGCCCCATGCGGTCGATGGTCATTCCGGCAATGTTGATGGGTCTGTCCGAAAGTCGCTGTATCTCAAGTTGTCCGTTCTCGTCGAATGTGGCTATGCCGCTGTCTTTCGGACCAATCCAAACT
The DNA here is from genome assembly GCA_017960905.1 of Bacteroidales bacterium. Classification (GTDB taxonomy): domain Bacteria; phylum Bacteroidota; class Bacteroidia; order Bacteroidales; family Marinilabiliaceae; genus W3P20-009. The sequence goes on from JAGCYH010000041.1 coordinate 78,140, forward strand.
TGTCCGTCGGGGTCAACATAAACGAAGTTTATGTTGTTGTGAGGCAGTTTCTCGTTGGTGGTGTATATCGTAGTCGACTGACTTTTAATATCATATATGATAAAACCGCCTTGTGTGGCAAGGTAGAGTTTGTTTTCGTAAATTATCATGCCGTTCACCTTGTCGTTGGTTTGCGACACGTGGTCGTACTGCAGGCGGACGAACTTCTGGTCGTCGATGTTTCTGTAGTACACGCCGGCGTTGTCGGTAGCTATGTACTGCCGGTTGTTGTCGGTGTCGAAGCATATTGCGGTTACGGCTGTGCCTTGCGGCACGCCGCGCTTATAGTCGTAGTATTCGTAGTCGGTAACGCATTGCGAGTTCATTCGCACTACGCCGTTGTTGAGTCCGAGCCACAGGTCGTTGCCATCGATGGCCGACGAGATGACTTTGTTGCGTTGCAGGCCGATGTCGGCAAGATTGTACTGTGCGAAGTAGTTGTTGATCCAGGCCACCACGCCGTTGCCGTAAGTGGCGAACCAGAAGATGCCTTCGCGGTCGAGCAGTATGTCGCGCACGTAGTTGTTGCCCAAGCCGTTCATGTCGCTCAGCGTCAGCACTTCGTTGTATTTGTATGCCGCGTTGGTCGATTTCCACTCTTTCAGGCCGTTGCCCCAAGTGCCGAGGTACAGGTTGCCACTTTCGTCTTCGAATATAGAGCGTATGTTGTAAGCCACAATGTCGTCTTCGGAACTGCAGTTGTCGTCGCAGCGCTCAATGGGAATGGGCTTGTTCCCAAGGCTATAGAGGAAAATCTGTCCGTCGTCGTAGCCCACCCAGAAGTTGCGTCCGTCGCGTGCTTCGTTGATGCAGTTAACTGCCCCGTAGGGCAGTTCCTCTATTTCGGTAGGCTCTTTGAGCGTACCGTCGACGTCGATTTTCACCGAAAGCATGCCGTCGCTCGTTCCGACGAGGAACGACAGCGAGTTTATTGCTCTGATTGACAAAAAGTTGCGTCTGCCGAGCTTCTCACGGTCGAAGTATGTTGTAACAATTTTGTCGGGCGTTATTTTTATCAGACCGTTGTTCTGCTCAACCGCCCAGATGTTGCCTTTGTCGTCGACGCACATATCGGTGATGGGCGCATCGGCGTCGGGAATAATGATTTTTGAGAACTTATCGTTCTCAAAAACGCTGAACGAGCCGTTGCCGTGTCCGCACCAGAGTCGTCCGTCGGTGTCGATAATCAGTTTGCTTATGTAAACGTCTGCTAATGAGTCGCGTAGGGTGAAGTTTGAGAATCGGCGGCCATCGTAGCGCGAGAGGCCTTCGCCAGTGGCAACCCAAATGTAACCATTCGGGTCCTGTATGACGCTATAAACGTAGTTTTGGGGTAATCCGGAGGAGCTGTTGAATATCTTTAGGTTGAAATTTTGAGCTTTCACGCTCAAAATGTTCAGCATCACGATTGCTAATGTCAGTATTAAACTTCTCATATACAATGTTTTATGTATCTGAAATACAGTATGTAATTTAAGTCTGTTTTTGTTTAGTCAATAGAGCGCAATTTACACATTTTTATTATTTTAGAGTTAATTTAATAATATTTTTTTTCAATAAATTGTTCAAAAGCATTTTTTGATGCCGATAGGTTTTGGTTAAACATTTGTATATGAAACAATTAAGCAACACGCTTGCGTGTTGCTTTTTTAGCTTTCCGCTTCTATCTTTTCGGCAAATTCCTGTAACAGGTCGGGTGTGTAGATTTTCTCGCGTGTCGAGTTGCGCACTTCGGTCCAGAGCAGGGCGGCTGTTTTCAGTTTGTTGTTGAAACGGGCGGTTTGCGGGTCGGAGCAGAAGTCGCTTACGAAGCGGTTCCACTGAAGCGCCGACTTGTCGTACGTGGCGTACGACTTGCGGCCGTAGTATATGTCGAGCAGGTCGCCGATGGTGAAGGCTGTGTCGTTGTCGGCTTTTACTTTTTTCACGGTCGCAACCATGTCGGTGTTGAACTTAAAATGCTCAATACCAGTTGTTTTCGAGAAGAAGTCGCGGAAGCGCGGACCGAAACAGAAACCACACTCTATGAGTGTGGTTTCTAATGTTAGTTCGGTCGTTGTAGGTTTTGTTTTTCGGGCCTTTGCCGGCTCTTTTACTATGTTGCCTTTGAAGTACTCCTCGATGTTGTGGTTGAGCTCTTTTTTCATTCCTAACGAACTTATTCCGAGCTGTTTACAAATCTGTTGCAGTTCTTCGCGGTACCAGTAGTATTTTGCAAATTCTTCGTACGATTTTATATCGGCAAAATCGGGTCGTTTCTCCATGCCTTTATTTTGCCATCTTGTTAGCCAGCTCTTCGTCCGACAGTTTATCGAGTTCGCCTTCCTTGAAGAACTGTATGAGCATTGTTGCGAAAACCTCGTCTTGATATGTGAACACGAAGTCGTACAGGCCTGGCTCAGCGTCTTCGGGGTTAACGTAGAGCGAGCACCAGGGGCTGCCTTCCTCTGCGTCGGGGTCGTTGTAGAGTTCGCCGAGCTGAACGAAGCCGGGCGTCAGGTCGCGTATCTTGTTTTTCAGATAGTAGCTCTGGTCGTCTTTGTGCTTGATAATCCACACTTTAATGCCGTAGTCGGCATCTGTCTCGGGGTAAAACTCAATCCATTCGTTGAGTTCGAAAATGCAGCGGATGCCTTCGGTGGCCGTTTCTGTTTTGTTAAAATCGCTGCTGCCAACACGGTTGCCTACAAGAGCAAGAGCGCGCAACACGGGCTGTTCGCCCTCTTTGACGTTCACGAAGTTGAGTTTGCCCGGAACCATCACACTCGACGTTTCTGTTGCTGTTTTTGCGGCGTCGTTTGCTGCTTGTTCAGCTGGCTGGTTGTTGGCGTTGTTGCTGCATGCCGCGAAAGCGAAAAGTGCGCATGTGGCGGCTAAAGAGATGAAAATTCTTTTCATTTTTGTTTCAGTTTATTTTGAGCGAGCAAGATACGGCATTTTTTCGAGTGTAACAAAGTTTTTGCGATTTTTCGCAAAAACTCCCGCCGTCATTTCCTGTGCGCTGTTATTATGGTGTAACTGTGCGCGTTGACGGTTATAATAATGCCGTCGATAGTGCAGTAATAGTTTTTGCCGTTGCGGGTGATGGTGCATTGGGACGATTGAATTTTTTGTTTGCAATATTCCACTGGGTCGGTGTCGGCAGAAAGCGAAAGGTTTTTGGCAATACGTTGGGCACCCATGGGGGTGGTAAAAATGCGGTGGATATTGTCTAAGAGGGTTATCGGTTTGTTCCCGTTAAACTCTGCCATCTCTTTTTTGATAAACGATGCTATCATTTGTCGGTAGAGTTTTTCTACCATATCGGGATCTGCTCCAAGAGTTTCGGCTTTGGAACGCACTTTTTGAATTACCTTTTCTACTCGTGATGAGTCTTTAACCCCTTCCTCGTTTTTTTTGAAGGCGGCTGCCTGAGCCACATATTCGCCTCTTTCGGCTATGAGGGCTATTATTGCGCTATCTATTCTGTCGATGTTCGAGCGCACTTCGTCTAAACTATTGCAAATCATATTGTTAATATTGCTTTTTGTAAAAAACTTCGCCTACTCCATGCACATGGCGACAAGACGTTGTATGTGAATGGCCATCGCGTCGAGACAGGGCACGGGCGTGTTGCCGTCGTCGAGGGCGAGCGGAAGCTCGGTGCAGCCTAGAATCACCGTATCTATCTGTTTTTCAGCTTTCTCGGCATCTATGATGCCGAGAAGCTTGCGCTGCGATTCGGGTTTCACAATGCCAAGCTCCAGCTCGTTGGCTATTATTGTGTGAACGGTTTTCATCGTCTCTTCGTCGGGCGTGACAACGTCAATGCCCTTATTTTCAAGCTCTTTGCGGAAGAAATCCTCTTTCATCGTAAAGATGGTTCCCAGCAGCAGAGCGCGGCGGTAGCCGTTGGTCTGCGCCTTGGCGCAGACGGCTTCGGGCATACTTACGAACGGCACGTTGCTTACGGCTTTTAGTCTGTCTCTCAGTCGGTTATATATTATGTGACCCGTCACGCATGAGAGCGCCACAATCTGGCAACCACTGTTAATCAGGTTCTCTGTTTTGTCCCACAGATAGTCTTCAAGTTCGTCGTATTTTCGTTCGCTCATCAAACTCAGAAGGCGGTACAAATTGACACTCTCTATTGTCATTTCGGGGAACGACGTTGCGTTTGTTAGTTTGTTAACTTCCTGATTTATAACTTTGTAATAAATCAATGTCGATTCGGGGCCTGTGCCGCCGATAAGTCCTAATTTCTTCATATTCAATTTTTTATTAATCTAATGTGAGATAACTGTTTTCTATTGCAAATATAGTCTTTTCTGACAACAAAGCGAACTACTGAAATAAAAAACGCGCGCAAAACCGTTGGCCAATACTTCAAATAATGATGTAGAGATGCCAATAAATCAGGCTGATACGACAACTTTGCCCGGCGCTGTACGTATAAATGTGATTATGAGATATTTGCTTGTGTTGGTTTCAGTAGTTCTGTTTTCGTGCGCGCGTACCGCGCCCGAAACAGATATGCTGTTGCCGCCTCTTGAGCCATGGCAAGAGCAGTCGGTTGTCGTGGCCGACACTTTAGTGCCGGCCAAGGTCGACGAGCCGAAAAAAGAGAATCCCGTCTTCAAGAATTGGTCGGCTGGCGTGCTGCTTACCGAAGCCGAAGTCGCCGACTTCGGCGAGGAGCGCTGCTTCGCCTCGTCGGAAATCCCCGACGATGTTTTCAGCCGAATGACGGGAAAGTCGTTCCCCGAAGACTGCACCGTCAGCCGCGACAGTCTGCGCTACCTCAAAGTGCTGCACTACAACCTGCAAGGCGAGATTCTGACTGGCGAGCTTGTTTGCAATCATCTTATTGCCAGCGATTTATGTGATGTCTTTCGTGAACTTTTCCAAAAACAATATCCGATAGAGAAAATCCGCCTCATCGACGATTACGATGCCGACGACGAGGCTTCGATGACCGACAACAACACGTCGTGCTTCTGTTTTCGCGCCCTTGCGGGCGCGAAACAGCTCTCAATGCACGCTCTGGGCATGGCTGTCGACGTCAATCCGCTCTACAACCCGTACGTGCGCGACCGCAACGGCGTGATGCATATCCAGCCGCTTGCCGGCGAACCTTACAGCGACCGCTCGCTCAGCTTCGACTATAAGATTCAGTACGGCGACGAATGTCAGCGCACGTTCCGCAAATATGGCTTTTTCTGGGGCGGCCTGTGGCCCGATTACAAAGATTACCAGCATTTTTACACAGTGCGGTAACTATTATAAACAAAAGTAGATTTTTATTTTCGCGTTAGCAAAAAAAAATAAAACATTGGCGAAAAACCATGTTGTTCGATTTTATTTTTGCAATATGCAAAAAGAAAACTAACTTTGCGGTCGCTTAACGAATAGGCCACGGCGAAGTACCTTTTCGTAAGTAAGATAAAACATTGAAAATAATAAACTTAAGTATAAATTTATTCGAATAAAAAATGGCAAAGATGAATTTTGGCGGTGTTATTGAAAACGTAATGACCCGCGAGGAATTTCCTTTGGAAAAAGCACGTGAAATTTTAAAGAACGAGACTATCGCCGTAATCGGTTACGGTGTACAGGGTCCCGGTCAGTCGTTGAACCTCCGCGATAATGGTTTTAACGTTATCGTTGGTCAGCGTCAGGGCAAGACTTTCGAGAAGGCAAAAGCCGACGGCTGGAAGCCGGGCGAAACGCTCTTCAGCATCGAAGAGGCTTGCGAGCGCGGTACTATCATCATGTGCCTGCTCTCCGACGCAGCTGTAATGTCGGTTTGGCCTACTATCAAACAATATCTCAAACCGGGCAAAGCCCTCTATTTCTCACACGGTTTCGCCATCACTTGGAACGACCGCACAGGTTGCGTTCCGCCTAAAGACATCGACGTGATAATGGTTGCTCCTAAAGGTTCGGGTACGTCGCTTCGCACCATGTTCCTCGAAGGCCGCGGCCTCAACTCGTCGTATGCTGTATATCAAGACGCTACGGGCAAAGCTCTCGAAAAGACTCTTGCTCTCGGCATCGGTATCGGCTCGGGCTACTTGTTCGAGACAACTTTCCAGCGCGAGGCTACATCGGACCTCACCGGCGAGCGTGGCTCTCTGATGGGCGCTATCCAAGGCTTGCTTCTCGCTCAGTACGAAGTACTTCGCGAGAACGGTCACTCGCCTTCGGAAGCCTTCAACGAAACCGTTGAAGAGCTCACTCAGTCGCTCATGCCGCTCTTCGCTAAGAACGGTATGGACTGGATGTACGCAAACTGCTCTACCACAGCTCAACGCGGCGCCCTCGACTGGTACCCGCGCTTCCACGACGCTATCAAACCTATCTGCCAGTGGCTCTACACAAGCGTTAAACTTGGCAACGAGGCTCAGATAAGCATCGACGCTAACTCGAAACCCGACTACCGCGAAGGTCTCGAGAAAGAGCTCAAAGCTCTCCGCGAAAGCGAAATGTGGCAAACTGCTGTTACAGTGCGCAAACTTCGCCCTGAAAACAACTGATAATGTGATACATCAGATACGAAAAAACGCATTTCGGCTTGCCCGAAATGCGTTTTTTCATTACGTCGCGCGTTACTTATATTGCAAATTACAGTGCGTTTGCCGATAAAAACGCTACTTTTCTTGAATATTTATCAAAGTAAAAAAAAATAGCACTTACTTTGCACAAAAATAGAATGTTTGACGTTATCGTATTGCATAAAAGTAAATTGCGATAGCAACAAAAACAATGATATTACGAAAATGCCACTATAGCGTACTGATATTCATCAGTTCATTTTTGTTCGCCCACAGCGCTTACGGGCAGGACAAACTTGAGCTGGGCGTTTTCTTGGGCGGCTGTTATTACCTTGGCGACCTCAACCCGTCGCAGCAGTTCAAGGACCTTCGCCCCGCAATAGGCGGCATTGCTCGATACGCGCTAAGCGACCGCTGGGCTCTCAAGGGCAACGTCATCGCCGCCAATATGGCCGGCGAATACCCGGGCAGCGGCGACGTGTATCTGCACCACGAAGGCCGCATTGTACGTACCGTGTCGGCCGACGGAACGGTGCACACGACTATCGACAGCGACTACTCGTTCAACCGTACCGTTGTCGATGCCGGGCTCACGGCTGAGGTCAACTTCAGAAGCTACGACAACCTGTTCCGACAGGAACAGACACGCTTCACTCCGTACCTCACTTTCGGGCTCGCAACAACATTATATGAAAGGTATGAAACTAAAAGCGACAGAAAAACAGTTTTTGTATTATCTTTGCCGTTCGGTTTGGGAGCCAAATATAAAGTCAATAAATGGCTGCGTATAGGATGCGAGTGGAGCTGGCGCAAGACGTTCACCGACGAGCTCGACACCGTGGAACCCGACGAGGCGAAAATCAATCCGGCCGACCCCTATGGCATGGGGAAAAGCAAATGGACGCACAACAACGACTGGTACTCGCTCTTTGGCGTTACCCTGACGTGTAGCATGTGGCCACGGAAAATTTCGTGCAACGATGGAGTAAACAAAAACTTCAATCGAAGGTAACTTTTTGATTATTATGTCATTGAAAGAACAAATAGTAATGAGCCAATTGCCACAGCATGTGGCAATAATAATGGACGGAAACGGACGGTGGGCCAAGAGTAAAGGCAAAATACGACTCTTCGGGCACAAGTTCGGCGTTCGCGCCGTACACAACATCACCGAAGCCGCAGCCGAACTCGGTATCAAGTATCTTACGCTCTATACTTTCTCCACCGAAAACTGGAGCAGACCGCTGGCCGAAATAAAAGGAATAATGTCGCTCCTCGTTTCTACCATTGCCGAAGAGACCGAAACGCTCCTCAAAAACAACGTCAGACTGCGCGTCATAGGCAACAACTCGCTGCCCGACAAAGTGCAGGCCAAACTCGACGAGTGCGTCAAGAAAACAGAAAACAACACTGGCCTCACGCTCGTACTTGCGCTGAGCTATAGCTCGCGCTGGGAAATAACCGAAGCAGTGCGTAGCATTGCCAAACAGGTCAAAGACGGCGCTATCGACATCGACGCTATTGACCAGAATACCGTACAAAACAACCTTTCGACATCATTCATGCCCGACCCCGAGCTGCTTATACGCACCAGCGGCGAATGCCGCATAAGCAACTTCCTGCTCTGGCAGATAGCATATTCCGAACTCTACTTCACCGACACCCTCTGGCCCGACTTCGACAAGGAAGAGCTCTACAAAGCCATCGTCGAATACCAGCACCGCGAACGTAGATTCGGTATGACAAGCGAACAGTTAAAAAAATAAACTACAGACAATAAATTACTGATGCTGAAACGATTATATATACTTATTCTCACAACGCTCTGCGCCATTGGCGGCCGCGCTCAGATGCTCGAGGTCAACGACTCCATCAATAGCAACGACCCCAACTACGACACCGAGGCGCAGCGACTCTCTTTCTCGGCACAGCCGAGAAAGTACACCATTGCCGACATCATCGTTACTGGCGTCGATAATATCGACCAGACAATACTGCTTAATCTTTCGGGCCTGAGAGTCGGACAGGACATTACCATTCCGAGCGATGAGGTAACGCAAACCCTTAAGCGCTATTGGAATCACGGACTTTTCTCCGATGTGAAAATTTACCAGCGCAAAGTCGAAGGCAACAACATATACCTCGAAATAGCCCTCAAGGAACGCCCGCGCCTGAGCACCGTCAACTTCAAAGGCATCAAACGCGGCGAGGCGAAAGAGGTGGAGCCAAAGGTGGCCATCATGCAAGGCGCGCAGGTAACGCCGTTCCTCATCAAGCGTGCCGAGAAATACATCAAATCGTACTTCGACGGCAAAGGCTACTCTAATACTCAGGTCAACGTTGTGCAACGCAACGACCCGAGCAAACCCAACCACGTAATTCTCGACATCAACATCGACAAAAAAGAGAAGGTAAAGGTGCGCCGCCTCAACTTCGTGGGCAACAAATCGCTCTCGTACCGCAAGCTCAACCGAGCCATGAAGAAAACCAACGAGAAAGGCTTCGTAAACTTCTTCAGGACAAAGAAATACATAAAAGAGAACTACGAGAAAGATCTCGTAGCCCTCATCGAAAAGTATAACGAGAAAGGTTTTCGCGACGCGAAAATCGTTCGTCAGGAAGTCGTTCACAACGACGAGAAAAGCACCGTCGACATCACCATTGAGGTCGACGAGGGACAGAAATACTACCTCGGCAACATCAACTGGGTGGGCAACAGCCTCTACCCGGGCGACTACCTCAGCTACGTGCTGCGCATGGATAAAGGCGATGTGTACGACACCAAGCGACTCGACAAGCGACTGTTCCAGGACGACGATGCCGTGCACAACCTCTACATGAACAACGGCTATCTCTTCTCCGAAATAACACCGCTCGAGACCAACGTCTACGGCGATACCATCGACCTCGAGATGCGCGTCGAAGAACGCACGCAAGCCACTGTGAATGAGGTTTATATCAAAGGTAACGACAAGACGCACGAACATGTCGTGCGTCGCGAAGTGCGCACAAAGCCCGGTCAGCTCTTCAACAAGTCGGAGCTTATACGTACGGTGCGCGAACTCGCGCAGCTCGGCCACTTCAACCCCGAAACGATAAACCCGTCGGTCAACCCCAACAGCGAGAGCGGCACAGTCGACCTGACCTACAACCTCGAGGAGAAACCCAACGACCAGATAACGCTCTCGGGCGGCTGGGGCGCCGGCATGTTCGTCGGCTCCGTGGGCTTGTCGTTCAACAACTTCTCGATGCGTAACATCTTCAACAAAGAGGCTTACTCGCCGCTGCCTACCGGCGACGGACAAAAACTGTCGTTGAATGCGCAGGCCAACGGCAAATATTATAAGTCGTTCAGTGCATCGTTCACCGAGCCTTGGCTCGGTGGCAAACGACCCAACTCGCTCACCGTCTCGGGTTTCTACTCTTCGCAGACGGGCGTTAGTAAGTCGTACTACAACAACTTCTACAACGGCTACCAATCGGGCTATTCGGGTGGCGCACAGCCTATTGCGCGCTCCGAATTGCACCAGTACCGCAAGGTGTCGGGCATCTCAGTAGGTTTCGGCAAGCGCCTCACCTGGCCCGACGACTGGTTTGTGCTCTACACCGAACTGGGCTATCAGGTTTACAAACTGCGCAACTGGCAGTACTTCCTCATGCAGAACGGCGAATCGCACAACATTTCGTTGCGCGTGTCGTTGAGCCGCAGCTCTATCGACAACCCGCTCTATACTCGCTCCGGCTCCAACTTCTCCATTGGCCTCAGCTTCACGCCGCCTTACTCGTTGCTCGCCCAGCGCGACAAGAACTGGCGCGACGAAGACGAGCAGCAGAAACTCTACAAATTCATCGAGTATCACAAATGGGCGTTCAAAGGAGCTGTGTTCAAGCCTCTCGATGCCGCTCATAAACTGATACTTATGGGTAAATTCGAAATGGGATTCCTCGGCTATTACAACCGCTACCGTAAGTCGCCGTTTGAGAAATACGTTATGGGTGGCGACGGCATGTCGGGCTACAGCACTTACGGCGAAGAGACGATAGGCCTGCGAGGCTACGAAAACGCCTCGCTCACGCCGCGCTCCGTAGTCAACGGCTCCTACTCGTACGATGGCAACATCTACAACAAGTACACCATGGAGCTGCGCTACCCGATATCGCTTCAGCCAAGCGCTACAGTCTACGCTTTGGCGTTCGCCGAAGCGGGCAACTGCTGGCAGGAGTTCCAGGATTTCAGTCCGTTCGACCTCAAACGCTCTGCCGGTGCCGGCATCCGCATCTTCCTGCCTATGTTCGGCCTCCTCGGTTTCGACTGGGGCTACGGCTTCGACAATGTCAGCGGATACAACAATGCCGGCGGCAGCCAATTCCACTTCGTAATGGGACAATCATTCTAACAACTTAAAAACCAACAAAATGAATATGAACATTAAATCTTCGGCGATAATAAAAATCATAGTAGCGAAGTTGGCGCTCTCGGCTGTGCTGTTGCTTTTTGCAACAAACACCTCAGCCCAGAAATTCGTCTTCGTCGATACCGAATACATTCTGAAAAACATTCCGGCCTACGAAGCCGCCAACGACCAGCTCAACCAGCTGTCGAAAAAATACGAGACAGAAATAAAGGAAAAAATGGACGAAATATCTCAATTACAGGAGAATTATCGTACCGAAAGTGTATTTTTGACGGCCGATATGAAGACCAAAAAAGAAAAAGAAATTTTGGAAAAAGACATTTTGGCAAAAAAATTGCAACAAACATATTTTGGACAGAATGGCGAATTCTTCAAACAGCGCGAGATACTTGTGAAACCCATTCAGGACCAAGTATATAACGCTATTTCGGCTATTGCCGCCGAAAAAAGTTATTCGGCCGTTTTCGACAAGTCGTCTAATATGGGGCTCATGTACAACGACGCAAACCTCGATATCAGCGACGCAGTGTTAAAACGTTTAGGTTACAGTAAAAAATAAAAATGTAAAGTGATATGAAAAGATTATTATTGATTATCGTCTTTGCCGCAAGCTTTGGCTTTGCGGCAAATGCACAGCTGAAATTCGGACACCTCGACAGCCAAGCCTTCATCGAGTCGCTGCCCGAATACACCAAAATGCAGAAAACTCTTGACGATGAGACTTCCAAAATCGAAAGCCAGTTCACCACCTTGCAGGAGGAGTTCAATAAAATGCAGCAGGAAGCTCAGCGCAACGAAGCTAAAATGACCGCCGAGGAAAAAGCGGCCAAAGAGACTGAGCTGCAAGAGACGTACAACAAGATTCAGGAGTTTTTGCAGACATCGCGCAAGGCGCTCGAAGAGCGGCAGCGCGAACTCATGATGCCCATTATCCAAAAGACTCAGAAAGCTCTGCAGGAAGTGGGCGACGAAAACGGCTTCATCTACATCTTTGAGGCTAAAGCCGGCGTCATTCTCCACAACAGCCCCAGCAGCGTCGATGTGGCTCCTTTGTTAAAAAAGAAACTTTCAGTGAATTAATAAAAAGAATTTAAGATATGAAAACTTTGAAAACACTTTGCCTGATAGCTGCCCTCGCCGTAGCTTCGGCAGTAAATGCACAAGATTTGAAATTCGCGCATGTCGACAGCGAAAAACTCATTGCCGACCTCCCCGAAAAACTAGCAGCAGAAAAGGAACTTCAGGACGAAGCCAAGAAGCTTGAAGACCAGATGACTGTGATGAACAACGAACTGCAGCAGAAATATCAAGAATATATCAATGGCCGCGAGACGATGCCCGACCTTATCCGCCAAACCAAGGAAAAGGAAATAAGAGATGCGCAGGACCGACTCACAAGTTACCAGCAAATGGCACAGCAGAGCCTCGCTCAGAAAGAGCAGCAGCTGCTGACGCCTATCATCGAGAAAGTGCAGAAAGCCATCGATGAGGTTGGTAAGGAAAACGGCTTTATTTATATCTTCGATATAAATCCGCAGGTTGCGCAAGTCATTCTCTATCATTCCGATAAGAGCACCGACGCCTCATCGCTCGTACGCGCCAAACTCGGACTGAAATAAATCTAAACGTTCTATAAAAACAAAGCGAGGCTGCCGAAAGGCAGCCTCGCTTTGTTTGTGTATTTATTCCAGGAAAACACTATCTTTGTAAATCATGCAACGGCGTAGGCTTTTGCCTGCGCCGAACTGTGAGGCTTGATTACTTAAAAACTGACTTATGACAAACAATAACGAATATACAATTATAAACAAGAGAACACTAGGTATAAGTGCTGTCGTTTTACTTGTCATAATTATTATTAAAATCTTAATAACTTCCTATGCTTTTATAAGACAAGAGATTCGCATTTCTTCAATAATACTTGCTTTAGCTTTTATCGCTATAACATTCTTTGTATTAACCCTAAGTTATCAAAACGGATTTAAATACAATAAAACGAATTTAATAGTATTTCATTCTTGGTTTGGTTTCACCAAAAGCAACATAAAGATCAAAGACATTGCTAGTATTCGGTTTGTGTCTTGTGTTAATGGCAGGTCATATATTGTTATTGAATTATACAATAAAGAAGAAATGTATTATAGTTGTGTATTTTTAAAAGAGACACAATTAATATCAATGGTCTATGAGATAAATAAATACATTTTAAAGAACTACATGAATGGGCGCACTGCCCTACATAACGGAGATGTAGATTTTAAATGTAAGAAAATTCATATTGAACCAGAGAAAGATAAATATGTTATTTCCTTATTGGTTTTTTACGTGTTATATATAATTACTGGATTTATTTGGTGGGATAGTATTGTCAGTTCATATGAATGGTTATTATTTACATTTTTAATTGTTGGAATTTTATTACCTATTCTTATTTACAAAAATAAAACTCAAAAAACAGCGAATAACATCTATTTAAGCGATTGTATAATCAAAATTACCAATGATTCAACTGGTTATGATTACAAAAAATCAATACCATTTGAGGCGATCAAAAACATACGCTACGACAATGGCATAGAGATAGAGCTGAACAACGGCCAGAAGCTACATTATAGGATTTGTGGCAACCAAGCGCGCAAACGGCTTGGTATAGAGAAGATTATAGGCGAGTTCAAACGGTTTAAAAAGATGATGAGACAGAATTCCTCTCAAACTACTGATAATTAACAACTTTTACGCTCTGAAAGGCAAAAATACATAGCTCTGTTATATCTGTGTCATCCCACCCGTTCGGCGTAGCCTCAAGGCTACGCCGAAGCTAGAAGCAAGGCTCCAGCCTTGCGAATAAAAGATTATATAGCCACCTTCGGAGTCATATCAAAATCACCTGATAACTAATATTTTACCAACAGCTTTATTGGTGCCGTCGTGGTTGGCGGCCCAAATCATGTAAGTGCCAGCCGAGACATCGTTGCCGTCGGTGTCCTTCACATTCCACTGGCACATGCCGCCTAGCGAAATGCTTTCGCTCACCAGGCGCCCGTTGATGTCGGTGATGACAACTGTGGTGTTGTCCTCCAGACCATGTATTTTCACGTAGCCTTTGAAGGTGGGCGTAACCGGATTGGGGTAAATCTTCAGTTTCGACAGCCGTTCTTCGGGTTCGTTTGCCGTTCCGGCAAACGACACCACGCCGTTGGCCGTGGCAATGAACACTTCGCCGCTGACAGGCTCAATGGCTATGGAGTTAATTTCGTTCGACGGCAGCGGACTGTTCGTCTGGTTGAAGGCGTGAATAGTTGTCAGGCCGTCGTCGCTCACCAAGTACACGCCGTCGGTTTCGGTGCCTATCCATTTGCGGTTGGCGCCGTCAACCGCAAGGGTATTAACCACAACGCCGTCGAGCAGATAGTCGGCGTTGTTGGTGCCGTCGTTACGTGGCACCTTTATCTTGCTGAACACGGGGCGGGCAATGTCGAACACTTTTGCGTCGTCTTTAAAGACGACGATGCCGTCGTCGGTGCCGAACCATATCTGGCCGTTTCTGTCTTCGGCCATGGTGATAACCTTGTCGGTTATCACATCGCCGTTACTATCCCACAGGCGCATCTCACCGCCAAATCGTGAGTCGTTGCTAATGAGGGTGTTAGCGCGGTAGCGGTCGTCGGTGTCGGTCTCGGGTGTCGAGTTGATGTCGAACACCATGACGGAGCTGTGGCGCGGCATCGAGAGCCAGAAATGGCCGTTGCTGCTCGCTATCATATCTTTAGTAGAGTGCAGTCCGTCGGTAACGGCGTACGACAGTCCGTACCAGTTGTTGTCGGCTGAGCGGACAACCAAGCCAGGCGTAACCTGCGAATTGGATGCCACAAGGTTCGAGTTGCGGTCGATGGCTATGGCGTTGACCCTTATGTACGAACTGCCGCCGAAGATGTCCTGCAGCGAGCTGTTGGCCGGTGTGTATTGCGTAGTGAACTTATTATCAGCTATTTTGAAAATGCCATTGCCCCACGACGACACGAAAACCGAGTCGGGTCGTAGCGGGTCGGCGCAGATGTTGATAACATCGCGCCCCGCCGTGGTCGAGGTTGAGGTCCACTCGCCATTGGTGTAGCAATGCACCATGGCGCGTATGTTCAGGTTGTTGTACGACGATGTAAGGCCGCCAGCCGTAACGTAAACGTGGTTGGGCGTGGCCAGTACTTTGTGGCATTGGTTTGTCGCTGGGCCACTGTATAGAGCTGTGGCACTGACTTTTCCGGCCATGTCGGCTACTACTACGCCTTTGGAGTAGTCGGCCAATACCAGTGTGTTCTCGTCGGCTATGCTGGCGTCGTATATGTTGAGCGCGAGCGCGCCATTATCGTCGGAAAAAGTTGATAACTGTCTGATTGTATTGTAGTTATTGTCTTTTATGGTGATGCTGTTATCGTGCAGAAAAGCAATCATACCTTTATATATATATATGCTGCGCATTTTCTGCGCAGCAAAAACTGTGTCGTTTTTCGCTCCGCCAACGCTGACAACTGCGGTGTTGCCCGAGCCTTGTGCGCCCTGTGCCGACAGAATGTCGTTGCCGAAGGCAACGACCGACCAGCATTGGCTGTCGGTTAATTTTTGCCATTCGGCAGGGTCCTCGAGCACATTGCTCGAGGCTTTGGCGCGGAAGAGTCCCGTGCTGGTGGCGGCGTAGATGTAGTTGTTGTCGGCAACGGCCGACAACACTTCTACCGTCGCGTCGTTACGTATCGGGTAAAACGATTTTATCTCGGTTTTCGACTTGTCAATAACTATCAGTCCGCTTTGCGTCGAAGCGTAGACGAGGTTCCCTTTCTCGCAGAAGTT
Source organism: Bacteroidales bacterium (assembly GCA_017960905.1). Lineage (GTDB taxonomy): Bacteria > Bacteroidota > Bacteroidia > Bacteroidales > Marinilabiliaceae > W3P20-009. The sequence goes on from JAGCYH010000041.1 coordinate 93,972, forward strand.
GTTTATTCGTTTGGTAGTCAGCGAGTTGTTGTTTTTTAGTTCGGGTATGTTCTCCGTTGCTCCGCCAATGATGTCAACTATGTCGATGTTGCCGTTGGTATAGCCCACGTACAGTTTGTCGCCTATTCGTTTTACGGCCGAAACGCCAATGTCCGACAGGTGGTTGGCTTTGGTGCATTTTTGCACCGAGTGCTCTTCGGTGTCGTACAGCGTGAAGCCCATAGAGTTGCCTGCGTAAGCGAAACTGCCGAGCGAGCCCGCATACGTGCAGCCCGACAGTGCGAAATGGTCGGTCCATTGTGAGTATGTTTTTGCCGAGGCAAAACATACGAGCGATATCAGTAAAAGTCTGATTTTCATTTAGTTGACTCTTTTAAGAAAGTAATGAATTTTTGCATGGCGCGTGCTCTGTGGCTTATGCGGTTTTTCACGTCGAGCCCCAGTTCGGCGAAGGTGCGCCCGTCGGCTTCGTCGGGGACGAAGACCGGGTCGTAGCCGAAGCCCTCGGTGCCGCGCTTGCCCAGCGCTATGCTGCCGTCGACGATACCTTCGAAAATCTTCTGCTCTTTGCCGTCGACGTAAGCAATGATGGTTCTGAAGCGCGCCTTGCGGTTGGCTTGTCCGCTGAGGGCGCCGAGCAGTTTCTGCATGTTTTTCTCAGAGTCGCACTCATCGCCCGCATAGCGGGCGGTGTGTACGCCCGGTGCGCCGCCCAGAAAGTCGACTTCCAGTCCGCTGTCGTCGGCAAAACAAGGTTGGCCATACTTATTATATAAGTATTGCGCTTTCAGCAGAGCGTTGCCTTCGAGCGTGTCGGCCGTTTCGGGTATCTCTTCGGTGATGTTAAGGTCGTCGAGCGTCAGCATCGAATAGTTTTCGGGCAGCACTGCTCGTATCTCTTTGGTTTTGTTGGCGTTATGAGTTGCAAAAAGTATTTTTACCATCAGTATTAAATAAAAAAAAGGCGGATAATTCCGCCTTTTTTATGAAAAAACTAAATTTTAGAAGTTTGTGTAGCTAACTTTCACTTCGGTACGCGGATTTACCACGAATACAGGGATTTGCGCTTCGTTGGCAATGATAGTCTGCTCGTAAGCGCCCAGTATGTAATCGTGGAAGGCAATATCGCGAGTCGTAGTGATCATAATCACATCGACTTGCTCCTCTTTGGCGTACTTGAGCGACAATTCGTAGAACGAGCCGCGTTCGTCAGCCCAAACAATTTCGCTGGCAATGTTGCGCTCTTCGAGGTAGCGAACGCAGAAGTTCATGTTGGCCTTTGTAGGGTTGTCGTACATCGGACCATTGCCGCGCTGGCCGAAGAGGCGTACTTTGATGCCTTTGGTCAGATAGCCGAGCATGCTCACCCATTTCAGCTTCTCTTTTGTCTCGAGTTTGTAGTCGACAGGGAAGAGAATATCGGTCGGGTCGGTGTAGCACGGGTCTTTTTGTACAATAAGGTAAGGCACGTGGCAGCCTACGATAACTTTAAGTGCCCAGCTACCAGTGATTTTCTGCATACCTTTCATACCGTGTGTGCCCATTACCACAAGCACACCCTTCAACTCGGCAACAACCTCGTTTATAGTCTTGAAAATAGTGCCTTCGCGTACCAACGGACGCACAGCAACATTTTCGTCGTTCTTGATCTTCTGAGCAATAGTGTCAAGCTCTGTTCCTACATTGCCTTGCTTATGCTCATTTTTTACAATGTGAAGCAAAACTACTTCAGCATTCATTTTTCGCGCTAAGATTGATGCGTGTTTTACAGCACAATCCGCCTTTTCTGTAAAATCGTACGGGACGATTATTGTATCTGTATATGATTCCATAATTTTATATTAAAATTTCAAATGCTAAAATAGATGATTATTTCCAAAAAAAAAAGTAAATTGCGAAATATTTTTGAAAATGTTTTTTTTGTTACTGAAATGAAAATGATTTTTAAATGGTTTTTGCCGATAATTATCATCGTTTTTGCGCATAATTTGTATGCGCAAAACATCTATTACACAGATGATTACGTAGCTAACACCGAGGCGACCGACAACGTTATCAGCACTAAAAATGATGCCGTTTTGATCACTGTGGGCGAAAATTACACTCCGCCGTTTTTAGTAAGTTTTTTCAGCGGAAAGGAAAAAATTTCGACTGTCGAAATGTTAAATAATAGTTTTTTTGTCGACGCGTCGAAAATTTCTTCATTCATTTTGACCGATTCGAACAAAAAAGAACTCGAAATTAAAATCAACCACGGACGAAATTATTTTATACCTTTATTAATAATAGCGTTTTTGGTTTTCATAGCGATGCTCATTTTCCTGCTCTTCCAAGAGCACAAGAAGTACGAGCGCGCCATCTGCCGCAACAACGAACTCGACGTGCCTATTGAGCGAAGGTCGAAAAAATTCGACCTTTCGACGGTGCTTTTTGCTGATATTCAGGGTTTTACAAAGATTGCCGAGCACATGAACCCCGAGCAGCTCGTCGATGAGCTCGACCGTTATTTCATATTTTTCGACGAACTCGTTGAAAAATATAACGTTGAGAAAATCAAAACCATAGGCGACGCATATATGTGCGCCGGCGGCGTGCCGAAGTCCAACAGCGCCAATCCTATCGAGGTTACGCTCGTCGGACTCGGAATGATTGCCTATGTCAGAGACCGCCAAGCCTCATCGCACGAGTTCTGGAACATACGCGTGGGCATCAACACCGGTCCGGTGATATCGGGCTCGCTCGGTTTCAAGAAGAAATCGTTCGACATCTGGGGCGACACCGTCAATACGGCGTCGCGCATGGAGTCGTCGAGTGTGCCGGGCGAGATAAACATCACCGATAATACTTATCAGTATATAAGCGAGTACTTTGAGTGCGAGCATCGAGGCAAGATGCCAGTGAAGTACAAAGGCGAAATTGACATGTACTTCGTGAAGCGCATAAAACCCGAATATGCCGAGAACGGTTCGGCCTACCTACCCAACAAGCTGCTCCTGCAGAAGATTCGTATGCTGAAAGTCAACGACTTGGAGAAGCACATCGAAAAAGAGATACAGGGCTTGAGCAATAAAAATGTGCTCGTAGAGTGCTACAATGCCTTCTGCCGTGGTCTCGACAAACTGATAATAGGCGAGAAGCTCAACATAGAGGACTCAATGGCCTGCAAGGTTATCGGTTTTATCTCGTTCGTGGCCATCGAGTCGCAGCACGCCTACAAGGTCATCGTGCCCGACCTCACCATACTGCTTCGGAAAATGCACTTCCCCGAAGAGCAGATTTCGATTATCAACCTTACTATAAGCAAGATATGCCAGCGACGACATCCGTCGTCGCTCATCGAAGAGATAGTGTTCGACGCCATGCACGAGTACTTCGGCAGCAGCAACTACATCGACCGCATGAAGCAATTGTACGAATGTGCAATTGCCGAAGGGCGGAAGGTCTCGAAAAGCGAATGGATGCGCGAGCAGAAAAAAGCGCTCTCGACATTCTCGTTCTTCACAAGCTCTGCAAAACAGCAAGTTGTGCGCACGCCGCAGGAACAAATTGAACAAATTGAACAAATTTTTCATACTTGGCGTTGATTTTTGTTTTTTTTATATCTATATTTGTTAATTGAAAATTTGAAAAACTCAGAATTATGTCGAAAACGTTTGAAGTAGAAAACAAGCTGCCCAATATAATAGGCACCGGGACGAAATTCAAAGGCGACATCGATACCGATGGCGACTTGCGTGTTGACGGCTCGATAGAAGGAAACATCATATCGAAAGGAAAGGTCGTTTTGGGCCAGGGCGGAAGCATAAAGGGCGCTATAACTTGCTACAATGCCGAGATAGCGGGCATCTTCGAGGGCAAGGTGGAAGTGACCGAACAGCTCGCGCTCAAGTCGTGCGCCTCGTTCAATGGCGATATGAATATTGGCAAATTGAGCATCGAACCGGGCGCCGTGTTCGTGGGCAACTGCTGCATGACTGGCAACGATGCACCGCAGCAAGCTGCGGCGGACACCGATGCCGATAAAGACTGATGTTTTGAAGTACTTTATAACTGCGATAGCAATTTTCGTCGCAGCCGACTACGTTCTTTGCGAATACACTGATGGTGTGAGTTTCGGCCTGTCGCTTGTGGCCCTGCTCATTCCGTTTTCGCTCGAACTAATACGATATTTGACAATTTGGGCATACGAACGTACTGTGCAAAAGAAAGTTAGCATAGGGTTGTTGCTCTTTACCGAACTCGTCAGATTCCTCTTGGTGCTGATTCTGTTTTTCGCTTGCGTCAGAACCATTCAGCCTGGCAACAAGGTATATCCGATAATTTACTGCGTATCTTTTTTTGCATTTCAAGGTATAACGATATATGCTCTGAAAAAAAGATATAAAATGTAACATCTCATATAAACACTGACACTATGAGAAAGTTAATATTACTGATTACGTCGTTTCTGCTAATGGCTTCGACGCAAAACAGCCAGGCGCAAAGCGAGGCACCCGCCGACTCAACAGCCGGCGGTGAGGAAGGAATAAACATGACCGACGTCATCGGACACCACATCTCCGATGCCCACTCGTGGAGCATCTTCGCCTACACCAACAGCGAGGGCGAAGAGGTGGAGTGCAAGATAAGCCTTCCGGTGATGGCCTACTACGACGGACAGTTCCTCTTCACTCTCTCGTCGAGTTTCGACGATGGCGCCACAGTAGAGAAGGGCGTGAACACTTACTACCTGAAACACGAGAAGCTTTACGTCAGAAACGGCAGCGGCGAAGAGGTCCGCCCGTTCGACTTCTCCATAACGCGCAACGTAGTGTCGATGTTCATAAGCGTGGCAATACTGCTGCTGTTGTTTGTAGGCGCGGCGCGCTCTTACAAGAACAGCCTCGTGCCGCGAGGCAAAGCCTCGCTTGCCGAGATGCTCGTTCTCTTCGTGAAAGACATTGCCGACGAACAGATTGGGCGTCGCAAATCGGCACGTTACGTGCCGTATCTGCTCACGCTCTTCTACTTCATCTGGTTCAACAACCTCATAGGCCTCGTGCCGTTCTTCCCCGGTTCGAGCAACCTGTCGGGTAACATTGCCTTCACCAGCATTCTGGCCGTGTTCACCTTCATCGTAACCAACTTCAACGGCACACGCCACTATTGGAAGCACACACTGGTGATGCCTGGCGTGCCTTTCCTGATGAAGATTATACTCGTGCCAATAGAGATAATAACACTCTTCACCCGTCCGTTCACCCTGATGATTCGTCTCTTCGCCAACGTAACTGGCGGACACATTATCATAATAAGCCTTATATCAATGATTTTCATCATGAAGACATACGTCATGGTGGCACCATCGATGCTTCTGGCACTTATGATATTTGTGCTCGAGCTGATATTCGGCGCATTGCAGGCATATATATTCACGCTGCTTTCGGCATTATATATAGGTCTGGCCGTCGATGACGGACACGAAGAACAAACAGCGTAAAAGATTAAAAAACAGAATATTAACATTTAAAAATTTAACACTATGACAGGAACACTTCTTAGCGTAGGTCTTGGCCTAATAGTAATAGGCATAGGTCTTGGTATCGGTTTGGTTGGTAAGTCGGCATTGGACGCCATGGCACGCCAGCCTGAAATGTCCAGCAAAATTCAATCAGCCATGCTTATCGCGGCAGGTATGGTCGAAGGTGCCGGTCTGTTTGCAATAGTCATTTCGTTCATCGCTTAAAAAACGCAAAGCTATGGACGGTCTTTTGTCGCCGGAACCCGGTTTGGTCATTTGGTCAGGCCTTACATTCCTCATCTTGTTCTTGCTGCTGCGCAAGTTTGCGTGGCGCCCAATACTGGGCGCCATTAAAGAGCGCGAGGATAAGATAGAGTCGGCACTTGCTTCGGCCGAAGAGGCCAAAGCAGAGTACCGCAAGGTGCAGGAAGCCAAGGCTCAGATGGCTGCCGAAGCGCGGCAAGAGCGCGACTCGCTGTTGAAAGAAGCACGATTGACGAAAGAGGCTATCATTGAGGAAGCCCGTAAGACAGCCAAGGAGGAGGCCGACAAAATATTGGCCGACGCCAAAGCTCAGATCAACAAAGAGAAAGCTGACGCAATAGTGGATCTCAAACAGCAGGTGGCTAAATTGTCGGTCGACATTGCCGGCAAAATCTTGTCGCAGACCCTGCAGACTGACAGCCAGCAGGAAAAACTAATAGAGAAATACCTCAACGAGAGTAATTTCAATTAACAATTAATGCCTTATGAACGCAGGACTTATAGCCAGACGTTATGCCACAGTGCTTTGCGACTATGCCGAAGAGCATAAAGCAGCCGCGCAGGTTTACGCCGATGCCGGCCTGCTGCTCGAAGCTATCGCTTCGAAGCCGGCAGTAATGCAATTCCTAAAATCGCCTCTGAAGAAAAACTCAGAGAAGAAATCGATGCTCACATCGGTTTTCGCGAATGTTGTTTCGAAACCGACGATTCAATTCATCGACTTCACCGTCGATAAGGAGCGTATTGGCATGATTGACGAAATACTGCGGGTATTCAAGTCGCTCTATAAGAAACGTTTAGGTATTAAAACAATCGACATCACAACGGCCAACACTCTCTCCGACGCCAAGCGAACCGAAATGACCGCCACGCTCGAGAAGAAACTCAAGAGCAAGGTGGAAATGTCGTTCCGTGCCGAGAAAGAGATTATCGGCGGTGTCATCATCGACATCGACGGTCGCCGCTTGGATTGCAGCGTCAAGCACCAGCTCGACGAGATTGAAAAGAAATTGACGGTATAATCATTCTTCAAAACAAGTAAAAGTACATGGAAAACATAAAAGCATCTGAGGTTTCGAGCTTGCTCAAGTCGCAACTTGACAAGTTTGAAACATCAATGAAAATGGAGGAAGTGGGCACAATCCTGACGGTGGGCGATGGTATCGCCCACGCCTACGGCTTGGACAATGTCCAAGCCAACGAACTTGTCGAGATTGGCTCTTCTACTGGTGTTGTCATGAACTTGGAGCAAGACCACGTGGGCATTGTGCTCATGGACGACTCGACCCAAGTGAAAGAGGGCGATACCGTAAAACGTACCGGACGTATCGCTTCGATACGCGTGGGCGACGGAATCATCGGCCGCGTTGTCAACCCGCTGGGCAACCCCATCGACGGCAAAGGACCGATATCTGGCGAACTCTACGAGATGCCACTTGAGCGCAAAGCGCCTCAAGTTATTTACCGTCAGCCTGTTAAGGAACCGTTGCAAACCGGCATCAAAGCCATCGACTCAATGATTCCTATCGGCCGCGGACAGCGCGAGCTCATCATTGGCGACCGCCAGACTGGCAAGACTGCCATCGCCATCGATACGATACTCAACCAGCGCAGCCTCTACGAACAAGGCAAGCCTGTATATTGCATCTACGTGGCTTCGGGCCAGAAGGGTAGTACTGTGGCTCAGATAGTTAACACACTCGAGAAGCACGGCGCTATGGACTACACTTGCGTTGTGTCGGCCAGTGCGTCCGACTCGGCTGCAATGCAGTATTATTCGCCATTCGCCGGAGCGGCGATAGGCGAATTCTTCCGCGACACAGGCCGCTCGGCCCTCATCATCTACGACGACCTCTCGAAGCAGGCCGTGGCTTACCGCGAGGTGAGCCTCTTGCTCCGCCGTCCACCCGGACGTGAGGCATATCCGGGCGATATCTTCTACCTCCACTCTCGTCTGCTCGAGAGAGCAGCCAAGATTGTGGAGTCGGACGAGATAGCATCGAACATGAACGACCTGCCCGACTCGCTCAAACCCATCGTCAAAGGTGGCGGCTCGCTTACGGCGCTGCCTATCATCGAGACGCAGGCGGGCGACGTGTCGGCATACATACCTACCAACGTGATTTCGATTACCGACGGACAGATATTTCTCGAAGGTAACCTGTTCAATGCTGGCGTACGCCCTGCAATCAACGTCGGCATCTCCGTTTCGCGTGTGGGCGGTAGCGCCCAAATCAAGTCGATGAAGAAAGTGGCTGGTACGCTCAAACTCGACCACGCGCAGTATCGCGAGTTGGAGGCATTCTCGAAGTTCGGTTCCGACCTCGACGCAACCACAATGGCTGTGCTCGACAAAGGCCGCAAGAACGTCGAACTGCTTAAGCAACCGCAGTATTCGCCTGTGCCTGTAGAGAAACAGGTGGCTATAATATACTGTGGCACAAAGGGTTTGATGAAAACCGTGCCTGTGAACAAAGTGAAACAGTTCGAGGCAGAGTTCATCGAAATGATGGATTTGCGCCATAAAGACGTGCTCGAAACAATACGGAGCGGTAAAATCGACGACAGCGTGACGAAGGTTCTCGAAGAGGTTGCCGCCGAAGTAAGTTCACGATTCCAAAACTAACGGCAGACGACCATGGCTAATTTAAAAGACATACGCATACGCATCAATTCGGTACGCACCACACGCCAAGTGACGAGTGCTATGAAGATGGTGTCGGCGGCAAAATTCAAAAAGGCTCAGTACGAGGTTGAATACGTGCGGCCTTTTGTCGGAAAATTGCTGCAGATGGTCAATTTCTTAGGCAACTCCATCGACAGCATACAGCAGCGGTTTGCCGGATTCAGAATTAGTCAGAAGGGAAAAGTGCTTGTGGTGCCGATAGCGTCGAACAAGGGACTGGCCGGTGCGTTCAACTCCAACGTCAATAAGGAGGCGGAGCGACTGCTCCGCACTGATTTGGCCGCCGACTTTGCTGCCGGCAATGTCGATTTTCTGCCTGTGGGTAAGCAAGTTAGCAAATACCTCATTGCGCAGAAATACAATGTCGTTGCGAATTGCAACGACCTGCTCGACAATCTCACCACCGTCGGCATTGCCCAAGCGGCCGACCTGTTGATGCAGAAGTTCTTGCACGAAGGTTACAGGCAGATAATACTGATTTACAATAAGTTTGTAAATGCGGCAGTGCAAAATGTTACCACCGAGCAGCTTTTGCCGCTCGAGGTGAAGCCTGTAGATACCGAAGTGAAAGGCCGTTTTCTCGATTTCATCATCGAGCCTAACCGCGATGAGGTGCTTGAGGCACTTGTGCCTCAAGCCGTTAACGCCAAATTTCAGGCCGCTATGAAAGAGTCGGCTGCCTCGGAGCATGGTGCCCGCATGACGTCGATGCACAAAGCAACCGATAACGCTACTGAGCTGCTCGGCGAACTGCAACTGCAGTACAACAAAGCCCGCCAGGGCGCTATCACCGGCGAGCTGATAGAAATTGTAAGCGGTGCCGAAGCCCTGAATAACTGATAGAAAGTTTTTTAGATAGTATTGTAATAAAAGAGGGAGTCATTAAGGCTTCCTCTTTTTATTTGTCATTCATGAATTATTTCGTTTTTTTTTTTTTGTGAAGAATATAGAGTATTATCTGTTAAGTCTTTTAAGCTGTTTGTTTTCCTCTTTTAGTTCTGCTATACATTGCTCGTAATGATTTATAAATTTTTCGCACATAGGGCATAGTTCAAGTCTATGATTTGTGTTAAAACGACCATCCATGTCACTCTGACATACAACTTCTTCTGGCAATAGATCGATCAATTTCTTTTTGAGAATATGAGCAATACTCTCTAATCTATCTAAACTCGGCGAGGCACTATTCGTCTCGTATTTGCGATATGTTGATTCTGAAATATTAAGCATATCGGCAACTTGTTGTGTCGATAAGTTTTTCTCTATACGCAAACTGCGCAATTTGTTTCCAATCTTCATTCTTAAATGAATTTTGAATTTTTATGAAAATCAAATATACACTCTTTGTAGTTATAACTATGGTTTGTTTTTACCAAATTTTGGCAAGATTTTACCATTTTTTGGTAAAAATTTAAGTGTAGTATTGTACCAATGCCTTGTAAATTTGCTCAATACAATTATTCAAAATGGATAAAAGAAAAACTGCATTAGCGGCATTTATTATATTGTGTATATTTACCTCTATTGGTTTGTTGAACATAACAATATTATGCTTCTTAATATTACCAATTGTTGCGGGGTTTTATATTTATAGTGAACGGCAAAAAACAAATAGTATTGGAAAGACAACTTTTACTATACCAGACATTTGCTTCATTGCTGTATGTATTACAGAAATAATATGTTATTTTGGTTCTATTTACAAGCCTAATAGCGAATTGAGTACTTTGAAAATACTTGTAGTTGGCTTGTTATATTTTTTTGTCAAAAAATATATTACTCAACAGGAACAAACACACTATCTATATAAATATATAGCATATATATCAGGCGTATTAGCACTATCAACATTGCTATTCTTCTTTATTCATAAGCAGAATTATGAAGGAATGGGCAATTTGGAACAGTACAAGGGTTTTTACCGCCCTTGGGGAATGTTGTCTAATGATTGGGCAACTGTTCTTCTTTGTTTTATGCCGTTTCCTATTATTAGTTATACAATAACCAAGAGCCGACTGAAATATCTGTTTGCCGTGTTTTCTTGTTTATTAACTATTTGCATTATAGTTAGTTTTTCGCGAGGAGCATATATTTCGCTTGTCGCTTTCATTACTGTTAGCTTTGTATCAGCATTTCTAGCGGGCGATAGAAAATTTAGACGCGTAATAACCAAATTATGTGTTGTTATATCTGTTTCATCAATAGTCGTAACATTACCATTCAGTGATGCAATTACTACAACGTTTAAAATGAACACAACTGTTTCGCAAAAGAAAAGCGTAGAAGGACGATTAGCAAAGTATAACGAAGCAATATCAGTATTTAAGTCACACCCTATTTGTGGTGTGGGTGGTGGCAATTACACATTGGCGATTGAGCAGTCGGGCAATGAAAAGCAAGGCGATGACTTCTCGCCCCGATGCACAAACTCATATCTGCAATTGTTGGTGGAAAAAGGTATTATAGGCTCTTGTGCATATCTCGTATTGACCATTTCTATTTTAAAATGCTCATATCGTCGTATTCGAGAAGGTGACAAGAATAGCGCAATATTCTTATCGGGTGTTTTAGCTATACTGCTGCGTGAAATTACTTTCTCATCGCTTTTTGAAGTTGATGCCATATTTATATTGCTAATTATTATGTGTTTAGGTATTTGTCATAAAACAAAAAGCGACAACTATGAACTATTTAAAAAGTAAAAGAACACTATTCGCACTTTTTTTAGTTACAATTGTAGTATTTGCTATAAAAGCGACGATAACATTTTACTCTGAACGTCTCAATAACAAAGCCGTAGCGACAAGAGACAACACGATCAGAATCGCTTACTTAAAACGGGCGATGGAAATGAACAGCGACAACCCATTATTTCAAATAAATTTGGCCTTCGCATACGCAGAAACGGACAGCAATATTTCGCTACTTAACTTTTTGTCTAACAATACATTAAATTCTGTTGAAATTGATTCTGCCATAATATACGCAGAATCAGCTTGTAAAAGGGACAGTACAAATGCGGTATTTTGCGCAAATGCAGGCATTTTACATTTCATGAAAGGGAATACCCCCAAGGCTATTAATTATCTTTGTACTGCTGTAAGAGCAACAAACGAAAAAACTATTCTTGTCGCTTTGGGGCTGATAGCAGAGCGCAACGAAGACCGAGTATTAGCTACAGACAGTTACACAAGAGCAATTACTATTGCACCTGACCTGAGATGTAGCCAGTTTTTTGCCGATCTATGGCATCGTGACAGCCTGCTAGCTATTGAAGTTGAAAATAATGCCTTGAAAAAACTTAGGCAGCAGTGTGAAGACAACGAAAACACTGCAGCTCGCGCCCGATTGGCTAAAATGCTGCTTGACAATGGTGAATTTCAGCAAGCCGACAGCTTACTGAAAATAGTTATAACACAACTGCCTAATATGAACCGCCCTTATCTATATTTGGGTAATATAGCAGAAGTGCAAGGCGATACTGTTTCCGCGTTACAATATTACCAAACCGCTCAAAAACTCGACGAAGGAGACCTTCTTGCAATATACCATCAAAACAAACTAAAAGGGAAAAACTACAAAGAATACACCGATTACGTCCGTGAGCAGAAGACTTCTAATTTGCAATTCCGAACATCTTATGTATATGGTGCGCGACTTCTAAAATTCATCTGCATCAAAGGATTTGAACAATATATCGAACCGCGCATAGAATAAACAGAATAACAAACGATTAAGAACGTTATTCTTGTGGTAAAATATTGCTAATTATTTGTATGATTCTGTCATTTTCTGGTAGGATTTTATTGCATAGATTCGGTGTTCAAACAATATTTTTGTCAAAAATCATTTCAAGATATTCTTGATGGTTTTGATTTTAAATAAATTAATTATTAACTTTGTAAAAACTTAAAAACTATGGAAAAGTTGAATTTTGAACAAATGGTAAATGTGAACGGCGGCATGGATGACCTTGAAATTTTTTGTGGATTGAACAACATTATTGCACTTGGGTCTTTTTGCGCTAAGTCTCTTTGGACTTTTGCAGGCTCAGTTCTTGCTGGATGGTATGCTGGTTGCTACAAACCTTATTATGGTTGATAACAAAATAATCTATTATTTGTTTTAATAGAAGTTGCAAAATGGCAAGTGCGTATGTAACTTGCCTTTTTTTTGATAACTTTGCAAAAGGAATATATACGTGTCAAAAATGCTTAGACCACTTTTACTCATCGATTTGCGTCGTTTACTGCGCAATCCTTATTTACTAAGGAATGCTATAACGATATTTCTTGTTCTTGTTAGTTTATTCTTAATAGCGCTCCCTTATATTCTAATGGGGAAGCTCTCGAACATTAAAGAAATACTCGAACAACTTCCATTGGAACAAATGTCACTATTTATTATTTGTATTTTTGCCGCAAGCGATATGATGCTGAAAATATTTCTTATGCGTCATTTGCCACTATATAAGCCAGATTTTATACGCTCACGGCCTATACACAAATGGACGTGGCGCAAATACGAGTTGTCGCACGACATGCTGAGCGGATGGACCTTGTATCAGCTAATACTCTTTGTGCCGTTCTGTTTTACCTATTTCAGTACCTTTGGTGCCGTGCTTGTTGTGTTACTATCTTACTTTGCTGCGCTACTTAACAGGCTTGTAATAAAGTTATTTTCGCGAAGTTATGCTCTGGTGAAAATTCTGACAATTGTTTTTTATATAGTGTTTATTGTGTCCTTTTTCTATGTCCCAGCAATAGTAGGTTATGGTGAGACACTTCTTTTGGGTTGTACAATAATGTACTTATCTCTTTGTATACTGGTGCAATGTCTGTATTGGCGAACAAATGAATATGCAGACTTCTCAATAACTATATATAGGGCTAAGCAATCTTACAAATTCTCTTATCTCAAGATGGAATTTGTTTCAATTTGGCGATCAAAATGGCAGAGGACGATCTTATTCACTGCATTATTTATGGGAGTACTAATGGCGATACAAATACCTTTAAGTTTTAAAATACAGTCGAATAACCCAGTGATAACACAAAGTATGTGGATTCTTTTAGCTACTTCATATACTGCACTAATGTTTCAAGTTAGTTATTTCATCGGCATAGAGGCTAATTACTTTTGCGGGATACTTAGTAAGCCGATACTATTTAAGGAATTGCTACAACGAAAATTTGTTTTTTGCTTCGTTCTTACACTTTTAGGCAGCTTGTCCATAATACCATCAATTGTTTTAGGCTTAGTTTCTCTGTTAAAGTATGTTGCTTCCATAATGTATTGTGCAGGTTTTTTTAATCAGTTTTGTTTTATAACTATGTTTTCAACCAATCGGCTCAATATCAACGAATCTGGCTTTATGAATTTTCAAGGGTGGAATGTAATAGTAGTTACTGTAAGTGTTACAGCAGGAATAATATCATTTGGAATATATTTATTAGCGTTTGCTCTTCTCGATGAGGTTGCGGCATGTCTTTCCCTATTAGGAATTGGGATATCGGGCATCCTACTTCGGTATCTATATTTTAAACTATTGTACAGAATATTCAAAACAAAACGCTATAGGATGACAGAGCGTTTCATAAACTCATAAAAATATGGAAATACAGATAAACGAATTGGTTAAGATATATGGCGGCGAGACGGTTGTAAACGTCCCGTCGTTGACCATTAAGTCGGGTGAGATAGTAGGCTTGGTAGGCAACAATGGTGCCGGAAAAACAACACTTATGCGCCTAATGCTAGATTTGATAAAAGCTGACGGAGGCTGTGTGCGCAGCAACGGACAGAAAGTGTGCGACGATGAGCATTGGAAAGATTATACAGGCTCGTTTATAGATGGACGGTTTCTTATCGATTTCTACACACCCGAGGAGTATTTTGGCTTCATTGCCGATGTGTATAAAATATCAGACACCATACTGCGCGAACGGCTTGAGCAGTTTGATAGATTCATGAATGGTGAAATTCTTGGCAAACGGAAGCTGATTCGCAATTTCTCGGAGGGTAATCGTCAGAAAATAGGCATCATAGGTGCTATGATTATTGCGCCTCAAGTTCTCATTCTCGATGAGCCGTTCAATTATCTCGACCCTTCTTCGCAAATGATAATGGCCTCCCTTCTGCAAACGATGAACAAACAACTCGGAACAACAATAGTTGTTTCGAGTCACAATTTGGAGTTTGTCAACAGCGTCTCAACGCGCATTCTGCTTATGGAGAAGGGGAAGATTATGAAAGACATTCCCAACCAAAACAACGAGGCTGCTACACAACTAAACAACTATTTCATGTCGGGTAAATAGCAAAAGCCATATTTTTGGCTACTTATTTGTAAAAATCTTGCCATTTTATGGTAAAAACTTACCAGAAATTGGCAAGTATTTATTATTTACGGTTAACTCACCCATCTTAACTTTGTCAAAAAAACTATTTAGTGTATTCTTACTGCTTTTTAAAGATATAGACAAATTTATTGATATGTTACAATTAAAGAAGTTACCATTTTTTATCTCACTTGTTAGCATATATCTGATAATAACATACATACAGCAGGAGTATGTATCGATACCGCAGATAAGTAATCTCGATGTTCCTGATGAAATTAAGGAACGTTTTTTAAAGAGTTTTGCCCAATACAGATGGGTAGGGTTTGCCATCGTTCCTGTATTTATACTGATACGTGTAGCGTATGCGGCCCTTTGTTTGTTTTTGAAAGAACTATTTGCAAGTGATATGGAAAAAACGAACTATTCTTCGTGTTTCAATGTGGCTCTAAAAGCCGACATTATAATGCTTGTTGCTGCGGTATTAACAAGTGTTATATCTGTTTGTATGGGCGACACTTCGGTAGATTGTCAACGGTTCTATTCACTTGTTTGTCTTGCCGATGCAGAGACAAGCGAACGTTGGTTGCTTGTCCCTCTTGCCGCTGTTAACGTGTTCGAGATAGTATATTGGTTTTTTATGGCTAAATTATTTGCCACGGAAAACCATTGTAGTTATCGGTATGCTCTCGGTTATGTAGTATCGGGCTATGGTGTAGGCTATATGTTCTATATTGTGCTTGTAATATTCTTAGTGTTGTATCTGGCATAAATATATAAAAATGAAATCACCGAAAAGCAAAGCTATAAGATCTGCAATAACATGGGCGGTTATCTTTGGGGGTATTTTTATGGTGGGGTTTCTCTTATTTCAAATAGTACGATATAGCAATTTGAAAGCCGAACTTGAGCTAAACGAGAAGAAAATACAAACACTTCCACATATACAATTGGCAACTGCTGATAGTACAACACTATACGATTTGAATGAATTGAGTAATAATGAACCTTTAGTGTTAATCTACTTCCACCCAGAGTGCGAATATTGCTCTGCAGAGATTAACGAACTTTTGCGAGAACCACAAAAACTTGCTGGTATCAAAAACATTTTTGTAACATTCGCGCCACGAGAGAAAGTTGCAGAATTCCTTATTACGCATCCAATTGAACAGATAGAGAATTCTATTATTCTATTTGATGACAAATATGTTTTCGCTGGCGAATATGGTATACAGTCACCTCCGCAAACGTTGGTATATGATAGCAATAAACAATTAATAAAACACTTTCGTAGGGTAATAACTATCGAAGCTTTAGAACAAGTATTGCCTGACTTATGAACACACGACTTATAGAGAAATCGTATGTAGCGCAACACGACACTACAGACTGTGGGTCAGCGTGTCTGCTTGCACTCATCAGATATTATGGTGGTGATTCAACTATTCAGCATCTTCGTGAACTGAGCGGCACAACAGTCCGCGGCACAACACTTTTAGGATTGTATCAGGCAGCGCAAGCGGCAGGTTTTGATGCCGAAGGCTGCAAGGCTGACACAAACGCGCTAATAGAACACGGCAAGCCTGTTATTCTGCATCTTACGCTCGAAAACAAATATGAGCATTACGTTGTTTGCTATGGCTTTGAGAACGGCCAATTTGTGGTTGGCGACCCTGCCAAAGGCATTGTTAATTACAAGGCCGAAGAACTCGACAAACTATGGCTGTCGAAAATGTGTCTCACTCTTGAACCCAACGTAGGTTTCAAGATGCAGAAAGACATCTCGACACAAAAAAAACAATGGATTAAGAAACTGATAACCGACGACATTGGCATCTTATCGGCAAGTGCTGTGATTGGTGTTGCCATTGCCGTGCTGGGAATGGTGATGTCGGTCTTCTCACAAAAACTTGTCGATGAGGTTCTGCCGGAGCGAAACATCAGAAAACTTGTTTTAGGCTTGGTCCTGGTCCTATTCCTGCTGCTGATAAGAATTTTCATTAACGCACTGCGGCAGAAACTTATGATTACTCAAAGTCGCAACTTCAACAACCGCATAATCGATTTCTTTTATGAGCGGTTGCTCAACTTGCCAAAACCGTTTTTCGACACCCGCAAGATTGGTGATATGGTTGCCCGGTTGAATGACACCCGGCGGATTCAGAATGTCATCAGTTCGTTGGCCGGAAACACCATCATCGATGCTTTGGTTGCATTGGTTGCGATTGCCTTTCTGCTCTATTATTCGTGGCAGGTAGGGCTTATCGTGGTTGTTTGTATGCCGCTGTTTTTCTTTATCATTTATCGGTTCAACAAGCGGATTATCGCGCAGCAGAAAGATGTTATGATGGGCTACGCGCAAACAGAGAGCAACTTCATCAGCACCATAAACGGTATTGCTACCATAAAGAATTTCAACCGGCAAGATGTGTTTCGCGAACAGAACAAGATTGTTTATGCGGCTTTTCAGAACAAGGTTTTCAATCTGGGGACAACACAAATAAGCATTGGCGTTGTCTCGGGCATCGCTGGCAATGTTATTCTAATGGGAATAATCGCTTTCAGTGCGTTCCGCGTTGCGGGCGGCAGCATCAGTGTGGGAGAGATGATGGCAATAATAGGCATATCAAGTACATTATTCCCATCGATTGCCAATCTTGCACTTGTTGCCATACCAATAAACGAAGCAAAGGTGGCTTTCAACCGTATGTTTGAAATTATTGGAAATAAACCTGTTGAAAGCACACAGCAAAATGCGGAAATTGATACCATTAACAGTTTAACCCTGTCGGGAATAGATTTCAGATTTGTAGGCCGCAAACTGCTGTTAAACAACTTGAATGCGGAATTTAAAAGAGGAACCATAACCGCCATTACCGGCGAAAGCGGATGCGGTAAAAGCACATTGTGCCAAATAATCCAAAGGTTCTACGAACCAGAGAAAGGTTGTGTGCTTGTAAACGGGGGTGATGCGGCAAAACTTCCTATGGCACAGTATTCCGATTTCATTTCGGTTGTACCTCAGGACGTGTATGTTTTTAACGGCACGCTTGTTGACAATATCTGCTTTGGCACCCCAATAAAAGACATAAATGAGGTTGTGAACTTTTGCGGCAAGTATGGATTCAACAAGTTCTTCGATACGCTTCCGCAGGGTATTATGACCATTGTAGGCGAAGAAGGAATAAATTTGTCGGGCGGACAAAAACAACTTTTGGCCTTTGCTCGGGCGCTGTTCAAACCTTCACAAATCTTGATTTTGGACGAGATGACAGCCGCAATGGATAGAATATCAGAGAAATTTATTTGTGACTTGTTGCAGAAACTAAAACACGATAAAATCATTATTTTTGTTACACACAGGTTGCACACAGCCAAACTTATCAGCGACAACATTATGGTTATGGGCAATGGTGCAATTGAGTGTGAAGGCACGCACTGGCAACTGATGGGAACCGACAACTTTTACAGCCAATTTTGGGAACATTTATGACTGATAGAAATAAATGGTAAAATATGACCAATAAATGGTAAAAAAATACCAGTTATTGACAGTTTTTTGATGTGTATTAATGTTGTCAGTTTATATCTTTGTTAAAACAACATCAAGAATACTCTTGATAATTAATTGTTTAATTAACACATCATTAACTTAATTTTTATACTATGGAAAAATTGAATTATGAACAAATGGAGAAGTCAAAAGGAGGTATGAGCGTTAACGAAATACAGCTTGCTTGTTATTTAGCAATGGGTGTTCAAATAACGATGGCGTTTTCAGGACCGACCGGATTTCTAACTGCAAGTGCACTGAATGCGATGCCTTTTATTGGTTATTGCCCATTGCAGACAAACGGATAATTAGAAATATATCATTAATGTTTGAAAAAAATAGAATCCTTTTTATTATATGCATGACATATAATAACTATGTCGTTTTGTCATAGGAAGACGTTAGGGATACTCTATTTTTTTTGTTTATAAGAAGTCATTAAAACTGATTATTATAGAAAATCAATAGCGGTTTTTCGCTATTGATTTTCTATTCAGTACACTTTATAATAAATGCCATCCACCGAAACATTATCTGAAATTTTCAATTCCATACGCCAAAACAAAGTGCGCACGGTGCTTGCGGGTTTTGGCGTGGCGTGGGGCATCTTCATTTTGGTTGTGCTGTTGGGTGCGGGCGAAGGTTTTCGCAAGGGCGTTATGCTGATGTTCAGTTCGTTCGCGCAAAAGAGTATGTACGTTTATGGAGGAACCACATCGCAAGCCTACAAAAACATTAGCGAGGGAGCGCCAATAACATTCGACGACCGTTATTTGGCCGAGTTGCAGCTGCGCTACAGCGATGAGATTCGAGCCATATCACCGCAAATTTCAACTTACGCAACGGTCAGGAATGCTGAGCGCGTGGAGACATTCAACATTTCGGGTGTCAGCAGCGATTTCTTCAGGGTGCGGCTTTTGGAAGCGAAACGTGGCGGCAGAATTTTCAACCTGTTAGATACCAAACATAAGCGGAATGTGGCTGTTATTGGCGAGAATGTGGCAAACACCCTGTTCGGGAAAAAACAGGCTCTGAATAAAAATGTCGAGATAGCTGGCGAATATTTTCAGATTGTTGGCATCATAAAGAATGACAACGTTTTCAGTGTTTCCGATGTCAATTCGGTTTACATTCACTACGACAATTATCTGCGCTGCTTCGGCTATAGTCTGACGTTCAACTCGTTCTGCCTTTTGCTGAATAACGATGTGAATACCACTGACTTTGAGCAAGAACTGAAGAATTATATCGCCCACAAATCAAACTTCGACAAAGAAGACAGTCAGGCTCTGTATGTTTCAAACATCGAGGCGCAGACTTCATCGTTCGAGAGCCTTTTCAACAGCATCAATGTGGTTATATGGATTGTAGGGCTTTGTTTTCTTTTGAGCGGCATTGTAGGCATTTGCAATGTTATGCTGATAATTGTCAAAGAGCGCACCAACGAGATTGGGATACGACAGGCTGTAGGTGCCGAGCCGCACTCAATAGTCAGCCTGATAATGGCCGAATCGGTGGTGATAACGCTGTCGGCAGGGCTTGTCGGCATCTTGCTTGGCTATGGCGCGTTGCAGATTATCGATTTGCTGATTGGTGCGTTGGTGTCGGAACAGTCCATTATGTCGCAAACCGAGTTGAACGTACCTATGGTGATTTTCGCATTATGGGTGCTCGTTCTTTCGGGTATTGCGGCTGGTTTGTTCCCCGCCATCAAGGCATCGCGCATTATGCCTGTCGATGCCATCAGGTTCGAAAACAGAGGTTAACAGAATATGAAAGTTTTTAATGTGATTTCTACAGCCGTTTTTTTATCAGTTGCTGGCACAATAGCCTACAAACTGATTTCGGCTGATAATGAATATTATGCGACAGTCAATCCGCAGATTCGCACCATTGAGGAAAAAACACGCATTCCTGGCAATGTGTATCCCATAAAAGAAATCGAGATAAAATCACAAATATCAGGCATATTGGAAGATATAAAGGTTAAAGTTGGCGATTTTGTTGTCACAAACCAACCTGTCGCCACTATCAAACTTGTGCCCAATTCATCTGATGTCGAGAATCTGCGCAGCAATGTTGAACTGACAAGAATAACCTACGAGAACAGGAAAAACGAGTATGAGCGGGCCAAAACGCTATTCGACAAAAAAGTTATAGCCAAAGCCGAGTTTGAGAGCATTGAAAAAGAGTTTTCGCAAGTAACAGAGCAGTACCGCACCGCGCAAAACCTGTATAACATTTCAAGCCGCGGCTATACTGATGGAAGCGATATGGCCAATGTTGTTAAATCGAGTACCAACGGCACCATAATAGACATCCCTATAGAGGAGGGCGCATCGGTGATTGAGCGCAACAATTACAATCAAGGCACTACTGTGGCCGTGCTGGCGGCAATGAACCGCTTTGTCTTTCGTGCACAGGTAGCCGAGCAGTATCTGCGGTATATCAGTTACGGAACAAAAGTAACACTGACGTTCAACGCCTACGATTCGTTGCAGGTGGTGGCGCAAGTAACCAAAGTCTCGGCCAAAGGAACGCAAGTGAACGGCGTGATGCGCTATACCATCGACGCGGAGTTTGAGATAACCGACTCAATGCCGACCATACGTTCAGGGTATTCGGCAACGGCTGAGTTTGTGCTGAACCGTCGCGACAGCGTTGTGGCCATCGAGGAACGTTTCATCCGCTTTTCAGGCGATACCGCATACGTCAACACCAAAGACACCAACACAAACAAACCTTATCGGGTTTACATAAACACAGGCATTTCAGATGGTGTTTTCTGTGAAGTGACTGACGGATTGAATGTCCGTGACAATGTTATTACACGCGATATTGACAAAGACAATGATTGAGCTGCGCAATATATGCAAATCGTATACCACGGCTTTCAACAAACTCGATGTGCTGAAAGGCATCAATCTGCGTATCGGGCAAGGCGAGATGGTTTCGATAATGGGTGCGTCGGGTTCTGGAAAATCAACACTGCTTAACATTTTGGGGTTGCTTGACAAATACGATTCGGGCGAATACCTGATAAAAGGAACTTTGATGCAGAACCTGTCGTTTACTGAAGCCGCCCGCTACCGCAACCGCATATTGGGATTCGTGTTTCAGTCGGCAAACCTTATCAACTATAAGAACATAGTTGAGAATGTCGCCTTACCGTTGTTTTATAGGGGTATCGGGCAAAAAGAGCGCAACCGTCAGGCTCTCGATTGTCTCGACAAATTCGGACTACGCAATTGGGCAACACATTTCCCGAACGAACTCAGCGGCGGACAAAAGCAACGGGTTGCCATTGCTCGGGCTATAATAACAAATCCGGATATTATCCTTGCCGACGAACCAACTGGTCAGCTCGATTCTTCAACAACTACAGAAGTACTGCGGATTTTGCAAGACATCAACAAACAAGGGAAAACCATTGTGCTTGTTACTCACGAAGTTTTTATAGCCCAACAGACAAGCCAGATAATAAAAATAAAAGATGGTGTGATTATTGATTCATAAAATAATGTTGAAATGAGTTTTAAATTGTATTTAATCGCTTTCTCTCTGCTATGCGCACCTTATTGTTTATGCCAAAATAAACTGCAAATGGCGTTAGAATTAGCAGGAAGTAATCGGTATCAAATGGAACGTGTTCTCAGACACTTCCAAAATGAGCCGCAAAAACTTTCGGCTGCCGAGTTTTTGATTTGTAATATGCCTGCGCATCACAACACATATGGCTATGAAAATGCACAATCAGATGCACAAACAATAACTGCTAGTTTCATTATTGACGTAGTGGATAAAACATTTTGGCAGTGGAAAAACTGCCAATGGGCGCAGCACTTAACCTTTGACGAATATTTGGAATGGATTCTGCCATACAAAGTTGCGGAAACACAGCAACTTGATCTCTGGCGCGATACTCTTTCGGCTTTTTTATCTAATCTTATTAACCGAACACCCCATGACGATGATGAGTATAACACCGCTACTAAAGTTACTGAAGTCGTCAGAACAGCGTTACGTGAGAAATATGGATATCTAATAGATGATAATGGCCGAAGTTCGCTTACAAGTATAAAGGATTTACAAAAGTTGAAGCCGTCAACTACAGGCTACTACTCGCAACTTTTGGTTATGGCATGTCGAAGCGTTGGGGTACCTTCCGTTCTTGATGAGAGTGCTTTAGGCGGCCGCATTCCAACAACAATGACCATTGACAAAGAATATAAGACAGCGACTTTGTGGCCTGTAATTCTTTCAAGTAAGGGAATAGAAGAGCCTATTGCCAATGATATTTCAAACGAAGAAAGTTACGGTTTTTTCCCTTACGACAAGTGTCCTAAAGTTTATCGTAATACTTTTGCTATCAATCCAGAACGATGGGAATACACCAAAAATACAAAGTCCCCGTTCTCTATTAATCTATGCAAGATTGATGTAACTGATAAATACTTTCTTTCATCGGATTTGATAATAAAAATTGATGAAAAGCTTGCTCAACAGTTAACCGATCAATATGTTTTTATCGCTGCTGAAGTATATGGAAATGATGTCAAACATAACGATTGGATAATTGTCGATTTCGGTGTCATGAAAAACAATAATGCATTTTTCAACAAAATGGGCAGAGATATTAATTACATGGTTTTGGGTTGTATTGGCAAAAAACTTATACCTATATGCGAGCCATTTTCATTGCATAAGAATGGCAAGATAGAACTATTAAAATAATCTTAACATGAGAAAGTTGATTTGCTTTTTATTCGCTATTCTGACTTTTGTTGCTTGTCATCGTGATAAAACGTTGTTAGAAGATGCGTTGTCTCAAGCCGGTCGTAATAGGCCTGAATTGGAAAAGGTTTTGGAACACTACCAGAATGACCCAGAAAAACTTGCGGCCGCAAGGTTCCTAATCATCAATATGTCAGAACATTACTCTTACTCATCTGATAAAATACACACTTTTTATGAACAGGCAATGAAAGTAATCTCTTCCGATTTGAGCATCGATGAGCAGATAGACTCTTTGGCCAACATCAAGAAAAATGACATTGGGAATTTGAAAACTGTTTCGGACATCTATTTAATAACTGCCGACTACCTTATATATAGTATTGATAATGCATTTAACCAGTGGAAAGAACGTCAGTGGGCGCAGCATTTAACCTTTGATGAGTTCTGCGAGTGGCTTCTCCCCTACAAGGTTGTTGAATGTCAGGAATTTGATTATTGGCGCGATTCTTTGCCGCAAATGTTCGCCGATACTTTGTTGAAAATCACAGGAGTTAATGAGGGTGTTATGTACAACACAATTTACAGAGTGGAAGATATCGTTCGAAACGAGATGCTTCAGAAAATTCCTCGTAATGGACTTTACCGTGACGGTGGTTATCCGTTGTTGAGTGTTTCAACAATGGCACGTATGACATTCGGGCATTGTGCAGATTATATCAATCTGATTGTTGCCACATACCGCAGTGTGGGTATTCCTGTAGTTATTGACAGGACACCATATTATGGACGGTTCAGAGCGGGTCACACATGGCATACAGTTTTAACAGATAGAGGTTGGCAGTTACCTTCGGCGTGGGATTTGGCAACCGTTCCCGGGCACAAGTTCTTCCCCTATGAACGCTTCCCTAAGGTGTACCGTCATACTTTCGCTATCAATCAGAAACGTATGGAATTTCAGAAAGATGCGAAATATCCCTATCCGCTTCCTTTGTGTGAAGTAGATGTAACCGACAAATACACAAGGACTTCTGATATAAGTGTCGCGCTAAAACCCAATTGCATTTTAAATGATAAATACTGCTACATTGCCGTTTTCAACGGTCACGATGAAATATGGAGCGTTGTTGATTATGGAACAACTGATGGTGTCACAGCCAATTTCACAAATATAGGCCGTAACGTACTTTATATAGTTTTAAGTTTCGATAGACGCGGATTGCGTACAATTAGTAATCCTTTTATTCTACACCCTGACGGAAGTATTGAATATATTTTGAGTGACAAAGAGAAATTACGCAATATCATAATTCGAAGGAAATACTATGAATCAGCTAATGTAGTCGATAAGCGGAGACGAATATTAGGAGCCAAAATACAATGCGCAAATCTTCCAGATTTTTCAGATGCTATAACTTTGCACACAATCGAGACCACTAGCATCCCTGACAAATTAGCTTTACCTACAGAATACAAACGACGTTATTGGCGATATTTTGCAGCTGACGAAACGTACGGCAGTATTGCAGAATTGGCTTTTTTCGATTCCGACAAACAACAACTATCTGGAAAACCGATTGCATGTGAATGGGCTAATAGTGCTGCCATTAAAAATGCTTTTGATGATGGTTGGTTAACGAATTTTGAGACATCAGAACCTAACGGTAATTGGGTAGGGATGGATATGGAGCATCCTATAAATGTCTCGTTTGTCCGAATTGTGCCCCGTAGCGATGATAATGATGTATGTCCTGGAAATGAATACGAATTACGTTATTGGGATGGTGATAGATGGGTTTCCACAGGCCGCAAAACCGCAAACGACAATAGCTTACTATTCGATAGTATTCCTTCTGGAACATTGCTTTGGCTTAAGAATTACACTCGCGGATGGGACGAGCGTCCATTCAGAATCGATAGTGTAGGAAATATTGAATGGCGATGATTTTTACAAGCAATAGGAACGGGTTGAATATTAATCCATTCGCCCTCAATAATGAAAGTTATAATATTTTTTCAAAATTTTTTCTCAAAAAAATTTGCACGAAAAGAAAAAAAGTAGATACATTTGCACTGTGATAGTAAGCTATAACAGTATAACGATTTTTTGAGTTATGATAGATTTGATAAGTGAAATAATAGAGTCGATACGACGAAACCCGTCGCGAGCCATATTGTCGAGCATAGGCATCTCGTGGGGCATATTCATACTGGTGCTGCTCATAGGCGTGGGCAACGGACTGAGCGACGGCGTGATAAAGCTCTTCTCGGGCTTTTCGCAAAGTGCCACTTACGTGGCAACTTCGTCGGTATCGGTAGGTTACAAGTCGACGGCGGTAGGCAAGCAGATACGCCTCGAGCAGAGCGACTTGGATTATCTGGCACGTAACGTGCCAGAAATCAGCGATATATCGCCTGTGGTGAGTACGTCGGCCTTGGTGAACAACGGACAGCACCGAGGAATGTTCACCATAAACGCTGTTGCGCCGAGCTACTTCAACATAAAGCTGACCGAGATAGAGAGCGGGCGATTGCTCAATCAGCTCGACTTCGCGCAAAACCGCAAGGTGGTGCTTATCGGTTCGAACGTCGCCGAGGTGGTCTTCCCGCACGAATATCCTATAGGCAAGACACTTAGCTTCGGCAACGCGACTTATACGGTCGTTGGGCTTATAGAGAACACAATGCTCAGCAGTTTGATGGGCGGCGACGCGCAGGCCGTGTATGTGCCGTATTCGACTTTCATAACGACAAATGCCGACGCGAAGAAGTTCCAGGTGTTCTATTTCTCAACGAAAACCGACAAGACCGCCAAAGAGATAAACGACCGCGTGAGGGAGTTGCTGGCGTATAGATTCCAATTTAGTAAAAACGATAATAATGTGCTGTATTTCAGTAGTTTGGAAGAACAAGTGTCGGCGTTCAACTCGCTATTCGACCTGATAAACGACTTCATGTGGTTTGTGGGCATAAGCACACTGATAAGCGGTGTGATAGGCATAGGCAACATTATGTATTCGACTGCAAAAGAGCGCACTAAAGAGATAGGCATCCGCAAAGCCATGGGCGCTACATCGAGTCAGGTAAAGACAATGTTCATCTTCGAGTCGATAGGTCTGACGGCCTTTGCCGGAATGATAGGCATGGCGTTTGGCTGGGCGTTGCTGCAACTTATTGCGCTGTTTATCAGCGAGGACTCGCTGATAATGGCCAAGCCGAGTATCGACTTGTCGGTGGCGGCGTCGGCGCTGATGGTGCTGGTGGTGTCGGGCGTTATTGCTGGGCTACGCCCTGCAATATACGCGTCGAACCTGAACCCTATAGATGCATTACGTGTTGAAAATTAATAATTTACAGATATGAAAAAATCAAGTGTAATAGCAATTGTGCTGCTTGTGATAACGGTAGGTTACATCTACATACGCAGCAGCAATCGGAAGGACAACATGCGCTACGAGACAACGTACGCTCAGATGCGCGACATAGAGCAGTCGATAATAGTTTCAGGCGCCATCGAGCCGCTGAAAGAGATTGACATAAAATCGACCATCTCGGGCGTGCTTGAGGAGCTGCTCGTGAAGGTGGGCGACGATGTTACTATGGGTCAGCCCATTGCGCGTGTGCAATATGTGAAAGACCCTATGGAGTACAAACGCCTCGTGAACGAACTCGACCGCGCCAAGACGCGGCTCGAAAATGCTCAGACGAGTTTCGATCGCATACAGAAACTCTTTGACAGTGAGGTTGTTTCGGCCGAAGAGTATGAGTCGTCGCTCAACAATCTGAAACTTGTAAGGTCGGAGTACGAGACGACCTCGTCGGAGCTTAACATGCTCAAAGGCAAGTACGAAGGCGACATGGTATCGAACATCATCAAAGCCACCAACAACGGCACAATACTCGACTTGCCGGTGAAAGAGGGCGGTTCGGTGATGGCGCGCGGTACGTTGAGCGAAGGCTCAACGATAGCGCGCATAGCCGACATGCGTCAGCTCGTCTTCAAAGGCGACGTGCCCGAAAACGACGTGCTGAAGCTGCATGTGGGCTCGGCTGTAACTTGCTCTATGATAATTCGCGACGACCTCAACGTCGGCGGCACACTGTCGCTTATAGCACCGAAAGGTGCTATAACCAACGGCATAGCATACTACGAGGTAACAGCCGACCTGCAGATTCCCGACTCGTGCCGCTCGTCGATAAAAGCGGGCTGCACAGCCAACATGCACATTGTTACCGACCGTCGGAGCAACGTAGTTGCTCTCGACGAGAAATACTTCCAATTCAGCTACGACTCGGTATACGTTGAGGTGCGCGCCCCCGACAACACCTTCAAACGCCGCGACCTGACGCTCGGCATCAGCGACGGCATTTATACCGAGATTGTCGCCGGACTCGATACTCTCGATGAAATAAAAGTAAACTAACGAATTGATTATTAACAATTTAAAAATATATAATTATGGACAGATTAATTGATAAACTGGTAAAACTGCCAAAATGGAACGCACTAATCGTTTTGGTAATCTACGCTCTGCTGACTGGCGAGCTGTCGTCGACAATACTGACATTTTCGCTGCCGATGCAGATTCCCGAAGAATCGATGGGAGTGATAACCGTAGTTCTGCTTGTGGGTTGCCTTATAGGCGCTGTGCTCTCGTGGGTGCTTATGGCCGCGCTGGTGTTCGTCGCAGCTGTGATATTCTCGGGCAAAGGCAAATTCAAGGATTTGCTCTTCTGCTCGACATATTTCTACATTATTCCAATTCTCGCAATGCCGTTCGCAATTTACTTTATGAGTGATGTTTACGTACCGAAAGGCGCCAATGTGTTGGAGTTCCTGCAGACTAACGAAAACTTCAGGATAGCATCGCTGATAAACAACTTTGCGAGCGTGCCAGTGTATGTTATGTTTATATTTGCCGTAAGGCGAATATTCGGGCTTAGTAACTGGAAATCAATAGTTTGCGCCGCCATTCCGGCAGCATTGCTTGTAGCTTTGCCATTAATACTTCAAGCGGTACAATGATGCTTACGCTTTCGAAAATAAATAAGACGTACACTGGCGGCACATCGCTTCACGTGCTGAAAGATGTGGATATGAGCGTTGCCGAAGGCGAGATGGTGGCCATTATGGGCGCATCGGGCTCGGGCAAATCTACGCTGCTCAACATCATCGGGCTGCTCGACAGCTACGACAGCGGCGAGTACTGGCTCGACGGTACGCTCATCAGAGACCTCACCGACAAGCAGTCGGCCGCCATACGAAACCGAAAAATCGGTTTCGTCTATCAGTCGTTCAACCTGATACAGTATAAAAACGCGCTCGAGAACATCGCCTTACCGCTTTATTATCAAGGCGTTGGGCGAAGAAAACGAGAGCTCTTGGCAACCGAATACATTGAGAAGGTCGGTCTGCGCGAATGGGCCACTCACAAGCCCAACGAGCTCTCGGGCGGTCAGAAACAGCGCATTGCCATTGCCCGCGCTTTGGTCACGCGACCTAAAATAGTACTGGCCGACGAGCCCACAGGCGCGTTGGACAGCGTTACCTCGGTGGAGATAATGAAGCTTTTGCGCGAAGCCAACAGCGAAGGCATGACGATACTGATAGTTACTCACGACAAGAACGTAGCAGACTCAACAGACAGAATAATAAATGTGAAAGATGGGAAAGTATTTTAGAAAACCGGCAATCGTGTTGCTTATGTTGCTCGCTGCCAACAAGTTGGCAGCGCAAACAAACACGTGGTCGATGCAGCGGTGCGTCGATTATGCCATCGACAATAGCATTCAGATAAAGCAGTCGAAGCAGAATCTCGACAATAAGGAGCTCTCGCTCAACACCAGCAAATGGCAATGGTTGCCGAGCATAAATGCCAATGTGAGTGAGAATTACGATGTCGGGAGGTCGCCGTCGAAAGACGGCACCATAAAGGACATCAGCTCGCTCAACTCGAGCTTCAACTTGAACGCGTCGGTAACGCTTTTCAGCGGACTGAAAAACGTGTACAACCGTCGCGCCCACGAGAGCGAGTACAACTCGGCTCTCGAGGGTCTGAAGTCGGCCAAAGAGAGCATAACGCTCAATATAACAACGTATTACCTGAAGATTCTCTATCAGAAGGCCATACTTCAAATTGCCAAAGATCAATTTGCTCTGAGCGAGAAACAGCTCGCTACAACCCGAGTGATGGTGGAGAACGGCAAGGCGCCCAAGTCGAACCTCTATCAGGCTGAGGCTCAGAAAGAACAGGACCGCATAACGATAATCAGAGCGCAGAATGATGTTGATATGGCTATTCTCGACCTTGTGCAAGCTCTTGAATTAGAGGTCGATAGTACTTTCGACATTGAAAACGTTGATATTGAGCAACTCATAGCCGCATACGCCGACGGCTTGCCGTCGGCCGATGAGGTCTATCAGAAATCGCTCTCGCTGACGCCACAACTCAAAGAGCAGCAGTATATGCTCGAAAGTCTGCGCAACAATATCTCGGTGGCTAAGGCAAACTACTATCCTACAGTGAGTTTGTCGGCTTCGTACAGCAATGCCTACTACCGCTATCAGGACATGGACAACGTGTCGTTTGGCGACCAGATTACCCAGAATGCGCGAAAGACCATAGGTCTTTCGGTCAACATTCCGATTTTCAATAAGTTACAGTCGCGCAACAATGTCCGCAGTCAGCGTTTGGCGGTTACAAATCAGGAGCTGGCAATAACTGATGCACAGAAAAGCATCTACAAAGAGATTTGCACCGCCTGCGCTAACGCGCAGGCAGCCAGCGAAGTACTGAAAGCTTCGGTGTCGTCGGTGCTCTCGGCGCAGAAGTCGTACGAGTATGCGCAGATAAACTACGAAGTGGGCAAAAGCACCTACATTGAGCTCGACGAGATAAAGTCGAAATACATGCAGACTCTCGCGCAACAAGTTGAAAATCAGTACGATTTTGTAATGAAATGCAAAATCATAGAGTATTACATGGGCGAGATGGGGAATCAGTAAAGAAAGCCAAATAGCCAAAGAGGAATTTTATTCCCGTGAGCATATTCAATATTATCGGCAGCAATGTAGGCATCTTTGATGCCTGCAATTTGGCTGCCGTCTTTATTCTGACCGCCAACTTCAACCGTATATTTTCTATCGCACGGGGCAAAAAACCACGCTCACCGAAAAAAAATGAAATTTTTATGTTAAAAAATTTGGTTCTAAAAATCAATGTCCATTATATTTGCACTGTTATACTTAACTATAACAGCATAACGAAATAACAAAAACTAAAACGATATGATAAAGATTGATAATCTGACGTTTTCGTACTCGAAGAAGAAGGCGTTGTTCGACAACCTGAACCTCGAGATTGACGGTGGCGGCATTGTGGGTCTGCTTGGTCTCAACGGCGCCGGCAAAACCACGCTGATTAAACTCCTGTGCGGCTTTATGTTCCCGAAATCGGGAACAATAGATATTCTGGGCTTCACGCCCAGCAAACGCTATGCCGACTTCTACGCAAACATCTATTACATCCCCGACGAGCTTAATCTGCCCTCGCTCTCGGGACTTAAGTTTGTAGAGCTCTACAAACCATTCTACAAAGATTTTGATCAGGCGAAGTTCGATCGCCTGGTGCAGAACTTTGAGATTGACGTCACGGCTAAGCTGAGTCGCATGTCGCTCGGACAGAAGAAGAAGTTCATTGTGTCGTTTGCCCTCGCAACGAACAGCCGCATAATGTTTTTCGACGAGCCCACCAATGGGCTCGACATTCCGGCTAAGAAGTACTTCAAAAAAGCCATCGTAAGCGAGACAACCGAGCAACAGCTCATTCTCATCTCGACCCACCAAGTGGCTGATATCAACAACATTATCGACCGCGTGGTGATACTCGACGATGGCCGCGTAGTGCTCAACAAAACCCTTTGGGACATCACTCAGCAGTACGCTTTTGTTACAACTGACTCGCCTCAAGGAGCAGGCGCCATCTACGCCGAAGAGGCAGCGGGCGGCTACCGCGCCGTGGTGCCAGCAAATGGCCAGCAGACCGAGGTAGACCTCGAACTGCTCTTCAGCGCCCTCACAAACCCTCAAAAACGCTAATACCATGAGAGATTCGTTCAGCTTGAGAAGGATGGTGCTGTACATGAGGTCTATGTTGCCGTTTCAGTCCGTGATGTTTCTGACGATGCTTGCAATGCTGCTTTTATTTACAATAATGTTTGCAATAATGCCGTCAAAACAAGAACCCAATCTGTTAGGGCTGATGGGTATGATGTATGGTGGTGCTTATGTGCTCACTCTAATGCCTTTTTTCATCAACGTCGTAAGTCTGAACGTCTTGCCTATATCACAGAAAGAGGCGTATTTAGGCAACTCTTTGTGCGGAATTATTTTGGGTGTTTTGCTCGTTTCTGTAATTGTACTTGTGGCATATTTGGCGCAAAAGCTGATGCCCGAAAAAGAGGTAGGCGACATCGCAATTTACATTAAAAACTCATTAGTGTTTGTTGTTTGCGTCTGCGGTTTCGCCTTGTTCTTGGCTCTGATGCTTGTTAATGTTATAGTGCCAACGTCCAACATAAAAAAGAAGGCTCTTTTTCATTTTATAGTATTTCTGTTAACAATAGCGGTCATACAAATAGATGGCGTTCAGGCTTTTATAAGAGAACTGATAGCCAACAATCTGACGGTCACTCTATTAGTGGGGTTCGCTTTGTGGTTTGTGAGTTTTTTCATTTTCAAAAGAAGACTAATTTAAGTTATAATTGCTTATGAATGAGAATTTTAATAATAATGTCAGGAGAGATTCGTTCAGCGTCCAGCGCATAATACTCTATATGCGTGCTATTGCACCCAGCATGAAGATTTCGACTATAATACAGCTGGTATTTCCTGTGTTTATAGGCACGTATATGATGCTGATGATGCGTGGAATGACGGAAATAGTGCCAAAACTGTTCAACGGCGCAACGTTGCACTTGATACTTGAAATATTAGCAGGTTCTGCCGCGTTTGTCAGCGTTTTCGTCAATATGTTGCATTCGTTTGTATTCTCTTATAAATCAAGAATTTTGCCCGTTTCGCAAAAAGAAAAATACATCAGCAATATACTGTTGGGCTTGATAATCTCGGTAGTTGTTTGCTGTGTGTGGCTGTTGGTTACAGCATTGCCCGGACTGATTCTTTTCCCCGATGTGGTGGTAGCCTCGTTCGTGGCCAATAGGTTGATAGAGACTTTCGCTTACGCAATCTTCTTCAGCGGCGCAATTATCACGCTCAAATATGTGCTGAAGCGACTTCTGAAGACGAGCGTCAAGCGCTGGCCTTATATTGTCTTGTTCGCTTTGTCGTACCTCGGTTACACCATAATTCTTATTCTGTTCTTCATTCGGTTCAGCTACTTATACTTTCTTTTGATAGGCGCAATGCTTTGGTTTTTAAGCTATTTCTTATACAAAAACGAGATTTATTATGAGAAAAAGATTTGACATACAACGATTTGTCGCGTACGCTAAAGTGTACGTGGCGAGCAATCGGGTTTATTTCTCAGTTATGACACTGCTGCTGCTGGCGTTGTCGTTCCTTGTCGAGTTTTGCGCCCCCACACCGTCGGCAGGGCTGTATGTGAGCATGGTGTTTGCTTGTGTTATGTCGTTGGAGATACACAACTACTCGTCAAAAAACAGCGACTATGTGCGCCGGCTCATACTTCCTGTTTCGGTTCACGAGAAGTTCGCCGCCGACCTCGCAGTGCTCGTCGGCGCGGCGCTGGTGTTGCCGCTCTTGATAGGCTCGGCGCTCTATGGCGCCGAGGTCATAACCAACAGATATTCTGGCGGTTATCTGCCATTTATGGCTACTTACTTCCGCCCCGACAGGCTCTGTCTGGTGCTTGTCGTTGTGAGCATAACCATGATGCTCAACAACTTCAGGATTTTCGACGGACTGAGCAACTCCAACTCACCAACGTGGGGACTGGTCTTCTTCTTCGTCTTTATGTTTGCGGCAAATTTCGTTGTCATTGCCAACGTAGCGTTGCTGAGTAAAGGCGTCCACGTGTTGAACTTCTTCTTCGACGGATTGCCCGTGGCAATTACTATCGTGCTTTTTGCCGTAAGTTTTGCTACCTTTGCAATGGCGTTTCGTTTCTACCAACGTAAGCAGATAACATATTAACAGACAGAGCGATATGGAATTTAAGGAACCTAAAGGAATATTTCAGCAGATAGCCGACAGCATTTGCGACAAGATATTGTCGGGCGAGCTGAAGGCAGGCGACAAGCTTGATTCTGTGCGCGAACTGGCTGCTAAAATCGGAGTCAACCAGAACACCATAATGCGCACGTATACCGAGATGATGCGCGACCGCATCATCGACAACCAGCGCGGCATTGGCTTCTTTGTCAATCCGAACGCCAAGGAGCAGATTCTCGAAAAACGCCGCGAAGAGTTCTTCAGCGACGAACTGCCGTTCGTCGCCAAGCAAATGCGGCTGCTCAACATCACTACCGACGAGCTGGTGAAACGTATTAATGATGAGGGGTGAATGCTAAAAACGCGCTTCGGCAAATCTCTCTTTGCCGTACATGTCAGTTAGTATTTTGACGTTGTTAAAACCTTTATCTTCAAGCATTTGGCGCATTTCTGCGCCAAAGCGTTCGTTTATTTCGAAGTATAGTTTGCCACCGTTGGCGAGCAAACCATGCCGTGCTCGATCGGCTATGGCACGGTAGAACCGAAGTGGGTCGG
Source organism: Bacteroidales bacterium (assembly GCA_017960905.1). Classification (GTDB taxonomy): domain Bacteria; phylum Bacteroidota; class Bacteroidia; order Bacteroidales; family Marinilabiliaceae; genus W3P20-009. The sequence goes on from JAGCYH010000041.1 coordinate 127,797, forward strand.
CGTCGGGAACAAAAAGTGCCGTAGCTGGCTCATAGTCAAGCACATTGCGCTCCATGGCGCCTCGCTCCGACTCGGTAACGTATGGCGGATTGCTAACAATAACATCGAACTTGCCTAAATCATTGTCGGACAGTAGAATGTCGTATTCAGCGAAGTGTACTTCGGTCGAAAGCCGTTCGGCATTCGCCCTTGCTATGGCAAGGGCTTCGGGCGACACATCGATGGCAGTTACCGACGCTTGCGGCAACTTATGTTTGAGCGCAATGGCTATGCAGCCGCTGCCAGTGCCAATGTCGAGTATTTTAACCTTTTGGTTAAAATGCTCATTCACAACGATATCGACAAGTTCTGCTGTTTCGGGGCGCGGAATAAGCACGCCCGGCGCCACGCCGAAAACCAGGTCGCAGAAGTACGCCTTGCCCGTTACGTACTGCAGCGGCTCGCCGTCGGCAAGCCGGCGGGCGCTGTCGAGCGCGCGCGAACGCATTTCGGCCGTAACAGCATCGGCAGAGTGGACAATGAGCTCCGTTTGCGACATGTCAAGCATGTCGCACAATAAATATTTTGCCACTGTATTAGCCTCACTGCCAGCCGTTTCGGTTAGCATTTGGGCTATCTGCCTCCACAATATCTGCAACGTGGGCGTTTCGTTATTCATCAATAATTCATAATTTTACACGGTGCAAAAATACCAAATATGAAACGAGAAACAGAAACCGACGAGCTTTTTATGCGCCGTTGCATCGAACTGGCGCGTAGCGCAGAGGGAATGACATATCCTAACCCATTGGTAGGCAGTGTGATAGTGTACGACGGCCAGATAATTGGCGAAGGCTATCACCGCAAAGCTGGTGAGCCGCATGCCGAGGTGAACGCCATTGCGAGTGTCAGACAGCGCAATTTGCTCAACTATAGCACATTATATGTCTGTCTCGAACCCTGCGCTCATTTCGGACGCACGCCGCCATGCGCTCAGCTGATTATCGACACTAAGATTCCGCGCGTTGTCGTCGGTTGCATCGACTCCTTTTCGAAGGTGTCGGGCAAAGGCATCGAGATGCTCAAAAACGCTGGCGTTGAGGTTGTTACTGGCGTTCTCGAAAAAGAGTGCCGCTGGCTCAACAGGCGTTTTTTCACGTTTCACGAGAAGCATCGTCCGTTTGTGATACTCAAATGGGCCGAGTCGGCTGATGGCTTCGTAGATGCGGTGCGCGACGCTACGGCGCGCCCCGTCTGGCTTACCGACGAGGACTGCCGTCGGCTTGTGCATAAGCAACGCACTGAAGAGCAGGCCATTATGATAGGTGTCAATACCGCCAACCTCGATAATCCGAGCCTTACGGCTCGGATGTGGACGGGCAATCAGCCACTGCGCGTTGTCATCGACCCGCATTTGCGGGCCGACAGCAATCTGACGCTTTTTGCCGACGGCGGTAAAACGTTAGTTGTCAATGCTTTGAAAGATGCCGAAGAGGGCAACGTGATATACCGCAGGATAGATTTTTCGGGCGCCGATGCGCCCGAAAAAATCTTAAATCTGCTCTATGAGATGAACATTCAGTCGGTCATCATCGAGGGCGGTCCGATGACGCTCGGCGCTTTCATACGTGCCTCGCTATGGGACGAAGCCTACGTCTATCGCAGCCAGTTGCAGCTTGGTGCGGGCGTGGCCGCACCAAAACTGCCCGCCGAGCCAATACGCTCTGAATCAATTAATTCTAACATATTGCTATTTTTCAGTAATAAGTTTGAAAATTAAATTGTACCTTTGCCAAAAACGTTGTATTAAAAAATTGCTCAATGAACTACCTTGCACATTTAGCTCTGTCGCACGACAATTCGGATGTCATGCTTGGTAACTTCATAGGCGATTTTGTGAAAGGCAACAAATACTCAAGCTATTCGCCCATGGTGCGCACGGGTATTCTGCTTCACCGCAAGATAGACGCCTTCACCGACGCCCACCCGATAGTGAAAGAGAGCAGCGAGATGCTCAAAGACCTCTATGGCCGCTACTCGGGCATCATTGTCGATATGTTCTACGACCATTTTCTGGCTGTCAACTGGAACGAGTTCTATCCCGAAAAACCTCTCGGCAAGTTTGTCAATCGCGTGCATAAAATATTGTTGCTCAATTATTTCCGACTGCCGAGTGAAGCAAAGAAAATGCTGCCTTTTCTGATAAAGACCCGCCGACTCGAAAAGTATGCCAACATGGCCGTGCTTGCGCGCGCCCTCAACATTATGGCACGCAACACTTCGCTGCCCGGCAATACCAACGACGCCATAAAAATACTGCGTCAGAACTACGAGACTTTCCGCGACCAGTTTTTCCGCTTTTATCCCGAAATAACTGCTATGGTCGATGAGGAACTCAAGGACGTACAACAAAACGAAACCGACTGAAAAACAAGCAGATGAGCAAACGCAGAAAAATAACCATAGCACTATTGCTACTCGTGATAGGAGCGCCGATATACTTCTTCGTGCGCTACCAAAACTACTTGGCTTTCGGGCGGAGCGTAGATATGTCGGTAGGGCAGATGTGGCGCGTGTATGGTGCGCCCGACGCTGATAACGAATGGATGTTCAGCCTCATTGTCGAGGCTGAACGCGAGAACTGGGACAAGGTGGCGCGGCTTACCGCCGACGACCGCCACCAGCTCATAGGTACTTATTACCACAACCTTGCAATGGCCAAACAAGGACGGCTTAGCCAGGAACTGATGAACTACTATCAGCCGGCCGAAAAAGGCCTGCTGCTGCCTATAGAGCAAGGCACCCGACCGCTCTTTGTGAGCTGCGCCGGCGAAGCCTGGTACCAGATGGGCGCCGTGATAATGGCCGAACATGCCACAATGTTGGGTCTTACTGTTACACCAAGCCAGTCGGGAGCGCGCTTCTACCGCCGTCTGGCGCAAATAGCGCATATCAACGGCGATTCGTGCTCGGCGCTGAAATACGAGCGACTACTTGGCGGCAAGATTGACGACAGTTGGAAGGATAAACTTCAGTTTGTACCAAAAACCGACACTGTTTTCTATGCAAGGCAGTACAGGCTTATACTTCAGACGCTGCTCAAAGCCAATCCCGACAACATGATGGCCTACGAGTATTTGCTCTGTTACGACCTGTTGCTGAAGGATATAGGCGCTTTCGTCGAAGACTATGTGCCCCGAAAAGTGCGGTCGAAACTCTACGACGAGGCGTTGCTCATCTATTTGGCCGGCGACGGACTGCTGTCCGACGCCGCTATCGACCGCTTGGGCATCGATCGTTTTGTGGTCAACAACTTCAACCGCTATGGCGCCGCTTATATGCAGACCGAAGCCAACAAACAGAGAATGAAGGAGTTGTACGGCAACACATATTGGTATTATTTCCATTTTGCTGAAAGAGATGATTAGAAAACTATACATATTGCTGATAGTAAGTGTGTTGTGCGCTTGCGCACAACACAGCGACGAGCCTATTGGCATGTATCCCGACTATCGCGGCGTTACTATCCCGTGCAACATCGCCCCGCTCAACTTCTATTACACTGGCGGTGATGCCGCCACAACGTTCAGTTGTGGCGATTTCAGCTTCACAGTCGAAGGTGCCGATGTCTGTATCCCTGAGGATAAATGGTCGGATCTGCTCTCGCGCGCCAAAGGTGGCACCATTAGCGTAAACAGCTCTCTGATGGGCCAATGGGCTATAAATGTCAGTGCCGATCCGATTGATAATTATCTGACATACAGACTTTTGGAACCGGCTTACGAAGTGGCCAACTGGGTAGAGATTTTCGAGCGTAATGTTACGAATTTCGACGAGCGTGTTATCTCGTCGTACGGCAATACGCAGAACGCTTGCATGAACTGCCATATTCACAAAGGCGACATGAGCATGTTTTACCTTCGTGGTAAAAACGGCGGAGCAATATTGAGCCGCGACGGAAATTTGCGTAAGCTGAACCTCAAGAAGAGTCCGATGTATTCGGGCACAGTATATGGCGACTTGCACCCGAGCGGCCGCTGGGGCGTCTTCTCTATCAATGTTGTCATTCCGGCGTTTCACGCTCAAAGCGAGAAACGGCTTGAGGTGTTCGACTCCAGGTCGGACCTTTGCATCGTCGATTTCGACAACAATAAGTTGCTGCAGCCATCGTCGCTCACACGCGACGATGTGTTTGAGACGTTTCCGTGCTTCAGTGCCGATGGCGCGTCGGTGTTCTACTGCGCTGCCGATACGGTCGGCTTGCCGGCCGACATCGAGCAGCTGCATTACTCGCTCTACAGCGTGCCTTTCGACACGCTGACGGGCGCTGTGGGTGAGGCGCAAGTGGTTTACGACGCCGCAGAGCGTGGCGGTTCGGTGTGCCATCCCAAGGCATCGCCCGACGGGCGATGGCTGCTTTACACCGTGGCCGACTATGGCACTTTCCCCATTTGGCACCGCGAATGTGATTTGCAATTGATGAATCTGGCCGATGGCACCACGCCCGACATGTCGGCTGCAAATTCCGACCGATCAGATACTTATCATAGTTGGTCGTCGAACTCGCGTTGGTTTGTCTTTGCCAGCAAGCGTGGCGACGGGCAGTACGGCAAGCCGTACTTCTGCCACGTCGATGAGAAGGGCAACGTGAGCAAGGCCTTCTTGCTTCCGCAACGCGACCCGCATCACTACGATAAGACGCTCAAATCGTACAACATACCCGACTTGGGCCAACAGCCGGCCCGCTTCGGCCTCGACGACATCGAACGGCTCTTCCATTCCGATGCCGAGGCGTTCTTTTAGTTGTCTTTTCTGACAAATTCATATTCACCGCCATTCTGATACAGAGTGAGTTTGTTGTTCGCGGTGTCGAATTTTATCTTTATGTTGGCCTGATAACATACGAAACTTGTGTCGGTAAGGCCTTGCAAGGGAAATTTCCCTTGCCCCGTCGCCTGGCCGCACAGCATATTGCTATCGTTGGTAATCTCAATATCAAGCTTTAGTTGTTCCGATGTGTAAGTGCCTGTAAATGGCTTTATTAGCAGACTATCGAAAGTTGCCGGCGTGCCAAATTCGGGTATCGTATAGTCGGTGCCCGCTGCGGCGTGCATCATCGTTGTGAGTACACTTGCATTGATATCGACATCGATGGCGTTTGAGCAGATGGCAAAGTCGGTGTTGCCGATGTTGCAGAACACAGCGCGGAACCCGTCGATGCCGCCGTTGTGCCCCATGCCTTCCGACAGCATGTAGAAGAAGCGGCACATGCCGCGTCCCCAGCCGTCGATTTTCTCCGACATCTGCTCGTAGATGCCTTCACCGAAGAATCCGTCACGCAGTGCCCTGTGAAATTTGATGAGGTCAGACGGTGTAGAAACCACTGAGCCAGCGCCTATTATGGCCGACGGATCGCTGTCGGGGCAGAGTTGCCAGCCGCCTATCGGGTCGTACGACCGCGCATCGCCATGCGTGGGGTCTATCGCCCGTGCGTTGAACGTATTTGTCAGACCTAAAGGTCTGACAATCAGTTCGTCAACTAGTTCGCCATACGTTTTTCCATGCAGATGTTCAAGTATGTAGGCAAGCAGCATGTATCCCGAGTTGCTGTACGTCATTTGCTCGCCCGGCTCAAAATCTGAGCCGGCCTGCGCTATGCGTTCCACCATCTGCGCCTCAGTTTGCGGCTGGTTGTACCAGTACTGAAAGCCGCACTCCTCGGTTACTATGTTGTGAATGCCGCTACGGTGATAAAGTATCTGGTCGATAGTAATCTTCTCTGCATTAGGTATTTGTGCGTCGGGGAAGAACTTATCGAGATGGTCGTCGAGCGACAGCTTGCCATCGCGAACGGCCATGAGTATCATGAGCGAAGTGAACGTTTTCGAGATTGAACCTACGCGGTAGTGCGTGTCGGCGGTTGTAGGAATGCTGTCCTCGAGGTCGGCGTAGCCGAGCGAGCGTTTGTAAATTGTCTCGCCGTCTTTTTGCATCTCCACCGATCCCATAAAGTGCCCGTCGATAGCATCGAAATATGTGTCAAGTTTCTGAGGGTCAAAGGGTTTTGACATCAAGCTGCAAGCGCCGACAACCATTGCTCCGCACAACGCAAGTGCCGTAGTATTAAAAAAATTCATAGCGTTTTTTTGAGGTTTTTATTTTGCAAAAGTTGTTTGTTTTTCAGTCGTTTACTCTATTTTTCAACTACCGTCAGCAGTTTGTTGTAAAAATCGTCGTTTTTCTTCTCGTCGCTCAGACTAACGTATACATCTTCAGCATCGGTGGTGATTTTTATGATGTTTTTATTGTTGAAGACGTACAATTGGCATTTCGTGTTGTCGGCTTTCAAAAACGTTCCGTTTTTGGTTATGCCGTCGAACCCCGAATGACCATTGACACGTGTCTTCAAAGCAGGTAGTTTCTGCACCATTTCGACGTTACGTATCGAATTAATCGGAATGTTTTTCCCGAAACTGCTATCGACAACGATGTCAGAGTCGGTGAATGTCATTGAGGCCTCGCGTGTAATGTGTAGGAATGTGAGCAAGAAAGCGACAACAACAAAAATGCTTATTCTTATTTCGGCTGCTCTGCGTACGCTGCTAACAGTCTCTCTCATAACCAATAACATCAGAATACAGACGAGGCCGTATATGAGGAAATGGTATATTGGCACAATGCTTTGCAAGTACTCCATTCCGAGAATCGAGAACACCACCTGCGCAACGATTATCAGACCGCCTACAACCAGTAAACCGAAAGATATCACATTTTTGTAGAGCGTTTTCTTTTCATCGGGAACATAACGGTAAAAGTTTATCAGCTTTGGGAATTTGTATGCTATAATGCTCAGAATTAAGCATATAGCTATTAGGAAAATGTTTATTGATGTTGTCGAGATCATAATAGCGTTTTTTTGAGGTTCTGTTTATGCAAAGATATGTGTATCAAACAATAAATACAAATTCTTATGGTAAAAAAACGATCTTTTTATCGTCGCTGTGCCTTCATTTTGTGTATGTCGTGTCATTTCCGACAAGCCATTCGGCAGCTGTTACAGCCTTTATTTTCTTCCCGTCGGCTTCTATTATTTTAGATTCGCCAGTCATCATTATGAGTAGCAGGTCGTCGCATTTTGTGTCGGCAGCTCCTTTCAGCAGTCCGCCAATCTCCCTCGTATAGAGCCTTGTCGAAGGATTGCTGAAGTCGTACGTAACTTGTATCAGTTGTTTTATTTTTGATCGTTGAACTTTAACAAAATCCACTTCATACGCTTTGTGTTTCCTCAGGTAGTAGATAGCTTCGGTTTCGGTATGGCAACGCCTTATCAATTCTGTTGCAACAACGTTTTCAAGTCTCCAACCCAAGTTGTCGCTCATCAGTACATTATCTCGGTCAGCTATAAAGGCATTGTCGATGGCGTACAGTTTCTCTGTTCTGTGCCGTTCTATGCTTTTAAACGAAAACTTCGGAACGCTTACCATCAGAAATGCAGATTTTAGGTACATCAGATATTTTTGTATGGTGTGCGGCGATTTTACATTGAACATATCCGATAGGTTGTTGCTGAATATCTCTTGCCCAAAACGGTCGAGCAGTATGTTTGCCAATTGCCATATAACGTTGTTGTACCGTATGTTGTACCTGCGGCAGATGTCTTTGTTTACCACTGCGCTCAACAACGATTGTATGTATTCTTTGCGATCGTCAGAGGCGTTCAGTTCGGGGAAGCCGCCTTGTGTCAGATATTTGTCAAGAGCATTTATTCGCAACGCTTGTGCTTTGGTTGTGAACCCTGCCAAGGCGACATCGTTAGCTATGCAGTATTCTTTGAACGAGAATGGGAATAGTCTTATTTCGTGGTATCTGCCAGTTAGGTGTGTCGCTAATTCGCCGCTTAGAAGATTGGCGTTACTACCCGTTATTACTATGCGCATCCCCTGACGAAGTAAGCGGTTGACAAACAATGGCCACCCTTGCACGTTTTGTATTTCATCGAGAAACAAGTGATTGAAGTCACCATATATCCTATATAGAACTTGCAGTATATCATCAAGTTGCTCTGTCTTTATTCCCAATAGTCGGTCATCGTCGAAATTGACATAAGCAAATGTTATACCGCTTTCATGTATTTTTTTTTGGCACATTGTAGATTTGCCACTTCGCCGCACGCCTATTACCACTTGCGCAAGAGAACTGTCTAAATGTATTTCCGACTCCTCAGCACGAGTAACAAATTTGGCAACGTCAGTAGCCATTAATTCTTCTCTTTGGTCCGATAGTATTCTTAAAAAATCCATATCGTTCATATTTTGAGGCAAATATATATGTTTTTTGTTTCCGAAATGCAAATTTTGGAAAGTTTTTGTCTTCCGAAATGCAAATTTTGGAAAGTTTTTGCTTCCCGAAATGCAAATTTTGGAAAGTTTTTGCTTCCCAAAATCTCATTACTCTTTATACCTTACACTTTACTCTTTACACATTACTCTCTACTCTCTACACTTTACTCATTACTCTCTTTACTCTGAAAAAAAAAAACGCTACTTTTGCGCAGAGCATTTCAGAAAAGTTATGGGACGAATAGAAAACGAGAAAAAACATGGCGAATACCTTGCTGAGCATGGAGCCGAACAGATATGGAACTGGTCGTCGCCGGCGGGGCAGCGGCGTTGGGAGAGGCGCGTGAAGATGCTTACCGACGGCATCCGCCCCGAGCACAAAGTGCTCGAGCTCGGCTGCGGAACGGGCGATTTCACCAAAGAAATAATCAAAACCGGTGCCGACATTACAGCCATCGACATTTCGCCTGTGCTGCTCGATATAGCTCGGCGGAATATTTCCGCCGAGAATGTACGTTTCGTCGAAGACAACGCCTATCAAATGTCGTTTGCCGACAATTCGTTCGACTTCGTCATCGGTAGCAGCGTGCTGCATCATCTTGAGATAGAAAAGGCCGTGGCCGAGATATTCAGAGTGCTCAAACCCAACGGAGTAATGCTCTTCACCGAGCCGAATATGATGAACCCGCAAATTGCTCTGCAGAAGAACATTCCGTACATAAAACGCAAAATGGGCGACTCGCCCGATGAGACGGCTTTCTTCCGCTGGCGAATGGCCAAACTGCTGAAGCAGAACCAGTTCGCCAACGTCAGTGTGCGACCGTTCGACTTTCTGCACCCTTCGGTGCCGCGCAAACTGATAAAAGTGGTTTCGAAAGTTGGCAATGCTTTCGAGAAGTGCCCTTTAATCAAAGAGATAGCTGGCTCGGTTTTCATCAGTGCTAAAAAAGGAACTAATTAAAACACAGAATAAAATGACAGAACTTAATGACAACAACTTCGATGCCGAAGTACTGCAAGCCCAAGGCGTGGCAATAGTTGATTTCTGGGCGGTGTGGTGCGCTCCGTGCCGCATGCTCGCACCTGTTATCGAAGGCATTGCCGACGAATTCGCCGGCAAGGTGAAGGTCTGCAAAATGGACGTCGATGGCGCCAACGACGTTCCGGCACGTTTCGGTATCAGATCGATACCTACTGTGCTATTTTTCAAAGACGGACAACTCGTCGACCGTACGGTCGGCGCTGTGTCGAAAGCTGTTATTGTTGAGAAACTCAATGCTTTGCTCTGATAAATATCAGTAAAACAACGCTTTAGAAGACGATGAACGACGATATTAAACATGCTGTCGAGGTGCTGCGACGTGGCGGAGTGATACTCTATCCGACCGATACCGTGTGGGGCATTGGTTGCGACGCAACCAATGCCGAAGCTGTGGCGCGTATCTTTGCCATCAAACGCCGCGAAGAGTCGAAAAGCATGATTACGCTTTTCGACAGCACCGCACGCATTCAGCAGTATATCAGCCAGATACCCGAGGTTGCTTTTGACATGATGGAGCTCACCGACAAACCGCTGACGCTCATTCTCGATGGTGCCAAGAACTTGGCACCCAATCTGATAGCGGCCGACGGCTCGCTCGGCGTGCGCGTTACAAGCGAAGAGTTCAGCCGCGAGCTCTGTTTCCGATTCCAGAAACCTATAGTATCTACGTCGGCCAATATCAGCGGCGAGCCTACGCCCGCCACTTTTGCCGACATATCCGACGAGATTGTCAATGCCATGGATTACGTTGTGAAGTATCGCCAAAGCGATACTTCGCGCCATAAGCCGTCGAGCATTGTTAGGCTTGCCGCCAACGGAACAGTGAAAATAATAAGAGAATAGCCGCCATGCAACCCGAGTTTCCCGTAGATATCAACACTCACCGCTTCAAGGCCTTCATCGACATTCAGATCCGGTTCGACGACCTCGATGGTTTTGCGCACATCAACAACGGCGTGCAGCAGTCGTATTTCGACATCGGGCGCGCAAATTATTTGCGCGCCATCTACGGCGATAATTTCTACCAGCTCGACAAGGTGCTTTTCATCGTCTCGTACAAGACCGATTTCCTCAGCCAGACAACCTTCACCGACAGCCTCGAAGTGGGCACATCGGTCTATCATATAGGCGATAAGAGTCTGAAAATGATACAGATTTTGCGTAGCAAAATCGATGGTCGCATCTGCACCGTCTCCGACTCGACAATGGTCTCGGTCGATGCGCGCACTCGCCAGAGCATTCCTTTCCCCGACGAGTGGCGCCGCGTAATTGAGCGTATCGAAGCACAATAGTGGCGTTGCCTGTTTATTCTCCGACAACCAATCCGGCCAAATCCTCGCCAAGCAAATCTCTGTATTTCAGTTCGTAACCTCTCGGAACAACGATTTGTTCCAAGGCGTTGCAACCATAGAATGTATCGGCATTTATGTTTTTTATGTTTGGCGAAAGCCGTACTCTCTCAAGGCTTTCGCAGCAAGCGAAAGCATATTCGCCCAAGTCTTCAACCGTGTCGGGCAGTGTTATCTGTTGCAGTTTTTCGCATCGGGCGAAAGCACTGTTGCCAATGGTTTTAACCGTTGGCGCTAATTGCACCTCTTGCAAGTCGTAGCACATCGAGAAGGCCTCGTCGCCTATGTCCATTACGCCAGGCTCCATCTGTATGCTTCGGAGGCTGAAGCAGCTTTTGAATGCGTAGCCGCCAATCTTTTTTATCTGACTTTTCACCGTGTAGCTGTATAATCCGCTGCCCGAGAATAGCCCTTCGCTTAGCTCGGTTATTGTCGGTGGCAGTGTTATTCTGTCTAATGCCATACAACTCTCGAAAGCGTATTTGCCTATAAATGAAATGCTTTCGGGGATAGTCAGCGAGCTGAACATCGCATGGGCGAAGGCGTAGTCGGCTATGTGCGTCACATGACTCGGAATCTCGAATTTGTTCCATATCAGAATGTTGTTTTCGCCGGAAGACTTGAAGCATGAAAGCAGCGTATTGTCAGCGGTGTCGATGAGCATTTCGTTGTCGACGACAACGAAACGCTGCGATTCCGATGTGACTTCCAAGCTTGTGCAACCGTTGAAAACGCCGCCGCCAATCTCTTTCACCGATGCTGGAATGACAATTCGCGTCAGGTCGTAACAGAAGCGGAACGCGCATCGCCCCAACATCTCTACCGATGGCGGCAATACTATCTCGCCCGCCAGTTTGCAAAGTCCGAAAGCTTCGTCGCCAATCGTTTTCAGTGTGGTTGGCAATGTTATGCGTCTCAGTTCATCACATTTATTAAAGGCTTGTGTGCCAATAATTTCCAGCGTTGCTGGAAATTTAACTTCCTGCAGTGCCGCGCAATTCTCGAACGCCATTTTGCCAATCTCTTTCAGCGTGTCGGGCAGGGCGATACGCTCTAAAGCGTAGCACATGTGAAACGCCTTTTCACCCAAATGCTGCAGTCCGTTGCCTACCGACACCGTCTGCATGTTGTTGCACATCGAGAAGGCGCTGTTGCCAATGCACGTAACTGTGTCGGGCATTGATATGGCCAGCAAATTCGTGTTGCAAGTAAACGCGCCGTCGCCGATGGCTTGTATGCCATCGGCCACCGTTACTTCGGCTTCTGAGCCCAAGTATGCTATCAGCGTATTGTTGCCGACGTCGGTAAGTGTTTCATTTTCAAACTTAAAGCGCGGATTCTGTGAGTCGATTTTCAGTTGCGCGCAGCCGCTGAAAGCAGCTGCGCCTATCTCACGTACGCTCATCGGAATATTGATGTACGCAAGCTCTGCGCAACTCATAAACGCCTCAGCGCCAATATATTGTATGGTGTATGGCAACTCAATGCGCAGAAGTTGGCAAAGGTTATTTGCTTCGTCGTCGGGCATGTAGAATGCGCCGTCGCAGATGATTTCGGTGCCGCTGCGTATGCTGCAAACTGTCAGGTAAGGATTGGTGCAGGCCAGCAGTTTCTTGCCGTCGGCGCTGTACACAAGGCCTTCTTCGTCTTCGATGGCCGTAAGGAACTCGTCGGGTGTCGGGGTCGTTTGTGTGTTCATTGTCGGTATTAGTTTGGTGTTATTTTGCAAACTTACAAAAAAAATGTTCCGACACACAACGTGTATCGGAACATTTTATCGTTTTGTTTTCTGTATTTTATTTATAATAAGCGTCGTAGATGGTTTTCAGACCTTCGTAGAACAGGTCCATAGTGCCATCGACATTGCGGCGAGCCCAGAAATACATGAACAATCCGCCTTCGTAAACCAACGGGTTGTTTTCGTTTTGGAAATACTCGATGCTGCGATAGAATTCGCCAGTTTCACCATCGCTGTAGAAACCGCCACCGCCATAATTTTTCATGGTTTCGTCGAGGAACGCCTGTTTGTTTGAGCATTTCGATTTGTCGTTGAGTGCTTCATACAGGTCTTTCATTATTGTCATCTGTGCTTTGAGGTACTTGTCGACAATGGGTTTTGTCTTTTGTACAAAGCTCTTGTCCGAAACCACTTTCTTAATCAAGCCGTTGAGGTATTTAATTGCTTCGGGGTTGTAGTGGCCGAAGTCTTCAGAATACAAGTACCAGCGGTCGGCTGAGTGCGGGCCTGAAACATAGAGTTCGCAAGGCAGCATGGCGTTTAACTTGCTCAGGCAGAGGCGCGAGAACAAGTGAGCGCCGATGTTACGCAGGTTGCCGTCGGGCCAGCCATCACCTTCGTATCTGAATACGTTGTAGCTGTTGTCGAGGTCGCTTATAGCGTCTTTAATCATGCTTACAGCGCTGCTTTCGTTGATTTTTTCGTTTTCGGCTACTTGGCACGATTCAAAATCGAAGTCATAATCGCTTTCGTACTCTTCTTCATAGTAATCGCCATCGCCGTAATACTCATTGTAATAGTCGTTTAGGTCGTATACGTATTCGGGGTAATATGCTTTGTAGATAGCGCTCAGACCATCGTAGAACTGGTCGATAGTGCCATCGGCATAACGACGTGCCCAGAAGTATACGAACTGATTGCCAGTATTACCATAAACGTACGAGTCATCATCGAGATTTATCGAGTTCAGAAGCCAACAGTAGCCTTCGCTGCTGAGGGCGTCTTCGAGTACAGTCTCGCGGCCCTCTTTGTCGTACATGTTTTCATCGTAGAGCGCGTCATGAAGCACCATCAGGATTTTCATCTGACGGCCAAGATACTGATCGATAAGGGGTTTCGTGGCTTGCACGAAAACCTTGTCGCTCACTGCTTGCTTGGCCAGGTCGGCCAAGTACTGTATGGCTTTGGGGTTGTAGTGACCGAATTCCGATTCGTTGTTGAGGTCCCACTGACCGTTTTTGTGCGGACCCGAAACGTAAAGTGGCGACGGAACCATCTGCTCCAGTTCGCTCAGCGAAATGAGCGACGCCAAGTGGCTGCCCGTTACGCGTATGCCGCATTCGGGCCAATAGTCAAACTCCGATGTAAGAGTGTGTGTTGTGTTGTCGAGCTGCATCGCAGCGTCTTTGAATCGCTGCACATTCTTGTCTTCGCCGCACGACGCGCACAGAGCCGCAACGACAACAACAGATGCGAGCATTTTTCCGATAGAGAAGTGATGTTTACTTGTCATAATTATTAAGTTTTATTTAAAAAAGCAAAAGTATATTTTAGTTTTTACAAACACAATAAATTGACGAAGATTTTTTTGTGAAAACTTTTTTCTCCAAGAAAGTTTTCTTTGGCACGCCTTTTGCATATTTGTTTTCATCAAATCAATAAAAGCATAAGATTATGAATAGAATTTTAATCGTTGCAATGTCGCTTATAGTAAGCGTGGCAGCACAGGCTCAAAAATTAATCACCGCCGACCGTAACACGGGTCATATAGCATACGGTGCAGGCGAACAACTTACATATGTAATGCGCTACGGATTCATCGTGGGCGGAAAAGCCAACTTCACGGTGCAAGACACCATCATGGATGGTGTCAAAGCCAATCACGTGGTTTGCAACGGCTTCACAACCGGTTTGCCCGATATGATTTTCAAAGTGCGCGACACATACGAAAGCTACATCGACCCTAATACACAACTCCCTATAAAAGCCGTTCGTAACATCAGCGAAGGTCGTTACCGCTATTACGACGAAATATTGTACGACCGTGAGTTGGACAAAGTCTATACTCTGAAAAAAGGCACCGAGGATGTGCCTGCTAAAATCCTCGACGTTGTCTCGGCGTTCTATCACGCCCGCAACAACACGTTCGACGATAATCTCGAAATAGGCGATACCATTCGCTACGTGACGTATTTCGCCGGACAGGTTTATCCGTTGCTCATCAAATACCGTGGCCGTGAGGCGGTTAGCACCCGCGTCGGCAAGGTGATGTGCCACAAGTTCTCGCCTATCACCGAGGTCGGCCGCTCGTTCAAGACCGAAGACGATATGCAGGTCTGGATTTCATGCGACGGAAACCGTATTCCTATAAAGATAAAATTCGATTTGGTTGTCGGCTCATTCGTCTGTGAACTGACCCAGTACAGCGGTATCAAATATCCGCTCGAGAAAATGAGTTGACAATAGCGCTGTTTTTATTGTTTTGAATGTTAATTGAAGAGTTGCCCGCGACGGGCAACTCTTTTTTTCATTACCAGAGTTGGCGCGATTATGCGCCGGCCTGTATGCTCTTCTCGTACTGTCCGATGAGGTGTTGGTACCAAATCAGTTGTGCAATGCGCGTTGTGCAACTCGCTAAGCTATAGCACAATATAGCCAAGAAGAAGTCGTTGGCCAAAATGCCGGCCACCAGACTTGCGAGGCGCAGAACGAAGGTAGTTATTTCGAGTATGAGTTCTATTTTCTGCTTAGCAAAAATATCGGTCAGATAGCTTATCGGACCGACCATTATAGTGGTGAAAATCCACGGCAGGAAGGCCTGTATGTATGTTCCAGAGGCTTCCCATCCGTCGCCCAGAATGAGCGCAGTGAGCTGTGGCAGAACGAAATAGAGCGCCACGAATAGTGGCGCTACAAACAAGATGGTGCGCAGGCTGAGTTGTCTGAAAAACGGCAGTATGCTCTCGCGCCTTTGCACGCGCTCGGCTGTATTCTGAAAAAACACCTGATATACCGACCTGATAATGAGCAGAGTAGGTGTGAGCGACAAGGTGAGCGCCATGCCGAGGAAGCCTATGTCGGAGAGTGAGAAGAAAGGCGTGAGAAGCAGTATCATCAGATTGCTGCTCAGGTAGTTGACCACGGCGCGCGGCATGGCGAACTTCGGGAAGTTGGCGTATTGGCGCGCCATCAGGCGACACTCGGTGCGGTCGATGCTGAGAAGCGGTTTCAGAGCCGATTTAAAGTTGGCCGCAATGCTTACTGCTACGGCGGCCGCTTGTGCGCACACCGTGCCTATTATCATTGCGCCGTTCTGTATCACATAGTAGAACGACCACTTGAGTCCCGCGCTTGCCGTGCATTGCGTGAGCAGATAACTGCTCACGGCTGTGAATCGTTTGCACCGCGTATACCAGTAATTGAGCAACGTCCAGAGCGATATGATAATTATATATATAGGTAACAGCCATATAAAGTCGGTTATTTCGGGCACGTTGAACAGTGCAGAGATTTCTTCGGCGAACGGTACTGCCAACGCCGAAATGGCGCCAACGGCCAGCGTGATTGCCAATCCCACATGGAAGCATGCAGCGCCGCTTTTGTCGCTTTGCGGCAAAAGAATGGCGTTTTGGTATTCGGCGGTCGAAAAAATAGTGGCTACGCCGGCAATGGCTAAGAACAAGTTAAGCACGCCAAAATCTTCGGGCACGTACAATCGGGTGAGTATCGGATAGACAAGGAATCCGATTATTTGTGCTATAATGTTGGCTGCCAGTAGTTTGGCCACGTTTTTGAGTATCCCCGATTGCATCAGTTACATTATTATTGTGCAAAAATACACCGAAACAAAAACGAAACGAAAGAGGCTTTTATTATTTTTTTTGAAAAATATTGACCAAAAATTAAAAACATATAAAAAATAGTTACTACTTTTATCAAACCAAAACCGAGGGTATATAAAAACGCAATATAAAATAAACAAATAAAACTATAAATTATGATAGATCAGTTGTTTTGGCTCGTACCGATAAGTTCGGCGATAGCCTTATTCTTTGCATGGTGGTTCTACCGCAACATGATGAAGAGTAGCGAAGGAACGCCCCGAATGGCGGAGATAGCAAGTTTCGTCCGTCAGGGTGCTATGGCTTATTTGCGCAGGCAATATAAAGTCGTTATCAAAGTATTTATTATTCTGGCAGTTATACTTGCAGTGCTTGCCTATTTGGGTGTGCAGAACCCGTTTGTGCCGGTGGCATTCCTCACTGGTGGTTTCTTCTCGGGTTTGTGCGGCTATCTGGGTATGAAGACCGCCACCAACGCCTCTGCGCGTACAGCGCAGGGCGCTACCAAGTCGCTCAATAGCGGTTTGCGCATCGCTTTCCGTAGCGGTGCTGTCATGGGCTTGGTTGTTGTAGGTTTCGGCCTGCTCGACATTGCCGCTTGGTTCTGGCTCCTCAACGACTGCATTTTCACTCCTGAGCACATGCAGAACGGTCTTGAGTTCTGCGGACTGACGTTCGTGCACCCTGGAACCGACGATCACACGAAACTCATTGAAATTACGGCCACTATGCTTACATTCGGCATGGGCGCCTCTACGCAGGCGCTTTTCGCCCGCGTAGGCGGCGGCATATTCACCAAGGCTGCCGATGTGGGTGCCGACCTTGTTGGTAAGGTTGAGGCTGGTATTCCCGAAGACGACCCCCGCAACCCGGCTACTATCGCCGACAATGTCGGCGATAACGTAGGCGACGTTGCCGGCATGGGTGCCGACCTTTATGAGTCGTATTGCGGCTCTATACTTGCCACTGCTGCCCTCGGTGCTGCCATACCAAGCATATCCGACTTGGAGCAGTCGAAACTTGTGATTGCGCCGATGCTCGTTGCAGCTATTGGTACAATCCTCTCAGTTATAGGTATTTATGCCGTGCGCACAAAAGAAGGTGCTTCGCAGAAGAACCTTCTCAACGCATTGTTGCTCGGTACTGGCGGCAGTTCGTTCCTCATCCTTGTTGCTATGGCACTTATGGCCTGGGCTGGCTGGGTAACGTGGGGCATATTTGGCTCTGTTGTAGCTGGTTTGGCGGCAGGTGTCATCATTGGTCAGGGCACCGAGTACTTCACATCCGACGAGTACAAACCCACGCGCGGCATAGCGCGTCAGACGCAGCAAGGTAGCGCCACCACTATTATCGAAGGCATTGCCGTAGGCATGTACAGCACTTGGATTCCGGTAGTTGTTATTGCAGCCGGTATCATAGGCGCATACTTCTTTGCAGGTGGAGGCGAGAGTTTTGCCATGGGCGTTTACGGCATCGGCTTCGCCGCTGTCGGTATGCTCTCTACACTTGGTGTAACACTTGCCACCGACGCCTTTGGTCCTATTGCCGATAACGCAGGCGGCAACGCCGAGATGTCGGGCTTGCCCGAAGAGGTGCGCCAGCGCACCGATGCACTCGATATGCTTGGCAATACTACCGCTGCTACGGGTAAAGGCTTCGCCATAGGCTCAGCCGCACTTACGGCTATGGCTCTCTTGGCGGCTTACATGGAGGAGATACGCATCTGGATAACCCGCCTTGCCAACGGCAACGGCGGCATAAAAGAGATAGGCGAAACCGTCTTCTGCACCGCTTCGGCCACTAACGCACCCGAAGGTGCTGTTAATATTGCTACTGCCGGTATACGCGACTTCGTTTCGGCATTCGACTTGTCGCTCTTCAACCCGATGTTGTTGGGCGGTTTGTTCATTGGTGCCATGATGGCCTTCCTCTTCTGTGCCATGAGTATGAAAGCCGTCGGCAGAGCCGCCGGCAAGATGGTCGATGAGGTTCGTCGTCAGTTCCGCGAGATACCGGGCATCATGGACGGCACCGGCCGTCCGGAGTACGCACGTTGCGTAGAGATTTCGACCAAAGGCGCTCAGCACGAGATGATAGTGCCGTCGCTACTTGCCATCATCGTGCCGGTGGCTGTGGGTCTGCTTTTTGGCGTATCGGGTGTTATAGGTCTGTTAGGCGGCGGCCTGACCGCCGGCTTCACCCTTGCCATTATGCTCAACAATGCAGGCGGTGCTTGGGATAATGCTAAGAA
>JAGCYH010000042.1 GCA_017960905.1 Bacteroidales bacterium
ACGGTGTTGCGAATGAACGGGTGCAGAGTGGCGCAGAAAGCCTCGTTGTCGCACTCGTTTTGGCCGAAAGCCAGATTCTCGCTTGCGCGGACGGCCTCACAAGCCGCAAAGTTCGGGTACATACGTTCCCAGCCGCGCGGAAGCGTGCAGCCGTGGAAGATTACCAGCAGACCGTAGTCGTTGGCGTCGGCCAGAATATCCTCGTAGAGTTGCATCATCGGCTGCTTGTCGCTGCCAAAGAAATCGACCTTAATTCCTCGAATGCCAATGCTTTGCATCCATTTCATTTCGGCGCGGCGGGTGATTATGTTGTCCATAATTCCGCGTGGCGATTGCGGTGCGTCGTTCCAGTAGCCGTTCGAGTTGTACCACAAGTAGATACCAACGTTTTTCTGCTTTCCGTAGTCGGCCAGTTCCTTGATTTTGTCGCGGCCGATTTGAGTGTCCCAAAGGGCGTCAATCAGCACCGACTCAAAGCCCATTGCGGCCGAGAAATCGATATATTTCTTCTGTACATCGTAGTTGGTGTTGCCGTCCATACCGATAATCCACGACCACGAGCCGCGTCCGTATTGGTATTCCTGCGACGCCTCGTAGAGCGGTTTAACGTAGTCGAAAGCCACGGTTGTCTCGACAATCGGGGCCAGAGTTTTACCCAAAGTGATTGTGCGCCAAGGTGTTGACGACGGCAATGTGAGTCCAGGTGTCGACGAGCCGAGTCCGTTCATCTCGCCCTCTTGCGGAAGACCGATAGTGTAGAGTCCGCCGTTGCCGCCCATTAGTCGGCCGCCAAAGTAGCGTCCGTTCACGCCTGTTTCCGAAATCAGAATCCAGCCCTTGTCAGCATTCTTGAACAAGCACGGGAAGGTGTAGCCTTGTCCCCAGCCGTTCTTTCCTAGTGCGTCGTCAACCGTGTAGTGGGTTTCGTAGCTCGGTGCGGTACGTGCGAACCCTGTCATAGGGTTCGCCTGCGGACAGAGGAACGACGTAGCCTCGGCGGGCAGTTTGAAGCCTGTATTTTCGTTTTTTACAACGCAACAGAAGGTGGGCCGCTGTGCAAAAATGTTGTAGCGGAACACCACGTCGCGGTTCGATACGTAAAACTCGACGCTATAAATGTTTTTGCCACCTTTGGCAAAAACAAATTCTCCGCCGTTCGCATCGACGCTTATCTTGCTCTGCTTCGAGTTGGGCAAAAAGTAAGTCTCTTGATGCTTGAGGTCGGTTTTGCTCTCGGCCATCGTCATGCCACTAGTGTAGTCGCCGTAGTCGAGCTCAAGGCCCAGAGGCGATTGCTGAAGAAACACGTCGCCGCCGTATTTGACAAAATACGTCGGATTGCCGTTCGCATCGCTTACTACTACTGATATTTGTCCGTCAGGACTTTTGATCTCTTTCTCGGTAGCTTGCGCGCTGCCTATGGCGCACGCAAGAATTAAACTTAAAACGATTCGTCTCATTTTTAAATAATTGATAATACGTTAGTTATATATTTATTGTGGGTTTATTTTCCCAATCAGTTAGGCAAATGTAAGAATAATCTTCGTAATTACATAAATTTTTGTTATTATTGCATTTGCACATTTTGCTGTTAATGGTTGATACTTTGTGTATTAGCCGATAAAAATGGCAATGAGAAAAACTAATAAAACGAGTAAACAGATATGTCAGAAAACAAAAATGGATTGCGTATCCAATTTGTCAGCGATTTGCATTTGGAGTTCAAGCAGAACGAGCGTTTTCTTGCCGAGCAACCACTTGATGTTGCCGGTGAAATACTGCTTATAGCTGGCGATACCGCATATCTCGACTTCCCGGAAACGGGAAGTGACGAGTATTCTAAATATAAGTTTTGGGATTGGGCGTCGGAGCATTACCGACAAGTGATAGTGTGCTTTGGCAACCACGATTTCTATGGGCATTACAACCTTTCGGAAATGCCCGACGGGTATTGCAAGCAGATCCGCCACAACGTTCACGCCTACTACAACGCTGTGGTACACCTCGATGATGTTGACATTGTGGTTTCTACTTTGTGGGCGAAAATAGAACCATACAATGCATATCTGACCGAACGCAACGTGAGCGATTTTTACCGCATCAGATACAACGGTCATCGACTGACGGCTGATGATTTCAACCGCGAGCATGAACGTTGCTTCTCGTTTGTGAAAAAGGCTGTGAATGAGAGTGTTGTTAAGACGAAAATAGTGCTTACACATCATGTGCCGACACAATTGTGTACAGCCAAAGAGTTCCAAGGTAGCACAATAAACGGCGCTTTCACTGTTGAGTTGGGCGATTACATAGCCGATTCGGGCATCGATTTTTGGATTTACGGCCATTCTCACCGCTGCATCGATGCGCAGATTGGTGACACTGTTATTCTTTCCAACCAATTAGGCTATGTTCAGTACGACGAATACCTGACAAACGGCTTTAATCCGTCGCGGTACATCGAAGTGTAAGGCGCATCACAAATCATTTTTTTCGAATTTTTTCGAAAAAAAAACTGCATTTTTCCGCGGCTACGCAGATAGGCTGCATCGAAATCGAAGAAAAATGGTTGTTGAACAATCTTCTTCCGCGCATAATTCGCGGGTATATGTCCAACAACCAATCAACTATGTATTAAGCAACGCAGAAACATCGGCAGGGTTGAGCGCCCACTCGTAAGTGTAGGCTTCATCGGCATTTTCGGTACTTTCTACTCGTGTTAGTTTCTGCGCATCGGCTTTAATGTCAAGCAATTCGCCAATGCTGACTTTCTTTTCTAATTTGTGCAGTAGTGCTTCAATCGATTTGGCGTTGGCGCCGCGCATTGTTTGCGCTGTAAATGGCATTTCGAGCCAGATTATTTCGCGTTTTGCAATATCTAAAACACCGAAAACCAGACCTTTCGACAGATTTCCCTCGCTAATTCGCACCATATGCTGAACGCACGACGGGTCGTAAGCCACGCCAGTTTTTTCGGATATTTTCATCGGATTGGCCGAATCCATCCAACCGACTACAAGGTTCGGTGATAATGCACCTGTCGAGTAGGCGTTGCACGTGAATGTGGCATACAGGGCGCCTGCAGCCTCGAGTTCGGGCAACGACAGTTCAATGTATTCGGCAGTGCCAACCATTTCGGGAATTGAGCGAATATCGCCAGAGTGCTTCGCACCAACACACGTCAAGTTATAATAGGCGCATTCGGATATATTGTTGGCATACGATATGCGGCAACTCAAATCCATATCGAGGTGTTGGGCGTGCAGTCCCTTTCCCCATTGCAGGAAAAGGCGCACGGCATCGCCTTCAATTGGGAATCGCGTACCCATAAGCGCGCACGACGCATCCTGAATGGTCGCCGAACGGTCGCCAACAGCCACAGGAATGTTGTAGAGCGAGGGCTCGATATAAATTGTTTTTGCTTTAGCCGTATGTGCTTCAAAGCGACGAGCCATCGATTGTTTGTATATTTCACGGACCGCTTCAACCATTGCTTCGCGGGCGTTGTCATCGTATAGCGCGAGCATTTTGTTCGGCTCAATCTGGTGGGTTACACCTGTTATCGGGCGGGCAATCCGAGACTCATTCGTATTGAAATACAATTCGGCCGAATTGTCGAGCGACAAGAGCAGACGTGCAGGAAGTGCATCGGCCACATCGCGGAAGGCGGTAAGAGCCTTGTCGCTGCCAAAACGCAACATCGAAGCGAAAAGGCTACGGGCGAACAATCCAGGGCGCTCTTTGAGCAAAGCCAAAGTTTGGTCGGCATTGTTGGCGGCACGCGCCTTGTCAACCTGCCCTTGCCAAGTGGTGTAATCCTGCTTGTAGAATACATCAAGAATGTCAGCCAGGTGTTCGAAACCAACTTTACGCGAATACTCGCCCAAACGCAGGGCGCGAATCATACGCACCCACATTCCGCGCTTCGGGTTCATATTTTCGGCTGCTTGCTTTGCCGACATCGGAATGTCGTTCAGCCACATAGCCACGCGCTTGCACTCCCGACGGTCATATTTCAGCATCAGGTTATTTTTCATTTCAACAGCGGCATCGGCACCACGGCTGAGCGGTTTCCACATATGTGAGTAGAGTCTTCGCGCGTGCGCTACGAGTGTTTTGGGCTCGATAATTTGCACATAACCAGTCTTTTCGAACCAAAGATAGCGAAGCACGTCGGTTGGCGTTTTCAGCAATTTCTGCGCTTCGTCGGCCTTGTTTTGAGCCACCAGCAGACGAATAACGAGCATTGCAGTCTCTTTCATACCGATATTCGGGTTTTCGGGCAACGGAAATTCCTGCAACAGAATGTTTAGCGAGTCGCGCTGTGAACCGTCGAGCGGTGTGGGTGACGACAGTAGTGTGCCGAAAACGCGCCGAAGGTCGTCGGCTGTGAAAATCCGCAGTACCTTCAACTTGCTTGCCTGACCTTTATAGACGAAATCGGCCGTTTTGAACGGTGTGCCACAGAATGGGCAGCCATTGTAGCGCTCAAGCGGAAAAGTGCCTTCTGGAATTAGGTGACCGCAGGGCAAAGTTGTCCCTTTGAATCCGGCTTCCTCGCCGAAAACATTGGCAAACAGAGTTATAATATGGTCGATAGCAGACTCGCCAGTAGGCACATTCCATCCTTTGACAAGTGGTGCCCAATTAAGGTTTGTGCCCATCACTTCGTTGACACACAGCGTAATTTCGGCCAGGCGGTCAACTGATACGGCATTGAGCGCGTGCATCAGTTCCTCGCTGACGCAATAGCCGATTTCCTTCAGCCTAGCCACAAACGCCAATACTGGTGCCGTGGCAACCGACTGATTGTCAATTTCCTCGCGGTTAATGTCGAGAAAAATGGCGCGATAGCGCAACGCAACTTTTGTCAAATTCTTGTTATCCATAGCATTAAGTTTTAAAAGGTAATTGGCTGACAAATAGAACTACAATCCACTTTTGAAGTATGTCAGCCTTGAACCTTGTTATTATTATTATTTATTTTTGTGGTGCGGGCAGGACTCGAACCTGCAGCCCATAGCGTAGACGAAGTATATGATAATTAGCCATTTGGAGAGAATTTTATCATAAAACAAACTATTGCGCTACCAATTGCGCTACCGCACCATTTTCAACCTAAAAAAAAAATGAGGTAATTGGGAAACTTGAACAGAAGTGAACAAGAAGTCCACCTCTTATATTAGGGCCCTTGGACCCTGATACTAGTAGTAAGTTCCCCTTACACCTCAGAAGATAAAAAACGGAAATCACGAGTCTTAAATGCCGTTGCCGAAACGGCAACTGTTAGGATTTGAAGTAAGATTCGTTTGGTCCGTCTTTTTTTTATATGAGGTTATTCATCAATTTGTTTCATATATGAAGTAAGGAGTATAATAACTCTCTAATCTCATAATATCAAAGAACGCATGGTTTTCATCCTGAACCACGTTGCAAAGTAAAACACCCACTACGCAGCCTTTTTGCGTAACAGAATTTTTTTCGTATTTTTTCGAAAAAAAACTGCATTTTTCTTCTATTGTAGATAATTAATGATGTTAACGAATTGTCTGACAATAATTTATTGTCAGAACAATTCGCCCGGGTTGATTTGAAGGAAGTCCTCAGCTCCGAAGCCGCCGTCGCCTACCACAAACGCCTTTGCGTTTGGGTAGCGCTGGCGAAAGGCGCCAAGGCCCGAATTACCGCCGCAAGTGTTGCTTTTCACCTCAATAGCAAGCGTTTTGTCGCCTTTCTCAAGCACATAGTCCACCTCGCGACTCTTCTCGTCGCGCCAGTAGTATGTCGAGTAGTGCCCAGCGAAAGCTCCGTTGAGGATATGCGCGCCGATGGCCGACTCGAAGAGTCGGCCCCATAAGGCGGGGTCGGTAAGTGCGTCGTTGAAACGCTTCCCGCAGTAGATGTTTTTCAACGCATTGTTGAAAACCTGAAATTTCGGTACGCTGTTGCGTTTGCGCATGGTGTCGCGCGAGTATTTGCTAAGCGGGCTTACTAAGCCCGCTTCACTCAGCAAGTTAAGATATGTAGCAATGGTAGTTACGTTGCCTGCATCTTGCAGTTGCCCCATTATTTTTGTCAGCGAAAGCTCCTGCCCCGAGTATGCCGAAGCCAGTTCGAACGTCTGGCGCAGCAAAGCCGGCTTCATCACTTTGACACCCTGAAGAATGTCTTTGTTGATGGTGGCGTCGATAATCGATGCCGAGATGTATTCGAGCCAGCGGTATTCATCGCTTGCGAGTGTTGCGGCGCCGGGATAGGCGCCGTAATACACATATTGCTCAATGCTGAACCCGAACGCGTCGCGCATCTCAGTGAACGACCAGTGAGGCATCAGTATGCGCTCAAAACGCCCTGTCAGACTGTCGGCCAGTCCGTAGTCGAGCATCACGCGCGACGAACCCAGCAGTACCACTTTGATATTCAGATCGTTGAAGGTGTCGGCGTCCCATTCTTTTTTCACGGCCTCGCTCCACGAGTTGACTTTTTGCACTTCGTCGATGACAAGGACGTACTCTTGGGCGCCTTCGGTCTTCATTTTCCGGCGTACGGTTTCCCAGCATTCGCTAATCCAATAGAGATTTGTGGCGGGAACAGTGTCGGCTGTAAACATCTGATACGGCAGTTTGATGTCGCGCAGCACTTGTTTGATCACTGTCGATTTGCCCACTTGGCGCGGCCCCATAAGTACTTGAATGAACTTACGCGGCTCTTCAAGTCTTTTCTTAATTGTCTTATATTCAGCCCTTTGATGCATAATACTTTATTCTTGTTCGTTCCTTTGTGCAAAATTACTCTTTCTGTTGAGCAGTTTTACGTATTAGTTTGATTAAAGTTACTCATTCTGTTGAGTAAATTTGTTCATTTAATTGAGTAAAATTACTCAATCTATTGAGTAATTTTGCTAAACGTATTGTATATGCCTTAAAATAAGGCATATACAAAAATATTTTTTGTGCGGTTTTAGAGTAGAGTTATTTTATTAGCTCGTCGATTGTAGCAATTTTCATTTCGGTCTCGTTCCATTCGCTTTCGCATTGTGAGTCGGCCATTATTCCGCCGCCGGCGAAAATTGTGGCTGTCGGGCCGCAGATGTTCATGCATCGCAGGTTGACGTATAGGTGGCTGTCGGCTTGTGGGGCTGTGAGCCCCACAACGCCCGAATAGTAAAGCCTGCGTGTGGGTTCGTAGCGCTGAATAAACTGCCGCGCTGTTTCGCGCGGCATGCCGCATACTGCCGGAGTGGGGTGGAGTAGTCGGGCTATGTCGCCGATGCTTGTGGTGTCGGGTGTAACGAACTCAATATCAGTGCATAGGTGCGCCAGTTGCGCCGCCTTGTAAGTATATGGCCCGTGCGTGCCGATGTCAGCCGACATCGGCTTCAGCACTGCCGTGATGAACTCTTCCACAATGTGTTGCTCGGCTTTGTTCTTCTCGTCCCAAACAACGTTGTCGGTGAGTTTTTGAGTGCCAGCCAAAGCCATTGTGCGCCATTTGCCTTGCCCGCCCTCAACGAGCAATTCGGGCGAGCAGCCGAGCCACAGACCCGTCGTGCGGGTGAAAGCCATGTAGACAAACAGATTGGTGTAGCGGCGGCACGCTTCGCAGAAGAGCGCTGCCGGCGATTGCGCCAGCGCCCGAGATGAACTGCGTGCGAAAACAATTTTATTGTTTTCGCCTTTTTTAATGCTATCTGTGTATTTATCAAACAGTTGTGTGTACTCTTCGTGTGTTATGTCGTATGTGGGCAATTGCTGTGCTGTAACGGTCTGACCGATGTTTATTGTCCTTAAAGAGCTGATAATTTCGTCGTTACCATAGGCTTTGATGTCGGGTCTTATTATCACAGCCGGCAGCTCGCTGGCGTCGTATGGCGCTATTACGAACCCCGATTTGTCGCTTACGCGCGACAAATCGTATGTCAGTTCGGGTTCGCCGTCGGTCTGTATGTACATTATGGGCGCGTCGGTGCCTGGCAGGCGGCAGATGGCAAACCCGCTATGGTGGTGTAAATGCTTGTCAATTAATTCAATAAAAGAATCCGTTTCGGCCATTTCATTCCTGGAAATTGATACGCGAAGTTACGCTTTTTTTTGCTACATGCGACTTCGCCCGGGCATAAAAAAATGGCTTGCAAGGCGCAAGCGCCTTGCAAGCCATTGTCCATGAAACACTATTTTTACTCGTATCTGAGTCTTAGTTGTTGAGAATCGACGGTGTCTGTTTTGCGTATTCGCCGCTCAGCAGCTTGTTTTTGAGCTGTACGAAGGTGTCGATGGTGTAGCGCACATCGTCCATCGTGTGGGCTGCCGTCGGAATGACGCGAAGCATCACTGTGCCGCGCGGAACAACCGGATATTTCACAATAGAGCAGAAAATACCGTAGTTCTCGCGGAGGTCGATAATCATGTTAAGAGCTTCGTAGAGCGAAGCCTCTTCGTCTTCGATGTTGGCGCATTTGAAGTAAACCGGTGTAACAGGCGACTGTGTCTTGCCAATGTCGAATCCGTTCTCTTTGAATCCGTCCTGAAGGGCGTGAGCTATCTTCCAGAGGTTCTCGCGCAGTTCGGGGCGAGTCTGAATGAGTTCCAGACGTTTGATAGAGCCGCAAACCATAGGCATCGGGAGCGATTTGGCGAACATCTGCGAGCGCATGTTGTAGCGCAGGTAGTTGACAACCTTTTCGGTCGATGCGATGAAACCGCCAATGCCGGCCATTGCTTTAGCGAATGTGCCGAAAGCAAGGTCTATCTGGTCCATCACGCCGAAGTGCTCGGCAGTGCCTCGCCCGTTCGGACCCATTGTGCCGAATCCGTGAGCGTCGTCGACGAGAATGCGGAAGTTGAAATCTTTCTTAAGAGCGACGATTTTGTCGAGTGCGCCAAGGTCGCCGGCCATGCCGAATACGCCTTCGGTAACCACCAGAATGCCGCCTTTGTGAGTCTCTTTGTCGAGGTAGCTCTGCGCCATCTGAAGTTTCTTGCGGCAGTTCTCTATGTCGTTGTGCGGGAAGACGAAGCTCTTGCCGCCTTTTGCCTTATGAAGGAAAATGCCGTCCATAATGCAGGCGTGGCACTCTGAGTCATAGACGATTACGTCGAAACGGCTGCACATCGAGTCGATGATAGAAATCATCGCCTGATAGCCGAAGTTTATAAGGAAAGCGTCTTCTTTGCCAAGGAATTTTGCAAGCATGTCTTCGAGCTCTTCGTGCTTCGAAGTCTGTCCCGACATCATACGCGCACCCATCGGATATGCCAAACCCCATTCGGCAGCCGCTTCTGCGTCGGCTTTGCGCACTTCGGGAAGGTTGGCCAGGCCGAGGTAGTTGTTGAGGCTCCAGTTGAGCACCTCTTTACCTCTGAAACGCATGTGAGGACCTATCTCACCCTCAAGTTTCGGAAATGCAAAATAACCATGGGCTATGCTCTGGTATTTGCCTATCGAACCGCCTTTCGATTCGTCAATCTTGTCAAATATATCCATCATGATATCTAATGTTTTATATATTTTTTTCGTTTTTGCGGCGGCAAATATACTCTTTAAATTTGATGTAACAGCCATTTTTCTTTTTTTTGAACGCAAAAAATCAATTTTTTGCTTTTTTAGCACTTTATTTGGCGTTTTTTTGTTGACGGTGTCAACTTATGTATTAACTTTGCACCTCGTTTTATATAGATGCATCAAGTATGTTCAAAAACATATTCAAACATATACTTTTGCCAGTTGCAGTCGGTATAACTGCTTTATTGTCAGTATCGTGCGGCGAATATCAGGCTGTACTGAAAAGCACCGACAACGACTTCATCTACAACAAGGCGCTAAAGTATTACGCCGCAGGCGATTACGAGAAAGCAACCACACTCTTTGGCAGAGTGGTCAACTCGTACACCGGCACCACACGCGCCGACACCATCATTGTACTTTATGCTAAATCGCTCAGCGAGATAGGCGACTACTACACCGCCGCGCATTATTTCAAAAACTATGTGAAGACATTCCCGAGCAGCGACAACTGCGAGGAGTGCCAGTTCCTGTGCGGCTACTGCTACTACAACCTGTCGCCCAAATACTTGCTCGACCAGCAGGACACGCAGACTGCCATCGACGAGCTGCAGACATTCCTCAATCTCTATCCGCACAGCAGTCATGCCGACGAGGCCGAACAGATGCTCAAAGAGATGCAGGACAAAATAGCTTACAAAGCCTATATGAACGCCAAGCTCTATTTCAACCTTGGCAACTATCTGGGCAACAACTATAAAAGTGCTATCATAGTGGCGCAGAACTGCCTCAAAAACTACCCCGACACCAAGCACCGCGAAGAGTTGAGCTTCCTGATACTCGAGTCGAAGTACATACAGGCCGAAAACAGCGTGCTGCAAAAGCAGAGCGAACGCTACCGCGACACTATCGACGAGTATTACTCGTTCATCAACGAGTTTCCGAACAGCAAATATCTCAACAAAGCCGCGAAGATGCTAGCATCTTCGGAACACGGACTGCGCAAGGCCGAAGAGCTCTTGCCACCCTCGGCCGACGACCTCGACTACTACCGCAACTTCGGCACACGCGCCGAACAGGAACGGAAGCATATTCTTGAAACACAGAACCAACAACCTAAAGAATAAGTAATTAATTGATATAACAATGCCAGTAGATTTCAAAAAAAGCAACGCCCCGCTTAACACTAAAACATGGGACACTGTCGAGTTGTCTGAAAAAACAGGCAATATTTACGAGATGGTCAACATCATCACAAAACGTGCTAACCAGATTAGCCTCGACATGAAAGACGAGCTAAGCAAGAAATTAGACGAGTTCGCTTCGTACACCGACAACCTCGAAGAGGTTTTCGAAAACCGTGAGCAGATCGAAATCTCGCGCTACTACGAAAGGCTGCCGAAACCTGTCAGCATAGCCACTCAGGAATTTGAGCAGGACAAGATTTTCTATCGCCGACCCGACGAACAGAAACAGCACCACTCACGTTACGACGACTAACCGCCGACAAGCGTTTCGTACAAAAACGACTAAACAGGCTTTCCGCACAATGTGCGGAAAGCCTGTTTTTTCGCGAAAGTAGTAGAAAATTTTAATATTTTTTGTTTTTTCTAAAAATATCATTACGTTTGCAAAGTTGAATTTAAACATAGTATTAACGAAACAGACACAAAAACAGCGCAATAGCGCACCGAAAATATAATTAGCTTTTGCTGATTTCTTCTGCCTCTAAAGTTTGGCGATTTTAGTATTGTATAGAAGAATGAAGTAATGTGCTTACGTGTTCAAAAGCGTAAGCTCATCTTTATTCGTTATACAAGGGCTACGCCAAACGCCTAGAGACAGCGAGAACGATGAGTTCGCGCTTTTTTTATGTCCCATAAAACATTAAAAATGAAAAATGCAAAAAAAAGGCTAACCTTTACAATGCTTATGGCCTTAATGCTGAGTGTAACTCCCAATGCCACTTTAGCTCAAACAGTTACGTACGCATATGATGCGAGTGGCAACAGAATCACACGAACAATAGTTTTGTCGGGTAACAAAACGTTGGAGGTTGGTGAAGATAACGAAGTTCTTGTTGAAAATCCGTTCGACGACAGCGATTTCTTCGAAGATGTGGTCAGTGAACAACGATTTCGCATCTATCCGAACCCAACACATGGGTTGTTAAAAATAGATTTTCAAAACATTAGTAATAACGACAGAATAAGAATAGAGGTTTACGACCTCCGTGGAAGTGTCATCAAAACAATACCTCAAGCGCAGATAACTAACACTATCGATTTGTCCAGTGAACCGAACGGAGTATACTTATTTCTAATAATGTACGGTAATGAACATAAATCATGGAAAATTATCAAAAACTAACAACTATGAGAAGATTAATAACATTTCTGATGCTGATATTAATGTCAGCATATAGTTTCAGTGCAGAGATTGTGGGCAGTATGGGTGGCGCCTTCTCTGTAAACGAGATGGGTGCGGCGACATACACAATTCCGATAGAAGTACCTCAAGGGCTTAACGGATTGAAGCCAAATTTAGCCATAACGTACAATAGTCAAGCAGGCAATGGTGTGTGTGGCATGGGTATGTCTCTAACTGGTTTGTCGGTTATAACACGTGTGCCGCGAAGTATCTATTATGACAAAACTGCACAAGGCATAAAGTACAACCAGACAGATGCATACGCACTGAATGGGCAACGGCTGATATGCACATCTGGAAAATATGGCGAGAATAAAGCGGTATATCAACTTGAGAACGATTTGCAAACTACGATAACGCAGTACGGAACTGGACGAAACCAATGGTTTGAGGTGAAAAGCAATGGTATAACAACAAAGATAGGCAGTAAAGGTGAAAACCGGTTGGTAATAAACAATGTAGTAGTCGCTTGGTATGTTGACTATGCAAGCGACCTGTACAACAACTATATGACCTATGTATATATGATTGATAACAATTGTATGTACATTGATACGATCAAGTATGGTACTAACAAACGAATAGATAACACTGCAGAAAACGTTATAAAATTCAAATATGCAGGGCGAAGCGATGTTACACCATTTTTTATAAATGGCGTTGCCGGAAAAATGGGTAAAAGGCTCGCTTCGATAACTGCAATACCAATGAACTCCAAATCGGCGTATAGAACATATACTCTAACTTATACAAATACAGCCGATAATGACAAGATATCTCGCCTTATTTCTGTTACTGTTAAAGGGGCAGGAAGTCAGACACTGCGGCCTATAACTTTCGACTGGAACACAGTACCATCGGTGATGTCCTCAACAAGATACATCTCAAATGCGGCATCGGTTCCTATAACGGACCAGCAGATGACTTCTGGCGACATTACAGGTGATGGGCGAAGCGAGCTTATCATGGTATCGAACGAAAACTCAGAAAACCAAAGTTACTACATATACGGATACAATACAAGCGGCACTTTTTCATTGTTGCATAAAGAAACGCTGAAGAATGGTTATGAACTCGACTCTGGCGTGGTGAGACAGAAAGAGCCTTATGGATTCAATGTCGCTGACCTCGATGGTGACGGCAAGAACGACATAATGATTCCGATAATTGGAAAGACGAACAAAGCTAAGAATTACACACATTTCTGTGCGGCCGTTTTGAGTGTAAAGTCGGTCTTGAAAATCAAGTACTATACGAATTCGGCCTTAATCAAACAGACAAAATCGGCACCGCTCTATACCTTGGCCGATTTTTATAATTGTGGTGTGTCTTCTATTTTGTATTTAGAAACAGACGACAATTCTGGAGTGTATTCCGCCGCACTAACTTCGCCAAAGAGTACGAAATTCGATTTGAAAATGAAGTTCAAACTACCATCAA
The DNA here is from genome assembly GCA_017960905.1 of Bacteroidales bacterium. Classification (GTDB taxonomy): domain Bacteria; phylum Bacteroidota; class Bacteroidia; order Bacteroidales; family Marinilabiliaceae; genus W3P20-009. The sequence goes on from JAGCYH010000042.1 coordinate 13,369, forward strand.
AACCATTGAGAATCCTAACTTCCGATTTCAATTGTGATGGGCTTCAAGACCTATTGGTTATGTATTCGGGTGGTTATACGATATACTGGAATCAAGGTCTTTCGTCAAAGAAAGCGCCGTATGCGGAAGACAATAACGGAGAAAGTATCAAAAAGTTAGTCTCTAACAAATCGCTTATATACGATGGTCAAGATATAGTTAATTTAGGCGACTTCAACGGTGACGGACTCATCGACATCCTGTCGAAGAGAAAAGATTCTAATGCAATATATATTGCATTCTCTAAAGGTAATGGAGAGTTTGACAGGAAATGTGTTTCGAGCGAGTTGGATGTCAGCGACAGAAGCTATACTGAACGCGACGACAATAGGATAAATATTGAAGTCGTTGACTTCAATAATGATGGTTGTTCGGACGCAATAATCACTTTCTCACAATATAAGGATGGCAGTAAATGGTTTGAAAAGCCATGGGGTAAGTTTGTTAAGACATATACTTATTGGTTGAAGTCTGATGGTACAAAGCTTATCGTTTTTAAAACCGCATCATCGAACAAGGCCGATGATGGGTTAAGTAATTGCTATACATCGGGCGATTTCGATGGCGACGGGCATGTTGAATTAGTCAACTACGGATATAATTGCCTCAGCAGTAACGAGGCCAATACAACACCTGCGCTTAACATGTATTATTTGTCAAATGGTGAAAGACTTAACAAGGTTAGTTGTGTTACAAGCGATTTCGGACGACGGACTTACATAACATATTCAACATTGGCAAATACGGCATGCTATGCTAAAGGCAGCGGTAGTAAATTCCCTTTAGTTGATATTACTCTGCCTGTTACAGTTGTTTCCAGTACTTCGGAGAATAACGGAGCAACGCCTTCAAATGTAAACATATCATACTCATATAAAGGGCTTAGAGCGCACATGCAGGGTAAAGGACTGATTGGTTTTAAAACCATAGTATCCGAAAATCAGACCACATCGGAAATTAGGGAGCAGACGATAAACCTGTTGGACACGGTGTATTATGTGCCGGCACAGATAACTCAAACTACGAAGGTGGGCAACTACAAAAAAACAACAGTTACCACGTTCACAGTAAAAGGTAAAGGCGGAATGAGGTACTTCTCTTTCCCCTCAACTATAATCGACAAAGATATTTTCGGACAGGAAATTACAACTACAAACAAGTTCAACAATACATACGGATATCAGACATCGCAAAGGACTGATTATGCCGAAAATATGTATAAAGCAATCAGTTACAATAAGTTCATCAATATTGGAGGTCAATGGTTACCTCAGGAGATAACAACGCAACAGCGTCATAGTGACGCTAATGGCACATTCTCTTCCAATACAAAAAGGAAATACAATAGTGCTTGTGATATCGTTTACGAGATAGCTGATTCTGCCTCGGCGCGTGAGGTTATTACAAGATACTCTTACGACAAAGTCGGAAACGTCACTGCGATTTCTGTTACGGGTAAAGAAGCGGTTTCGCCACCTGCTACAAAATACATTTATGATGATACCTATCGCTTTGTAGTGGCAAAAGAAAGCGGATACCAGAAATACAACTATGAATACGACGTTTTCGGCAATCTGACAACAGAATCTGATAATTCTGATGCAGAGAACCCGCTCAAAACAACATATAGATATGATAATTTCGGAGTACTCACCAACAAGTCTGATCCGATGGGTGTCGCGACTAAGATAACAACCGATTTTGAAAGCCCAACGGGCGATGTCTATTGGATAAAGACAGAAGAGACAAACGCACCTTGGGTAAAAGTAAGATACGACCAATGCGGAAGGGAAGTATATAGAGAAACTGTTGGCGAACTTGGAGTAAACATATCTGTCGCCACGACATACGACAAATGCGGAAATGTAAGTAGTGTAACTTCCAACTATGGCAACGGTAACATAGTTAAAACAAAAAAATACCAATATGACATTCTTGGAAGAGTTACTTCGATAAACCAGGATTTTAAACAACCGACAGGTGGCACAAAGACAACAACCTTCAGTTACGCGAAGAACAAGGTAACTACAGTTGAAAATGGTAAGACTTATACAAAAATAACTGACATTATGGGCTTTACGAAAAAAATAACCGACCAACTGTCAGACATCACATATACTTATGCTTCGTGCGGCGAGCCAGCTACTATATCAACGGGAGGTGCCACTTACACCATTACTTACGACCGTTTCGGTCGGCGGACATCGTTCGCCGACCCCGATGCGGGCAAAACCTCTTATACTTATGATGCTCTCGACCGCGTGCTGACGCAAAAGAGCGCAAGAGGCATCACAACGACAAACACTTACAACAAATACGGCAATCTGACCAAAAGCGAGTGTGGTGATTTTGTAACAACATATACTTATGATGCGCTGCAGAATCTTATTGAGGAAAAGACAAACGGCGGAAATTCAATAACATACACACGTGACAAATTCGGACGTATCACGCGTAAGATACAAAACATTGGCGATAAAAAACTGCAATTCGATTACGGCTACAGCCGTAATCTTCTTGTTACCAAGGTGTTCCCTGAAAATACACGACAGCAGTTCAAGTACGACCAGTACGGATACAACAATTGTGTAACAGTACTGAACGATACAATTTGGTTGCTGACAAAAAATAATGGCCTAGAACGTATTGCGAAATCAGGGAAATCATTATCTTTGCGAAAAACATATACGCCGAACGGCTTTATATCAAACAATTCGATTAGTACCGACAACAAAACTCTGCACAACATGATTTATCTGTTTAACGAACATAAGGGCGAGCTCAATATACGAACAGGAATGCGTATCAATGGGAATACGGAATACTTTTCGTATGACAAACATGATCGTCTGACAAGTTGGACGGATAATGGTGGTTCTAAGCAGAGCTTCTCATACGCTGCTAATGGCAACCTGCTCACGAAGGATTTCCGCCGCCTTACCTACGACACCAAGAGGGTACACGCAGTAGTGGAGAAGACAGACACGCGCCGGCAGAGTCAGTATAAGCGGGAGGAGTGCACAGGAGATCCTAATCCCTTCATAAACAGCCTTGTCGATTCTGAGTTTAAGGATCAGACGATAACATATACGCCGTTTGATAAGGTTGAGACTATCATGCAGTGTGTCGATGCTTTGAGCTTCGGGCTTGAGCGCGGCAACGCCGCAGGTCGTACGGCTAAGTATAAAGACAAAAACGGCACAGAGAAGTCGTACTCCATACCGAAGAAAGCTTTCGATGCCGAATATGTTCCGCTTGTGCTCACTTATACGTACGGACCCGACCGTCAGAGGTGTAAACTCGAAGAGTGGGCTGCCAGCAATGCCGGCAGCCTCTATCAGGTGTTCACAAAATACTACGGTGACGGATACGAGGAGGTGACAGATAAAAAGCTGGGAATGACATTTAAGTATTACTACATCGACACACCCGACGGCCTTACGGCACTTGTTGTACGCGCAAAAGGCAATAACGTAAATAGTGTGACAAAATACATAGTTCAAACTGACTATCTCGGCAGTATAGTGGCGATATACAATCAAGATGGAGGAATCAAGTATAGAGCCGAATACGATGCATGGGGGCAGCAGACATTGAGGCAGAACGACTTTCTGTACTTCACCCGCGGCTTTACCGGCCATGAGCATCTGCGCGAGTTTGAACTTATCAATATGAACGGCCGTATGTACGACCCTTCAATTGGCCGTTTCCTCTCGCCCGACCCATTTATTCAAGCGCCAGAGAACTCACAAAACTACAACGCTTATTCTTATTGCCTCAATAACCCGCTGAAATATACCGACCCGAGCGGAGAATTTTGGCATATTGTTATTGGTGCGGCGATTGGCGGTGTAGTTAATCTCATTGCAAATTGGGATGAATGTGATGGTTTTTGGCAGGGTGCAGCAGCTTTCGGTATCGGTGCTGGTGCTGGCGCGTTAACAGCTGCTACTGGTGGAGCAGGTGCTTCTATTTGGGCTGTAGGCGGTGTGTCTGCTGCAGGTGGTGCAGCGACGATGGCTACTAATGATGTGATATCACAAACTGGGAAGAATTTTTCAGGCATAGGTGATGTAAATTGGGGAAGTGTTGGTTGCAGCGCTGCTATTGGAGGTGTGTCTGGTTTTGCAGGAGGCGCAGCGGGTAGTTTTGCCGGGACTCATATAGGCGGAATTGTAATAAATGGCGTTAACATAACAAGTCCAGTCGCCAAAGGTGTTATAGTGGGTTCTATTGGCGGTACTGCAGGTGGTGCTGTTGGCGGTTATGTGGGTGGCTATATGGCTACAGGCAGTTCCAAAGGCGCCAAGGAAGCTGCATTAAGAGGAATGTGGCAAGGAGCCTCTATTGGTGGTGTTGCGGGCGGTATTGGTGCATATACTTCTGCTAAAAGTGCAGGTATTAATCCGTGGAGTGGAAAGACACAAACAAGACCAATACCAATTAAATACGATTTTACACCAGATCCATATGGAGATAATGTCACGCTGTATAGAGGTACAACTGGCAGTGAAGGCGATGGAGGTCCGTTGTTTATGACCGACAATCCAGAATACGCAGCTACTTATGTTAAAAATGGCGGTTCTGTAACGAAGGTTACTATACCAAGATATACATTAAAACAGATGCAAGGCTCTTTTGATGTAATAATTAGAAACGGTTTACATGGGACAAGCTATGGAGTTGAATACGAATTTCACCCAAGTGTGGTGCCCGACATTTTACAACTTTTTAAATAAACAAATATGAAATTCTGTTGCGAAAATTTCGAGAGTTATTATCGTATTGGTAATCAAACTTGGCCTAATTTTAGAATTGTGAAAATCAAATCTAAATTGTTGCCAGAAGGAGATTTGCGTTACTTCGCTCGTAATAAACAATTAAATAAAACAAGGCACAAGCGAAATGACTTCCGGTTTTATATAACAATGGGGTATGTGAAATTCGAATTTCTTAAACCTATTATAGATATGGCATTCTGTCCTTTTTGTGGAACAAACCTTTACGATTTCTACGTTAGTGATGAGTATGCAAATGAGATAGAAGATGAAACGTTTACTTTAGGATTAAGAAAACCTGATAATGCCAGCGGGAAATGACCAAAATCAATAAGTTTGTATAGATTTAAACTAAAATACAACAATTATTATATTATCATCATGAAAATAACAAATCTAGCAATCATAATTACAGTGTTTTGTGGTGCTTCGGTTGAGGCCGCGGATTTCGAAGCCAGCGGATTGTATTACAACATCACGAGTAGTACCGAACCTTTGACGGTAGAAGTTACATCGCAGAACAACGAATTACAAAATTATGATGGTCTGACTGAAGTCAAGATACCAAGCAAAGTAACGTACAAAAAGAAGGAATATGCCATTACTGCCATCGGATATGGCGCTTTTATGTATTGCGATGGTCTGGAGTCGGTGCAGATACCCGATTGTGTTACCCGCATAGGCGAGAACGCTTTTGCTGGCTGCAGCGGTCTTACTTCGGTGAAAATACCCGACAAGGTAGCACGCATATCTGATTATGCGTTTACAGGATGTACTAACCTTAAAACGATAAACATACCCGACGGTACTACAAGTATAGGTATCGGTGCTTTTGATGACTGTGAAAGTCTTGCCTCTATAAACATACCCGAGGGCGTGCTCTCTATCGGAGAACATGCGTTCGAGAGTTGTTACGCCCTTAAATCGGTGCAAATACCCCAAAGCGTAACAAGTATCGCAACTGCCACTTTCATGCGCTGTTTCGGGCTTGAGTCGATAACTATCCCCGCTACAGTAACTTCTATTGGCGACGATGCTTTTTATGAATGTGGTATGTTGAAATCTATCAGTCTGCCTAAAGGTGTTGATTATATTGGCGAATATGCTTTTGCTTTGTGTTGCGAACTTGGTTCGGTAAACATTCCAGCAGGAGTTGTTTCAATTGGCAAAGGAACATTCTATGGTTGTGAGAAACTGAAATCCGTAGAGATTCCCGATGCAGTTTTGAGTATCGGTGAAGAAGCTTTCGCAAGTTGTGAAAGCCTTGCTTCTGTCACTATACCTGATAATGTTACAGAAATTGGAGGTTCGGCGTTCAAAGGCACAAGACTGACTTCGGTCCAACTTCCTAAAAACATACGCCACATCAGCGAAGAACTATTCTCAGATTGTATGTATCTGACATCGGTTGATATCCCCGATGGTGTTACGGTTATAGGAGTGCACGCATTCAACAACTGCCGCAGTCTGCAGTCGGTCAAAATACCTGAAAGTGTTACATATATAGGCAATTATGCGTTCAGCAGCAGCGGAATGACTTCGATAGTCATTCCGAGTGGTGTGACAAGCATCGAAAGATGCACTTTCTACGGATGCGCAGAGCTGACTCATATTTCTATTCCCGAAGGCGTAACAACTATTGAGGACGAGGCTTTTGCATCTTGTGAAAAACTGTCCAATATTGTTATTCCAAGCAGTGTAAGAACAATAGGGTGGTGCGCGTTCAACGACTGTGAGAACCTGAAGACGGTAACGTGCCTTCCCCAATGTCCGCCCGAATTGGACGATTACGTATTTGGTAGCAATACGGCGCTCACAGTGCTTGTCCCATGCAGCGCTGGTAGTAGCGTAAAAAAAGCGTACCAAGTCGCATGGGGGAACAATTATACTTACAAAGAGGATTTCTTGTATGAATTTGTCGCTAAATCAGATGATGACGCGAGGGGATCAGTTGAAGTACTGAAAACCCCCGAATGCGGCAGTGGCGAAGCCATAGTGAAGGCTACTGCCAAAAAAGGATATAAGTTTGTTACATGGAGCAATGCTTCTACACAAGAGCAAACAACATACAGCAACATCACTAGCAACGTTACCGCCGTCGCCTACTTTGTACCAGCTGACGTGGAGATAACTTTTTTGTTGGGTAGCGATGCTTTTGGGAACTATGACAAAGCAACTAAAACTCTCACAATATATGGTTTCGGCGACGGGAAAGTAAATGCGGTATCGGACTGGGGCGCGGCTTTGCCTGTCGGGGAGGTTGAACATGTAGTGGTAACTGACGGTGTTAGTTTTATCGATGCCTCAGTTTTTCAGCATTTCTCAGCTCTCAAAGATGTTGATACGCCTCCTGCTTTACATAGTGTTTTCGACTACGCTTTCAGTCATCGTTCGCTTCTCGAAAGTGTTGTCGTTCCCGAAGGAGTCGAAACTTTGCAGAACGGTACATTCACCGATTTCGACAACTTGACTATGGTAACGTTGCCAGCTTCGCTAAAAAACATTGAGGCCAAGGCCTTCGACAATTGCGCGAAAAACACGCAGTTGACAATAATCTTGAATAATGCTACACCGCCCGATGTTGATGAAGAAGCATTCTCCGACATTCCCGGCGAAACACTGTTCATCGTTCCCTGCGGCTCGCTCAACGATTACGCCAACGATCTGCGTTGGCATAACCCGTATTTCCTATACACTTTCTCCGAGTATTTCGATTATGTAGTTAATGTGAAGTCTAACGACTCGAAAGGCGGTACTGCAAAAGTTGTTCAGGAACCCTCTTGCGACACACCAGTCATAATAGAAGCTGAACCTGCCGATGGTTACCGCTTTGTCAAATGGTCCGATGGCGCCACAGAGCCTCTACGCGAGTTCGATGTAGCCCACGACTACGATCTTACCGCTGAATTTGAATTAATCAAAACGCCGATTAGTAATATCAAAGCCGACAAAGTGCCAAAGAATGCATACAAAACCATCATTGACGGACGAATTGTAATTATCCACGACGGCAAAATGTATGGCGTATCAGGTGAAGTAATAAGGTGAAAAAACGACAATCACGATGTGAGTTATTGTTAATTAAAGCGGTAACACTATTCATTGCCTTTTAAATCATTATCTTTGCAACGGAAAAAACATTGCTACCGAGATGAAAGGCAAAAAAATAATAGTAGGCGTGACGGGCGGAATTGCCGCTTACAAAACGGCAACGCTTGTGCGTGAGATAGTTAAGCGCGGTGGTGAGGTGCGCGTGGTGATGACCGAAATGGCCAAACAGTTCATCACGCCGCTCACGATGGCCACCTTGTCGAAGAATCCTATTGCTGTCGATTTCTTCGACCCCGAAAACGGCCAGTGGAACAGCCACGTCAGCTTGGGTGTGTGGGCCGACGCAATGATTATTGCGCCGGCAACGGCCAACACGCTGGGCAAAATGGCCAACGGTATTGCCGATAACCTGTTGCTAACTACATATCTGTCAGCGCGATGCCCTGTTTTTGTCGCGCCATCGATGGACCTGGACATGTTTGCGCATCCGACGACGCAGGATAACCTGCGTCAGCTCGCGGAGCGCGGCGTGCATATCATCGAGCCCGCCGAAGGCGAGCTCGCCAGCGGGTTGGTGGGCAAAGGCCGTATGGCCGAGCCCGAAGCCATTGCCGACGCTGTGGACGACTTTTTGTCGTCGGAGGAGAGCCTGCTGCGTGGCCGTCGTGTGATGGTGACTGCCGGACCAACCTACGAACGCATTGACCCTGTGCGCTTTATAGGCAATTATTCGTCGGGAAAGATGGGCTATGCAATAGCCGAAGAACTTGCCAAGCGCGGTGCGCTTGTCGAGTTGGTGTCGGGTCCGGTGAAAATTACAGCTAAACATAAGAATATCAATGTGATAAAGGTTGAAAGCGCCGCAGAGATGTTTGCCGCTTGCCGGCAAACATTCGCCAAGTGCGATGGCGCTATCATGGCAGCCGCCGTGGCCGACTTTGCGCCAGCCGAGTGCGCCGCTTCGAAGATTAAACGCAAGGGCGAGATGACGCTCCAGCTCAGGCCTACAGCCGACATAGCCGCCGAAGTGGGCAAGCAAAAAACTGACAGTCAGTTTTTTGCAGGTTTTGCCCTCGAAACCGACAACGAAGAGCAGAATGCCCACGACAAGATGATGCGCAAAGGCTTCGACTTCATAGTGCTCAACTCGCTCAACGACAAGGGCGCAGGGTTCATGACCGACACCAACAAAATAACCATTCTCGAAAGCAACGGCGCGAAAACTGAATACGATTTGAAACCCAAAACAGAGGTTGCTGCCGACATAGCCGATGTGGTGGAACGATATATTGCGCTGAAAACCAGTAAGAAATGAGTGGCGTATTGCTAAATCTGCCATATTGCGGTTCGGTGGCGCACTGGGCGCAGATGCTCAAAGCCGATGCCGTTGTGTTTGAGGCGTGCAGCCATTATCAGCGGCGTACGTTCCGCACGCGCACCATAATTATGGCCGCCAACGGCCCGTTGGCGGTCTCGGTACCTGTAGAACTCGATTATTCGCTGACTAACAAAGAGATACGTATAAATTACGAAACCAATTGGGCGCAGCAGCATCTGAGAGCTTTGCTCTCGGCTTACAACAGCACACCGTTTTTCGAGTTTTATGCCGACGACTTCGAACAGGTTTATAATCAGCATTTTGAACGTGTCTGGAATTTGAATATGGCTCTTATGAAACTTATTGCCGAACTGATGGATGTTGAGATAAATTATTCTCAAACAGATAATTACGGCCCATGTCCCGAAGACTTTAAGGATATGCGCATTGCCATCGAACCAAAATATGCCGCCCGACTTGCGGAAGGTATTCCGCAAGTGCCTTATTATCAGGTTTTTTCTGATAAATTCGGGTTCGTGCCGAATTTGTCGGTTTTGGATTTGCTTTTCAATATGGGACCCGAAAGCAAACTTGTTTTGAAACAAATGGTAAGTATTTGATATAAAGTGAATTAATAAAAACGATATAAGTGATTTACCCCGATAATTTTGAAGAAAAACTAAAATTCGGTAAGATACGAGCTTCGCTGAAAGAACTGTGTCTGAGTAATTTAGGCGCTGAGATTGTCGATTCTATGGCATTTTCGGCCGACTATGAGCAAATTATGCATTTGCTGCAAGAGACATGGGAGATGTATCGCATTTTGAATGAAGAAGATGGCTTTGCATTGAGTGAGTTCAACGATTTGCGCGAAGCGCTGAATCGCATCCGTATCGAAGGCTTATACCTTGAAGAAGAGGAACTTGTGGCGTTGTACCACGATTTGAAGAATACAAAAGATTTGGTTGCATTTTTTGAAAAATCGCCCGAAGAGAAGTATCCTTTGCTCAAGGCAAAATCGGCCGAAGTGTTTGTGTATCCGTTACTTATATCGCGCATTGAGTCGATACTCGACAAATATGGCAGGATAAAAGATTCGGCATCGCCAGAATTGGCGCGCATACGGCGCGACATTCTGTCGAAGCAGAGCAGTGTTTCGAAGCGTCTCACGCAGATTCTGAAACAGGCTCAGACAGAGGGTTTTGTAGATGCCGACGCCACCGTCACCGTGCGCGACGGCCGGGCTGTGATACCTGTTCCTGCGGCCAACAAGCGTCGCATTGGCGGCATTGTGCTCGATGAGTCGGCTTCGGGGCGGACGAGTTTCATAGAACCGACTGAGGTCGTGCAGCTCAACAACGAACTTCGCGAGCTCGGCTATGCCGAGCGGCGCGAAGTGATACGCATCCTCACCGATGTGGCTTCGGCTGTGCGCCCTTATATCGACGACATTCTGTCGTCGTACCGGTACTTGGGCTATATCGATTTCGTCAGGGCAAAAGCCAAATACGCCGTAGCCATCGAAGCCGTGCTGCCTGTGCTCGAAAACCGTCAGGGCATGTATTGGTCGCAGGCGCGTCATCCGCTGCTCTACATGCAGTTGCGCCAGCAGGGCAAGGCCATAGTGCCGCTCGACATTGAGCTCGAGGCGCCGCTTCAGCGCATTCTGATTATTTCGGGACCGAATGCCGGAGGCAAGTCGGTATGTTTGCAAACCGTTGGCATAGTGCAATATATGCTTCAGTGCGGCATGCTTGTACCGGTGGCAGAAGGGTCGAAAATGGGCATTTTCGACAATATATTCATCGATATGGGCGATGAGCAAAGTATTGAAAATGATCTCAGTACGTATAGCTCACACTTGACGAATATGAAGCATTTCGTCAGAAATGCTTCGGACAAGACGCTGCTGCTCATCGATGAGTTTGGCACGGGCACCGAGCCAATGCTCGGTGGCGCCATTGCCGAGAGTGTTCTGGCTGAGCTGAACCGCAAGGGAGCGTTTGGCGTTATAACCACGCATTACACTAATCTTAAGCACTTTGCGGCGCAAACCGAGGGCATTCACAACGGAGCGATGCTCTTCGACACGCACGCCATACAGCCGCTTTTCCGACTTCAGATGGGACAGCCAGGCAGCTCTTTCGCCTTCGAAATTGCCCGTAAAATAGGTCTTCCAGAGTCGATTCTCAACGATGCAAAAGAAAAGATAGGGCAGGACCACCTCGACTTCGACAAGCACCTGCGCGAGATAGTACGCGACAAGCATTATTGGGAAAACAAACGCCAGACGGTGAAGGAAAATGAAAAACGACTGGCCGAAGTGCTTGAACGCTATAATGCTGAATTGCAGAATGTTAAACGTGAGCGCCGCGAGATACTCGACAAGGCACGCCGGCAGTCGGAAGAGCTGTTGGCCGAGGCCAACAGACGCATTGAAAACACAATACGTGAGATACGCGAGTCGCAAGCCGAAAAGGAACGGACGAAGTCCGTTCGCGAAGAGCTGAAACAGTTTAAAGATGAGATGCTTAACTCTGAGGCTGATGATAACGATTTGATAGAGCGTAAGATACAGAAGATTAAAGAACGCGAGCGCCGCAAGAACGAGCGCCGCAACAGGCAGCAAACGCAAACAACCGAAGCGCCCGAGAAACAACAGGCCGACAATACACCAATCGTCAAAGGCGATATGGTTATGATTGATAATGAGGCTGATAGGATAGCCGAAGTGCTTCAGATAGGTCCGAAAGACGCGCTCGTGGCCATTGGCAACCTGCAAACGACGGTGAAAGTGAGCCGTCTGCAAAAGGTGAGCAACAACGCAGCGCGCAAACAGCAGCGACCGCAAGTAACTGTGTATGTGTCGAATGTGGGCGATGAAGTGCGCGAGCGGAAGCTCAATTTCAAGCCCGAAATCGATGTGCGCGGAATGCGCACCGATGAGGCATTGGAGAAGGTATCGGCTTTTGTCGATGAGGCCTTGCTTTGCGAGCAGACGCATCTGCGCATTCTGCATGGCAAGGGCAACGGCATTCTGCGCCAGATGATACGGCAGCAGCTTCGCTCGCTGCCCTTTGTGGTCAGCGTCGGCGACGAACACGTGCAGTTCGGCGGCGCTGGCATCACCATTGTCGAATTGGAATGAGATTTTTTTGCGAAACAAAGAAATAGGTTTATTTTTGTGAAAAATAAACCTTAAAAATAACGCCATGTCGTACAAAAACATACCTATAGAGAAGATATTATTCCTTGATATAGAGACAATTCCGTGCGAGTCGGGCTATGAGCAGCTCGACGAAGACATGCGAACGCTCTGGGATAAGAAGTCGGCGCAGTTCCGCATGCCCGACCAAAGCGGTGCCGACGTTTATGAGCGCGCCGGAATATATGCCGAGTTCGGGCGAATCATCTGTATCTCAGTTGGTTTTATTACGGTTAACGCCGAAGGCGTTAAGTCGTTTTTCTCTAAGTCGTTTGCAAGTGACGACGAGCGTGAACTGCTCATCGGCTTTTGTGAACTTGTGAACAAAAGTTACTCTACGCCAGATCGTTACATCTGCGGTCACAACATTAAAGAGTTCGACATGCCTTTCATTGCCCGTCGCATTCTCATCAACGGCCTGCCGTTGCCGTCGATACTCGACATCGCCGGCAAAAAGCCATGGGAAGTGTCGTTCCTCGATACGCTTGAATTGTGGAAATTCGGTGATTATAAGAACTATACGTCGCTCAATCTGCTCACGCACATCTTCGGCATTCCAACGCCGAAGGACGACATTGACGGCAGCCAGGTGGCCTCGGTTTATTACGAGACGCACGATGTGAAGCGCATCTCGGTCTATTGCGAGAAGGATATCCTCGCCACAGCGCAGGTTTTCCTGCGCTTCAGAGGCGAGTCGCTCATACCACCCGAAAATGTGACGCACAGAGATTAGTGGGAACGAAGAATTAAAAATTTAAAGTGTAAAATTAAAAATGTGGTGATAAAAAATAGGGATAGAATTTGTTTTTGCACCTCAAATGTCATATAATTGTAGTATTGAATTTTAAAACGAAAAGTAACAAGAAACAGAAAAGAGTATTTTAAACTTAACATATTATTAATTAAGCATTTGCTTATTATTCGGTAGCGTCTTTAAACCTCGAAAATTTAAAATGTTGTAACGCGAATAAGTCAAGTAGATGCCTGCGCTTTAGCGCGGGCTTGACTTATCTGTTACAACGGGCAGTTTCGAGGGCCTAAGACGCGGATATTTCAAGTTCCGCGTTTTTTTATGCCCTTACAGAAAAGCCCGTTAAGCCGGAAGCAGATAAGTGAGTGCGCAACACGAAGCGCAGATGACAGAGAACCCTGACATTCTTGAGAATGACATTCTCAAGATGTCGCCTTTAATATTGAAAGCTCTGCTCAAAGACCATTCTGTAAGCCATTATTTCAAGGCTGAGCGGAACATATTTTGGGCTACAAACGACTACGAGTCGTTAGGCTCGGGCTATGGCTATCTCGCTCCCATAATGCCCGAACTCATTACTGGCGAGCGCGGTACCATTATACAGCCACGTGCCCGTAAGAGTCGCGCTGTGCAGCAGCAACGCGTACAAGATAAGGCCGAAGTGTTCACGCCGGCCTGGATTTGCAACAAGCAGAACAACCTTATAGATGACGCATGGTTTGGCCGCACTGGCGTTTTCAACACCGAGACCGACGATGCCGACCACCACTCGTGGACTCCAACTACCGATAAAATACAATTTCCTGACACACAAGGTCGTACGTGGCAAGACTACGTCTGTGCCCCGCGCCTTGAAGTGGCATGCGGCGAAGCACCGTACATCACAAGCCGCTACGATGCAACGCTTTGCGACACTGTTATTCCCGTGAAAGACCGCATCGGGTTTTTCGACCGCAAATTGCGCGTTGTGGGCGAGAACACCACAACGTCCGAAGAGTGGCTTGTCTGGGGCTTCAACGCCCTGCACGCAACATACGGCTTTGAGTGGCAGGGCGACAACCTGTTGCTCGCCCGCGAAGCTGTACTCTATTCATTCAAAGAACATTACGAAGACAAATTCAACGAAGAATTAGACGAAAAAAAGCTCGAAAACGCCGCCTACATCATCTCGTGGAATCTGTGGCAGATGGACGGAGTGAAGTGTGTGGTGCCGATGTCGTGCGAATGGGTGGCGCCCACGAGCGGCGACTTGTTTAGCGGTGCGATAGTGAGCGCTGAATGTCCGGCTTGCAACGGAAATTTGAAGAAATCGCATATAGGCATTCCGTGCGAAGTGGTTGAGTGGAAGCGTGTTACGCTTAAAGACCCGAGCCGAACAGGCTCAAAACAAAAGACTTACATCTTCCCGAAAATGAATGGTTCGGTCAAGAAAACTGATAACAAGCAAAATTCTTAATACTATGGAATACACATCAACGTTCAAGAACAGAGTGATTTACATCTACCGCATCAATTATGCCGACCATGCGGGATGTCTGAAGATTGGTGAGGCGACCTCGCCTGATGGCTTTTATCCGCCTGACAGCAAGGAACTTAACGATGCTGTGAGAAAACGCATCAATGAGCAGACGCGCACTGCCGGTGTGAAATACGATTTGCTCTACACCGAGCAGACGGCCTACACAAAAGGCGGTAATATTGTGAGTTTCAACGACAAGCAGGTGCACGAAGTGTTGGAACGTTCGGGCATAAAGAAGAAAAAATTCGACATAGACGGACGTGCCGACGAATGGTTTGTATGCGACCTCGAAACTGCCAAAAACGCAATAGCCGCAATAAAAAAAGGTCAGTCGAGCCTCAATCCAAATCAGAAGAGCGTTGGCAAGTCGCCTATTGTGTTCCGCCCGGAACAGAGAGCGGCTATAGATAAGACAAAGCGTGTGTTCAAGAAGGGCAACAAAATGCTCTGGAACTGCAAGATGCGTATGGGTAAAACTGTGTCCGCTCTCGGTGTGGCAAAGGAGTTGAAAATGCATCGCACTATAGTCATCACTCACCGCCCGGTGGTCGACGATGCTTGGTTTACCGATTTTGGCAATATATTCTATGAGTCTGACACTCAGTGGCTTTATGGCTCTAAAAAACGTGGTGAGGCGAATATCAGAAAGCTAGAAGATTCGGACAAAAATTATGTCTATTTTGCTTCTATTCAGGACTTAAGAGGCTCGAAAGTGGCGGGCGGAAAGTTCGATAAAAACGATGATGTGTTCAATACTAACTGGGATATGCTTGTAATCGACGAAGCCCACGAAGGCACGCAAACCGAGAAAGGTCAGTCGGTGCAGGAATTGCTCATCAAAGAGAATACAAAGGTGATATACCTCTCGGGCACACCGTTCAATCTGCTTGTGAGAAAGGAATTTACCGACGAGAACACCTTCACTTGGGATTATGTGATGGAGCAAAAGGAAAAGGTCGAATGGGCGCTTAAATATCCTGGCAGTTACAATCCTTACGAAGAGTTGCCAAAGTTAAACATACTGACATTCAATTTGGGCGACCTGGCTTTGCAGTATCAGGACGAGGACAAGGCTTTCAACTTCACTGAGTTTTTCAGGACTGACGATAACGATGAGTTTGTCTACAAGCGTGATGTACAGCGTTTCCTCGATATTATTTCATCGGAGAAAGGAGATACTCTTTATCCTTTCAGTAGCGTGCAATACCGCGAGTTTTTCCACCATACTTTTTGGATTGTTCCGGGCGTGAAGGCTGGCAAAGCTTTAGCTGACATGCTTCGCTATCATCCTGTTTTCGGCAGTTACGACATAGTGAACGTGTGCGGCAACGAAGATGAGGAGACCGATGGTACCGACCCACTTGGCGAGGTGCGCCGAAAGATTGGCGACCACCCCGAACAAACATATACCATAACACTGTCGTGCGGAAAACTAACCACTGGCGTAACAGTACCGGAATGGACTGCAGTGCTCTATCTTGCTGGCAGTAAGAACACTTCGCCAGCCGCATATATGCAGACTATTTTCCGCGTGCAGAGTCCGGGACGTATTGAGGGTCGTATGAAAACCGACTGCTACGTGTTCGACTTTGCGCCCGACCGCACTCTGAAAGTGGTGGCCGAAACGGCCAAAGTATCGGCCAGTACCACCGAAAGCGATCGCAACGACAAGCAGATTCTGGGCGATTTTCTAAATTTCTGCCCGATAATATCGTGCGACGGCACTGAAATGAAGCCTTACAGCGTTGATCAGATGATGCAGCAGCTCAAACGCGTCTATGTCGACAAGGTTGTAAGCTCTGGTTTCGAAGACGGACATTTGTATAGTGCTAAATTGCTTGACTTGAGTGATATAGAACTTGAGAGTTTTGCAAATCTGCGTGAGATAGTTGGGCAGACAAAAGCAATGCCTCACCCACAAGAGGTGAAGATAAATGAGCAGGGGTTCGACAAAGAGGACTTTGATAAGGTGCGCCGCGAAGTAAACAAGCAAGGCAAAAAGCTTACGCAGGAACAACTCGAAGAGTTGGCGCGCTTGCAGCATAAGCGCAAGCAGCGCGACACAGCCGTTTCGATTCTTCGCGGCATCTCAATACGTATGCCGCTGCTGCTCTATGGCGCGCGGCTCGAAAGCGAAGAAGAGCAGATTACGCTCGACCGCTTTGTGCAATTAGTCGACGACCAATCGTGGACGGAGTTTATGCCGCAAGGTGTTACAAAAGAGCTATTTGCCGACTACAAAAAGTATTACGATGAGGACATCTTTGCCGCTGCCGGACGCGAGATACGTCTGATGGCTTTGGCGGCAGACCGACTGCCCGTTCTGCAACGCGTTCAGCGCATTACAGAGATTTTCAGCGCGTTCCGCAATCCCGACAAGGAAACGGTGCTCACACCGTGGCGCGTGGTGAATATGCACCTGAGCGACACTGTAGGCGGCTATTGCTTCTACGACGATTTTGGCGATGGCACAAACGCACTGACAGCCGTCGAACCGCATTTTGTTGACCGCGGACTGGTTTCGCAGCGATTGTTTGAAAATGCTAACGTAAAGATTCTTGAAATTAACTCAAAATCAGGTCTTTACCCACTATATATGGCATATAGCGTGTTTCGTCACCGCTTGCGCATAGCGCAAGAAGCCAAACGCAGTCTTTTCAAGACGATTACAGCTGACGAGGAAAGACATATATGGAATAAAGTGTTGGAAGAGAATATTTTCGTTATCTGTAAGACCGAAATGGCGCGTAGCATTACGCAGCGTACCCTTGCTGGCTTCACAAGCGCAAAAGTCAACACCCACGTGTACGACGACCTTCTGAATCAGATAACTAACAAACAATCAGAATTTATCAAACGTCTGCTTTCGGGCAGCATTTTTACACAAATCAAAAACAATATGAAATTCGACGCAATAGTTGGCAACCCGCCGTATCAGTTGATGGGCGGTAGTGGAGGTAATAATGATGCCCCAATATATCAGCATTTTGCAAATATCGCAATGAAACTAACAGCGCATTATTCTTCATTGATTATGCCTTCAAGGTGGTTTGCTGCTGGACGAGAAAATTTGTTAGGAGATTTCCGTAAAGAAATGCTTAATTGCGGAAGAATAAAAAAATTAATCACTTACGCTAATGGGTCTGATTTGTTTACTAATGTAGAAATCAAGGGTGGTATTTGCTATTATCTTGATGATGCCCAATATAATGGTAATTGTGAATACACATTAATTCGCGATGGTGTAATACAAACAGTTGATACTGATTTGAGCGAATTTGATATTTTGATTAGAGAACCAAAGTTGATTAGTATTATCAAAAAGATTAAAGCAATAACAACAAAAGGTACAGTCGATACTATTATGTCTGCGGATACACCGTTTGGCATTCCTTCAAATCCACGAGATAGCAGTAAGACACCGTTTAAGGTATATGAAACTAGCACAAAAGACCATAATGTTTTGCTATATCATATTGAAAATCAAAAACGGAAAGTTGAATATGTTGCAAAGTCTGATATAAAGAAAAATGTAAAGGATGTTGAAAAATATAAGGTTTTTATAACGATAGCAGGTGGTTCTGGAAATGATGATAAAGTTTTAGGGGTTCCAGAATATGCACCAGCCCATTCTGTATGCTCGCAATCATATATTTATGCAGCGTTCGACAGCGAAATAGAAGCAAGAAATTATAGAAAATATGTGGTTTCGCGTTTTTTCCGAATTTTGGTGTCAGCAATAAAAATAACACAATCTGCCCCAAGTCGTGTTTATCGTTTTGTTCCCCTTCAAGATTTTACGGCAAAATCCGACATAGATTGGAGCAAATCGGTAGCGGATATAGACATGCAATTGTATAAGAAATATGGTCTATCGGCGGAGGAGATTGCTTTTGTGGAGGGAATGATAAAGGAAATGGAATGAGAAGATAGGGATCGTTTGGTTGGAGTTTTTTCGCATTAGCGTTTTTTTCGACATATCAGCAAGTCGACTTGTTGATATGTCGAAATATGCTATCTTTGCCGAAAAAACAAACTATGCAAATCTATAGATTAGCTTATTATTGGTTGGATACGTGGGTGTTGGCTAATGTCATTCAGCTTGCGACACAGGATTTCTGCAAGCGGTACTTGAATCGTTCAAATGACCCATGTGGCCGTCAGTATGACCAAATGACACAGGCGGCGCGTTCGGTGCCGGCCAATATTGCCGAAGGCGGAGCACGCCATTCGACATCAAAAGAAACGGAAATGAAGCTAACGGATGTGGCTAGGGCTAGTCTTGCTGAGCTGGGAAATGATTATGTCAATTGGTTGTTAACTCAAGAACAGATTCCGTGGTCGGTTTATTCTGAAGAACATAAAAGAGTAACAGCGGTCCAACTTGACAAACCAACATACAAAGATGATGTTCAACATCTTAGTTCCATTCATATTCTTAACCAAAAACGTAAGTTTGATGAATGGTTGAATTCCGGTGATTCAATTATTGAAGCTAATTGCCTGATTATTTTATGTCATAGGTTGATAATGATGTTGCGAAAACAAATATCGACTCTTCTGACGACTTTTCGTGAGGAAGGTGGTTTCACCGAAGGACTGACTGCCGAAAGGCTTGCGCAGCGTACTGCGCAAAATGTACAGGCTGGCGCGCCGGTGTGTCCGAAATGCGGAAAGCCTATGGTAAAGCGCGTTGCCAAAAAAGGCGTAAACGTCGGAAAGGAGTTTTGGAGCTGTTCTGGCTATCCTGAGTGTAACGGGACTATGAAAATTCCATAATTGCCGGTAATCTTGTTTTTTTATCTCTCAATCTTCACAGTTCTCTCGAACCCCAAACCCGTTGGGTATTCGATATCGACGAGCGACAGCCCACAGGCTGGCGCCGAAGTCGATGCTTCGCATCGGTCGTGCGAGTCGATGATGGCTTTAAAGCGCTCAATGTCAATCTTATGCCGCCCTACGTCGAAGAGCGTGCCTACAACGGCACGCACCATATTGCGTAGGAATCGGTTGGCTTTTATCTCAAATCGCCATTCGGTGTCGGACTCTTGCACCCAAACGGCGCGGCTGACAATGCATTCGTTGGTTTTGGTGTCGGTGTGCAGTTTGCTGAAACTTGTGAAGTCGGTGGTGGTCAGAAGCAGCTTGGCTGCTTCGTTCATCAGCTCGAAGTCGGGTTCGAAGTAAGGCCTGTAGCGGTTCCATCGGCTGAAAGGGTTCTTGCGGAACGAAAGCCTGTAATAGTACATGCGGCTTAGCGCTGAGAATCGGCTATGTAGCTCATCGTCAGTGTGTTGTATTGAAAATACGGCAATCGATTCGGGCAGTACGGCGTTGAGTTTGAAAACCACTTTGTCGCAGTCGGCAATCTCTTCGCTCACTTCGAAGTGCGCCACAAAGTAGTCGGCATGCACGCCGGTGTCGGTGCGTCCCGCACCGACACAATAAACATCGCGCCGAAGCACTTTGCACAGAGCCTCGTTGAGAGTCTGTTGCACCGAGGCTGCGTTGGGTTGCACCTGCCAGCCGTGAAAGTCGGTGCCGTCGTATGCCATTTCGATAAAATACCGCACGGTAGTTTGCTTATAAAAATCTGTTTATCAATAGTTTATCTGCTTGTAAAAGTGTTCACCATGAACATTGCCGCCTTGTCGATAGCTTCGTAGTCGGAGTGTGCCGTCGATTCGATAAGCACATACGAATAGTCTTTGTCGATAATGTAGTATCGACGTTTAAGTTCTTCGTTTTCAACTATTTGAAACATATAAACAATGTATCCGTTTTTAGTCAGTGTGCCATCGCCCGACACGTCGGCCTGTGTATTTTGGCATTGCCAAACTATCTGATTTGCAACAACATCCCTGAAAGCGGCGTGTTCCTCTTTGGTGTATTTCGTCCGTCCGCCGACCACGGCGATACTGTTCACGAAGCCGAGTTTGCCGTTGTCTTTTTCGCTAACGTAATAGAAACGGCCGTCGGCGGAGTAACCTTTGCTCTCGACAAAATTCTCGGGTATCAGATAACAGCCGAAATCCTTTTCGGCGAAAACATCTTTCGCCGAAATATCATTGAAAACCAGTAACATAAAAGCCACTGCAAAAATAAGTCTGTTCATTTCGGTATCGCTTTTTCAATGCAAAGCTACAAATGTTATTTTAAAAATCGCTTTTTGTTGTCGGATAATCTGAAAAACTTTATACATTTGCTTTTGAAATAAGAGAGCAAAATGGACTATATAGTTTCTGCACGAAAGTACCGTCCGATAACCTTCGAATCGGTTGTAGGTCAGGCGAATATAACATCGACGTTGAAAAACGCCGTGCGCAATAACCGTATTGCGCAGGCATATTTGTTCTGCGGTCCGCGCGGTGTTGGCAAGACCACATGCTCGCGTATTTTTGCAAAAACCATCAACTGCTCCAATCTCGGTCCCGACCTCGAGGTGTGCAACGAATGTGAGTCGTGCCGCGCGTTCAACGAGAACCGCTCGTTCAATATTCACGAGCTCGACGCCGCCAGCAATAACTCGGTCGACGACATACGTACCATCACCGAGCAGGTGCGCATACCGCCGCAAGTGGGCAAATATTCGGTGTTCATCATCGATGAGGTTCACATGCTCTCGCAAGCGGCTTTCAACGCTTTCCTGAAAACGTTGGAAGAGCCGCCCTCGTACGCTATTTTCATACTCGCCACCACTGAGAAACACAAGATTCTGCCCACCATTTTGTCGCGCTGTCAGGTGTTCGAATTCAACCGAATAACTGAAAAAGACACAGTGCAATATTTGAAGTATGTGGCTGAGAAAGAGGGTATTACGGTAGAAGACGACGCGTTGCCCATTATAGCCGAAAAGGCCGACGGTGCAATGCGCGATGCTTTGTCGATTTTCGACCAGATAGTGGCTTTCTCGGGCAAAAACATCACCTATAAGTCTGTTGTCGAGAACCTTAACGTTCTCGACATTGAAGTGTTCTTCGATGTAGTCCAGTGTTTCGTAGAGCACGACTATGTGAAGGCGCTTCTGAAATACGACGAGGTGGTGCGTAGCGGTTTCGACGAGGTGAATTTCGTGAGCGGCTTGTCGCGTCACTTGCGCAACCTGCTTGTGGCCAAAGACGCGCAAAGCGTGTCTTTGCTCGATGTGAGCGAAAAAACCGCCGAACGTTACAAAAGTCAGGCGCAAACAATTGATTCAAAGGATATTATAGCGCTCATTGAGATACTTTCCGAAGCTGAGCTCAACTTCAGATACGCTCGCGACAAACGACTGTTTGTCGAATTTATGTTGCTGAAAGCCTGCGTGCACGGCGACGAAAAAAAAAAGTAGTTGAGCAACTGAATGCCTACATAAAACTGATGGGGCTTCAGCAACCCGCACAAGCACAAAATGCTGTAAATAAACCTGTTACGCCGGCGCAATATACGCCGCCGGTTTATACTGCCAATATTCAGCAACAACCTGTTAATCTTTCGATTAACAGGCTTAAGCAGCAATATGAATCGGAGCATAGCGGTCCGAAGACGCAGTCGGCCGTAGTGAAGCGCTCACGCCCCATCGACAGTAATACACTCGTCGCCGCATGGCGCGAGTACAGCGGTATGGTGGCCAACACTCAGCCGCAGCTTACCAGCATGTTAAACAGCATTGTGCCGACGGTTGTCGGCACCGAAGTGCAAGTGGCTGTGGCATCGGAATTTATAGCATCGAGTTTTGTCGCCGAAGCAAAAGATTTGCTCACTTTCTTGCAAAACAAACTCGAGAACGACTACATAACCATAAAACCCATTGTATCAGCCGATAAGGTTGAACAGGTAATATATACGTCGAAGCAGAAACTCGAGAAAATGATAGAGAAAAACACCGATGTGAAAACTCTGATTCAGGTTCTCGGGCTCGATTTGGAATAGGTCATTTTGCTTCGCCGCGTCCGAATTTTGTTTCAAATTCGCTAAGCAGATTTTTTAATTCGTCGGGCAGATAAGCCAGTGCGCGCTGTCGGATGCCGTCGGGTATGCCAAAGTAAGCCTCGGCGATGCTTCCAGTGATGCAGGCGAGGGTGTCGCTGTCGCCGCCAAGCGAGACGGCATTGCGAATGCAGTCTTCGAAGTCGAGGCCGTCGAGGAAAGCCACAATGGCTTGTGGCACAGTATCTTGGCAGGTGGCGCCCCAACCGTAGGTTGGGCGGATTCCGTCGCAGTTGAAATGAAGGTTGTAGCCGAAGTTGGATTCTATAGCGTTGCGAATGTCTTGTTTATCAGCGCCTTGCCTTGCCATGAATATGGCAAGGGCCGTTGCTTGAGCGCCTTTGATGCCTTCGGGGTGGTTGTGAGTGCATTCGGCGCTTTCGCGTGCTTTTGCAAGTATCTCATCTTTAGTGTCGCAGGCCCAACCTACCGGACCGACGCGCATGGCGGAGCCGTTGCCGCAGCTGTTGTACGGGCTGTAGTCGCCCTGACGTTGAGCGCGCACAGCCCACGACACGAATCCCGTGCCGTAGCAGCCCATCGGGTCGGGATACCGGAAGCGATAGTCGCAATAGTAGCGAGCAACAGAGCCGCCGTGCAACAGCCAATCGGCTGTTGCAAAGGTGAGTACGCTGTCGTCGGTATATTCACATCTGCTGCCGAAAAACTCAAAGTCTTTCGTTTTGATGTTGTTGAACTCGTAGATGCTGCCTACGATGTCGCCAATGATGCTGCCTAACATAGTGTTTTCGGTTTACAATAGAATGCTAATATAGTTTTTTTGTGTCGGAAAACCCACACTATTTGTTAATTTTGCCACGTTTGTAAGTTTTTTAGCAATTATAAGTGTAAATGCGCTTTGTTAAATTATTGATAATTAAAAAATTAAAACAATGAAACATGTTAAGTATTATATCTGTGCGTTTTTGCTTCTAATGGCCAATGCACCGATAGTGAGCGCGCAGGAAGACCCTGGCGCCGAGGAATATTTCGGTACAGCCGACATGCCCGATATGGTAAAATGGCTTCCCGCGCCGCCCGAAGCGGGCTCGCCCGATTTTGTAGCCGACGTCATGCGCTACATGTGGGGCAAGGAGCAACGCCAAGATTCGGTGCGCGCAGCGATGGCTGTGCGCGATGCGAAGTTCAGTTTGCAGACCATCATGAATGAGTTCTCGGAGCCGTTCGGCTTGCAGATTTCACCCGACGGCACGCCCGAGATTTATAAGTTGCTGCTCGACGCAACAACAACGTGCTACAACGTCTGCGTGCTGCCGAAGAAGCACTACATGCGCCGTCGGCCGTTCATGTATTTCAACGAGCACACACTCATACCGAGCAAGGAGGCCGAGCACCGCACCGACGGCTCGTATCCGTCGGGACATACCATATTGGGCTGGAGCTCAGCGCTTTTGCTTATGGAGATAAACCCCGAGGCGGCCGACACTCTGCTGGCGCGCGGATATATGTTTGGCGAGAGCCGAGTGATAGCCGGCTATCACTGGCAGAGCGATGTAACTGCCTCATACATTGCGGCTTCGGTGGCTTATGCCAAGTTGCACACGAACGAGAAGTTTGTAGAGCAGATGGCTAAGGCAAAGGCCGAATTTCGCGAAAAGAAATATGGCGAAGTGCCCAAGAAACGCCGCAAATAACTGACACTGAATATATTACTG
Source organism: Bacteroidales bacterium (assembly GCA_017960905.1). Lineage (GTDB taxonomy): Bacteria > Bacteroidota > Bacteroidia > Bacteroidales > Marinilabiliaceae > W3P20-009. Next base: position 37,674 of record JAGCYH010000042.1, read on the forward strand.
TCAGGCGTATTTTTCGCGTTTTTTACCGGCTTCGGGGTCGGTTTTTGAGCAAAGCATTATTATACAGCCGATTAAAGGCGTAAGGAAGAAACTCAGGTAAAATGCTTTCCAGAAACCGAGTTTCCTTCGTATTGCTCTTACGCCAACGAAGTACGCGAATATCAGCAGGTAGGCGACGACAAAAAACTGCACGTAATTTACGATGTCGATATTTGAGCTTTTTATTATATAAAAAAGCACAAAAAATGCAACGGGGAATATTATGCACAAGGCCAAACATACCAAGTCTCCAAACTGTGCGCCTTTTTCGCCATTGTCGGTGGCGGCGTTGGGCTGTTGAGGCTCGGGTTTCTTTTCTTGTACGGGTTTTATATTCACCTTGGGTTTGTCGTCGGTGTTGGTTCTTGGGTGGCAAAGTGTTATAATACAGCCTATTGCTGGCGTTAAAAGCAAGCTTAAACCAAATGCACTTTCTTGTTTTATTCGCCTATTTTCGGCCGCATTGCTAACTAAAAAACTAAAAAGGAGGTGGTAAATAACATATAGTACAGTAAAGAGAATCAGATGTTTAACATAGTAAGAGTGATATGTTTGCGTGATATAATAAAAGCTTATTGGTACACCAACGCAGAATAACAGAAGTATAGTATTACCAATAAATCTTCCCATCCGCTCTTTCTTCTTGGTTTCTAATATTTTAGGTAATTCCGAGGCGTATAAATCGTAGAACTCTTGAGCCTCAGTTTTTATTTGCTCCAACTGCCTTATGTCGCGTTTGTTGTCTTTTATTCGGCTGAAAATGGCGTTGGCTTTTTCGAATAGCGCCCCATCGTATTTCTGGCCCGTAAACTGCTGTGGATTACATACTTCGCACAATTCATCGAACAGACTTTTTGTAGATATGTAAACGTCGAGCTCGTCAATTGCGCGGTTGCGCAATTCGATCAGTTCTGCGTCGGGACAATTGGGGCTGAGTGCTAACAGGCTGCTGTACAGACTGTTGGCGACGCTCGCTTTGCGTGCGTCGTACAACTCGCCCACGAAGTTCTGCGGGTCGCATTTCTTCTTCAGCTCTGCGTAGAGCGAAGGATAGACCGTCTCGTCGTAGTCGGTAATAAGGCGGACCGTTATTATTTTTTCAGCCATTTGCGTAACGTTTTGTCTGTTCGTTTACGAATAAAACGCTCGCAATGATACGAAAAGAGATGGAATCCGGGCAAAATTATTTCGTCAGTTTCCACCCGAAATCGCCGTGATAAATCATTTGGTGTGTCATGCCGCCGTCGATGCAGATGTTTTCGCCGGTGATGAATCCTGCTTTGTCGGAGCATAGGAATAGCGCCATGTTGGCAATGTCGAGCGGGCTGCCGACTCGGCCCACGGGCTGTTGTGTGGCGTCGGGGCCGTCGGTGATGGTGTGCGAGTTGTCGATCCAGCCGGGCGATATGGAGTTGACGCGTATGCGGCCGGCGAGGCTTATGGCCAAGGCGTGCGTAAGGGCGGCTATGCCGCCCTTAGCCGCCGTGTAGCTCTCTGATTGCGGCTGGCTCATGCGGTCGCGTGTCGATGATATGTTGACGATAGCCGCGCCTTCGGCAAAATGCTCCATGAAGAGTTTTGTAAGATAGAATGGGGCGGTAACGCCCACATTCAGAGCATATTGAAACTCTTCGAACGAACAGTCGTCGATACCTTTCATTGGCGGTATGGCGTTGTTTATCAGATAATCGACGTGTCCGAACCGCTTGGTTACATCTTGCGCGAATTGCTCCAGGACGTTTTTGTCGGAGATGTCGCCCACAAAGTGGTCACCCTGCTGCTTGTCGATGATGCAGACGAGGGCGCCGTACCGGCGGAACTCATCGGCAATGCATTTGCCGATGCCTTGAGCTCCGCCGGTAATAATTGCAACCTTGTTTTTAAAATCGTACATATATTGCTGTAAATGAGCTATATGTGTTTAGTAGAATTTGAGTATCTCGTCGAGTTTTTTCCTCTCCGGGCGTTTGGGTTCGCCGTTTCGGTAACCGAGCGAGATTACTGCTGTAACAGCCTCATTTTCAGGGATATTGAACAACCGGCGCAGCGCGTCGGTTTCGCGCATTCCCATTATCAGCGTGTCGAAGCCCATGGCGCGAGCTTTGAGCACGAGGTAGGCGTTGGCGAGGCCGTTGTCGTAAGCGCCCCATTCATCGCCTAAGTCATTGGCTGGCTGGCCGTTGAAGAATCCCGATTTGCCGCGTTCGAAAGTCGAAACGATGAGTATCGGTGCGCCTTCGACATTGCGAATGTTGCCGCCGATGTGGTTTTTTACCGAGTCGAGCATCGCTGGGCTCTGCGCCACATAGTATTTCGTGGGCAGTTGGTTGGCCCACGACGGCGCTTCCTGTGCGCTCGCAATGAGCTCGCGCACTTCGGCCTCGCTGATGGTTTTTGTGGCGTCGTAGCTGCGTACGCTGCGGCGCGATGCTATAACTTCGTCGAACGACGGCCCGCTGGCCGAGGTCTGCTGGTCGCTGTTGCAGCACGACATTGTCAGTGCTGCGACTGCAATTGTTAGAATGCTTTTTCTGATCATAATTTTGTGTTTTATCTGTTTAGCAAAAGTCAAAAATACTCTTTTTTTCTGACTTTCTGCATTTTTCGTGAAAAAAAAGGCAGAGATATCACATCTCTGCCTGTTACAAAATAAAAATAAAAAACATTAATTATGAAAATAAAAAAAAAATCTTTTCAATTGCAAACATAACTATTCTATTTGTATTGTGCAAATATTCAGCCGATTAATGATGCGGAAAAAATCTTTATGCACAAAAATTACGCATTTTCAGTTATTATTATTAATTTAGCGCAATTTTTAAAAACAGAAAGAAATGGCAAGTATTAAAGATTTAAAAAAACAGTTGTCGAACATCACCAACGAATTGGTTGCCGTATTGTGCATCAAGAATACAGACAAAGGTGTAAGCGACGAAAAAGTATCGGAGTTGATAGTGAAATCGATTAAGTTGAAAAAAGATTTCATTGACAGAATCAACGCTCAAGGCGAAAACGGCAAGCGCGACAAAGCATTCTTCAAAGCTATCAAAGACGATTACAACAAGCAAATCGACGAGTTGGTAAAAGAGATTAACGCGCTCTGATAGAACGATTTATAGAACGATTTCTGACAAGGTCATAGTAGTATGACCTTGTCTGTTTTTTCTGAAAATGCACAGATTAATCGCATACATATCCGTTGTCGTAATAATGGTAACTACTTCGTGCACAGGCAAAAACAGCGGTTTTACGCCCGCCGAACCTACGGGCGTCGACAGTGTGCTTACACCCGAGATAATGTGGCGGCTGGGGCGCATTGGCGAGTTCAAAGTCTCGCCCGACAAACAAACCATCGTTTTTACTATCAAATACACTGATATTGAAGCAGATAAGAACTATGTCGATATATATACCGTGCCCGCTGCCGGCGGCGAGATAACTCGCCTGACAAATTCCGCCGACGCCAAGTCGCAAGTCGGCTGGAGGCCCGACGGACAGAAAATCACTTATCTGTCGTCGAAGCGTAAGAACATGCAGCTCTGGGAGATGAACCCCGACGGTAGCGAAGCGCACGTCGTGTACAATATCAAAGGCGATGTGAAGGCTTACCGTTATGCACCCGATATGACGCATCTGCTTTATGTTCAGCGTGTTAAGCTCGACCAGAACATCAAAGACCTCTATCCCGATTTGCCGAAGGCAAATGCCCGCATAGAGACCGATCTGATGTACCGACATTGGAATGAATGGAGCGATTATTCGTACAATCACGTGTTTGTCATCGGTTATAAAGATGGAAAAACCGTTGGCGCAAGCACCGATATAATGGACGGCGAGCGTTTCCACTCGCCGCTTATGCCTTTCGGAGGCATAGAACAAATTGAGTGGACGGCCGACAGCAAAGCTGTCGCCTACACTTGCAAGAAACTTGTCGGCAAAGCCTCTGCATTGAGCACTAACTCAGACATTTACCTCTACAGCCTTGCCGACTCCACCACGCGCAATCTGACCGAGCCCAACGCCGGTTACGATACCAATCCGTCGTTCAGCGCCGACGGACGCTTCATGATGTGGCTGAGCATGATACACGACGGCTTCGAGTCGGACAAGAACCGCCTGATGCTCATGGACTTACAGTCGGGACAGCGCCGCGACCTGACGGCCTATGCTGACCTTACGGTGGCCTCGTACTGCCTGGCCGACGATGCCCGCACGGCTTGGTTCATCGCCAACGACAAAGGTACCGACTGCCTCTATAGCGTTGATATTGAGAGCGGTAAGATAAAACAGCTTTCGAAAGGGCTATTCGACTACACCGCCATCGAAGATGGCGGTAACAGCCTCATAGCGAGCCGAATGAGCATGTGCGCGCCCGATGAGATTTTCGCCGTCGATAAATCGACAGGCGAGGCCGTAAACTTGTCGAATGTCAATGCTAAAGCATTGGAACACATACAGATGGGCCGCATGGAACAGCGCTGGATAAATACCACCGACGAGAAGCAGATGCACACATGGGTCATCTATCCCCCCGACTTCGACCCGAAGAAGAAATATCCGGCTCTGTTGTATTGTCAGGGCGGACCGCAAAGCACTGTAAGTCAGTTCTGGAGCCTCAGATGGAACTTCCAGCTCATGGCCGCCAACGGCTACATCGTTGTGGCGCCCAACCGTCGCGGTTTGCCGGGCTTCGGACAGGAGTGGAACGACCAGATAAGCGGCGACTACGGCGGGCAGTGCATGCTCGACTATCTGAGCGCAATCGACTCGCTTAAAGCCGAACCGTATATCGACGAAAACAGGCTTGGCGCCGTAGGCGCCAGCTTCGGCGGTTACTCGGTGATGTGGCTCGCCGGCAATCACGAGAAACGTTTCAAGGCCTTTATCGCGCATTGCGGCATTTTCAACTTCGACATTATGAATGTTACAACCGAAGAGCTTTTCTTCGAACAGTGGGACATGAAAGGCATGTTTTGGGAGTACGACAACGAAGCGGCTATGAAAAGTTTCGCACAGTCGCCGCATCTGTTTGTAAATAAGTGGGATACGCCTATCCTTGTCATTCACGGTGAGCAGGATTTCCGCATTCCGTACACGCAGGGCATGGCGGCTTTCAACACTGCCGTGATGAAGGATATTCCAGCTGAATTTCTCTATTTCCCCGATGAGTGCCATTGGGTGCTTCGTCCGCAGAACAGCATTCTGTGGCATCGTGAATTCTATAAATGGTTGGACAAATGGCTGAAATAAAGACTATATTCATAACAGCCTTGTGCTTAGTGTTTTGCGCGGCATTGCCCGCGCAAAATATCACTACGTATGCCAACGTCAGAATGGACAGCGCCATTGTTGCCGATGCCGAAATGAACAGACTGATAGCACTTTACGCCGACTCGATGTCGAATGAGATGGGGCGCGTCATTGGCACATCGGCAACGACCATGGTAGCCAAACGCCCCGAAAGCGACCTTATGCGCTTGCTTTCCGACATTTTGTTCGACCGCATGGCGAAATACTCTAAAGAGCATTTCGGCTTCCCGTATCCCGATATGGCGCTTGCCAATGTCGGTGGAATGCGTGCGAAACTCATTGAAGGTGAGATAACTATAGGCAACATTTTTGAAATATCGCCTTTCGACAATTGCATGGTCATAGTTGAGATGAACGGACTTACGCTTCAGAAAATGATGAAGCATGTGGTCGACCGTTCGGGCGAGGCTCTGAGCCACGCTAAAATAAACATCATCGACGAACATCTTACGTATGTTACTGTAAATGGGAAGTTTATCGACCCGAATATGACATATTATGTGGCCACTTTGGACTATATAGCCGAAGGCGGCGACAACTTCTCTGACCTTAAAGGTCAGAGAATGTTCGATACTGGCATCGTATTTCACGATGCCATAATAAGTTACGTAAAAGAAAAGACGTCGGCGGGTGAGAAAATCGTCGCACCGACCGATGAACGTATAAAAGTGTTGGGTGAATATCACGCACCATATTGATTTTTTTATAAAATATTGAAAAACAAAATTTTATGAATATCAATCGTCGGACATTTCTTAAGCAGATGGGAGCCTTGGCGGCAATGTTCGCCGGCAATCCGCTCGGCGCTGCCGAGCAGATGTCGGCCATCACCAAGCGCGAGCGCCAGCTGACCATTCTGCATACCAACGATGTGCACAGTCACATAGAGCCGTTTCCGCTCACCGACCCGAAATACGCCGGTCTGGGCGGTTTCGCACGGCGCAAGGCTTACGTCGACAAGGTGCGTGCCGAAGGCAACGACGTGCTGGTGCTCGACTGTGGCGATATTTTCCAAGGTACGCCGTATTTCAACATGTACGGCGGCAAACTTGAGATAGATCTGATGAACAAAATAGGTGTCGACGCGGCCACAATAGGCAACCACGAGTTCGACAACGGCGTGGATGCGCTTTGCGACCGTATGGAAGAGGCCGATTTCCCGTTCGTCAATGCCAACTATACGTTTGAAAATGAGCGCGCTAAGCATTTAGTTCAACCTTATACCATTTTTGAGCGTTGCGGTCGCAAAATAGGCGTTTTCGGTTTGGGTATCAAAATCGAGGGGCTTATCAATATGCGCAAGGCCGCTGGCACGCAGTACTCCGACCCGTTTGAAGTGTCGAACCGCATTGCCGACGACCTTCGTCAGCAAGGCTGTTCGCTCATCATCGCATTGTCGCATTTGGGCTACGTGATGCACGGCCAGCCCGACGATGTGGCTGTAGCGGCCAACTCGCACAACATAGATTTGATTCTGGGCGGCCACACGCATACGTTTTTGCCTGAACCAGTGGCTGTTGCCAATGCCGATGGTCGCAAAGTGTGGATTAACCAGGTCGGTTTTGCCGGCATTAACGTTGGCCGTATCGATGTGGTTTTCAATGATTTGACCGATGAGGCGGCAATAAAAACATCTCACGCCATAATCATGGCGTGAGATGCGTCTCGGTTATATTTTCCAGTAAAAGTCTAAAAGTATTTCTCGACCACTTGTTTGATGTATTCGGGCATACGTGTCGGGCGGTTGGTTTTCATGTCGATGAAAACCAACGTCGTGTAGCCGTCGGTGAGCAGGTCGCCTTTCTCGTTGTAAATCTTGTAGTTGAACTTGATTTTCACGCTCGGCATCTCTTCCACCGTCACCTCTATTGTCAGGTTGTCGTCGTAGTAGGCCGGTTTGTGGTAGCGGCAGTACAAATCGACCAACGGCAGCATGATGCCGTTGGCCTCCATGTCGGAGTAGGCGAGGCCTATCTCGCGGAACATTTCGGTGCGCGCCACTTCGAAGTATTGAGCGTAATTGGCATGGTAAACAACGCCCATTTTATCAGTCTCGCTATAGCGGACACGTAAGCTTGTCTTTGTCTTAAGCATCTGAATTTCAGTTTTTTATTAGAGTTTTTTCAATTGAGCGATAGTCTCAATCGGGTTTTTGCTTCCGAACACGTAGCTGCCAGCCACGAGCACGTTGATGCCAGCCTCTACGGCTTGCGGAGCGGTCGTCTGGTCTATTCCGCCGTCGACTTCAATGAGCGTATTGAGCTTTTTGCGCTCAACCATCGCCCGCAGTCTGCGGGCTTTGTTGAGCGTGTTCGGTATGAATTTTTGTCCGCCGAAGCCCGGATTCACCGACATGAGCAGCACCATATCCACATCGGGCAAGATGTCTTCGAGCACCTCGACCGGCGTATGCGGGTTGAGCGTTACGGCGGGCTTCATGCCCGCCTGACGTATCTGTTCTATGGTGCGGTGAAGGTGTTGGCACGCTTCGTAATGCACGTTGAGAATGTCGGCGCCAAGGTCGCGGAATGTGCTCACGTATCTCGACGGGTCGACAATCATAAGATGTACATCGAGAGGCTTTTGTGCGTGCCGCTTAATGGCTTTTATCACCGGCATTCCTATCGAAATGTTCGGCACGAAGACTCCGTCCATCACATCGACGTGAAACCAGTCGGCCTCGCTCCGATTCACCATTTCGCAGTCGCGCTGCAGATTTCCAAAGTCGGCCGCTAAAAGCGACGGCGATACTATTGTTCCCATTTTTAGAGTTTTTTATTCTATTAATTCACCTTTTCCTTGTCGTAGTATTTCGGGCTCGCCCGATGTGCAGTCGACAACCGTAGAGCCCATGTAACCGCCTATGCCACCGTCGATTACGATGTCGGCGATGTACGAACGGCGCTCTTCGATGAGTTCGGGGTCGGTTATGTACTCGTCCTCGTCGTCCTCGTCGCATTTCACCGAGGTCGAAAGCACCGGATTGCCCAGCGCCTCAACTATTTTGCATATTATTCGGTTGTCGGGTATTCTTATGCCTACGGTGCGTTTGTTGTTTTTAAACAGCTTGGGCACGTTGTTGTTGGCTTCGAGAATGAAAGTGAACGGCCCGGGCAGGTTGCGCTTCATCAGTTTGAAAATGCTGTTGTCTATCGGCTTCACGTAGTCCGAAATCTGGCTCAGGTCGTAGCAGATGAACGACAGATTGGTTTTCTTCGTGTTGATGTCCTTAAAACGCAGAATCTTCTCGACAGCCGCGCGGTTGGTTATGTCGCAGCCTATGCCGTAGACGGTGTCGGTGGGGTAAACCACTATGCCGCCGTCTTGCAGGCAATCAACAACGCGCTGTATGTTGCGGTCGTCGGGGTTGTCGGGATGTATTCGTATCAGCATTTTGCGCTCACTTTGTTTTGCGTGGCAAAGTTACTGCTAATTGCTTAATTGTCAATCTTTTTTTAATCCAATATAATGTCTAAAATTGTTCAGGTGTATTTTGTTGTAAATCAGAAGTTTATGTGTTATATTTTTGAATATTGGAAAAAAATATCTGTTAAAATGCGTTACATCGGATTGAAATAATTAATTTTGGAAATTATTTAAACTGACAGAATATGGCAAAACGAAAAGGAAATCCGGAGGAAAAACACCGCAAGATGGTTGCGGACATTATGAAAGTGTTTCGAGAGAACGCCGGTAAGCCATTCAATTATAAGGAGATGACCGAGGCTCTCGGCCTCAAGAGCAAAAGCGACCGCATGACTGTGCAGGATTTGCTCTTCGAGATGGCGGGGCTTGGAATGATAGCCGAAGCGGCGGCAGGCAAATTCCGCCTGCCGGCTGAAGGCAGCGAAAAAGGCGGCTCGACAATCACGGGCTACGTCGATATGACAGCCTCGGGCTCGGCGTTCATCATTCCTGTTGATAAAAAAGAGGGCGACAAAGATATCTTTGTCGCCAAGAAGAATATGAGCACGGCCCTCCACGGCGATAAGGTCGAGGTGCGCTTGTTCCTCAAGCGTGTTGGCGAGCGGCCAGCGGGCGAAGTCGTTAAAATCATCGAGCAGCCCGAACGACGTGTCGTAGGCGTGCTCGACATAAACAAGGACACTGGCGCGGCGTTTCTCATTGTAGATAAGAAGATTACGGGCGGTCGCGATTTGTACATACCGCGCGAAAAACTCAATGGCGCCCGCGACGGACAGAAAGTCGTTGCCTTCCTCAGCGAATGGACTAATGCCAAAAACTTGCCCATGGCGCGTATCGATGAGGTGTTGGGCGAACCGGGCGACAACCAGACCGAGATGCACGCCATTCTGGCGGAATTCGGTCTGCCGCGCGACTATCCGGAGCGCATTGCTAGCGAGGCTGAGAAGATTCAGCCCGGAATAACTTCCGACGAGATAGCGAAACGCCTTGATATGCGCAAAGTTACCACTTTCACCATCGACCCGGCCGATGCCAAGGACTTCGACGATGCCATCTCGCTCCGCCGTCTGCCGTCGGGCAACTGGGAAGTGGGCGTCCACATTGCCGATGTTACGCACTACGTAACGCCAGAATCGATAATAGAAAAAGAGGCTTTCGCGCGCGCCACATCGGTGTATTTGGTCGACAGGGTAGTGCCCATGCTGCCTGAGCATTTGTGTAATTACATCTGCTCGCTCCGACCCAATGAAGAGAAACTTACCTATTCGGCTGTGTTTGAGATGAATGACAATGCCGAAGTGATAAAAAGCGTTATAAGCAAGTCGGTTATAAAATCCGACCGCCGCTTCACTTACGAAGAGGCGCAAGCCATGATTGAAGGCGCCGACGGCGACTTCAAAGACGAGATACTCACACTCAACCGTCTTGCGCAAATATTGCGCAAGCGGCGTTTCGCAAAGGGCGCCATCAACTTCGAACGCTCCGAGGTGCGTTTCCACATCGATGAGAACGGTAAGCCGCTGAGCGTCTATTTCAAAGAGGCGAAAGAGGCAAATATGCTCGTCGAAGAGTTTATGTTGCTGGCTAACAGGACTGTAGCCGAGTTCATCGGCAAAGATGGTCTCAATACCTCGACGCGCAAACGCACGCCGAAGACATTCGTTTATCGTGTTCACGATAAACCCAATGAACTCAAATACAACAATTTCGCACAGTTTGTTCGTCGTTTCGGCTTGGAGGCCGCGCCGAAAAAAGGCGAGGAGATCAACACAGCCGTCAACCGCGTACTGAGCGAGGTCAAAGGGCGCGGCGAGCAGAACCTCGTGGAGCTTCTGGCTCTGCGCACCATGGCAAAAGCCGTCTATACCACTCACAACATAGGCCACTACGGCCTCGCGTTCGACTATTACACGCATTTCACCTCGCCCATCCGCCGCTATCCCGACATGATGGTGCACCGTCTGCTTTTCAGCTATCAGAATGGCGGCCGCTCGGTTACCGAGAAGAAGTACGAAGAGATGTGCAAGCATTGCAGCGAGCAGGAGGTGATGGCAGCCGACGCCGAACGGGCGTCGATAAAATACAAGCAGGTCGAGTTCCTCATGGACCGCGTAGGCGACGAGTTCGACGCTACCATTTCGGGTGTCAACGAATGGGGCATGTATTGCGAGATTAACGAGAACAAGTGCGAAGGTGTCATTCAGCTGCGCGACTTGGAAGGTGATGTTTTTACCTTCGACGAGAAAAACTACTGCCTTGTGGGCACCAATACTGGCAAGCGCTACCAGATGGGCGATCAGATACGCATTCGCATAGCGAATGCTGACCTTGCACGCAAGCAGCTCGAGTTCATGCCGGCCGGTTCGCAGATGAAATCGATAGAATACCAAAACGCACGCGAAAAAGCGAAGCAGGAGAAGAAAGAAGACGGACCGTGGGTATTCGTGTCGGCCAAGGAGAAACGGAAACGCATACGCGCCGTGCGCGACGGATTGACCGATGAGGAGATTGAGCAAGAGGAGAAGTTGAAGGCCGAAAGAAAGGCCAAGAAAAAGAAACAGAAGGAAAACAAGAAGAAAAAGAAACAAGAAATGAAAAGTAAGAAGAAATGAGCATAAAAAGTTGAAACACAGGGTTGTAAGCTTTACAACCCTGTGTTTTTATTTTGTCGGCGCTAAAAAAATAAAAGCAAAATTATTGTACAACGAAAAATACACCTATCTTTGCACCGCATAAGCGGACAAAGGTCCGGCATAATGCGGAAATAGCTCAGTTGGTAGAGCACAACCTTGCCAAGGTTGGGGTCGCGAGTTCGAGTCTCGTTTTCCGCTCTTATGTTGCTCGAGTGGTGGAATCGGTAGACACGCGGGACTTAAAATCCCGTGGCCTCAACAGCCGTGCGGGTTCAAGTCCCGCCTCGAGTACTCAGCAAGCCCTTGCAAATCAATGATTTGCAAGGGCTTGCTGTTTTTTATAAGGCATTTATAAATCAGTCAGCAAGAATCCCATATAAAAAGGTAAGGTAAGCAAAGCCCCCTCTCGCCCGACATTGTAGTCGCCCAGTTTTAAAGCGTGGAAAATATGATAAGTATCGGGGTGTTTCAGAAGTGTCGACATCGATTTTGCATTGCCAGTACGAGCTTTGCACTCCAGAGGTACGCATTCTCCTTTATATCTCAATATGAAATCAATCTCAATTCCGCCAGTCTTGTGATAATAGTAGAGCTTCCGCCCCATTTTCCCTAGAATATCGGCCATGACGTTTTCAAAAATCGCACCTTTGTAGCTGTACAACCGTCCTTGCAGAATGTCAGCTTGCGTCCCTTCGTCCAACATGCTGACAAATAATCCGGTATCGGCCATGTACACTTTAAACGAGTCGGATAGAGCATTCCCAATCAAAGGTAATTCGGGCGTTGTAAGGTTGTAGCATCGGCGTATGACACCTGCATCTTCTATCCATTGTAAACAGCTGATGTATTCTTTGCTTCGCCCGCCTTTCCTGACTACTGAATAAGAGAACTTCTTATTGTCGCGGCTTAGCTGTCGTGGTACCGACTCGAAACATTCGCGTATCCGGTTTTTATCTTCGCGGCTGGCGTATTTAACCATATCGACCTTATATTCTTCGATGATATTACGTTGTACTGCAATTACTTGATTAATATCATGCGTATTCATAAAAGTTTTCACCGCGTTAGGCATCCCTCCTACAATTACGTATTGCAACAACAATTGGCGCATACGGTCATGTATTACTTTGGGTACGGGTGTTTCATTGGCAAGTGACTTTCGCAAAAGTTCGACTACCGAATCGGGTAGACCATTTGCCCAAAGCCATTCTTCGAAATCCATAGGATACATATCTACTATTGTTTCGAATCCTACGGGAATAGAAATATCGGAATTGGTTGATTTATAGCCGTTTACATCAAGTAAAGATCCTATGCACAAAACATCGTACCGTCCGTCGAGTTTGAAGAATTTAAGCGATGCGCGAGCTTGCGGGCAATCTTGTATCTCATCGAAAATGATACAGGTGTTGCCTTTTTCAAAACGTGCCGAAGGAACAGCTGCTGAAATAGCAACAGTAAGATAATCGACTTGCAGAGAACCGTCAAAAAGCGATGCCAACTCTTTCTGTTCATGAAAGTCGATGTAAATCACATTCTTGTAGTTTTCACGCGCAAATGCCAAAACAGAACTTGTCTTACCGCATTGCCGACAGCCTTTTATTACTAACGGGTTCCGGTCGGCACTCGCTTTCCATTGTTTCAGCAACGTATCTATTTTTCGCTTGAATATCATATCTCATATAGTTTTAGACTGCAAATATACACTTTTTGACGCGACTTTTTGCAAAAAGTATACACTTTTTGACGCGACTTTTGATAAAAAGTATACACTTTTTGGCGCGACTTTTAAAATACTCTACACTTTTTGGCGCGAGTTTTTGCAAAAAGTATACACTTTTTGACGCGAGTTTATGAGGAAAAAACCGCTATATTTGCAATTCATATTGTAATCTGAAAAATGCAACAACTCAATCTGCCGCAAGCCGATTTGCGCATCGCTACCGAAGGCTCTCTGACAAAAGTTTACGACCCATACCGTCGAAAATTCGTCAAGCTGACGCCCGAAGAGTATGTACGCCAGACTTTTCTGGCGTACCTGACCAATTGCCTGCATTATCCGGCTGGACGCACTGCGGTAGAGCATTTAGTGGTGATAAACAATCTGAAGCAAAGAGCCGATATTGTAGTGTACGACAAGCAGATGCGGCCGTATCTCATTGTTGAGTGCAAGGCACCTTCGGTGCCTGTCACTCAAAGCGTATTTGAGCAGGCTCTGCGCTACAACACGCGCTTAAATGTTAAGTATCTGATAGTTACCAACGGTTTGCAGCATTTCTGCGCCGATGTTTCCGACCCGCAGAACGTTGTGTTCCAAAAAAATATACCGCCGTACGACGGCGGTATATTATAGTATCACGGCATGTTATATTCTGTTTTTCAGAATATTATTCTAATCCTCTGATTTTCAGCTGTTCGGCCATTTGCTGCTGGACTTTCTGAGCCTCTTGGCGTGCCACGGCGGCAAACTGTTCGGTTTTGTCGGCGTAGATGATGGCGCGGCTCGAGTTGACTATGAGTCCGCACTGGCTGTTCATGCCGTAGCGGCAGACCTCTTCGAGCGAACCGCCCTGTGCGCCTATGCCCGGCACTAGCAGAAAATGATTCGGCGCTATGCGCCGAATATCCTCGAACATCTGGCCCTGTGTGGCGCCAACAACGTACATCATATTCTCGTCGTTGCCCCATTGCTGGCTTGTGCGAAGCACCTTCTCAAAAAGGCGTTCGCCTTTTTCGTCGGCGGTAAGTTGGAAGTCGTGCGAGCCTTTGTTCGATGTGAGCGCGAGCAGAATCACCCATTTGCCCTCGTACGTAAGGAACGGACTTACAGAGTCTTCGCCCATGTAGGGTGCCACGGTTACCGAGTCGATGTTCATCTCTTCGAAGAAAGTGCGTGCATACATGGCCGACGTGTTGCCTATGTCGCCGCGCTTTGCGTCGGCGATGATGAAGTGCTGCGGATAGTTGTCGTTAAGGTATTTGATGGTTTTTTCGAACGAAATCCATCCGCGCACGCCCATGCTTTCGTAGAAAGCAAGATTGGGCTTATATGCTATGCAATAGTCTGCTGTAGAGTCGATTATGGCTTTGTTGAAAGCAAAAATCGGGTCTTCTTCTGAGAGCAGATGCTGCGGTATTTTCTTTATGTCGGTATCGAGCCCCACGCAAAGAAAACTTTTCTTTGCCTTGATATTCTCAAAAAGCTGCTGTTTGTTCATTATCGATGTATTTTATTAATAATTAGCTATTTATGAAAATATGTTTCTGAAAAATTCAACTATCAGCGTTACCAGCACGATGGCAATGATGCAACTGCCTGCGATTTTGTTGAGGTAGTAGATGCGTTTTATGGTGAATTTTTTACGGAAAATGCCCACCAGCATTGTGAGCACGAACCACCACGATGCGGCGCCGACAAATACTCCCGACAGCATCGCACATTGCAGGTAAATCGTTGTCTCGCTGCCCACTACGCTGAACGCGCCGAGGAAAAGGAATATGGCCAGCGGGTTGGTTATGGTGAGCAGGAATGTTGAAATATAGTCGTGCCACATGCCGCTGCTGCGTTTGAGGCGCTGGCGGCGCATCTGCACTACCGGATTGGTGAAGTAGATTTTCAGGCCGAGGCCAATGAGGATTATCGCGCCCAGAATGGTGAGAATCTTCTGCTGCTCCTGCACAAACTCCATGACCATCGAGACACTGAAGCCGGCTATAATGGCGTAGATGAAGTCGGAGCTTGCCGCGCCTAAGCCGCTGGCAAAGCCCGACCTGCGGCCGCGGCTGAGCGTTCTTTGTATACAAAGAACGCCTATCGGTCCCAACGGTATCGATGCTAGGAAGCCTATCACGATTCCTTTAACCAGAAACAGTATCAACGATGACGCTAAATCCACTATTTTTTATTCAAATTTTATTCAAAAAAAATGATGCCAAAGTTAGCAAAAAAAAGTGTGGCAAAATCGTTTCTTGTGTCATTTATGTATCAACTTCTTAATTAATCGGCGTGTGCGGCGGAAATTGCGGTTGTCGTACTCGTCGTTGAGGTAAACGATTCGCTCTTTTTTATCTGCTATGATGCTGCGCGTTACAATGCCTTTGGGCGTTGCAAACTTGCGGTAAATCAGTTCGTTAGGGTCGTAAACAACGGGAAATGTCAGATTGTATTCGGCGACGAAGTCGCCGAATTTCGACATGTCGGCTTCGGTGTCGATGCAGAAGCAGACGAAGTTGAACCGCGGATCGTTGCGGTATTTTTTCCACAGAGTTTTTTCAAAACGGTAAAGATATGATTTGCTGAATGGGCACCACGACGTGGCGAATGCGAAGAGTGTTACTTGGTTTTCGAACATGTCGTTGTTGATTGTGTCGCCATCGGCAACGTAGATGACGTGTGGCAGATAGTCGCCTTCGGCGACTATGAAACGGCTGTCGGATTCGCGCTCGATTTTTGTCTGCGCCTTGGCTGTGAAGAGGCCGAGGCCGACGATGAGGGCAAAAATCAGCGGTTTCGGCATCATATCTGGTTGTTGTGCATTATTTGCCGAAGTGTGTTGCGGTACGAGCGGCTTATGGGCAGCTCGCGGTCGACACCTTCGATGGTCAGCGAGTTGTTGGAGTACTCCTTGATATGCAGTATGCCGGCTACGAACGAGCGATGTATGCGCACCAGATATTTGTCGGAAATGAGTCCGGTTATAGAGTTGATAGCGTAGTGCGCTCTAATCGACTGACTGTCAGTGACTATGTTCACGTAGTTGTCCATTGCCTCCACGTAGAGAATTTTCTTTGCGTCGATGCGCACCTGATGGCCATTTATGTCTTTGACATAAATGGGTTTGTTGTCGGGATCTGGCTGATTGTCAGCCGTTTCTGCAATGTTGTGCTCGACAGTCTTGTGCTTGTTGAGTTCCGACTCGGCTTTGTTGATGGCTTTCAGGAAACGCGCGTAGGTGACGGGTTTGAGCAGGTAGTCGCATACGTTGTATTCGTACGACTGAAGTGCGTATTTCTCTTGCGATGAGTATATTATGATGGCGGTATTGTTGGAGTCGATAGATTGTATGAATTCGATGCCGTTCATTTCCGGCATTTCGATGTCGAGAAATATTATATCAATGTCCTCTTTCTCAGCAATGCTCAACGCGTCGATGGCGTTGTTGAAACACTTTTTGAGCGTAAGCGAAGGCGTACGCCCGATAAATGTTGTCATTATTTTTGTTGAGAAAAGGTCGTCGTCAACAATAATACAATTCATAGCAAAAAAACACTTTTGGCAAAATTAAGATTTTTTTATTTCTTAAAAAAATAAAAAACCAAGTTTTTTTGTCGCACGGCTAAAAATATGTTACGCGTTACTCGTTATTTCTTAGAGATGCACGGCCGTGCATCTCTACTCTCTACACTTTACTCTTTACTCTCTACTCTCTACACGTTACTCTACATCAAACACATGCCAGACATTTTCGTCGGGCACGGGCGCAACTATTTTCACCGGTTCGTTTTTTACTGGGTGAACAAATTCAATAGAGCGGGCGTGCAGGTTGATGCCGCCGCCTTCGTTGGAGCGTTTGTAGCCGTACTTCAGGTCGCCGCGGATAGGGCAGCCGATACGCGCCAATTGGGCGCGTATCTGATGATGCCGGCCTGTTTTAAGTTCTATCTCGAGCAGGTTCAGATTCTTCGAACTTGCTAACAATCTGTAAGTTAGAATAGCCTCTTTGTATCCCGAGCGCGGGCTCACCGACACCAGAGCGCGGTTTTTCTCCTCGTTTTTGCCTATGTAGTGGTGAAGTTCTTCTTCGGTTTGTGGCGGGCGCTCGCCGACTATCGCCCAGTATGTTTTCTTTATCGACTTGTCGGCAAACATTTGGTTGAGGCGTGCCAGCGCTTTGCTTGTGCGGGCAAATAGCACAACACCGCTCACCGGCCTGTCGAGGCGGTGAACGATGCCCAGAAAGACATCGCCCGGCTTGTTGTATTTCTCTTTTATATAAGCCTTTACCTTGTCGGCAAGCGACTCGTCGCCAGTCTTGTCCGACTGCACTATGTCGCTGTTCGTTTTGTTGACGGCTATTATGTGGTTGTCTTCGTATAGAATGTCTAATTTCATGCCGATAAATACCTTAAAATCAAATTAATACTGCTCTTTTTCGTTCGGGAAGTCCGAC
Source organism: Bacteroidales bacterium (assembly GCA_017960905.1). Taxonomy (GTDB): domain Bacteria; phylum Bacteroidota; class Bacteroidia; order Bacteroidales; family Marinilabiliaceae; genus W3P20-009. The sequence goes on from JAGCYH010000042.1 coordinate 55,252, forward strand.
GATTTCACATCGCGAATGTAGTTTCCTACCGCGCCCGAAATCTCTTCGTAGAGGTGATGGTAGCGGCGCAGGAATCGTGGCGAGAACTCGTTGGTGATGCCCAGCATGTCGTGCAGCACAAGCACTTGGCCGTCGACGGCATTGCCGGCGCCGATGCCAATGATGGGAATGCGCGTCTCACTTGCGGCCTTCGCCGCAAGTTTCGCCGGAATTTTTTCGAGCACAATGGAGAAGCAGCCGGCATCTTCGAGCAGATGCACGTCGTTGAGCAGTTTCTGCGCTTCGGCCTCTTCCTGTGCGCGCACGGCGTAGGTGCCGAATTTATGAATGGCCTGCGGTGTCAGTCCCAGATGCCCCATCACCGGAATGCCAGCACTCAGTATGCGGCGCACCGAGTCGAGAATCTCCTCGCCGCCTTCGATTTTTATGGCGTCGGCGGTTGTCTCTTTCATCACGCGGATGGCCGAGCGCAGAGCCTCGTCGGAGTTGCCTTGGTATGTGCCGAAGGGCAAGTCGACGACAACTAGCGCGCGCTTTACAGCGCGCGCCACCGACGCACCGTGATATATCATCTGGTCGAGCGTTATGGGCAGAGTGGTGTCCCAGCCCGCCATCACGTTCGACGCCGAGTCGCCTACAAGTATGGCGTCTATCCCCGCGCCATCGACGATGCGCGCCAGCGAATAATCGTACGATGTCAGCATCGAGATTTTCTCACCCCGCTGCTTCATCTCCATAAAACCATGTGTGGTAACTTTTTTCGATTTGTTTTCTATTACTGCTGACATTTTTTTCTGTTTTTTTCTGACTGCAAAGATACTACTTATTTGTTTAGCACGGCCATTTATTTTTCGTTCGCCGAAAGACCGTTGCGATAAAAATTTTTTGATGCGTATGTTGGTGAGTGTCAGTTGTTTATGAATGTCGCACCATTTCGATAAAATTTTTTTTAATAAAAAAATTGTTTTTTTGTTTTGAAATATTTATGTTTGAAAATGGATATTAACGAAAAAATCTCTCGTTATGAACGTAAGTCATTATATTATAACGTTATTCGCATTTTTGTCGGCAATGGGGATAGCCTCTGCTCAAGAGCAGCCTGACAGTATTATAAAATATAATGCCGACGGCGTTGCAGTTGCGCGCTCGTACTTCAAGTACGACGACAACAAACGCCAGACACTAGCCATGCACTATGTTTTCAACCAAAAAAACGAAGAGTGGGCCGGCACCAGCCGCGATGAAATGACATTCGATAACAATGGTAACTGCTTGTCGAAGAGTACTTTATACTGGGACTACGAAACCCGTTCGTGGGTTGTCAATAAAAAGCAGGAGTCGGCTTACGACTCGCGCGGGCGTGTCATAGGGCACTCGGTAATGAACTGGAATAAAGTGCGCAAGGTCTGGGTGGGCGAAACCAAGACCGAAACAGAGTTCAACAACATGGGCCTGCACGCTTCCGAAACTTCGTACTTCTGGGACGATAACGCTACAGTTTGGATAAAGGACAGAAAGCAAAACTTCACCTACGACGACCGCGGACGTTGCACGCTCTGCGAAACGCAGAAATGGGTTGACGGCAAAGCCGTCAACGAGTCGCGCATAGAGTATACGTTCGATGCCAATTCGCGCGACCTTTTGCTTGAACGCCTAAGTGTTTGGGACAAAGGTAATTGGGTGCTGTCGACTGAGACGAAATATACGTTTGGCAAGCCTGACGACAGCGGCTGCCGAAGCAAAGAGACAATAGTGCAGACCGCCAGCAACGGAACTCTCACCAACTCGCGCCGCGAGGTGGTTACTCTCGACGCCAACAACGTGGAGATTTTCATCTGCCGCGAAGAGTGGAACGGCTCTAAATGGCTCATTAACAGCCAAGACCGCAAGGAAATAAAGTACGACGAAGACAAAAACAGGATTTTCGAAGAGAGCTACAGCTGGATAGGGCAGGACAAATGGGTAGGCGTTACGCACTACGAAGCCAAATTCAACGACTACGGCGATGTGGTAACCGAAAAACGTATGAAATGGAACGCGCAGACCAACTCGTGGGCCGGCGTGTCGTACGTCAATTATGAATACGACGGCGTGGGCAACATCATCAGGGACGAACGCTTCAAATGGGACTCTAAGGCTGGCGAATGGATCAATCAGTCGGTCAACGAGATAGAGTACGACGAATATCACAATAAAAAAGCAGAGTCGACAAGTTCGTGGAACAAAATACGCCAGACGTGGGAGAATTTCTACAAAGGCAAATTCGAATACGCTTACGATGGCGATGGTAACATGAAAATAATGGAGGAATACGTCTGGGACGTGAAGAAATGGAAAATCGTTTCGACGGTGAATTATTTCTAATAACAATCTGTAAAACAGATATTTACAAACAAGAAACAGATGCAGAGTTTGAACGAACGTTACGGCTTCGACCGCAAAGTGCAGCTCGAATACTTGGCTGCCGACCGTATCGCTATAGTTAAGTTTGTGCGCCGCCGTATTGTTGTGGCTGATACAGAGCGTTTTATCGACATTGCTAATCAGATACGGCAGACCGACCCCGATATGAAAATATCGCTGCTTTGCAGCGATAATATCTGCTCTAAAGCCGTCAGAAAACTGTCGGAAGCCGGTATTGATGTGCTTACGGGTGAACCCGAGAATGATATGTAAATTATTGAATATTAATTTATTATAAAAAACAAATCATGAAAAACATCTTTAAAATTGTCGCGCTATTGGCGTGCGCTGCTGCCGTTCCGGCGCAAAATGCGCCGGAAAATCAAATAAAAACTGTTGACCTTGGTCTGCCATCGGGCACGCTCTGGACCACCCAGAACCTTGGCGCACGTTACACCGCCGACTATGGCGACTGCTTCGCTTGGGGCGAAACCGTCCCAAAGGAGTATTTTTCGTGGAAGAATTACAAATACTCCGACGGAACTTCCACTGGCATAACTAAATACGACACCGACGGCAAAAGAACTCTCGAAGCTTCCGACGACCCAGCGACCGTTATTCTGGGCCCGTCGTTCTCTACGCCCACCAAAGCGCAATGGGAGGAGCTCCTTCGCGAGTGCATCTGGATTTGGACGTATAGTGTCAATGGACGCATGGCACATGGTTATATGGTGTATAAGGCTAAAACACAGAAAGATAAGGGCAGATTCATCATCTTCAGAGAAACCGACGGACGAAACAATGACGCGCCGATAACTACAGAAGTGTCGTACTTAAGTTATTGCGACCCGTACATCTTCATTCCTGCATCCGAACACAATAAGTACAAAAATCCAACTTTTTGGCGTTTCCCATACGGCTGTTACTGGTCGAACGAAATTCTTGGCGATGAGACTAAAACAGCATTCAGGGTAGAGTTTGATAATCAAATACATAGACTTGGACGTAATACGTTTCGTGACGAGGCAGGCTTTGTGCGTGCAGTGCAGCAAGCCGGCTCGCAGACTGATATCGCTGAAAGCGATATCCGGCCGATACAAGAGTCGAAAAACGCAAAGACAGGCAAAGGCGAAGTTGACCTCGGTCTGCCATCGCGTACGCTCTGGGCGACCTGCAATGTAGGTGCCGAAAACCCTTGGGACAGTGGCGATTACTTCGCTTGGGGCGAGACTACGCCAAAGACCGACTACAGCTGGACGACGTACAAATACTGCCAGAATCCAACATATACGGCAAATGAGACTGGCCAAACAGGCACTACATTTGGAACGCAATTCACTACGTTTACGAAATACGTCTTAGATAAGAATTATGGCAATGTAGATGAAAAAACACTGCTCGAACCTGCCGATGATGCCGCTACCGCCAACTTGGGCGCAAAATACTCTACGCCGACAGTTGAAGAGTGGCAGGAGCTTGAGCAGAATTGCTATTGGGTCTGGACCGACAATTACCGCGACAAAGGTGTCGGTGGTTTCATTGTGTACAAGGCAAAATCGACTGCCGACAAAGGCGTTGTTGTGGCTGTCGGAGGCGTAGCCTCCGACGCCTACAAACCAACCGACAAGCATATTTTCCTGCCTGCCGCCGGCTCTTGTACGAACAATGCTGTTACATTCATAAAAAGTAATCTATTTTATTGGACTAGCTCGCAACGCTCTGATATCAAGGTGTTTGGCTCTGAATCTCTAGGCCCTGATTTCCACGCACATCCATATCTCGCTCGTAAATTTAATTTCAACACAATGTATGAGGATTTTCGCCTTACGCTCGATACCGATCAGCGCTGTACAGGCATGCCTGTCCGTGCTGTGCGGCGGAAGTAGTCGGGTAGAGACGTCGCGTGCAACGTCTTGCCACAATATGGAACGTTTCATGAAACGTTTCATAACCGCAAAAAACAGAAAGACAAATATATAGTAGCGACGCGATTAATCGCGTCGCTACATAAATACGATAATAAAAAAAATATGAAACGCCTATTTACGTTTTTCTCGTTGCTCATAGCAGCAACAATCGCAGCCTCGGCGCAGAGCGCCGGAGGCCTAACCGTACAAGTGCCAAAAAAATGGAACTACATGAAAGCCAGCGACGGCACCGTGGCTCTGCAATATGCTGGCAACAAGCGTGTTAAGAACGTAAAAGTTCGCGTGGCGCATCCTTTCACTGTTTTGAAAGATAAGATAGTATATTTTAGTCCGGGAAACCTTCAGTATCAGAAAGATACGAAAAAATGGCGCTTCGCCGAGCATCAGTACGACTATGTTGGCGGTAAGTATCGAGGTGCGACCTATGGCAATGTGTACGAAGGTGATACCAAATGCGACAATGGCAAAATAAATACCTACGATTACAAAGGTTGGATCGACCTTTTCGGTTGGGGCACTGGCGATACACCTTTAAATACAAGCGAAAACTCTGCTTCTGGTTATAAGAAATTCAACGAATGGGGCGATAATCTGAACGAAGGTTATATATGGCGCACTCTTACAAAAGATGAATGGACATATCTGATAAAAAAACGTGAAACTACAAACAACATGCGTTATGCAAAGGTTAATGTACACGGTGTAGATGGATTACTGCTTTTGCCTGACGATTGGACTGGCAGTGCATACTCATTCAATAGTGTTGACGACAGCGATGCAGCTTTTGAAGTAATAAACGACGCCAATTGGGTGAAGATAGAAAATCAAGGTGCTATATTTCTGCCAGTTGCAGGCAAACGCGAGGGTGTTAGTACTTACACTGGCGGCACAGGCTACTATTGGTCGAGTACGGCTGCCACCACAAGCACTTCGTATCCTTTGGAATTCTCTTCATCGGGCGTGACACCTGATAATAACTCACTCTACCGTAGCACAGGATGCTCTGTACGCCTCGTACGTGAACCGAAAGTGTTCTCTACTTATACTGTGAATGGAGTATCATTCAAAATGGTATATGTAGAGGGCGGTACATTCAAGATGGGCGTGCAAAAAACAGATCCAGATGGCGACAATTACGATGCCGATGCCGAGGACTATGAGAGCCCCGTGCACGAGGTTTCTCTCAGCACGTTCAGCATAGGCGAGACGGAGGTTACGCAGGCTCTATGGAAGGCTGTTATGGGAGCCGACAACAATCCGAGCGAATACAAGAACGATAGCTATCCAGTAGAGAGTGTATCGTGGAACGACGTACAGGAGTTCATCATGAAACTGAACGAACTGACGGGCGAGACCTTCCGCCTGCCTACAGAGGCGGAGTGGGAGTATGCTGCCCGCGGTGGTCGTATGAGCAAGGGTTCTAAGTACGCCGGCAGCGACGACTTAGGCAAAGTGGCGTGGTACGGAAGCAACTCGAGCAATACGCCCCATGCCGTAGCCACTAAAGCGCCAAACGAGCTTGGTCTGTACGACATGAGCGGCAATGTGTATGAATGGTGTCAAGATTCATGGGATGGCACAAAGGATTATTCTACAACACCGTGCGATGGTAGTGCTAACACTTCGGGCTCTGGCCGTGTGCTTCGTGGCGGGAGCTGGTGGATCGACGCGAGGTACTGCCGTGTGTCGAATCGCAGCTGGGACGCCCCCGGCAACCGTAACATCATCCTCGGGTTCCGCCTTGCCCATTAGTTCTCCCACAAAGAAGGCATGAGAAAAAGCGGGCGAGCGAGTCGGAATAGAAACAAATATCAGAAAATGTAAATGGTAGAGACGTTGCGTGCAACGTCTTGCCACAATATGGAACGTTTCATGCAACGTCTCTCAATGATTTTTGCTACCAGTTCATCAGTGTTATTTCGCCTGTTATGTCGTTGACGATAACGGTGTCGGATTGGAGCGAGAAGGGGTGCGGCGCTACGAAGCGCACCTCGCGCGACGACTTGAAGTCGATGTCGCGGAACTGGCTGAAGCGGCCTTTCTGTCCGAGGCCTGAATATTTCCAGTCGAACGCACCGTTTTTGAGTTTCATCTTACCGATGAACCCTATAGTGCCTATGTATGCGAACTGTCCTTTAATGAGCGGTTTAGAGAATGAGAAACCTTCGATTTCGGTCTCCCATATTATTTCGCCCGTGTCGAGCGAGAGCCGTTTGACGAACGAGCCGGCGCCGTTTTCAGCCACATCGGTGTAGAAGAGGAACAGGTTGCGGCCGCGCTGAGCGAAGTAGAGCTGTTCGATAGGGTAGTCGTTGTTGATAGAATACTTTTTTTCGCCTTTCGGCGAAAAAATGTCGCCCGATGCCGCCACTTTGTATTTCGTTCCGTCGATGTAGATGATGAGCGTGTCGGGGTTTGGCCAGCTGAAATAGCGGGCTTCCATCGCGTACACGCCTTTGTCGTCCTCCTGAAGCGGAATGATGCCGGCAATGTCGGAATTCTGGGGGTCGGCCTTATGGTAACACCCTGATACCGATAGCGTTAACAATAATATTCCAATCAAAAACTTACCCATACGGCGAGTTGTTATTTCATTATAATAGCTTCGGCAATTTGTTTGGCTTTGTCGGCACTGTCGAGAACCGAAATGAGTTCAAGGCCGAAGTCGAGAGCCGCGCCGGCACCGATGCCTGTTGTTATCGGTCCGTCGGTAACCACTTGTCCGCCAATGGCTGATGCGCCGTCGAGATATTGCTCGAATCCGGGGAATGCCGTGGCCCGTCGGCCACGGAGCATGCCCAATTGCCCCAAAATCATCGGAGCAGCGCAAATGGCCGCAATGCGTTTGCCGTTGGCGTAAGCGCGTTTCAGCTCGTCGGTGAGGGGCTGGCAGGCAAACAGGTTTTTGGTTCCGGGCATTCCGCCAGGCAGTATTATGAGGTCGTAGTCGCCAAAACCGGCCGACAGCGTGCTGTCGGCTATCACTGTTATTTTGTGCGAACTGGTTACTTTCGGCTCGTTGTTGATGGTCAGCAAAGTTACTTCTATGCCGGCTCGGCGCAAGAGGTCGGCTGGTGCGAGGGCTTCTGTCTCCTCAAATCCGTCGGCCAATACTATGGTTACTTTTTTTGCCATTTTTCTCTTCGTTTTACAAACTGCAAATATAACAAAACTCGTTAATATATTTTAATGATTTTTTGATTTTTTGCGGAAATAACAGTTTTTTTTCTCAAACGAAAAGAATTATTCTGCTGTAAATGATTGAATTTTAGGTTGTTGAGAATTGAAAGCTATACGCTTTCATTTTTTTACCGATTCGAAAATAATGGAGATGTTGTATTCCGAGTTTACTTTGCGTCCGTTTTGTCGGGCGGGCACCCATTCCCAGTTGCCCGGTATTTTGGCTGCAGCCTGAAGCACCATGTCGTTGAAGGCCTTGTTCGACTCTTGCGTCAGCCGATAGCTTGTCATTCGGCCCAGAGTGTCGATTTCGAGGGTGAGCACCACGCTGTTTTCTTTATAATTTTCCGCTTCTTCGAGCGGAAAATCGATGTTGCGCAGTATGAAGTGGTGTGGCACGAGCGGACTGCCCAGAAACAGGCACGGATATGTGTTGTCGGTGTATCGTTTGCCTATGTGCTTGGTAATGAACGTCGGACGCTGCTCGTCGTAGTCGTATTTCAGCTCCACTTGCTCGTTGAGGTTGTAGTAAATCCAAATGCCGGTCTTTTTACCGTTGGTGTACTGGCCTTTTTCTATCGGTTTGTTTTTGTATGTGAGAGTGTATTTACCGTGCCGGCACGAAGTGTCGGCGCGCAAAACGGTGTATTTCTCGGTGTAGTAGCCGCGTTTGGCGTACATGTTGAGCAGCGGTGTCGCATTTGGCGACGCCGCAAATGCCTGGCCGGCAAACGTTGCAATAATCAGTAGTATGTAAACTATGCGTTTCATCATGCTTTAGTTTATGCAACAAAAGTACCAAATATGATTTATCCCAGTAAGAAAAAGGAAAAAAAATGAATGGGCGAAAACTCGCCCATTCATTTTTAACTATAAAATCTCAATTCTCAGTATTCCGCTTATTCGAGTTCTATTTGTATGGTTTTCAGTAAGTTGCTGTCCGATGTACCACCAACCATTATAGTGTATTTGCCTTGTTGCGGGCGCATTTTTTCGGCTTTCGTGTCGAACCATTCGAACGACTCGTAAGGCATGTCTATTTTTATGGTTTTTGTTTCGCCTTTTGCAAGTTTAACGCGTTTGAAAGCGCGTAGCGCTTTCGACGGGCCTTCGTTGTCGTCGGGACGGCTGATGTACACTTGAATCACCTCTTCGCCATCGCGGCTGCCTGTGTTGGTGAGCTCAACGTTGAGCACGGCATTGTCGCCGTAGCAGATGGCCGGTTTTTCAAACTCCACTTTGCCGTAGGCAAAGTTGGTGTAGCTGAGGCCGTGTCCGAAGCAGAAGAGCGGCTTCTCGGTCATATAGCGGTATGTGCGGCCGCGCATTGAGTAGTCGAGGAAGTCGGGCAGCTGTTTCACGCTCGAGTAGAATGTTATTGGCAGACGTCCGGCGGGGTTGTAGTCGCCAAAGAGCACGTCGGCAATGGCTGTGCCGCCTTCCTGGCCCGGATACCACGCTTGAACAATGGCGCTGCACACCTTGCTTTCGGGTTCGAGGCCTACGGCCGAACCCGAGAAGTTTACAAATACGATTTTTTTCTTCAGTTTGGCCAATTCTGCCACCATGTTACGCTGAATGTCAGGTAGTTCTATGTCGGTGCGGTCGCCACCTTTGAAACCTTTTATCTCAACTTTCATCTCTTCGCCTTCGAGGCGCGGTGAGATGCCCCCTGCGTAAACTATCACGTCGGCTTTCTTGAGTTTTTTCAAGACAGCCTTCAAGTCGGCTACATACTCTTCGAGAATGTCGACGTCTAAGTTGCTATATGGGCGTTCGCTCTTGAATTTCAGCGTTATAGCGTATTCTTTACCTTTCTCGAAGTTGAATTCGTAAGCGTTTTGCGCAAATACCGACTTGTTGATTGTGGCTGCGCTTTGGCCGTTTATAACAATCTCTAACACACCGTTTTGCGTGATTTTGAAGATTGCTTTGCCGGCGTGGTCGGGCTTGAATGTCGATTTGTATTCGCCCGAGAAATTTGTGGTGTTGACGTTCGGTGCAAACGATGTAACGCCGGTGTTGAGCTGCATCGGTGTCTCTTCGGTAGCGGTAGCTACCGAAGCGCCGCTCATGTCTTTGTTGTTCCAGTAAGTAGCTGAGAATCCGGTTTTTCCGTTTGCCGTGCAGCTTTTCCACAAGCTCAGATAAATCTTCTCGTCGGTCAGTCCGCATAGCGGCTCATAGATGACGTTAGCTTGCGGCAGTTTGTTCTGTATGGCCTTCAGCAACGATGTCGTATGTTTCGGTGTGCCGTTGTAGTTGCCCCAGAAGAGTATGGTGTCGTTGGCGTTCGGACCGACAACGGCCACCGTCATTTTCTTGCTGATAGGCAATGCGTTGTTTTTGTTTTGCAAGAGCACAATGCTCTTGCGAGCTATCTCGAGCGCCACTTGAGCGTGTTCGGCCGAGGCAACGGTAGAGTAGGGTATGTTGAATGGGTCGCCGGCGTCCATCAGGCCAAGTTCGAAGCGTGCTTTCAGCGCGCGTCGAACTGCTATGTCGACCGACGATTCTTCTATAATGCCTTTCTTCACAGCATCGACAAGAGCTTGGAAACTTGAGCCGCACTCGATGTCGGTACCGCTCATCACGGCGTCGGCAGAGGCCTCTGCCGCATTGGCGTGAGTGTGGTGGTGTCCTTCTTCGTAGAAGTCGTTGATGGCCCAGCAGTCCGAAACCACCAAACCATTGTAGCCCCATTCGTTGCGCAGTATTTGCGACAGCAGACGGTCGCTGCCACAACACGGTTCGCCGTTGTAAGCGTTGTAGGCGCACATAACCTCTTTTACGTCAGCTTTTTGCACAAGAGCCTTAAATGCAGGCAGATACGTCTCGCGAAGGTCGCGAGCCGAAACGTCGTTGGCATCGAAGCTGTGGCGGCACCATTCGGGGCCGGAGTGTATGGCAAAGTGCTTTGCGCAGGCATGCGCCTTGTTGTATTTGGTGTCGTTGCTGCCTTGCAGGCCGCGCACTACCGCCATGCCCATCTGCGATGTCAAGTACGGGTCTTCGCCGTATGTCTCCTGACCGCGGCCCCCACGTGGGTCGCGGAAGATGTTGCTGTTGGGCGTCCAGAATGTAAGTCCCTGATAACGACGGTATTGATTCTGCTCGGCGTAGTGCTTGTGTTTCGCGCGGGCTTCGTCGGATACGACGTCGAAAACGCGGTAGACGTTTTCGTCATCGAACGAGGCGGCCATGCCTATCGTCTGCGGAAAAACGGTTGCCAAGCCTGCGCGGGCAACGCCGTGCAATGCTTCGTTCCACCATTCGTAAGGCTTGATGCCCAGGCGCGGAATGCCCGCTGAATTGTTCTGTATGAGCGCCACTTTCTCTTCGAGCGTGAGGCGGTTAAGCAGGTCGTTCGCACGCATGTCGGGCGACAAGTTGGCGTTGCTGAACGGCATTTCGGCAATGCTGGTCTGCGCCATTCCCGATGCGCACAGTATCAACATGCCCAGTGTTAAGAGTTTTTTTCTCATGTTGTTGAATTTTATTTGATTCGACAATATTAGTGTATAGTTTTGATGTTGCCTTTGCTGTATGTTACAAATGTTTGCATTTTCGTTTTTCTAAACGCCCGAAATAGCTATTTCAGTACTTTTCCGCCAGTTCGAAGTATTGTTTGTAGGCATGATGCTCGAAAATGTCTTTCGCGTTTCGCTGATGCCTTTCGTAGTAGCTGGCATCGGGTTTCAGTATCACTGTCTGTCCGACGCGGGCGTAGTTGGCGCATTCGGCGAATGTCGGAAGCTTGTACGTATTGTTCTCTTTCTCAAGCATTTTGCCCACTTTTTTGCCTAAATATTTCCGCAGGCGTTTTTCTGCTTTTTTCGGATGTTTCGAAACAAGTTTGAATAAAAATCTCATTTTCAGTCGGTTGCCGAAACTCAGTGTGTCGGTCAGCTCGTCGATGCGAGTAAAAGGGTTTGTGGGTCGGAAGTCGTTGGTACGCTGCACACTGAGAGGCACTTCGGGCACCCAGTCTTCGGGGCTGACAACGTTGAATGCCCAGCCGTCGCGGGTCATGTATTCGTATTCGCATGCGAAAGCGTAGTCGCCGGGTTTCGGTGCGCCGCTGCAATAGGTTTTGAAGCGTATGTCTTTGGGCATTTCGCCCAAAGACTGTTTTTCGCGCAGGAAAGCAGTGAGCAAGTATGCCATCGCGCCGCCCTGACTATGTCCAGCAATTATAAAGTCGTGAATGCCAGCCTTATAGCATGAGTCGATATGCGCCTCGATGTCGTCGGTCATCGACAGTGTCGCCGTCAGCCAGCCCGCGTGTACGCGGGCTGCAGCGTTGTCGCACAGCCGGTATTGTCGCTTGCCGCCAATCTGGCATTCGCCTTGCGCGCCAACCATGCCTGCGTGGAAGTTGCAAAGCCAGCTTTTCATCGTTACTACGCTAGCTCTCAGACTGATAGCCACTACACCATCGCTGCGTTGCCATAGCTCCCACATATTGTCGAAAGCAGTTACGGGCGAAGAGTATTTTTTTGTGAAAAATGTCGGTCGCGGCGCCAAGTACGACGAGTCGACGCCTGGCAACTCGCGGAAATGCGACGCCATGCAGATGCACTCTTTGAATTCCGATATTTCGAATCCTGGTTTGAGCGTCTGCGCGTTTGCAATGCTCGCAAACGCTGTCAGACACACGATGCACAATTGGTGTAGTTTCATAGAAAATTTTGCTAATCTTTTACAAAAGTAGGATAAAAAGCCATAAATGCTTAACTTTGCAAAAAAAAATGCCCGGATTTTTCTTCTTGCTTATCATAGCACTCTACATTCTGGCTTGCGTTTACCTTGGCAGGCGAATAACAAAACTTATGCCTACGCGACTAACGAAAGCTATCGCAATTATCTGTGTGGTAGTACTTTCCACCATGTTTTTCACGCAGCGGATGATTGCCTCGCACGTAGCGCAATCGGTCAATATGGTGCTTTACATTGTCAGTACCATGTGGCTCATTGTCATAATGTACGGCGTGGTGCTGTTTGTGCTTTTCGACATTGCGCGGCTCATTGCGCGCTTGCGCACGCATACCCGCCGCCCTATAACGCGAGGTAACATCCTGACCATTCTTGTTCTTCTGGCGCTTATAATCACTGTAGGCATTGTAAATGCCTACAGCCCAGTCGTTACGCGCTATACAGTGAGTTTGCCGCAGTACAATCGCACCGATACGCTGCGACTGGCCATAGTGTCGGACCTTCACATGGGCTATGCCGTCCGTAGCGGCGATATGCAGAAACTATGCGAAATGGTTAATAATGAGCATGTCGACGCTTGCCTTATTGCCGGCGACTTGTTCGACGGCGAGGTTACACCGGTGATAACCAACGACTTAGGCGCGCCGTTGCGCGATATTAAAACTACTTACGGTACGTATGCCGTTGTAGGCAACCACGATTATATGGGCGACATAAATGTCGCCAAAGACTATATCCGCTCTCTGAATATGACGTTGCTGTGCGACAGCACAGCAACCTTCGACGGTGTGGCTGTCGTTGGTCGCAACGACCTTTCGGGCGACAGAATGCCGTTTATGATGAGCAAGAAAAAATTGCTTTCGGATTTTGTGCAGAAAACCGACACCATGCCAATGATTGTCATCGACCATCAGCCTGCACGTATCGATGAATCAGTTAGTTGCGGTGCCGACATTCACATTTCGGGGCATACGCACGCTGGTCAGGTTTGGCCTATGCGAATGATTACTAAGATGGTTTTCGACCTCGATTATGGCTATCGCCAATATACTAATACTCACGCAATTGTAACGTCTGGTTTCGGCACTTGGGGCCCGCGCATGCGCTTGGGCAACAGTCCCGAAATAGTCATTCTGACTGTGACGTTTTGATTTACCAGCTTCCGCCGCCACCACCACCGCCGAAGTGTCCGCCGCCGAAGCTGCGCGAGCTCCCGCCCCACGAACTGCTGTGGTAATGTCCGCCGCCGCTGCTGTATGTCGAACTGCCGCTCTTTGGCGCAAATCGCGCCAAAACGCAAATCAGGATTATCACTACAAGAATAATCAGAAGTGCCCCATAATCTATCTCTTCGTCGCCGCTGTAGCTGCTGCTATAGTATTCCGAGTCGGAATAACTGTCTGATTCTGAGTACGATGAAAAGTTCGACGTCGTGGTGGTGTAGTCGGGTTTGTATTCGCCTTGAGCAATCTTCATCACTTCCACTGCGCCGGCTTGAATGCCGGCGGCGTAGTTGTCTTCTTTAAAGTACGGAATCATCACTCGGTTGACTATCTGGCTGCAAAGCGCATCGGGCAGCACGCCTTCCATGCCGTAGCCTGTGGCTATGAAGGCTTCGCCGTTTTCGTACTCCGACTTGGGCTTTACAACTATCACTATGCCGTTGTTTTTATCGGCTTGTCCAACGCCCCAATCCTCACCTATTTTCTGCGCGTACTGGGCTATGGGAGTGAAGTCTAGAGTTGGTTTGGTAATAACTACAATCTGCGTGCTTGTGTGTATGTCGAAGAGCGTCAGCGAATCCTGAAGCCAAGCCTCGTCGGTCGCGCCGATAAGATCGGCATCGTCGTAAACGAGCTTTAGCTCGTTTGTGCCGGTAAGAAACTGACGCTGAATTACTGGCGGCTCTGTTTCTTCATAAAAAAGAATGTAGCCGAAGAAAACAATAGTGAGTATTCCGAGAAGTTTTTTCATTTCAGAGCCGGGTTATTCGCCGTACGAAATCTCGTCGGTGAGTTCGTTCTTGTCGTCGCGCTGGTGCGGGAAGTACATCTTGAGCTGGTCGCCGCAAAGTTCGATGCCTTTGGTGAGGCCGCCAACGAAGTCACCTTTTTTGAAATATTCGGTAAGCAGGTCGCAAATGTTATTCCAGAAGTTCTCGGGCACTTTCGAGTTGATGCCCTCGTCGCCAATTACGGCGAATTTTCTGTCGCCGTAAGCGACATAGAACAGCACTCCGTTGTGGAGTGCTGTTTTCTGCATACCGAGACGGTCGAAAGTTTTTATAGCCGCTTCCATCGTGTCGCCCTTACAATGCGCGTCGAAGTGCACACGCACTTCGCCCGAGCAATTGTTTTCGGCGGCTTGTATCGCTGCAATTATCTGTTTTCCTTGCTCTTCTGACAAAAATTTGGCCATAGTAGTCAGTTTTTTCAGAATTCCACCGTGGGCGCTTTGTCGGCACCCGAATTAGCCGTGAAGTAAGGCTTTTTCTCAAAGTCGAACCACGACGATATGAAGTTGCGTGGGAATTGCTTGATGTATGTGTTGTAGTCGCGTGCGGCATCGTTGTACTTCTGCCGCTCAACGGTGATGCGGTTTTCGGTACCTTCGAGCTGCACTTGCAGCGACATGAAATTCTCGTTGGCTTTCAGCTCGGGATAGTTCTCGGTAATCATCAGCAGACGCGAGATGGCGCTGCCCATCTCGTCTTGGGCGTCTTGGAACTTTTTGAGCGTCTCTTCATCGAGGTTGTCTGAGTTGAGGCTCACACTGCCAATCTTCGTGCGGGCTTCCGACACTTCCTGAAATACCTTCTCTTCATGAGCCGCGTATCCTTTCACGGTGTTAACAAGATTGGGTATGAGGTCGGCGCGGCGTTGGTAAACATTGTCGACTTGAGCAAGCTGGGCATCAACCTGTTCGCGTTTCTCAACCATGGTGTTGTAGCCGCAGCTCGAAAGTAGCGGCAGTGCTATTATGCACGCTAATATTATTCTGAAAATCTTCATTTTGTGTGTTTTTTTTAATTTTTTCGCAAAGATAATACAAATATCAATGATTGATGCTGTCGGCTGATGAAAAATAGGGTGTTAAA
Source organism: Bacteroidales bacterium (assembly GCA_017960905.1). Classification (GTDB taxonomy): domain Bacteria; phylum Bacteroidota; class Bacteroidia; order Bacteroidales; family Marinilabiliaceae; genus W3P20-009. The sequence continues at coordinate 70,576 of JAGCYH010000042.1, forward strand.
AAACTTCGGCACTGACATTCGTCAGTGCCGAAGTGCTATGGTATATTTTACTGTTGGTTAATATGTTACGGTTTCAGCGGCTCGCCAAGCGACGAGTCTTCGGCGTCTTGCTCGTTAAGTTTGAAACGCATAAACTGCTGGTTGTCAGCTGTATATGGTTTCCAATCGCCGCCGTTGGCGCCGTTGGGGTCAGAGTATTTTGCAAAGTTCGACCACGCGGTGAGCATTTTTTCCGACAGGTCCCAGTCGCCTTGTGTCCACGGGCGCCAGCAGTGTTTCAGCGACTTGAACACAAACCACAAATCCGACGAGTGGAACGCGCCTTTCAGGTAATCCTGCGGATGGCTGCCGTCGTCGGGCAGGGGACGGGCAAACTGATAGGCCCACGCTTTGTTGCCGACTTCTTCGCGGTTGAGGCAGAAGTCGGAAATCTGACCGGCCATATTGCCGGCGTCGTTGAGTGTGAAGCCAATCATATAAGGTACGTCGTTGAGCGAGCCGTCGAGGCAGGCAGCGTCGAACGATTCGGGCAGCACATAGCCGTCGATGTACGGCGTGATGGGGCCTGCAGTCAGGCAGCTACGCTGACCTGTTACTCTGGTGTAGAGCGAACCGAGAGCATATATCTCTTCGGTCGATGCAGAACGTAAATCTTTGAGTGTCTTGAGATTGGCCCAATCGCAAACCTCTTTTATCTGTTGTTCAGCTTCCGCAAGCGTCAGCTGCGACTGACGGAAGAACGGCGGTATTTTTGCCAACTCTTCTTCGCTGAGCGGTTTTTGCAAACCGCTCGCACTCATTATAACTGCTTTATTATAAAGGCCTTTGGTGAGTGGCGATGCGCTCAGGAACTTCGTGCTGCGGCCGCCTGCGCTCTGTCCGAAAATCATTACGTTGTCGGGGTCGCCGCCAAACTGCGCGATGTTTTTCTTAACCCATTTCATAACTTCAATTTGGTCCAGAGTGCCCCAGTTGCCAGTGGCGTGCTCGGGGGCTTCGGCCGATATTTCGGGGTGAGCGAAGAATCCGAACGGGCCTACGCGGTAGTTGAACGTAACCAGAACCACGTCTTTTGCAGCCCATTCCTGACCGTCGAATTCGGGCTCAGAGCCCCAGCCTTCGCGCAGTCCGCCGCCGAAAATCCAGATGGCCACGGGCAGTTTCTTTTCAGGCTGCGCCGATGCTTTGGTGTAGACGTTGAGGTAGAGGCAGTCTTCGCTGTAGGCCTTCTCGTCGCCATAACCCCATTCGGTGGTGTAGCCACCGTCGTAGTGAGCGCCTTGGAAGGCCGGATGGCCAAACGCATCGCAAACCTTGACGCCTTGCCACGGCACAACAGGCTGTGGCGCGCGCCAACGGTTTTCACCCGTTGGAGGCGCGGCATACGGAATGCCTTTGTATACTACTACGCCTTTGATATCAGTGTTAACTCCCTGAACCTGACCACCTTCGATGGTCAGCACGGGGTTTGTGTTGCAATTGTCCTGTTTCCCACACGACATCAGCGTCAAGACGCTGATTGCAAGAACGATAAACTTTTTCATGTCTGTTATGTTTTGATTACTGAATTGCAAAAATAATTTAAAAAACGGTTTTGCAACCATTTGCGCTGAAGTTTTTCAAGTATTATGTGTGAAAAAACTACTTTTGATTGTTAAATGCACTTTGCTATCTAAACATTTTGCATCAAAAATAAGAATGACTACCTTTACGGCAGAGAAAACGACAAAAAACAGTGGTGCAGAAACAGCTCAAATTTGAAGATTTCGCCATCGGGCTTGCAGGCGTTCCGAACGCCCGCGAACTTGGTGGGTATCGTATTGGCAATAAGCATGTTAAGCGTGGAAAATTGCTGCGAAGCGGCAATTTGTCGCGTCCTTCGGCCGACGATGTGCACCATCTTGCTAACGATTTGAACCTCAGGCTTATAGTAGATTTACGGTCGGAATATGAGATGCAAATCCAACCCGACGCTGCTGTTGGCAGTGCCGAGCATCTGCCTCTGCCGGCCATCGATGAGGGCACTAACGAGCGCAACGGGTTCACTATACCTAAGGAGGCGTATCAGAATTGGACAAAATTCCTGATAGAGTTTGTGCAGACCGATATTGCCGAAAAACTTGCCCGCGAGATGTACCCCACATTCATCAGAAGCGAGTACACGCAACGCCAGCTGGGCATTTTCATGCGCCGAGTAACCGATAACGCCGACGGCGCAGTGCTTTGGCACTGCGCGCAAGGCAAAGACCGTACTGGCATCTGTTCGGCCATTGTTCTCGGCGCGCTTGGCGCCGAGAAAGATTTGATACTCAGCGACTTCGCCCTCTCTAACGATTTCTATGCCAACGAAATAGATTCTTTCTGCCAATTGATAAAAACGCAACTTAACGACGATAGCAAATGCTTGATAATGAAATCGTTCGTTGGCGTAAATGTCGATTTTTTCGAAGAGATGCTCAACATTATCGACAAGGAGTACGGGTCGATGAACGACTATCTTATAAAACGTCTGAATCTGACCGATAAAGATTTGGATACACTGAAAATCAAATATTTAGAGTAGACGCGATGAACAATATATTCGACGAGATAGAAAACGCTCTCAAATGCGACGAAAGGTTTTTTCAGAATGGTAAACTGCTGAAAAACAAGATAATGGAGTGTGCTCTGCATCTTGATGCAAAGCTCATTGAGTTGCTTTTGAAGAGCGAAACGACGCGAAAACTGTTTTTTACTCAAATATCTGACATTCAGGTGTTTGATAAGGTTGAGTTTTCGAAATACATCTCGAGTCGGCAGTTCCTGCCCGACTCGTACACTAAGTTCCGCAACAAAATCGGATTGTCCGTTGATGATGGCTATATTGCAGAAAATCAGAACGTTGTGCTCTCGTGGCCATTCAAAGACTGTTACCTCGAAGGCGGACAGACAAAAGAAGAGCAGCATCGCCGCGAAGTGTTTCTAAATAAGACACTTGCGCGTGACGAGATTGACAAATTGTTGTCGCCCAAGGTATTAACTAATTTCCGTCGCTATTCTGCCGACGGTTGGCACGAGGTCACCGAAGTGCAACATACTGATAATCTGATAATTAAAGGCAACAATTTGCTTGTTCTTCATTCGCTTGCGCAAATGAAGCACATTGCCGGAAAGGTTAAGCTCATCTACATCGATCCGCCCTACAACACTGGCAACGACTCGTTTTGCTACAACGATAGTTTCAGCCACTCAACGTGGCTGACTTTCATGCACAACCGCCTTTCGGTGGCCTGGTCGCTGCTGAGCTCCGATGGCGCCATCTTCATCCAGACCGACGACAACGAATTCGCCTATCTCAAAGTGCTTTGCGACGAACTCTTCGGCCGCGACAGTTTCAGAGAGGCTATCGTGCTGAAATCGAGCACCGAAAGCGGCGTGAACGCCATTAATGTAAAGCGCGGCGAGCGGCTTTTCAAGGTCAAGGAGTACATACTTTTCTACTCGAAAAGTACGTCGTTCCGTTTCAATCCGTTTTTTACAAAAACGGATTACAACAAAAACTACCGTTACGAGGTAAAACGCTGTGCTGGTGGTAGTTACACTATAACAGACCTGCTTAAGGATTTCGAACAAAAATACAAACTCAAAAACGCTCTCGACAAACTCACTACTACCGATAAAACTATTGTATATCAGCAGTTTACTGAGTATGCACTCGACCATTGCGAGAACATTTATTCGATAGAGAAAAACATAAAAAAAGCGGGCGAAAAGTTTAAACTTTTCGCAACCGCAAATAAAGCGAAAGGCATCGTCGAAGAGTACGAAAATTCGTACGGCGAGACGGTTCTGGTATACGATGGTGGTTCGTTAGTGCCTCTGCGTGAGCGAGTTATAAGCGATGGTGCGAGCAAATCATTTGGCGTTCTCGCTTCCGATTTGTGGGTCGATATTGGCACCACGGCGTCGAACGAGGGTTTGGTGAAATTCGGCAACGGCAAAAAGCCCGAAAAGCTGCTGCGCCGCATTATTGAGATGACTACGCAAAAAGGCGACCTCGTGCTCGACTTCCATCTTGGCAGCGGTACAACCGCTGCCGTGGCACATAAACTCGGCCGTCAATATATTGGTATTGAGCAACTTGACTATGGCGAAAACGATAGCATTGTCCGACTGAAAAATGTGGTCGATGGCGAGCAGACAGGCATCAGCGCGGCTGTCGGTTGGAAAGGCGGAGGCTCGTTTGTAACCGCCGAAGTGAAGAAAGTGAACCAGATTTTTGTCGATAAAATACTGAAAGCTAGTACAATAGACGAACTTTTGCCGATTTCTGAAGAAATCGGCAAAAGCAACTATGCCGCGTTCGACTTTCCGGCTTGCCGGAAAGAACTCGAACAGCTTGATTTTCAGACGCTTCGGAAAGCTTTGCTGGATATGCTCGACCTTAATATGCTTTATCTGCCCTTCACCGAAATCGACGACGCTCAATTTGCTATAAGCGACACCGATAAACGTATTAATAATCAATTATATAGATAGATATGGCACTTTACATCGACGACCGCAGATTTACCGATTTCATTCATAGCCACTTAGCTGTTCCGACTGTCTATTCTCAAATCGGATGGACTCAACAAAATGTTGATAATCAGCTGCTTCAGTATGCCGATATAAACCACGCCATCGATTACGTTTTCGATTGCAACGGTCGGCGGATAACTGTTCAGGAACGTTTCCGCGACATTAAGTATCAGAAATACAACGACTTCACTATTCGCTACCGCCGCGACCTCAATCCCAATGCGGGCCGCGTGAAATCGGAATACTACAAAATGGCCGCCGACTACTTCACGTATGGCATCACCGACTGTGCCAAAGAGCAGATGGAGTCTTGCCGCGAGTTCGTCAAGGTGGCTATTATCGATATGCACAAAGTGTACGAGAAAATCGACGCTGGTAAGATTTATGTTGTCGATAACCGACTGAATTTCAGTCGAATAATGGGCGATTGTATCGAGTGCCCAATAAAATACAACCGCGACGGCTCGTCGAGTTTCTTCCCTATCGACATCAGATTCCTCGTCCAGTTGTGGGGCAACGAGATGGTTATCTTCAACAAAGGCTTCTGATTATGAGCGTGTTAGAGCAGATATTGAACAAACAGAATGACAACGATTCTGACGATTTTTTAATAAAAAAATCGCCAGCCGTCATCGAGTCGAATCTTAATCCGAAATTCGTTCTGCGCCCTTACCAGCTCGAGGCTTTCGGACGGTTCGCTTACTTCTTCGAAAACCTCAGAAAGCCCGACACGCCTACGCATCTGCTCTATCACATGGCCACCGGAAGCGGCAAAACCCTCGTCATGGCTGGCCTCATCGTCCTTCTGCACAAGCTCGGCTACAGCAATTTCATTTTTCTCGTCAATAGCACGAATATTATTGAGAAGACAAAGGATAATTTTCTCAATCAAAGCAGTAGTAAATATCTGTTCAACAGTACTTTAAATGTTGACGGCCGAACGACTTTGATTCGCTGTGTTACGAATTTCGAGGCTGCTGTGCCAAATGCGATAAACATCGCATTTGAGACTGTGCAGGGCTTGCATGCGGCGCTAAACGCGCCGCATGAGAACTCGCTGACTGCCAACGATTTCCGCGACAAAAAGATTGTCTTCATAGCCGACGAGGCGCACCATATTAATGTCGATACAAAAAACGGCGGTGCTGATGACGCAACAAGCTGGGAATCAACGCTTATGGCGGTTTTTAACGCCAACGCCGACAACTTCCTGCTCGAATTCACCGCAACCGCCGATTTGGGCAATCGTCTGATTGCTCAAAAATACGCCGACAAACTCATATTCGACTATGCTCTGCGCCGCTTCTGTGCCGACGGATATTCAAAAAACGTCAGGATTATGCAATCGGCTGCCGATGGCTTTACTCGTGCCATACAAGCCTGTCTGTTAAGCATTTACCGTAGTAAATTGCTCGAACGTTATGGCACAAAACCTGTCATTTTGTTCAAATCGCACACCATTCGCGAAAGCAATGCTTTTCAAAATGAGTTTACTCAGAAGCTTAATAATTTGAACGTCAGTGCGTTAAGTCAGATTCGGAATTCCAACAAAACTACCGCGTTGTCAGCCTTTTTCGATTATTGCTTGCGCAATAATATTACCGACGAGAATCTGATTGCGGAGCTGAAAATTGAGTTTGGCACCGAGCGACAACTCTCGGTAAACAGCAAAGACGACTGCGAGTATAAACAACGGGCTATCAATACGTTAGAGTGCGCCGACAACCCTTTTCGCGCTATTTTTGCTGTCGATAAACTCAACGAAGGCTGGGATGTGCTGAATCTGTTCGATATTGTGCAACTGTCTGAAGTCAAGGCTTCTGCGATAAAAAAGACATCAATTCAAGAGGTGCAGCTTATCGGGCGTGGCGCCCGATACTGCCCATTTGGCGATGGCGAAGATGCTTCCCGTCGGAAATACGATGGCACAACCGACGAAATGGCCGTCTGCGAGCAACTTTTTTACCATGCTTCGTATTTTCCTGCTTACATCAACGAGCTGAATGCCAAGCTCATACAAAGCGGATTGAGCCTTGCCGACGATAAAAAAACTATGCCGCGTAGCAACCAAAATCATCGCGCCTCGAGGCGACAGCCGTCTGATGTTTTTAATGCCGAGTATGTTGTTGACATGGAGCAAGATAAATCTGTCGAAACCGATATTTTTTCGTCTGACGACAAAAAAATACATCGGCAATATCATAAACTAAGCATCGACGCTTTTGATAAATGCCTTATTTATAAGGCATTGAACAAATCGCCTTTTTACAACTTCTGCAACTTAAAGCGGTATTTGCCTGAACTTCAGTCTGTTGAAGAACTCATCGACTCTGAACGGTATTTGGCCGGCGTAGTTTTGAAAACGAATATCGACGTGGCGAAAGCCACGCCGTACGTAAAAATACGGATTTTGAACCTGCTACTTCAACAAATAGCGCAGAGGCTGAAATAGTTTGTCAATAAAAAACTCTAAATTTGTAAATCAATTTCTGGCAAATAAAATACATAAGATATGGATAATCAGATATTTAAACCAACCGATTACAAAATTGTCTCGGTTAAGTCGGGCAAAGTTTTCGGTGACGAAGGCTGGACTCTCGATGCCCCCGACGAAGGCGGCGCGACTCTCATCAGAGCGCAATATGCTCAGAAACAACTCACTGTAAAAGACTCATCTTACGGACTTTACCGATTTGCTGACTGGCTTCCGATTCGTCGGATGCTCAAAGGTTCGTCGGCGCCCGTTACTTATAAAAGCGAAAAGCTTGCCAAACACTTGGGTTTGAGTAATTTATATATCACTTTCAATGGCTATTGGCCTGAGCGGGGCGCCTCGATGCTCACTTGCTCGTTCAAAGAGACCGAAGCCTATTCGGTTTCGGCTCGATTGGCTGCCGACTGCAAGAAAGTGCTTGTGGTTGCTTCGGCAGGCAACACTGCACGCGCTTTCGCGCGTGTCTGCTCCGACAACAATATCCCGTTGCTGCTTTGCGTGCCCGAAGACAACATCAACGCGCTTTGGTTCAACCGACCTATTAACGACTGCGTCAAACTGTTTGTAACAAAATCTGGTAGCGACTATACCGACGCCATAAATCTCTCAAATACAGTTTGTTCCATCGACGGGTTTTTCGCCGAAGGCGGAGCGAAAAACATAGCCCGTCGCGATGGAATGGGCACTACAATGCTCTCGGCTGCGACGACCATCGGCCGCATTCCCGACTATTATTTCCAGGCTGTCGGCAGCGGTACAGGCGCCATTGCTGCTTGGGAGGACAACTTGCGCCTCGTGGCCGACGGACGCTTCGGCAATACAATTGCGAAACTTATAGTTTCGCAAAATGCGCCTTTCCTGCCTATGTACGACGCTTGGAAAGCCGACTCGCGCGCTCTGCTTCCTTTCGATGTCGATGAAGCTCGCAAGGCTGCCGGCGAAATTACGGCCAAAGTGCTCTCGAACCGCAAGCCGCCTTACTCTATTTCCGGCGGACTTTTCGACGCGCTCAAAGCCACCAATGGCGATGTCGTTGCTGTCACTAACGACGAGGCCGCAAAAGCTGCTCAGTTGTTTGAGACAACCGAAGGCATCGATATTCATCCGGCTGCCGCTGTGGCTACTGCTTCGCTCATCAAATATGTTGAAAATAAGCAACTTGACACCAATGCCACCATTATGCTCAACATCACTGGCGGCGGCGAAAAACGTTTCAAAACCGACAACGACATTATTTACCTCAAACCGAATCACGTTTTCGACATCGACACACCGAAAGAGGAGGTCGAAAAGGTTCTGAAAGAGGCGTTTAAATAATAAACTGCAATGATAAGCGTAGCGAAAGCTACGCTTATTTTTTTCTGCCTAAAAAATGATTTTCGTTTACAATCCGACATGCGAAATGGCTGTGCGTCAGGCAAATGCGACGTATCAACCGCCAAAGCACCTGGCTCAGTTCGAGTCCGATTTGGCCGGAATAATGATGTTTTTGTCGGGTGAAAACGATTATGTAGTCGCACAAAAGCCTGATAGCGAGTTGCTTGCGCTTTGGGACAAATGCAACAAAACAAAGTTTTGTGATGCTGCCGAGGCTAAAAGGCTCATTATCAACGGTGAACGGTTGAAGCCTTGGGGCGAATGCAAGCAGATTTTCAAGGCCTTTGGCGATGAAATCCGCTACAAGGCTTTCGACGACGAAAAACGCCGTCTTCATTCGCGTCTCTCGTCTGTCGAACTCGAAAACGCGCTCTGCGACAGCGCTTTACCTGATTATGCGCAGCATGCGCCGCTCTCGCAACTTATTGAAAATAAAGAAATTGCCGAACAGGCAATTTCCATTGGTAATTGTGTTGTAAAAAGCGCTTGGAGCTCGTCGGGGCGCGGAGTGCTGATGGTCAGGGAGAAAGAGCATGTCGGGAACGCTATAGCCTGGGCTGCCGACAAAATTGCGACCGACGGCTGCGTGATAGTTGAGCGCCTGCTCGACCGCGTGTGTGAGTTTTCTTTCTTGTTCGACATCATCGATTCCGACAATGTCAACTATCTGGGCATCAACTACTTCGAGGCTGACTCGAACGGACATTTCGGCGACGAGCTGATAGGTCACAATCCTATGCAGTCTCTTGGCTTTGTCCCCGATTGGGACCAGCCGATAGCCGCGGCCTTGTCCGCGGCTATACGCAAGCTCGGCTGGATTAGGTTGTACCACGGTTTCGTCGGTGTCGATTCAATGGCCTACGCTTCGGGCGGTCGAATTCTCGTACGCCCTTGCGTCGAAGTGAATATGCGAACTTGCATGGGTAATGTAAACGTCTGTGTGTCAGATTTTTTTGCTAAAAATACAAAATCGAAATGGCGTATAAGCCATTTCGCGGCCGATGGAGAATGGAATGCGTTTTGCGCAGAGCAAGCTCTGCGCAATCCTCTTAAAATCAATGCAGAAGGGAAAATTGAGTCGGGTTTTTACCGCCTGACTTCGTCGGGCGGCAAAAACAAATTCGGCGCGTGGGGCATCGCCGCCACTAATTAATCTCGAAAAGTCCGTTTTTAACAGCAAACACCACAAGCGACGCGGTGTTTGGGCAGCCGGTTTTCAGTAGCAGGTTGGCGCGGTGTTTCTCCACCGTGCGACGGCTTATGAACAGTCGCTCGGCTATCTCCTGATTCGACGCGCCGTTGCATATTTCGGTCAGCACGTCTTTCTCGCGCTCCGAAATCTCGCTGTCGACGCTTTGCTTGCTGTCGCCTGGCTTGAGCACCATTTGCTGGAGCAATTCCTGCGAAAAATAGCAATCGCCTTGGCGAATTGCCTCAATGGCCATTTCCACCTCCTTGAAGTCGCTGCTTTTGAGCAGGAAACCACTGACGCCCATGTCGATAAGGCGCGTGTAGTATTCGCGTTCGCCAAACATCGACAAGATGATTATCTTAACGTCAGGATACTGATTTACAGTTATTTTCGCGGCTTCCATGCCGTCGAGTTCCGGCATGGAGATGTCGAGAAAAACCAAATCGGGCTTGTCGGCATTCAGATGTTCGACATATTCGGCGCCGTTGCTGGCTTCGAAGGTAACAGCGACATTCGGCACGCGCGAGAGCAGCGTGCGGAAACCGGCACGGAAAAGCTGATGGTCGTCTACAAGCCAGATTTTCAATGCGTTACTTGTCATCGGCCGGGATGTTTATTTCTACGTAAGTGCCTTTTTTGTCGCTTGCGACAATATTCGGCGCATCGGAAGTAGAGCCTTTAAGCATCTGATAGTCAGACTCGTTGCCTTCGGCACCGCGTCCGCTCTTGAATAGGGTAGTGCCCTTTAGCGACGATACGCGTGATACTATATTAAAGTATCCCATGCCCATCTTCTCTTCGGAGAGCTGCGACGGGTCGAAACCTATGCCGTTGTCTTCGTACTTGAGGAAAATCATTCCATCGACTTCGTCGATGGAGAATTGCACTTTTGTGGCCTGCGCGTGGCGCAGGGTATTGTTGAAGAGTTCGCAGAACACTCTGTAAATCACAATCTCCTTCGTGCTCGAGTAACGTTTGTCGCCGATGCTCATGTTGTAGTCGACGTCAAAACCCTTTGGCAGAGATATTTTGCCGAGGAAATTGCGAATGGCGTTGTCGATGCCGAAGTTGTTGAGCACGTGCGGACTGATATTGTTAGAGACTTCGCGTACGGTTATAATTGCCTCAGCTATAGCTTGTTCGAGGTTTTTGCGCACCTCTTTGTCGGCAATGTCGCCAGCGATGGCCGAGAAGTTCATTTTAATAGAAGAGAGAATCGGTCCGAGTCCGTCGTGCAATTCGGTAGCGAATCGTTTGCGCTCGCGCTCTTCGGTCTGAATCATAGTGCGCATCAGGCGTTTCTCGTACGTCCGTTGCTTTACATTCGCAATGCGAATGTAAAGGAATATTTTCTGAATCATGAATACGCCGATAGCGAAGCAGAACGAGATGAACACGCCGCCCCAGTCGTAGGCCGTCTGCGGGTCGAATCCGATGTCGAACCCGAACAGTCCGACAATGCCAATGATGGAACGTACGGCCATGGTAATGAGCGCGATACATATAAGAATCCACGAAACGTTGAGTTTCGTGACACGGGTTAAGCGGATTGCGATGACTGCCGCAAACACTTGCAGGAAGCACGCAATAAATAAGAACACATTATAAGCCATCTGGTTTTGTTTTTTACTGAACAAAAATAAACTATTCTTTTATAAAAACAGCTATTCGGCACGAAAAAAATGGAGCATTGAAACCAAAAAAGCTTGTCAGCGTAACAAAAAGTGATTTTTTGAAAAAAAAATGTTTTATTTGAAAATAAAGTGATTAACTTTGGCGAATGAATTAAACAAAAAAATAATAGCTATGAAAAAGATAATAATTGCATCATTATCAATTATGCTGATAGTAATGGTAAGCTCATGCGGCTCGTCGGCCGAATGCCCTGCATACAGCCAGGCAACGCCTACCGTAGAAGCATCGATAGTATAATAAAAGGGAAGACGAGAGCAGTCTTCCCTTTTGTTTTTTGCGCCCGAGAGGGCGCAAAAGCCAGTTATGACAACGGCAAGAGGCAATAATGAAAAATAACGTTAAAACGCAACTCGTTGAAAGATAGTCAGATATCTGCCAAAGTATAAAAAAACATAAAAAACGGGCAAAGATTTGACGGATTAAATACCAATGAGTAACTTCGCGGGCAATTAAGAGATTTAATAACTTAATAATATCAAAAAGCAAAACAATGATTAAACTTGGTATCAATGGATTCGGTCGTATCGGCCGTATGGTATTCCGCGCTGCCGTAGAAAACTTCGGCAAAGACATTCAAGTAGTAGGTATTAATGACCTTCTCGATGCTGACTATTTGGCATACATGCTCAAATACGATTCAGTACACGGTCACTTCAACCACGACATCAAAGTTGAAGGCAACTTCATGATTGTTGACGGCAACAAGATTCAGATTTTCGCTGAAAAAGATCCGTCTGTAATCACTTGGGGCGCACTCAACGTTGACGTTGTTGTAGAGTCTACTGGTTTCTTCCTCACAGAAGAACTCGCATCTGCTCACTTGAAAGCTGGCGCAAAGAAAGTTATCATGTCAGCTCCTTCAAAGGACGCAACTCCTATGTTCGTTTATGGTGTTAACGACAAGACTTATGCAGGTCAGAAGATTATCTCTAACGCATCTTGCACAACAAACTGCTTGGCACCTATCTCTAAAGTATTGAACGACAAATTCGGTATCAAACGCGGTCTCATGACTACAGTACACGCTGCAACTGCTACTCAGAAAACAGTTGACGGTCCGTCGAAGAAAGACTGGCGCGGTGGCCGTGGTATTCTCGAGAATATCATCCCTTCATCGACAGGTGCTGCTAAAGCAGTAGGTAAAGTTCTTCCGGAGCTTAACGGCAAACTGACTGGTATGTCAATGCGCGTTCCGACTTCTGACGTATCGGTAGTTGACCTTACCGTAGAGCTCGAAAAAGCTACAACTTACGAAGAAATCTGCGCTGCAATGAAAGCCGCTTCAGAAGGCGAACTCAAAGGTGTACTCGGCTACACCGACGAGGCTGTTGTATCGACAGACTTCCGCAACGACTCTCGTACTTCTATCTTCGACGCTAAAGCAGGTATCCAACTCGATCCTACTTTCGTTAAAGTTGTTTCTTGGTACGACAACGAATGGGGTTATTCAAACAAAGTTTGCGAAATGGCTCGTGTCATTGCAAAATAATTTGAACCTTAATATTAAAAAAGAGCTTGTTCCGTACGGAACAAGCTCTTTTTGTTTGTAATCATGCTGCATATTTGAAAAAAAACGTATACATTTGTGTGTTTATCAACCGAATGACAAAATGTATACATACCAATATTCGCATCCAGCCCTCACTGCCGACTGTGTGATTTTCGGCTTCGAACATCATCAGTTGTACGTGCTGCTCATCGAGCGAGGCATCGACCCGTTCAAAGGTTCATGGGCATTGCCCGGCGGCTTCATACACGAAGACGAAACCATAGAACAATGCGCGTGGCGCGAATTGAAAGAAGAGACAAATCTGACACCGTCGTATTTGGAGCAGATACGCGTGTTCAGCCGTACCGACCGCGACCCGCGAGAGCGGGTCGTAACTGTGGCATTCCTCGCGCTCGTGCGCACAAGCGAAGTGCGCGGCGGCGATGACGCCGCGCGCGCGCAATGGTTCCCCGTCGACAGCTTGCCCGAGTTGGCATTTGACCATCAGGAAATCATCGATTTCGCAATGGCCAATCTCGCCAAACGCCTCAAATACGAGCCTGTAAGCCAGTATCTTATGAACGAGCAATTTACGCTGCCCGAATTGCAGAACCTCTATGAGACGGTGCTTAAAGTGAAACTTGACAGGCGCAATTTCCAGAAAAAAATGATTTCATCGAATCAAATCAAACAAATCAACAAGCGGGATTCCGACACACCTACGCGTTATCCGAACACGTTTGTATTCAACAATAATCCAAATGACGAATAGCGCTGTCGGTTTTATCACATCTCTTCCCTGAAACGACGACAAATACTTAATATATAACCATCTGAAAATCAGATGGTTATTTTTTATGTCGTAAATACGCGTATTATATAAAAACGCACCACACGATATTTCGTGTGGTGCGTTTTTTGTATTGTGTTAATTGTCAGTTATTTATATAGTACGAAGGTAACGCCGTTTGTAGCAGTTATTTCCGACGATTTGTTTATTTCATTGCCCATATAGTCGTATATGGCTTTCACTTTACGACGTTTTAGTTTAACCTTTCTGTCGCCTATTGAAGTCCAATAAGCCTCAACTTTTTTTCCGTTAGGCTGTCGCCAAACGCAGTTGTACAAGCCTTTGTTTTGGCTCATTGTCGGTCGCACTGACTTATCGGGAAGCATTTTTATAAGAGTAGCGTAAGCGTTGAATGCTGGTTTTGGCGACAAATCGGCATGTACGATGCCAAAATGGTCTTCACTGCTATTTTTGTCATTTTCAAATGATTTGAAATTGTAAATGAACACTTTGTCCATGCCTTGTGAGAACGCTAGCAATATAGATCGCGTAAGTCGTTTTGCCTGAAGCGTTTCCGTTACATTACCGGTTCTGTCCAATCGGGTTTGGAATATGATATTCCCTTTCAAATCGCTGCGTAATTTGTAAATGCCGGCAACGCATCCCATAAATTTGTCATTACCAGCTTTTACAACTTGAACAAGACTATCGCCTTGTTTCAAATTGTCGGCAGTCATGTAGCGCGCGGAATATGTTTTTGAGTAATTCCACTTATAATCATCAGACAAACCTTCCATAAGTTCAAATCTGTCAGGTATTTCCGGCGCACCCAGTTTTTTAGCGTTATCCAACCACCAGAATAGTGCCGACATGTGAAAACGACGCAAGTATTTGTCGCCTACTTGTTTGATTTCAGATTTTGAAACTTTGTCATAATAAAGAGGTACACCATACGACAGAATTATCGTGCCGCCTTTGCGTAAGTAATCTTCTAACGCATTTATCTTGCTTGATGGAAATGCCTCGTCACGTGTTGGAATCAAAACTGGTACTGTTTGGGGATCGAGATTGTCCAATTCGTTCAATGTCAGATATTTAATATTTCCATATCCGCCGTCGATCAAAAACTCTGTTTCGTTTTCGCGTATTCCATACAATTCCAAGTCGTTATCGCAAATGATACCAATAGCAGCTTCTTTTTTTATGTTCAAATCCGACAAACATTTTGGAACGATTTCGTTCCAAAATGCATTGCTGCTCATTTTGTTACCTTCGGTATGGTAACCAGTTTCTGTAAGCCAACGTGGATGCTTGTATTTGTATTTCGAAACAGGATCCGTAATCAGCTTGTAGAAAGCGTTTCTTGCATATTCAGGCGTCTCATAATTAGTATAATAGTGGAAATTCATTATATCTACGTTATTCATAGAATTCTCTATTAACATTTGATCCCAGAACCCGCTGTGTACTGCAGCAAGACCGCCCATAAGCATTTTTCCGCCCTTCTTGTTTATTGCGCGATGTGCCTTCGGCATAGTAGATATGTATTTTGAAGCTAAATCCTTATATGACAATTGTGAGCTTATAAGGTCTGGCTCGTTCATATACTCCCATCTCTTGATTCTGTCGCTATATCGGTCCAATACAAAGTTTATGTATGTATTATAAGTCACAGAATCTTCCCATGCGTATTTCGAAACCGATCTTGACAAAATAGGTAGCAACGTAATACCTTGCTTTTCACAACTAGCCACCACGTCGTCAAAAATCTGTGTCAGAAAAGTGTTGTTTTTCATCAACGTTGTGGCATCAAAATCGGCTCTTACATTGCCTATCCCGATGCTTTTTATAAGTTCTAATTCCTTATCGCGCAGATTGTAATCGGTCCAACGTGTTAAGTGCGCGCATATACCATAAGGATTATCAAGTATTTCACTTGGTTGAGCTGTCGCCATAGTGCTACAGAATGACAAAACAGCTAATGATTTTGTAAATATTTTCATGTGCAATTATTTTTTTTCGGCAAAGATACACTATCAATTTGAAAAATATGGAAAAAATAACACTTCGGACAAGATTTATAAGCGGAATAAAACGTAATTTTGTTCTCAAATAAAATATGATGGCTGAAAAGAAAAAAGTAGCAATAATAGGCGCCGGAATCAGTGGCCTTACTGCTGGTATATATGCGTTGAAAGCTGGTTTCGATGCGGAGATTTACGAACGCAACGCTTCGGTTGGAGGTTTGTGTACGGGCTGGTATCGCAAAGGTTCGTACATCGACGGATGCATACACTGGCTCACTGAGTCGAACCGCGGCGTGCTCAATAAGCTCTGGCGTGAGATAGGCGCTATCGATGAGAATACAACCATTTTCCACTACGACATTTACAATCAGGCCTGCATGGGCGACACTACTGTCAACTTCTACACCGACCCGGCTAAGCTCGAGAAAGAACTGCTCAGTTTCGCCGATGGCGAGAACGACCGCAGGCTTGTGAAAAAGTTTGTGAAAGGTGTCAGAATATGCAAGCACAATGCGCTCACTGGCGGCAAGCCGTTCCACTTGTGGAACGCTTGGAACAAATTCCGTTTCATCTGTAAGATTTTGCCAATCATAGGTGTGGTGCGCAACTATTCGAAACTGAGCACCCGCGAATTTGTTGCGCAGCTTAAAAGTCCGGCGCTGAAATATACATTCAGCAATACGCTTGTGCCCGACGAGTATTCGCTCTTCTCGCTTATGAGCACCTTCGGCGGTCTGGCGCACCGCAACAGCGGTACGCCTATCGGCGGCTCGAAGGCCATGGTGGAGCGCATAAAGGATAAATTCCTGTCGCTTGGTGGCAAACTGACGCTACGCGCCGATGTGGAATCGATTGATATTGAGAACGAAAAGGCTTGTGGCTTGACCACAAGCGATGGCCAGTGCATCAAAGCCGACTATGTCATAGCGGCTTGTGACGTGCATTTCACGCTCGACAAACTGCTCAAAGGCAAATACCACATAGAGCAAATCGACGACCGCGACAGCAACAAGAAGCACCACCCGACATATAGCATGATGCTGCTCTCATACAGAACAAAGAAAGACCTCTCGAAAATAGTGCACAACAGATACGTCAAATGCCCTACATTCAACGTATTAGGCGATGATGTCGATGTGATTTACCTCAAGCATTTCGGCTACGACAAGACTATTATGCACGATGGCTACACCATCGTGCAGGCCATTGTAACGACCACCGAGAGTATGTTTGACAAACTCGCGGCTATGCCGCGAGAGGAATACGCCGAATTCAAGAAACAGCTGAGCGAAACGATTACCGACCGCATACAACAGACCGAAGGCGACCGCTACGGCGAGCTTGAACTGCTCGACGTGGCCACACCGCTCACATTCACGCACTACGTGAACACATACAAAGGTACATTTATGACGTACATGCTCACACCGAACATCAAGCAGATGATACTGCGCAACGACATACTGCCAGTGAAAAATCTGGCGTTGGCCAATCACTGGCTAATGGTGCCCGGCGGAGTGCCTATTGCCGTAATGCAGGGCAAATTCGCCGCTATGACTATTGCATACAACGATAAGCATCAGAAGGATTAAATACCTTAAAATCAGAACAATGGAATACAAAAAGATAACCGTAACACTCACCCCGTACAACGAAGACGCCGCGCAACTGCTTATGGCACAAATGGGCGAACGCGGTTTTGAGAGCTTTTGTGAGACTGACTGTGGTTTCGAGGCCTACATACCGTCGGCGCTCTTCAGCGCCGACGCACTCTCGGCTCTCGACCCGATTATCGAAAACATTAGTGTCGATACAAAGTCAGAATCGATACCCGACCAAGATTGGAACAAAACGTGGGAGGAAAATTATTTCACGCCGATAGTTGTCGATAATAAATGCCTGATTCGTAGTACTTTCCATAAAAAAGAGGTCGACACTCAGTACGAAATAATTATCAATCCGCAGATGTCGTTCGGTACAGGGCATCATGAGACGACCTGCCTTATGTTGCAATTTATTCTCGAGCACGACTTTACAGGCAAAAAAGTGCTTGACATGGGCTGCGGAACCGGCATTCTGGGCATTCTGGCATCAATGAAAGGTGCTGAGAGTGTGCGCGGCATCGACATCGACGAGTGGTGCTACAACAATACTACCGACAACCTGAAACTCAACGGCATAAGCAATATGAGCGTTGCCGTTGGCGACGCTCAAACGCTTGATAAAGAGAATTTTACTTACGATATAATCTTGGCCAATATCAATCGCAACATTTTGCTCAACGACATGAGCCACTACGTGAAAGCGTTGAACAAAGGCGGCCTCATTGCTGTCAGCGGGTTTTACATCGAAGATGTAAAACTCATTGTCGATTGCGCCTGCCAATTGGGTTTGACACCTTTGACTCAGAAAACCGACAATAAATGGACAATGATTTCGTTTGAAAAACATTAAACCAGAGATAATCAATGACGATAAAACGGTTCGCAATATCGGCTTTTGTGGCTCTATTGGCCATTCTGCTTACTTTTTCTAAAGCCCAAACCACTGAATTCAGCGGCGATTACGATGAATTTGTCAACCAATTAGAGGCCATTTTTGCCCAGACAAGCGATAAAAAGAAAAACAAAGCCTTCATCGACGAGTTGGATTTGTTTCTCAAATCCGATGCCGACAGCAAATTCAAAAATCATCTGATAATATGCTGCAACGCAGAACTGAAGCGGAAAGCAAAGCCATATCCGAACTACTATAATACTGTAAAAACGTTTATCGAGCTGAGCAAGACGGACAAACTGACGAGCGAGAACTACAACGTCTGGTGGACTTTGCTCGAGGGAAAAATGCAGAAAAAGAACACCCGCCTGTCGACCATATCCGACGCTCTGTCAATGATTTCGGACTACATAGCCGATTATACTATATGCAACGCACCGTCGGTGCGTTGGCGTGTTACGACAGGCAAATGCAAGTTCCGCAATGTCAACTCGCAGCTCGTGCTCGACATTCCCGAGACGACTATCATTGGCTACGCGCAGCACGACAGTGTGGAGATTTACGATACGTACGGCACTTTCAATGCCGACACACGTAAGTGGGTCGGCGAGAAAGGCCACCTGACATGGGAGCGCTGCGGCCTGCCTACCGACAAGACGTGGGCCGACTTCGGGCGCTACAACATCGACATGACCAAGTACAGCTTCACAATCGACAGTGCTTCGTTCAACAACAGGCTCTACTTTCAGTCGCCTCTGATTGGCACTATCGAGCATAAAATAACGCACATCACCGACCCCAAAGGCGCGCGCTACCCGAAGTTCTACACCTCGTACGAACGTTACGACATCAACGGCATTTTCCCAAATATCAACTACAGCGGCGGTTTCTCGCAAAACGGCGCCAGCTTCCAGGGAAGCAAGTCGGGCGACCAGCTCGCACAAATCGACATATACCGCAACGATACGCTATTCATTTGCGCCAAGGCACAAAGTTTCATTTTCTACATCGACCGCATCGAAACGCAGGAAGCTGCCATGCAGATTAACCTCAAAGACGAGAAAATAACTCACCCGTGCGCGCATTTCCGATACGACGACAAGAAACATGAAGTGAGCATCATCAGAGGTAATACCGGACTCGAAAAAAGCTATTACACAGATACTTACCATAAATTGCGCATGGACATCGAGGTTATTAAATGGGATATGGGCTCGACCGATGTCGAACTTGGCATGATTGATGGCGCTGCGCAAGGATTATCTATCTATGAATCAAACGATTACTATCGCGAAGAATATTATAATCAGCTTCAGGGAATGGAATTTGAGCATCCGTTCCAGAAAATTGCCGATTTTTATAAATACTATGGCGGCCAAGCCTTTACGGTAGCCGACTACGCCGTCTACCGGCGTCTTTCGGAATCGAGTGTGCGGCAGGAGATGATACGCTTGTCGTTCGACGGCTTCGTCGAATACGACCAGATTTACGATGTGGTGCAGCCTACAGAGCGCCTTTTCAACTATCTTCAAAACCGCTTGGGCAAACGCGACTACGACGTAATCCGATTCACGTCGGAGTCGAAAACTGGTAAGCGCGCAAGCGGTTACCTCGACCTTAAAAACTACGATTTCAACCTCATTGGCGTTACCGACATCTCTATTTCCGACAATCAGAATGTCTTCTTTTTCCCGACCGACGGTAAAGTAACCATAAAACGAAACCGCGATTTTCAATTCGACGGACAGATTGAGGCTGGTATGCTAACTCTTTCTGGTACAGGGTTTTACTTCTCGTACGACAACTATCGCATCGAACTTAATAAAATTGAAGACCTTAATATCAAAGTCGCCAACGGCGAAGTCGACAACTATGGCAAACGCAAGTACGACATAGTGAACAACACCATTCACGATTTGTCGGGATACCTCGAAATCGACGAGCCCGACAATAAGTCGGGCCGTAGGCTCAATCCGCAATATCCGCGTCTGACGTCGACTAAGGAGTCGTACGTCTACTACGACGCACCGCAGATTCAGGGCGGTCGCTACAAGCGCGACCTGTTCTACTATGCCATCGACCCATTCGTGTTCGAAGGCATCAACGACCTGACGTTCGACAATACTGAGTTTGTTGGTGAGCTTAAATCGAATATTTTCCCGCCTATTCGTCAGAATCTTGTTGTTAGAAAAAAAGACAATTCTTTGGGTTTCGAAACCAATACGCCCCAGGAAGGTTATCCGATGTATGAGGGTAAAGCTCACTATTACAACAACATAGACCTGAGTAACTCAGGTCTGCATGGCAACGGCGATTTGGTTTATCTGCAGTCGCGCTCTTCGAGCGACGACTTCCTTTTCCTGCCCGACGAGACCAATGGCTACACCACCGACTTCACCATATCCGAAACGACATCGGGCGTTACGGTTCCTTCGGTCGAACTGGGACAAAACCAGACAGGGCATGACCTCAAGGGTGATACCAAGCTCGGACAGACGTGGCTCACGTATCGCCCTGTGCTCGAGAAGCTCGACACGTACAGCACGATAGGCGATTTCCACATGTTCAAAAACACCAACAGCCTGTCGGGTTACGACTGCCGTCTCAACGGCAGTCTGACGCTTACGCCCAAAGGGCTCAGCGGCGTTGGCAAGACCATGCTTCCGCAGAACGCCAAGATGGAGGCCGCCGTTATGGACTTCACCGACCATACTATTGTCGCCGATACTGCTTACTTCGCGCAATACAAATATAGTCAGTTACTTATGCAGGACTCGCTGCAGTCCGACGGCTTGCGAAAAGACATTCTCGAAGGCGACACAACCGTTCGCGCCAGCCGCGAACGGCGGCGCATATACAGCACCACGGCCGCGAAGATTCCGCGTCCGTCGTTCTACAACGACGCGTTGCATGAGAATGCCGTCTTCGACGACATTCGGGCTAATGAGCCCGAAATCAACGATATGATTGAAAAGAAAAACATGATTGCCACCATCGACTTCCAAAAGCGCGAGGGGTATTTCACATATAAGAATATTGCCGGCGGCGAAAAGACGTATGCCTCAATAAAATACAAAACGTGGGTGCGTCAGTTCACTTGGGATATGGACAAAAACACTCAGGTCATTGGCCAGAAAGGTTCGTCGCCCGGTCTGAGGTTCGTCTGCACCAAGGAGCGTAAGGACTCGCTGAGTTTCTACGTGCCTTTTGCGCAGTTCAACGCCAACGACGACGTGCTCAACTGCGAGGAGGTGAAGTACATCAATACTGCCGACGCTCGCGTCAATCTCGATGAGAAAGGCAAGGTGAACATTCACACCGACGCTAAGATGGACCCGCTCGACAACTCAAACATCGACTTGCGTACCGAAACATCGTACCACAATATCTACGACGCCAAGGTGATTATCGAAGGCGCTAAGAAGTACCATGCCATTGGTTATTACAACTTTACAAACAAAAATGGCGAAGTGACGCCTGTGTTCATGTCGGAAATTGGTGCCGATGAGAACGCTGTGACAAACACGCGAGGTAATGTGCCCGAAGACATAAAAATCGACGACCATTTTGCATATAAAGGCGACATGCGCATTCGCGCAGGCCGCCAGCTGCTTGAGTTCGACGGCGGTGCCAAAATGATTCACAATGCGCCCAACGGCCCGACAGGCTATGTAAGATTCGATGCAGTTATTGACCCGCAAGCCGTGATAATTCCTATCGGCGAAGAGATAACCAACTGGAACAAGGACGAAATATACCGCAACTTCTTCCTCAAAAAAGACTCGTCGCACGTCTATAGCGCGTTTATCGAAACGCGCAAAGACCACAGCGACATCGAATTGCTCGAAGCCGAAGGCGAACTCTTCTACAACAACATTTTTGAGCGCTTCGACATCACCACGAAGGAAAAACGTCTGAGTCCCGACACCATTGGTACAATAATGAGTTTCATACCCGAAGAAAACGCCATCACAGGCTTCGGCCCGTTGCACACGGGCCTCTTCGAGAGCGAGAAGAACCCTATGGATATCATCACGTCGGGTAGCATCAGACACGACCGCACCACCAACACCATCACCACCAACATGCTGATGCACCTCGACTTCCATCTGGATAACGGTCTGATTACCAGAATTTACAACGATATTTTGCAAAGTACGGCAAGCAAATGCGACTCAGTATCCGACCGATTCAACGCTCGCATGTTGGAAATAACTGATACATCGTACTTTAACTATATCAAAGAGACGCGCCACGACCCGCTCGAAAAGGTCAAGGACAAGATGCTTTTGCCCGACTTCGGTAGTATTTTCACCTTCAACGACGTGGCTATGCAGTGGTACACGCCCAAGCATTCGTACATCTGCGACACCATCGTCGACCTCGTGCTTATGCGCGAGCGCGACGTATGCCGCAAGGTGAGACTGAAAGCCGAATTCCGCTACAACAAAGTGGGCAACACCATCAATATGCTTATCACGGCCGACGCCAACACGTGGTTCTTCTTCAGTTATAAAAACAACGTGATGCAGATTCTCTCGTCCGACAGCGAGTTCAACGACGAACTCAAACGCATCGACCCAAAAGACCGCCGCAACCGACAGCGTGGAACTACCTACAACCTAGCGCCCGACAGCAGGCGTAAGAAATTCCTCGAAACGTTTGGCATGGCCGAAAACCAGCAGCCCGAAGCCGGCGAAGAGGATGAAAACGACGAGGAAGAGACTGATACAGAGGAAGATTCAGAAGATTAATATCGCGTTCAATGTTATCAATTCTGATACCGACATACAACTGCGCTTGCGTGCAATTGGCCGAAGAGTTGTCGCGGCAAGCGGCAACTCTCGGCGCGACAGTCGAAATTGTCGTCGTCGACGACGCATCGACTGATGCGTCTGTCGTTAAGGAAAACTGCCGGATAAACGATATCGAAAACTGCCGGTTTGTCAGGCTTGAAAAGAATATCGGTATAGCAAAAATGCGGAATCGTATTTTACAAGAAGCTAAGTATCAGTGGATTCTGTGCCTCGATGCCGATGTGTTTCCAGCGCATGCCGATTTTCTTCGGCTTTACGCCGAAGAAATAGGCAAAGCCGACGTCGTGTGCGGTGGCCTGGCATACCGAACTGACGGTCCGACACGCGTCAACGCTTTACGCTACAAATATGGCGTCAGCCACGAAGTTCGGCCATTGGCCGAACGCCAAGCCAATCCGTACCAGAGTTTCAAGACATCTAATTATCTGATTAATAGCAAAATATCGAAAGCAATAGCTTTCGATGAATCTTTTGCTCAGTACGGTCACGAGGATACATTGTTCGGGAAAATGCTGCAGCAATCGGGTGTCGCAATCAAGCACATACAAAACCCTGTGTATCACGACGATAACGACACAGCAGAGCAATTTCTGACAAAAACGCGCAAAGGAATCGACAACTTGTTGTCGCATTCCGACCAATTGAGCGGTTACAGTCGTTTGCTTCGCACATACAAAAAACTGAAACGGCTCTGCCTCGCGTCGCTTATATCGTTTATTTTCAGAAAATTACGCCATCGGATTGAGCGAAACTTGTTGAGCGATAATCCATCGATGAGGTATTTCGGATTTTACAAAATAGGGTATATGTGTACTATCGGATAGCAGCAGATTCGATGACCGAAAAAAAAAAATCGAAAATTGTTTTTGCTTCTGTCATCAAAAACATATATCTTTGCATCGTCTTTCAGAAAAGGACAAAATTTGGTACCGTAGCACAATTGGATAATGCCTCTGGTTACGGCCCAGAAGATTGGGGGTTCGAATCCCTCCGGTATCACTTTTTTTTAATCCTTTTTCTGACAAGCATACCAAATGTTGGTACCGTAGCACAATTGGATAATGCCTCTGGTTACGGCCCAGAAGATTGGGGGTTCGAATCCCTCCGGTATCACGCATAAAGCGACGAGAGCCTTTCCCTTCGGGGAAGGCTCTCGCATTTTTTTGTCAGTCAGTTAGTTACATATTATTCGTCGTCTTCGTCGTTTCTGATGGCACCAATACACTCTTCCATCACCATTTTTGCTTCTGCGCCCATAGGCTCTGGCATACAGCACATTTTTGCGTGCGCCTTCTGCACACGCCCGACGCGCTGGAACATTCTTTCAGCGCCTTCGATGCTGGCGTCGAAGTTGAACGAGTAGTTGATGTTCATATCGTTGGCCACTGCTATCGAGTCTTGGTTGGCGCCGATGTAAACGAACGTCCAGCCTGCGTTTTTCTTCTCGTCGATAAGGCTGCGCATGGCTTGGGGCGAATATTCACTCGATGCGTTCTCGAGGCCGTCGGTGATGATGGTTACCATCACACTGTCGTCGGGGGCAACCGAGCGTGCGAGTTTGTTTATCGCGCTGCACACGGCATCGCGAAGCGGTGTGCAGGCGTCGGGGCGATAGTCGGCATTGGTGTATTCGCGCACCTCGTCGATGCCTACACGCTCGTAGATGGTCTTTATCGCGTCGGAGTTGAACGACACGAGCGACACGAAGTGTTGCTGTTCGGCGGCATATTTGCGTTGGTTGCTTCTGATACTCTGAATAGTCTCGTTGATGCCGCTAATGGTCTGACTTTTAATTGTTTGCATTGAACCGCTTTCATCCAATACAATAAGGTTGAATACTCTTTTCATGGTCATAAAATTTAAATTGTTTACACCATAGAGTGCAGCGAAAAGCGAAAACGTTACAAGAAAAAAACGACTTTTTTTCAAAAAAAATTTCAGAGCAAACTTTTTTGCTCTGAAATTTACTGTGTATCAGTGTTTTATGTTTTTTTTTTATTCGCTTTGCAAATATCTGTTCAAAATGCCGAGGAAGTCGGGCGCGGGCTGAAGTGGCATTTCGTCGAAATACATCGACATGCCAAATGCTTGTTCTTTTATCATAATTGGTTCGGACATCTCCGCCATTTCTTCGTCATAGGCAATATCCGGTAACGCCTTAGGTGCAGGCGCATTCTTACAAGCATCCACATCGGGCAAGCCTCTTCGTCCCTTCTCAAGTGTTTTTCTTCTTTCTTTTGGGCTGACAGCTAATGCTAAGGCTGGTGCTTTCAGCATACTCGATTCAATGTCGTTTACGGCGCGTGTCTTCATCAGTCCGACAACTGCGAAGCACTCCGAGAAATCGCTGACAAGCATGTCGCGTACCGCCCGACGTTCGTCGGGCGTACATTGATTGTATGCGTATTTATATATCAGTGTATCAGTCATTTCTGGTGGTTTTAATCGTTAGTTGTGAGTTTTGCAAGAGTCTGCTGCACGCGTTTTTTGAGGCGGTGGCGCATTACGCGCAGGTTGCCCTCGGTGCAGTGAAGCACCGATATTATCTCGTCGGTGCTGTGCCGGTTCGACGCCAAGGCGTCGATGTCGGCAAAGAAGATGACCCGTTCGGGGGCCGAGTACGATGTGTTTATCTGTTCAATGAGCGTGATGGCCGTGTTGAGGTCCGATATTGTGAAGATGCGGCTATCTTCCTCATCATCAGGTATTTTGTCGAATGCCGAGTCGCTGTAGTCGGTCTGTCCGTCGTGGTTGGCGCGGCGTGCCATGAAACGCGAAAACACCGTTTTGAGCCACGAGGGTAGTGCTTTTTCCGATTTTATTGCCGTGAGCATTGCGAACGGCTCTTCGTCGCCGCGCAAGTAGAGGTAGAAGTCCATTATGCAGTCGTATTCACGCTGGCTGTCGTTTATGTTGTAGTTGGCCAGAATATGCTGCAGGAGCGGCCGGCAGTCGTAGAAGAGCAGTCGGTAAACTTGTCCGTCGCGGTTATCGAGTAATTCGGAAAGATTCATTTTGGTCTGGGTTAAAATATCTGACAATCAGGTTGTTAATATTTCGTGCCCGAATCGGCACGAAAGGCATCGGCGTGGCTGACAGTATTTTTTGTAGAGCAGAAGCAGAGCCTGCGCTTCGCCTTCGTTGTGAGGTTCGAGGCCCACGGCTTTCCACTTGTCGAGGCACGAGTTGCGTTCGGTGGGCAGAAACTGCAGCATCCGAACAACGTTAAGTTGTTCGTTTTCATTGCCATAGCGATGCGCGTAGGCGAAAACGAACGGCACAGTTACGTTTATTATGAGCAGCCGGCGCGATTGCAGTCCGAGTTTTTTCGGCGCATCTTTTTCGGCAGTTTTGCCGAAAAGAAAATGCGTGTTCCAATATTCCGAAGCGCTAACTTCCAGTCGTTTAAGTATCGAAGCTACATCGAGAGAGCGGAATGCGCTTTCGAAGTTTCCGGGCGTCAGGGCTATGATGGCGGCAAGTTGCGAGAGGCGTATTGTCGGAAAATTTTGCGGTCGTAGCCGCAAAAATTTCCACATCTCGCCGTTGATAGGCTTCAGGTCGAATTTGGCTTTCAGAAAGTCGTATTCTCTGATGAGCGTGGCTGTGTATTCGTCGGTGGCCGACTGCGGAAGCAGTCCGGCCTGTCCGAAAAGCAACGCTTCCATTTGTGTTATGTTGTTGTGCTTCAGTAAAATACGTACAGGCGTCTGCCGTGCCATCTGTTCCATTGGTTCGGCATTGACCACAAAACCCATCGAGCGCGCCAGAAGGCAGAAGAAAGTCTGCTCCCAGTCGCCGCCAAAGTCCGACAGGAATTTCTCAACGCGTTCGTTGCGCTGCTCGAAACGTTCGAGCAGCAGGCGGTCGAGCCAGCTGTCGCGCGTCAGTTGGGCCACCTCGGACAGACGGCTCTGACAACGAATGAAATTGTTGCTTTGCAACAATTCTTCGTAACGTGCTGTTATTGAGTCGGGAAACTGCATGACGAGTTCCGGAACTTGCCGACCTGTGCTTGTAACCACTTTGGTGTCAGTGTGTTGCGCCACAACGTGCAGAATGACGTTGTTGTAGAGTGGGTCGGTGTTGTGGCGGTGCGCCACCCAATCGTCCGACGTGCGGTGTATCTCAACGTTTCCCGCCCAGTACGTCCCGCCAATGCGCACTTGCGCATTGAAGAAGTCGGGTCCGGCATCGGTGTTCGCAAATCCCGGATTTATCACTTCAACTTCCTCACCATCAGTGGTTTGCATACCCGATGGGTAGAAAAGCCGGTGTTGCCACAGGTATTGGTAGAACTTTTCGGGAAACATCGCGCCTCTCTAAAGGGTTTTACGGTTGATGATGTCGGTGAAATTCTGCTTATATCCCTCACCCATAGGCACTTTGGTGCCGCCAATGGCTATCAGGTTGCGCTCCACGCCGCGCACGAAATCGACGTTGACAATGTACGAGCGGTGCACTCTGATGTATTTCGAGGCCGGCAGGCGGTTCTCCATCTCTTTGAGGCTGTTGAGCGTGAGAATGGGTTTCGCCTCGCCGTCGAGGTATATTTTTATGTAATCCTTTAATCCTTCGATATATATGATGCGCGGCACGTCAATGCGCACCAGTTTGTACTCGCTTTTGACGAAGAAATAGTTGCCGTCTTCGCTCGTGGCGCCGGGCTGTCCGCCCTGCGCGCCTTCGAGCTCAATGATTTTCTTGGCTTTGAGCGCTGCCTTCATAAACTCGTCGAAGTCGAAAGGCTTGAGCAGATAATCAACAGCGTCGAGTTTGAAGCCTTCGACGGCGTATTCGTCGAAGGCGGTTGTGAAGATCACTTTTGTTGATTTCTGCGCGAGCGACTTGGCGAGCGTAAGTCCCGACATGCCAGGCATTTGCACATCGAGAAAAAGAAGCTGCACGTCGCCTTTCTCCACACGGTCGAATGCGTCTTGGGCGTTGTTGCAGCTGTCGACAAGTTCGAGAAAAGGTGTTTTCTCGACATATTCTTTCACCAGATCGAGAGCCAGCGGCTCATCGTCAACTACTAAAGTTCGAATTTTCGTATTCATGCACAATGTTTTAGTTTTGTTGTTCCTCCAACGGGAACGAAAGTCGTGCTACAAATATACCATTCTTTTCTTTAGTTGTTGTAAAAATATAGTTTTTTCCGTAAATTAAATCCATTCGTTTGCGCAGGTTGGAGAGTCCGATGCCAGAGTGGCTGCGGTCTTCGACCTCTTCGTCGGTGGTGGAGTTGGTTACTTTGAAGGTCAGTATGTCGTTGTCGATTGTCAGACGACAATCGATAAACGACTCGCCGCCAGGCACTATGCCGTGTTTGAATGCGTTCTCGAGCAGCGGAATGAGAAGCAGCGGCGGAATTTTTATATTGTCGGTATTGTCTGGCACACTGATAGTTACCTTCACTTTGTCGTTCATGCGCAGGTTCATCAGGCTGCTGTAGTTGTTGAGGAAATCAATCTCTTTCGACAGTTCAATCATCGATGATACATTCTCGTAGAGAATGTATCGCATCATCTTACTTAGCTTATGCACAGCCTTTTGCGCCTCGTCGGGCGACTTGCTTATGAGCGAGTAGATGTTGTTGAGCGTGTTGAAGAAGAAATGCGGCTGCATTTGATATTTGAGCATCGAAATTTCCGATGTAAGTTTCTCTGTTTCAAGTTTTTTGCGTTCCATCTCGCTCTCCGAGAGGCGATGCGCGTAGCGCAAGCCGAGCGAAGCTCCTATGCCCAGTGCGAAGAATATCAGGTTCTGGTATACCGACATGCCAATCCACACGCGTTTGAACATGCGTTCGCCTTCGTTGTGATGGTGTACTGGTGGCGGCCCTTGCGGTTGCGGCCCGTAGGCAAAGCTGTAGAGCAGCTGGTTGATGAAGTCGTTGAGGAAATATACCAATATGAACAGGCCGACATTGAACAGAATGAACAGCATGTAACGCTTGCGGTAAAGCAGCTTGTCGACAGCCCATAAGTAATTGACATAGAATGATATGCAGAGCCACATGAGCATAATCCAGTTGTGACTCACTTGTCGGAACGTGAAGAAATTGTTCTCGATGTTGATCAGAACCGGGAAACTGAAAAGTGCAAGCCAAACAAGTAAGTGTATTATGGCTTCTGTCCAACGTGATTTCATGTCCTTTTGTGTTTTTGTGTTTTTTGTCGGATACAAAATAAACATACACACCACGTTTTGCAAACAAAAATCGACAAACGCGGAAAAGATATAGACTAAACACAACTTTTTAAGAAAAAATACATATAAACAACGTGTTTAAAGAAGCATTATGAAGCATATACTACTCTTATTGTTATCAGTTAGCACTATACTTCTGACCAGTTGCGGCGGCAGTAAAAAAGTCGGCTATAACAAAAACGGCATGAACGTTATAGGCGAGATGCACATCTCGAACAATGGCAAAACATCGTACAACGGCAACAGCGGCAAGACATCTACAACGACGTCATCGGACAAATACTCGAGCGTCAATGCGTCGTCGCTTGAGCAGAAATTCGGCGTGAGCATCACTTCGAAGGATAATAAGGCGTTGTACGCCGAGATAGCGGAGTGGCTTGGCACTCCGTATCGCTACGGTGGCAATTCGAAGAGCGGTGTCGATTGCTCTGGTTTCGTTTATGCGGTTTACAAAGCCGTCTATGGCCGTACGCTTACCCGCCAGTCGGCGGGTATGCTCACCAACGACTGCAAGGCTATATCAAAAGGCGAGCTCCGTGAAGGCGACCTGATATTCTTCCGTACCGACGGTAAAAAGAGTTCAACGCCCAATCACGTGGCTATCTATCTGAAAGACAATAAATTCGCGCACGCCAGCTCGTCGAAAGGTGTCGTTGTGGCTAATCTTACGTCGGACTATTACGTGAAGACATATCTGACCGGCGGAAGAGTGAAATAACAATGTAGAGACGCACGGCCGTGCGTCTTAAACATAAAAAGCGTCTGAAATGCTTAGCATTTCAGACGCTTTTTTATATTCAATTCTCAATTCTTAATTATCGAATCTGCACTTTGAATGTTTGTCCGTCGATTACAACAATATAAACACCTGTTGCACCGATAGTTATCACTTCGCGTGTCGATTGTGTGCTTCCCGATTCTACGGTGCTGCCGCTAAGGTTGGTAACTGCGTATTGGCTGCCGAATGGTGCGTTGGCAATGTAGATGTTGTGGTTGAACGACCATACTTTCAGGTCAGATGCAACTGCCGGTTCTTCCAAACCCGTAGGAGGCTCACTTATAGTGAGTTTTGCACCATTATTAAATGATATTGTGTAATTGCTTGCCTCAAGTGTACCTTGCAGAATAGCGTATTCACCAGCATCTTCGCCCTCTTCGCGTGCGAGAGCGCCTGTGATAACCGATTCGTCTTCGTCGTAAGCAAAGCCAGTAGCTGTGAATGTCAGTTCAGGGTCGTCTTCGCCTTTCAACTTTTGCTTGTCCTCGGCAGCTACGATCAGTTCTTTCTTGTTGATAGTCAGATTTGCACCTGAGTACGAAATGTTGTAGTTGTCACCAGCTGTGAGAGAACCTTGGTTGATTGCGTAAGAGCCGACATTATTACCTGCAGCGCGTTCCAACGTGCCCGAAATAACATCTTCGCCCACCAAACCGCTCGACGTATAAGTAAATGCAGGGTCGTTTTCACCGTATGTTTTCTCTTTTGTCTCGGCGGCGATTGTCAGTGGCCTTTGGTTGATAGTCAGATTCGCTTTTGTGTACGAAATGTTGTAGTTGTCACCAGCTGTGAGAGAACCTTGGTTGATTGCGTAAGAGCCGACGTCCTTACCTGCTACGCGTGTCAACGTACCAGTAATAGCATCGCTGCCTACCAAACCATCCGACTTATAAGTAAACACTGGGTCGTTTTCACCATATGTTTTCGATTTCGCTTCGGCGGTGATTGTCAGTTGTTTAGGATTGATTGTGTATGTCTTATTAATATCAGCGAGGTTGCCACCGGCATTGTTTTTCACCTTAATGGTGTACGTTTTATTGTTGCCCGCATTGGTAATGTCTGATGGCGCAGTAACAGAATACTCTGATGCGTCGAGCGTATTTTCACCGGCTTTCACTGTAATGGTCGGCGTTTGCGGCTGACCATTGTATGTAGCCGGTTGTAAATCGTCGACGGTAACTTCATCGTCGTATTCAACTTCGACCAAAGCAATGCAGTTTGCCGGCATGTCGAAGCTCCAAAGCCGTGTTTCAGAATCTTGGTTTGCTGTAACCTGCGCTCCCGCGTTCATCGACGCCATAATGAGCGAAGCGGTAAAAAGTGTAGCGAATCTTTGTTTCATATGTTTTCGTTTTTATTTTTCTCAAATTTTGGGTTCAAATATGCCGAACCTCTCTCGGCAAAATTACATTATTTTATTATTCGGCAATGAAAAATTAACATATAAATAAAAATAGTATCTGAAAACAGCATTTTTTCATCAACTACGCAAAAAGATTTCGTTCAGATTTCGCAACTTTGCAGCCGATTTCGCCATTAAGGCGAAATGTATTATATATATAGTATTGAAAATGAATGAGTTAATGCCTATATCGCAATTTTTTGTCCTGAGTAGTCAGCACTTCGGACAAAACAGTTATGCTTTTGCGAGAAGTTCGCGAGCAGTTTTCGGTATAGGATTTTCGCATACGACCAGACATAGTTATTTCTACCAGGTATCGCACTGAGCCTCAGAGATTTAATTGAAGATTTGAAAGTTGGAAAATCCGAACCGGATTTTCCAACTTTTTTTACTGATTTTTTTAAAAGAAACAACTATGCCAGCAAATAAAAATGCCCTGATACGGTACAAAACAATAGACAACTGCCTGCGGAACCGCTTCCGACGGTGGACCATTGACGACCTCGTAACAGCCTGCTGCGATGCGCTTTACGAAATGGAAGGAATCGTCAAAGGGGTCTGCACCCGTACGGTGCAGATGGACATACAGATAATGCGGTCGGACAAACTCGGCTACAACGCTCCCATTGAGGTCTACGACAAGATTTACTACCGCTACGCCGACCCCGACTACTCTATATCGGAGATGCCGCTCTCGATCGACGACTGCGTGCTCATCAAGCGGGCTATCGCGCTGCTCAACAACACCGCTGTGGCCGACAAGGGCGAGACGGCTTCGGTGCTCGCAATGGTCGAGAACCGCCTCAATACGATTCTCAATTTCGTCTGATACTCTGTCCCGCTCTTTTAATGTAAAAGGCTGAAATACAACAAGTTGTATTTCAGCCTTTTCGGTTATTGAGGCGCAGTGTGCGTGACTCGTGAGAGATTCGAACTCCCGACACTGGCGGTAGAAACGCCATGCTCTAATCCGCTGAGCTAACGAGCCTTACGATGCGGAAGCAGGAGGATTCGAACCTCCGGAACCATGCGGTTCAGCACGTTAGCAGTGTGCCGCCATCGACCACTCGGCCATGCTTCCTTCTCTATTGCGGGAGCAAAACTACAGTGGCCCTATGAAGCCTTTTTTCGTTCACCGAAAAAACTTCATTTTTTTACTGAAAAAAAACATTGTTTTTTTCTTCCTTTGTGCTAAATAGCTTTATATCAATAAAATAACAGAGCGCCGAACCTTAAGGTCCGGCGCTCTGTTTCTGTCGTTATCTTATAACCTTTATTTCAGATTTGCGAAAGCCACCTTCATGTTTTCAACAGCTTTGCGCAGCTTGTCCTCGCTGGCGGCGTACGAGAGGCGTATGTAGCCCTCGATGCCGAATGCCGAGCCGGCAACCGTAGCCACGTGGCCTTCGGTGAGCAGGTAGAGTGCGAGATCGTTCGAGTTGGCTATCTTCTTGCCGTTGAACGACTTACCAAGGTAAGCCGATACGTCGGGGAAGATGTAGAACGCGCCCGGAGGTGTGGTCATCTTCAGGCCGGGTATCTCGGCCAAGAGGCCGAGCATCATGTCGCGGCGCTGTTTGAACTGCTCGGTCATCTTGCGCGATGGCTCGTCGCTCTCGGTGAGGGCGGCGATGGCAGCGGCTTGTGTGATAGAGCAGATGCCCGAGGTGAACTGGCCCTGCAACTTGTTGCAGGCCTTCACTATTTCGGGGGCGGCGGCTATGTAACCGCAGCGCCAGCCAGTCATGGCGTAGCCTTTCGAGAGGCCGTTGCAAAGCACCACGCGCTCTTTCATGCCGTCGATTTGCGCCATGCTCACGTGTTTCTGGTCGTATGCAATCATCTCGTATATCTCATCCGACAGCACAATGATGTTCGGATGTTTGCGCAGCACAGCGGCAAGGCTTTCGAGCTCTTCGCGTGAGTACATCGAACCCGTCGGGTTCGATGGCGAGTTGAGAATGAGCATCTTAGTCTTGGGTGTGATGGCCTTCTCGAGCTGTTCGGCAGTTATTTTGAAGTCCTGCTCGATGCCCGCCGACACTTCCACATTGACGCCTTCGGCCAGTTTCACCAGCTCCACGTAGCTCACCCAGTAGGGCGCGGGTACTATCACCTCGTCGCCCTTGTTGATGAGGCACAATATGACGTTGGCAAGCGAGTGTTTGCCGCCTGCCGACACTATAATCTGCGAAAAATCGTAGTCGAGGTTGAGGTCACGTTTCAGACGCGCTGCCACTGCTTTGCGCAGTTCGGGATAGCCCGGCACGGGTGTGTAGTGCGTCATGTTGTCATTTATAGCCTTTATTGCTGCGTTTTTGATATGCTCCGGAGTGTTGAAGTCGGGTTCGCCGACACTAAGGTTGATGATGTCCAAGCCTTGCGCTTGCAGTTCGCGGCTTTTCTGCGACATGGCCAATGTTGCCGATTCCGACAACGCCATTAAACGTGATGATATTAAACTCATTTCTTAAACTCTTTTATTTCGGGCGCAAAGGTACATCATATTCTTCGCTTTTCAAATTTCGTCGGTTATTTTTATTCGTCTTTTGTGTAAAATTTTCATAAAAAACTTTTAATCTAACAAAACATTTCTGTTTTGTTATGAAATTTAACAAAATAAGGTGGCGGAGTAGAGCATTTTGGAAATGAAAAAGGCGACTCACGAAGTGAGCCGCCTTAAATGTTTTCACAACGGAATAATCCTTATTGTGAATTGCTTTCAAAATTTATGTGCAAATATAGTCTTTTTTTTATGAAAGCAATCTTTTTTTTGCTATTTTTGAGAAAAAAAATTCAGTCGTATGAAAAAGATATTAGGCCTCGATTTGGGCACCAACAGCATTGGTTGGGCAGTGGTAAATGTGGATGAAAATGGTAATCCACAAAGCATTGAAGGAATGGGAAGTCGTATTATTCCTATGGGTAGCGATAAAATAGATTATGAAAAGGGCGCTACTATTACTAAAAATGCAGACAGGCGTGCTAAACGATCTGCTCGACGTATGGGTAAGCGATATAAGATGAGAAGAAATAAGTTGCTTTTTATTCTATATAAACTTGGAATGTTGCCAGAACAATTCCAATTAAAAAATGGTTTTCCAGAAGCAAATAAACTGCAAAATTTAGAATTGTTGCCAATTCAAAAGAAAACGCTTCAATTAGATTCGCTTGAACATTATGAATTAAGAGAAAAGGCTCTTTCTCAAAAAATTGAATTGAAGGAACTTGGCGGTATTTTGTATCAATACAATCGGTTAAGAGGATATGCAGGAGGCAGTGATGATGATAACGAGAAAAAAGACAATAAGAACGAAGATGAACAAGACGAAGTAAAAAAATATGAAACACGTATTCAAAAATTTATAATTAAAAGTGTTGCTAAATCTGATTCAACCATTACGATAAAAGCAGGGAAAAACAAAGGAAATGTGTTGCCGGTGTTTGATGTAACTGTCCTTGATGACGAAAAAGAAATCAATGGCACAACAATGCTTCAAAATTTAGATGAAAAAGTTAATTCCGAAATAGAACTAGAAATCAGAATTAAAAGGACAAAGAAAGGGGAAAATATCTCATTCGCTCTTCCACAGAAAACCAATTGGAGAAAACAAATGGAAGAAACGGAAATGATTTTGAAAGAAAAAAATATTTTTCCTTGCCAATTGTTTGTTGATGATTTACGAAAAAACAAGTGGACTAAAATAAGGAATCGTGTAATCCTACGTCAACAATATATGAAAGAATTTGACGCCGTGTGGGATGAACAATCAAAGCATTACGTCTTCTTGAATAATTGTTCGAAAGAGATTCTACAAGAAATATTGGGTTATATTTTTCCTGGACAAAGTGAAACGCAAAAACAATTAAGAGAAACTGGATTGAAAAATGGTCTTAAATACGTAATCAAAGAACAAGTTATATACTATCAAAGACCTTTGAAGCCACAAACAGAACTTATTGGTAAGTGTCAGTTCGAAAAAGATGAAAAAGTCATTCCTACTTCACACCCACTATTTCAGGAGTTTAGATGCTGGGACCAAATAAACCGTTTATTTATAACATCAAAACAAAATGTTTGGAACGAACGGAAACAAAAAGATGTCCTACAATACACTAACCGATATTTGACCGATGAACAGAAGTTATCTCTTTATAGGAAACTACAAGTTCAAAAACAAATGGGATTCAATGATGTAGCGAAAATTGTAAATCTAAAAACGGACAGTTCGGAATACCTAAATGGATTGAATGTAAAAGCAAAATTAAAGGGATGCGACACAACAATTGCCATAAAGAAAATATTAGGAGAAATTCAGGCGGATGACATATTGGTTGAAAACATTTGGCAGGCAATATATGACAATGTACACGAAGGAAGCGAATACGATGATAATAGCAAACGTGTTCAATCAATAGTATCTGTTCTTCCAAAACAATTAGACAACGGTATTCGCACAGAATTAGCATTAAAAATCGCTCAAAACCTTAAATTTCCAAGAAAATATGCAAGTCTTTCGAAAAAAGCTATCGAAAACATATTGCCATTGATGCAATTAAATCCTAAAAACGTTTCTGAAGAAATCAAAACCAAATTTGATTACATCAAGAATTTAATTGAAACAGGAGAAATTGTTGACGAGGTATTGCCACAAGAATACATTATTGATTTTGTTAAGAACAATCCACAAGCATTAGAACACGGAGGATTGATGTATGCATTTGCTGCGTCGTTAGTCTATGGTAGACATACCAAAGAGAATGTCAAACCACAAATAACAGATTATCATAATATTGTTTATGTTCATAGGAATTTGAGAAACCCAATAGTTGAGCAAATTTCCAATGAAACAATGCAAGTTGTAAAGTCCTTATGGAAGCAGTTCAAATTGAATCCCAAAGAACTTGAAATACGAGTTGAACTTGCAAGAGACTTGAAGAATAGCGCACAAGAAAGAGAGAAAATTTTCAAGGCCCAAACTCGTAACAAAAAGATTAACGATAGAATAAAAGACAAATTGACAGAATCGGATATTCCAATTACTGATTTGAACATTTTGAAATATAAACTCTATGAACAACAAAGATTTTTATCACCGTACACAAACGAGCCTATTGAAATCAGCAAATTATTTGATGAGAAATTTTATAATATTGACCATATAATACCCAAATCAAGGTTTTTTGATGATTCAATTAGCAACAAGGTTATATGCGAAAGTAATATTAATGAAGAGAAGGATAATCGAACAGCTTGGGAATATATACAGCAACAAAACTCAAAATACAAAAAAAATAAAGATGGGTATGAAATTCTTCCACCTGAACAGTATTTAACTCATATAAATGGGAATTTTACGGGACAAAAGAAAAAAAATCTGCTTGCAGAAAAGATACCATCCAATCCAGTTAATCGTCAATTAAAAGACACACAATACATATCTGTTGCCATTAAAGACGAATTAGCAAAAATCGTTGGTAGTGAAAACGTTAAAACCACTACTGGCGGTGTCACCGATTATTTGAGAAGTCATTGGGGACTGAGAAAGTTGTTTATGGAATTGACAGAACCTCGGTTCAGACAAATGGAGTTATGGAATTTGAATGAAAATGGAAAGCCAAAAGAATCGTGGATTACAAAATATTTTGACAAAGATAACAACAAGCATGTGTATGAAATAAAAGGTTGGAGTAAAAGATACGACCATAGACATCATGCGATAGATGCTCTTGTTGTTGCATTGAGTAATGAGAAGTTCATAAAGCGATTGAATGATTTGAATAAATACTTCCAAGATGAGTTGGCAAAATATAAAGATTCTATACCGCAAAGTGACGAAGATACTTTGGAAGAAGCTTTTTTCAAATTAACTAAAGAGAATCGTACTAAAATTATGACAGAAATTGAAAGTTCTCGAAAGTTCAATTCACCTATGGATAATTTGGTTTCAGAAGTGAAAAAACATCTTGAGGCGATGATTGTTTCACAAAAACCAAAGGACAAATTAGCGATAAAGGAGAATGATGGTAAAAAACAACTTAAAATCAGAGCCGCTCTTCATCAGGAAACCTATTATGGAAAAACAAATAACAGAGATACAAAAACAGTGAGCATTTCAGAATTGAAAGCAAAAGATATCTCTCAAATTATAGATGATGTTCTAAAAAAGGAAATTGACTCTCATCGGAAGAAGTATGACACAATGAAAGAGGCTTTTAGTGGTGAAGGGCTTATAGCGTTTAACGAATCGAGATTCCAGACCAAGAATAAATCAAAGCTTAAACCACCTGTTTATAAAGTTAAAATATGGTATAGCAAAAAAGATTCTGAAGAAAGTGACTTACAACGGTTGTATGACAATAATCCTAATAAAAGTGTCATAACGGGAGATAACTATATGTTTGTGGTAATGGAGAAAGACGGTAAAAGAGTATTTGACATAGCCTCTTTATTTGACTCTGTTGCATTGGCAAAAGAAGAAATCAAAGAAAAACATTACGACTTAGAAAGCATTCAAAAGAGTATTTGCGAAGCTAAACGTTTAGAAGATAAAAAAGATACGAAAGGTAATCTTATACCCAAACCTGATAAAGTATTGTTTTATCTACAGCAAAACGATTTAGTTTATATGCCCACTAGTACAGAAGATGATATTTTAGGTTTTAATACTAAAGAATTAAAGACTTGGTTATCGGATGCTAACAATAAAGGAGATTTTGCTAAACGAATATATAAAGTTGTAAAATTCACAGGGAAAGATTGTTATTTCATACCAAACAATTATGCCAAAGAAATAAGCATACCAAAGGATATTTCAGAAGAAGAAATGGAAAAACTCAAAGAAAAGTATCGTGATAAGAAAATACCTAAGCAAGAGTTGAATTATGCAGAATTTAGCTCATTCGGCAATTGCGTCAAGTTTGTCCCTGACGAGAACTTTGTAATGAATATATTAGACAAGAACAATCCAAAACCTATGAAGATACAAGAATATTGTGTTAAAATAAAAACAGATTGGTTGGGCAATGTTGTCGAGTTTAATGGGCAAAAGCTATGATAAAGCGCACGTTGTATTTCGGCAATCCGGCATATCTGTCGTTGAAGAACGAGCAGTTGGTGATAAAACTGCCCGAGGTGGAGAATGCCGGCGTGAGCGAACTACTGAAGCGTGAGGCTACGCGAACAGTGTCCATTGAGGATATCGGCATGGTGATTCTCGATGACAAATGTATCACCGTTACTCAAGGCTTGCTCGAGAAACTGCTTGCCAACAATGTAGCGTTGCTTACCTGTTCGTCGGCTCACATGCCAGTGGGTCTTATGCTGCCTATGGACGGTAACACCACGCTCACCGAAAGGTGGCGAGTGCAGATGGAGGCTTCGGTGCCACTCCGTAAACAGATGTGGCAGCAAACCGTACAGCAGAAGATTCGCAATCAAGCGGCAGTACTTGCTTCGAAACGCGGTGCTGTTGTGAAAAACATGCTTGCTTGGGCGACGGAGGTGAAAAGTGGCGACACCGAAAACCTTGAAGCACGGGCTGCTGTGT
This sequence comes from Bacteroidales bacterium, assembly GCA_017960905.1. Lineage (GTDB taxonomy): Bacteria > Bacteroidota > Bacteroidia > Bacteroidales > Marinilabiliaceae > W3P20-009. The sequence goes on from JAGCYH010000042.1 coordinate 109,453, forward strand.
ATTACTGGCGCAATGCCTTCCCTGCCATAAAAGATTTCGCTCGCAACCGCGATGGCGTTTTCCCAAACGTGTTGCTCAACTATGGCTATGCCATATTGCGCGCCGTGGTGGCCAGGGCACTCGTGGCAAGCGGACTTATGGTGCAGATGGGCATACACCATCGGAACAAGTACAATGCATATTGCCTGGCCGACGACATAATGGAGCCGTATAGGCCCTACGTCGACAGGATAGTTATGAACATGGCTGACCAGAGTGAACCGTCGGAAGAACTTACCAAAGAGCAAAAGGTAGAATTGCTCCAACTGCCTACTACCGAAGTGGTTATCGACGGGCATCGCAGTCCGCTTGCAGTGGCTGCGTCTGCAACATCGGCTTCGGTCTATAAGTGTTTTTGCGGCGAAAGCCGCAAAATAACGTATCCCGAAATATCTGTGTGATGGACCGTTTCAGCGAATATCGTATTATGTGGGTGCTTGTCTTCTTCGACCTTCCGACCGAAACAAAGAAAGAGCGCAAGGCGGCTGCCGATTTTCGCAAACGAATAACGGCCGACGGATTCACAATGTTTCAGTTTTCGATATACCTGCGTCATTGCCCGAGCCGCGAGAATGCCGATGTGCATATCAAAAGGGTAAAGTCGTTTCTGCCCGATTACGGGCATATAGGCATTATGTGCATCACCGACAAGCAATTCGGCGATATAGAGATATTCACAAGCAAAAAACCTCAGAAACCACAAACCGGACCGCAGCAGTTGGAGCTGTTCTGAAACAAAAAAACCACCTTTCGGTGGTTTCTTTGTCATCGGAACAAACCATTTTTTTTGTTCTGTTCACGTCCTTTATTTTACTGACAATCAGAGCGTTGCTCTGATTGAGTTGTTCTTAATGACGCGAAATTAAAAATTTTGAAAGCAATTCACAACAATGTTATGGTAATTAAAGTTCCTCGTGGGTTGTTCTTAATGACGCGAAATTAAAAATTTTGAAAGCAATTCACAACACAGCCGTGAATGCGGCGCTGACATTGTTTGTTGTTCTTAATGACGCGAAATTAAAAATTTTGAAAGCAATTCACAACTGATAGTAGAATTGTACGACTCTTTGTTGTGTTGTTCTTAATGACGCGAAATTAAAAATTTTGAAAGCAATTCACAACGATGATGCTACTCATAGGCCACATTATCATGTTGTTCTTAATGACGCGAAATTAAAAATTTTGAAAGCAATTCACAACCGT
>JAGCYH010000043.1 GCA_017960905.1 Bacteroidales bacterium
AGTGCCCTCAACAATATTCATATCTATTTATTCTTTTAGTATAAAGTGATTTGTATCTAAAGTACTATCATATTTCGTATATCCCACAATCGTTTCCGTTCCATCAACGTCAATACGGACAATGACGGCTTGGTTGATTTCTTGAACGCCGTCAATGCCGAGTTCGGGCTAGGCACTGGCCTACGCCGTAGCTAAAAGCAAGGCCTCAGCCTTGCAAACGTTTTCTGTGTTTTGCTGAGGCGGTAATGGTATTTCCCAAGATTGACTTTCCTGCCGCGCAAAAAAATCGTTGGCGGGATTAATTCTAATCCCGCCAACGTATTCAGCTTATTTCTTCTTACTCAGCAAACTAACCACCACAATAGTGAGGCACGAAAGCGGGAAGGCGAACATAATCGGGTCGATGAATTTCATCATGCCGTCGGTAATCAGCACGTCGGTGCCGAAGAGCGACTGGCAGATGCCCAGTGCAGTGGCCTCTTTGGCATGTATGAATACCACGAGGAACAGCGTTACCACCACGCCCACAATCATACTTGCGAATGCAGCTTGTTTCGTGGCGCGTTTCCAGTACAATGCGCAGAAGTACGCCGGCAGGAATGCCGACGCACAAATGCCCATGAAGAGCGATGTGCTTATCGCTATCACTGGCGAGTCGCTATGCTCGCCAAGTACGAAGCAGATAATGTAACTTACTAATATCGAGAGTAGTACGGCGGCGCGAATCATTATTGTCATACGGTCTTTGCGCTGTTTGTCTATTCTGCGGCCCGAAGTGATGTATGTGCCGTAGATGTCGCCGCCTACCGATGCGCCCATTGTGTGGAACTGCGCACTCAGTGTCGACATGCTCGCCGACAGAATGCAGAGCATGAATATCGTTACAAACCACGTCGGCATCACCGAACCGATGAAGTGCGGTATTATCTTGTCCGAGGCGGCCACCGTCTCTACGGCCAGCTTGCCTTCGGTCTGGTAGAAGTACAGGTTCGACAGCGCGCCTACGTGATAAATGACGCCTACCGTTATTATTAGGAAAACACAACCAATGGCTACGCCTTGGTTGAGTTTCTTGGTGCTATTTACCGTCATGAAGCGTACCACCAACTGCGGCTGTGCCAAGCAGCCAATGCCTACGCCCATTATGAGCGATGTTACGAGCGTAAACCATTGCTGCGAGCCCCAACGTGGCATGGCTGTCCAGCCCTCGTGACCGAGTGCTGCCAGGTTGTCGGGCACCTTGTCGGCCATGTTGCCCAGCGCTTCATTGGCTTCGCTGAATCCCATGCCCAACGCTTTGTACACACCAACAACCAAAACACTCATACACAGGAACATAATCACTGCCTGCAGAGCGTCGGTGTACATAACGCCTTTCATACCGCCGGCCATCACGTACGAAGCGACTATCACTGTGAAAATCAGCAACGAAAGGTCGAATCCGATGCCGAAAACCTCTTGCATACAGAACACACCGCCACGCAATACTGCTGCCGCGTAAAGCGGCATGCAGAGGAATATCACAGCCGCCACGAAAATCCTTATTCGTTTCGATTGGTAGTAAGCGCCCAGGAAGTGCGCAAACGATGTGGCGTGCAGCTTCGCGCCTATACGGCGCGTAGGTCGCCCGAACACGATAAACGCTATCACAACGCCCACAAACATATTGAGGAACATGAGCCATTGTATGCCCATGCCGAATGTGGCCGCCACACCGCCAAAACCTACTATTGCCGAGGCCGAGATGAACGTCGCGCCGTACGACAGCGACATCACTATCGGGTTCATCTCGCCGCCGCCTATCAGAAAGTCTTTTGAGTCGTGTGTCTTCTTGTATCCCAAATATCCTAAAAATGCGATGGCCAAAAAATAAACCATCACTATCAAATACATTGAAAAATTCTCCATTTCATTCAGTATTAATGTGTTGTTATTTCTTGTCCATTTCGTCTTCCTTGTTCCAGTACTTTATGCCAAAGATGACGGAGCCTATCGTACATAATATCGAAAGCAGATAGACTATCCAAATTCCGGGGTCTGATATTCCAAACATTTTCTTATTGTTTTGATTATTAATTGGCGCAAAAATATAGATTTTTATGAAAAGTGTAAAATTTTCTAACTAAATCTAAATTCTGCCCGACAGCGTTATTCGTTTATTCCTCTCAGCCGCTCATTTTTTTTCGTTTTAGAGGATTAAACGCCTATTATGTTCTGAAATTGCCTTTATTTTTATTCGCCTATTAATATTGTCTCGTGTTTGAATCCGTTGTTTGTCAGCTCTTTAGCAAATGCTATGATTTTTTCGGCGGTCAATGATGTGACCAGTTTTTCTTCTGATGTCAGTTCGCCGCAACCTCCGTTGAGATAATGGATCCGAAGAATATTATAGTATTCTTCGGCTGATATTTTTTTTGGTCGAGTCCGCTTATAGTTGTCAATGTATTGTTTTACTTGGGTTTCGGTAATCAAATCTCCTTTCGCTATCTTCGAAACTATTGTGTTGATGTTGTCGAGCAATGAACGTGCGTTGGCTGGCGAGCAGCTTGTCCCAATGGTTATAATTTCCGAAGCGACAGGGCTATAGGTGTTGTTGATATTGAACGAGTAAACACTTCCGTTTGATTGCCGTATATTGTTGAATAACAGCCCGTAAAGAATATTACTGAATGCTGTTGCTGTTTGAATCCGTTCTTGCGAATACTCATAACTATCTGGCAGCGCGTAGCTCACGCAAACGTCGGCGCGTGGTTCTGACGAATTGTAGTGATAAATTGTCGTGTCGTTGTGACAATTAATTCCAATTGCTTTTGTACCAGTATTTTTTGCGCTCTTTGAAATGGACGGCAGCGAGCCGAGATATTTTTCAAGCAGCGGTTTTAAGAATTCTGCTGAATACTCGCTATGAATAAAGAACACCGAACCGCTGTAATCAGAAGTGTATTGTTTAACGAGCTTGGTTAGGTCTTCAATTGTCAGATTTTCAAGTGTTTCTTCTGAAATTGGTGCTGTGCGACTTTCGTATCTATTGTCGAACCAAGATTTTGTTACATATTGTTGGATTTGTTTGTTGCCTGTTTTCTCTGTTTTTAAGTCTTCTAGATGCTTCATACGGCATCTTTCGAAACGTAATGTGTCTATTGTAGTGTCGGTCAGGCAGAAATGAATGTATTTGAGCCATGTTTCGGCTGTTATCGATGTAGAGATGCCAGTGCATTTGTACTCATCGTAAAAAATGCCGTACTTTAATTCTGTGTTTATTCTATCAGTTTTTACTGACTTAAATGGTGTTGACATTATTTCCGACAGAAGAATTATTCTTTTTGCGTCGTTGTCATTGTATTGCATTAGCGCTCTTGGTCTTAGCCCCATGAGTTTAAACTCGTACTCGCGGCAGTCTTTTTTAGATACAACGGCTTTTACGCCGTTGTCAAATGTAAATTCAGTACAACCGTCAAGCCCTAAGTCACGCTCTTCGATGGTTTTCCCGGGAGTTACGTCAATGCTTAGGCTTTCCATAAAGTACTGATAATTTGGGTCTTCGGCGTAATAGTATTTGGTGCGCTCGCTTATTGAGTTGCGGGCGGAATTATATGTGTCGAGTATTTCTGATTTTTCTATAGGGAAGGGGGCTGATACCAAAATAACAGTGTTTTCGTCGCTCGACAATTTGGTAAAGTAGTCGTGAATAACGCCCGGACTGATTCGTAACGTGCTGTATTTAATCAATGCGCCTTCTACTTTTGAGTCGATCAGATAGTCACCGAAAACAAAATTATTGAGATACTTAGTAATCCAATAGTCGGTAGTGCTGGTACTGTATGAGAAATCATAACCATCGGAAAAATCAACGCTGTCGGTTAAGGAAGCATATTCTTCATTTTCGGGGAATCTTTTGTTCGTTTCTTTTATAGTCCATCCGTATCGTTTTATTTTTTCTAATTCTTGGGCAACGCCTGATAATGCTGAACGCCAAAGAGTTGGCACACAACTGATACTGATGCTAAAAAGCGCGTCGTCCTGAATGTTTATATCCTCTTCGTTTACTTCGATATCGTCGAAAAGCATAGTGTCGTTTTGTATTCTGATGAGTCGTTGCCGTATGTTCCTAGCAAGCTGTTCGCGTATGTAACGGCTGACGAACCTTGCAGTGGTATTCCTTTCCTGAGTAATATTCTCATTGGCAATACTGAAGAATATTGTCAAAACGGCTTTGCCGTTTTGACTGTTTTCTGCCGTAATTACATCTGGCTCAGTGTGTTGCTCTCGTGCAAACTCGTATATAGGTACCACGGATTTGCCTCGCTCAAGACAGCCGAAAAAGGTCCGTATTTTCTTCTCTATTTGTTTCACATCCACATCACCGAAAGCCACAAATGCTTGATTTTGAGGCTGGTACCATTTATTGTAATAGTTGCGTACATTGCTCAAAGTCATTGCGTTAAGGCTTTCTATAGTCCCTAATACCGGACGTTGTTCATAGCGTGTACCTTTCAGTACTCCACCGATATTTCCGGCGATGTAGGAGTAGTCTCGCATGCGGTATTCTTCAAGTATTATTTTTCGTTCCCGTTCGAAAATACTGTCTGTAAAATTGCAGTTGCCCGCAAAGTCACGCAGAATGAGAAGGCAGGTGTCGAGAATGCTATAGTCGTTGCCAAAATAAAACTCGCCGGTATGGTATTCGGTGTAGTTGTAATACGTTGTTGCGTTGTTGTCGCAGCCTCTTTTCTTGAAAAACCGCCAGATCGAGTCTGAGAAAGCACAGTGTTCTACCATGTGCGCGACACCGAGACATTTCTCGTCTTCGACTAGAGAGCCGGTTCTCTGGATCAGTTGTAAAAAAGCCTTCCCTTCAAATCCATTTTCTTTTGTTTTGAAAATGTAGTAAGTCAATCCATTGTCGAGGGTGTCTTTTACAACTCTCTCACTTAGTGGCAGATGTTGCAATGGTGCCTGCTGGTATATTCCATCAATATCTGCTGATTGCATAGAGCCATAATTCGACTCGGAGAACATTCCTTCCCGCGTTTTTTCTCTTAGTGCATCTCTGTATTTGTCGCAACTTGCGAGAAGCACCATAAAAACTATTGGCAGCAGAAAGGAAGTGAGCTTACTTGTCATTTTATTAATATATAGGGTATTGCATCAAATAAAACCAATTGTTTGCAAATATAATGAATAATCTCAAAAAGGGAATAAAAAAAATATGGCTCACCAATTGGTGAGCCATATATCTGAATAAGTCTTTGTCTGTTGTCTTATTCTGCAGCTTTTTCTTCAGTTGCCGGAGCCTCTGCTTCTGCAGGTGCTGCAGCCTCTTCAGTTGTTGCTTCTGCTGCTTCAGCTGCCTTTTCGGCTTCGGCTTTAGCTGCTTCAGCTTCTGCTTTTTTCTTTGCAAGAGCTTCAGCGCGCTCAGCGTTGATCTTTGCTTCTGCTGCCAGACGAGCTTTCTTAGCTTCTTCTTTTGTGCTGGCGGCTTTCTTCGCAATTGCTTCTGCTGCTTTTGCTTTAGCTTCTTTCCACGCATTGAATCTCTTCTCGGCTTCTGCCTCGTCGAATGCGCCTTTCTTTACACCACCAAGGAGGTGTTTTTTCAGCAATACACCCTCTTTTGAGAGTATGCTACGAACTGTGTCGGTAGGTTGAGCACCATTGTTAAGCCATTTGAGTGCTTTCTCTGAGTCGAGCACTATGGTAGCAGGATTAGTGTTCGGATTGTACGAGCCAATCCGCTCAATAAACTTGCCATCTCGTGGCGCCTTGCTATTTGCTACCACTATGTGGTAGTAAGCGTAACCTTTGTGTCCGTGTCTTGCGAGTCTGATTCTTACTGACGACATTGTTTTGGACTTTTAGTGTTTTGTTAATTAATAAATTTAATTAAGAACAACCTACTTGTTCTTTTCGGGCGCAAAGGTACGATTATTTTTTTTGTTCCAATAATGTTTCGGTGTTTTTTTGCCTCTCAGAGGCAAAAAAATGGCTTATTGTATTTGCAGTCCGTCTAACAACTTGATATACAGGTCTATGCCGTTGCCTATTTCGCTCAAGAGAATGTACTCATCGGCGGTGTGTGAGCGGGCGGAGTCGCCCGGACCTATTTTAATAGACGTAAATGGCATGAGCGCCTGGTCGCTCATGGTGGGCGAGCCGAAGGCTGTGAGTCCGAGGCTCAGGCCGCGTTGAACGATAGGGTGGGTCATGTCGATGGCCGAGCTGTTGAGGCGTGTAGAGCGCTCTTTCACCTCGCATCCGACGCTGCTTTTTATCATCTCGAGCAGTTCGGTGTTTTTGTATAGTTCGTTCACCCTCACATCGACCACAAAGTGGCACACGTCGGGCACGACGTTGTGTTGCGTGCCGGCATCTATCTGTGTTACAGATGTTTTTACCGACCCCAGAAATTGCGACACGCGCTCGAACGAGTGCGTGCGAAACCATTCGATGTCGGGCAGGGCTTTGTATATGGCGTTGACTCCTTCGTTGCGCGCTGCATGACCGCTCACTCCGTGAGCGGTGCAGTCGAGCACCATCAGACCTTTTTCGGCTACGGCCATTTGCATCTTCGTTGGCTCACCTACGACGGCTAAGTCGATGCGGCCGAGGTGCGGCAGTACGCTCTCTATGCCGTTGCGCCCGCTGACTTCCTCTTCGCACGAGGCCACAAATACCAGATGGTAAGGCTGTTCGGTTTGCGTCAGATAGCGGTAGGCCGCAAGCAGTGATACCATTGGTCCGCCGGCGTCGTTGCTGCCAAGTCCGTAGAGCCGCCCGTCTTCTTCGGTAGGTGTGAACGGGTCGCGAGTGTAGCCTGCGGCGGGCTTCACTGTGTCGATGTGCGAGTTGAGCAGCACGACCGGACGGTCGGTGCTGCAATTCTCCTGCCGAACTACGATGTTGTTCCCTATGCGGTTGATTAACAGCCCTTTGGTGAGAAGAAAATTCTGTATGGCGTCGGCCACTTTGCTCTCGTCGCGGCTGACCGACGGTATTTGTATCATTTGCTTAAGCAAATCGATCGATTCTTGTTTGAGCTGTTCGATGTACATCTTTATAAATAAATTAGTTACGCGTGTCGGCGCCCCACATGAGTTTTTCGCGCAGCGTGGCAAAAAACGAATGTCCTTGCAGCTGAATGGCTTTGATGTCGAACGGTGTTTTTGCAATGCGCAGTTGGCAACCGTTGTCCATGATGTGGTTGCGCCCGTCGAGCGAGGTGAGGATGTTGGGTCCGCGCCCGTCGATTTGCAGCTGTATGGCTACGGTGTTGGGCACAATGAGCGGTCTGACGCTCAAGTTGTGAGGCGCTATGGGCGTTATGATGAAGTTGCGCGATGCTGGGTGGACTATTGGTCCGCCCACGCTGAGCGAATATGCAGTAGAACCAGTTGAGGTTGCAACTATCAGTCCGTCAGCCCAATAGGTGGTCAGGTAGTCACCATCGACGTAGGCGTGAATGGTGAGCATCGAGGCGTTGTCGCATTTGCTCACCGCAAATTCGTTTATGGCGTAGTCGACCGGCTCGCGCGCGCCGTTGGCGTAGAGCGAGATGACGTCGATGTTCGAAAGCCTGTAGTTGCCCGACAGTATGTTGTCGACCGATTCGAACATCTTGTCCTGAGCGATGTCGCTTAGGAAGCCCAGACGGCCGCTATTGATGCCGAGGATGGGCAGGTTCGAGTTGAGCACCATGCGAGCGGCGGCCAGAAAGGTGCCGTCGCCACCCACGCTGAGCAGTGCCAGAGCGTCGTCGGCGGTAAGGGTGCCGTCGAACGGGCGTACGGTGTTTATGGGCACTATGCCACGTTCTATGAGCCTGTCGTACAGATGGCGCACTACTATGACGCCGCAGCCGCGTGAGGCAAGGTGCTGTATCAAACGCTCGTAGAGCGTTTGGTGTTTCTCGTCGAACTGACGGCTGTAGATGGCTATTGTCGTCTGATTTGTCATTTTATTTTGTTAAATATCAGCAAATTAGCGAATTTGCAAGTTGTTTGATGTCCACGCCCGAGAAGTTGCCCGAAGTCATTATGAGCAGCACCGTGTTGGAATAGTCGAACGTGTGCAGTTTTTCGACGAGCTTTGTCGAGTCGGTGAACACTTGCAGGTCGTTGCGCCCGAACCCGCTGGCTACGTCGGCCACGGTGATGGGTTCAAGTCGCTTGTGTTCAATTACTTCGGGGTTGAAGTATACGAGTGCTTCGTCGGCGGCTTTCATCGAGTCGCGGTATTGCGGCAGGAAGGCCTTTGTGAGGCTGCTGAAGGTGTGCAGCTCCATGCAGGCTATGAGCCGCTTGCCGGCAAAGCGTTCGCGCACAGCTTCGGTTGTGGCTTTGAGCTTCGACGGCGAGTGTGCAAAGTCGAGAAAGGCAATGCTATTGCCTTTCTGCACAAGCGTTTGCAGTCGTTTTGCGGCGCCGTGGAAGGTAGCCATGGCGGTAAGGAATTGCTCCGGCTCGATGCCCACCTGACGGCATGCAAGCATTGCGCCGTGCATGTTCTGCATGTTGTGACGCCCGAAAACGCCTGTCGGATAGTCTTTGCCGTTGTACCGGACAATGGTCGTCTCGCCTTCGGTGCGGAAGTCGAGGCCGTTGTACGGCAGCGCTTCGACGTCGGTGCGCACCGATTGCGCAATTTTGCGCAATTCGGGGTCGCCTTCATAATATATGAATTTGCCGTTCGGCTCAATCTTCTCAGCGAATTTTGCAAACTGGCTTATGTAGTTTTCCCATGTCGGGAAAACGTTGATGTGGTCCCAAGCTATGCCTGTAACGAGCGCTATGTCAGGGTGATAGTGGTGGAATTTCGGCGTCGGGTCGAGTGTCGACGACAGATATTCGTCGCCTTCGAAGACGGCTATTTTGGCCTCGGCAGTGAGTTTCACCATCGTCTCAAAGCCTTCGAGCAGAGCGCCCACCATATAGTCGAAATCTACATTGCACGCGCGAAGCACGTGCATAATCATCGATGTGGTGGTTGTCTTTCCATGGCTTCCGCCCACTATGATGCGTCGTTCGTGACGTGTCTGCTCGTAGAGATATTCGGGGAACGAATATACTTTGATGCCCAGCTCGCGGGCGCGTTGCAGTTCGGGGTTGTCGTTCATGGCGTGCATGCCCAGTATCACCGCGTCGAGGTCGGGCGTGATGCGGTCGGCGTGCCAGCCGACCGCGTCGGGCAGAATGCCTGCTTTGGCCAATCGCGATTTTGACGGCTCGAAAAACTCATCGTCTGAACCAGTTACTTTAAATCCTTTATTATGAAGCGCCAAGGCGAGGTTGTGCATCACACTTCCGCCCACGGCTATGAAATGAACTCGTTTCGTTTCTGACATCTCTTCTGTATTTATTTTTGTGCTCAAAGATAGTGTTTTATCCATTAACTGAAATGATTGACAATTAAAAAAATATTAGGCAGTATAAAAAAGTCTACACATTACTCTTTACTCTCTACTCTTTAACACTATTCTATTATTCAAAAAAAATGACTACTTTTGCACTCCGAAAAATAATCAATTCATTATGATAGAATACGTTGACAAAAACGAATACAAATACAAAGTGGCCGATATCAATTTGGCCGACTTTGGACGCAAGGAGATCAAAATCTCTGAAATAGAGATGCCTGGATTGATGGCGCTTCGCGAGAAATACGCCGGTCAGCAGCCGCTCAAAGGCGCACGCATCACCGGCTCGCTCCACATGACCATTCAGACTGCCGTGCTTATCGAGACGCTTGTGGCTCTTGGTGCTAAGGTACGCTGGTGCTCGTGCAACATCTACTCTACACAAGACCATGCTGCAGCGGCAATAGCCGCTGCAGGTGTGCCCGTCTTCGCTTGGAAAGGCGAGTCGCTGGCCGAATACTGGTGGTGCACCATGAAGGCTCTCGACTTCGGCGATGGCCTTGGTCCGAATCTTATTGTCGACGATGGCGGCGATGCTACTCTGCTCATTCACAAGGGCGTAGAGGTAGAGAATAATCCTTCGCTGCTCGCGAAGGATTACAGCGATTGCGGTGAGGATTTCCAAGAACTTATGGAGCTTCTGCGCATGTTCGAAGGCCGCAAAGGTTATTGGACTAGCATAGCCAAAGGCGTTAAAGGAGTGAGCGAAGAGACTACCACAGGCGTTCACCGCCTTTATCAGATGATGGAGAAAGGCGAACTGCTTTTCCCGGCCATCAATGTAAACGACTCTGTTACAAAGAGTAAGTTCGACAATCTTTATGGCTGCCGCGAGAGCCTTGCCGACGGCATTAAACGTGGTACCGATGTGATGATAGCCGGCAAGGTAGCCGTTGTTTGCGGCTATGGCGATGTTGGCAAAGGCTGTGCGCAGAGTATGCGCGGCTTCGGTGCGCGTGTCATTGTAACCGAAATCGACCCTATATGCGCCTTGCAGGCTGCTATGGAAGGCTACGAAGTGAAAACCGTCGAAGACGTTGTGGAACAGGGCGATATTTTCGTCACTTGCACAGGCAATTGCGATATAATCACAATTGAACACATGAAACGCATGAAAGATCAAGCTATTGTGTGCAATATTGGCCACTTCGACAACGAGATACAAGTGAACAAACTCGAGTCGTTCCCGGGCATAAAAGAGGAGAACGTCAAGCCGCAGGTAGATAAGTTCATCTTCCCCGATGGGCACTCGATAATCCTGCTCAGCCGCGGTCGCCTCGTGAACCTCGGCAACGCGACTGGCCATCCGTCGTTCGTAATGAGCAATTCGTTTACTAATCAGACACTTGCGCAGATTGAACTGTGGACCAAGCAATATGAGGTGGGCGTTTATCGCCTGCCGAAAGAGCTCGACGAAGAGGTTGCTCGCCTCCACCTCGCAAAGCTCGGTGTACATCTGACAAAGCTCACTCAGAAACAAGCCGACTACATAGGCGTAAAACCCGAAGGCCCGTACAAAGTGGATTTTTATAGGTATTAATCAACAACGTAAATAAAAAACAACGGACAGAATTACTTCTGTCCGTTATTTTTTTATATAATGTTGTTTTTGAGATGTCTTTTTGCTCATTTTCAGCAATATAACGAAAGAAAATCTGAAGTTGTACTTCAAATTTTCTCGTATTTTTTGAAGTGGTACTTCAAAAAATCGCATAAAAAACTTGTATCTTTCTAATAATAGCCATATTTTTGAGCCGACAAATAATTAAAGAAATGCTAAACAGGTTACTCTCTTTGAAGGACGTGTCGGACGATAGTATTTTCTTATGGGGACCACGTCAAACCGGCAAAAGCACGTTGCTCAAACATTTGTTTCCCAACGCGCCATACTATGACATGTTGCTGTCTGATGTCTATGCCAAATACAAACTTCGTCCGGCGTTATTACGCGAAGAGTGCGCAATGCTCGACGAAGGCACGATTGTAATTGTCGATGAAGTGCAGAAAATTCCCGCACTTTTAGACGAAGTTCATTGGCTTATTGTAAACCGAGGCATACGTTTTATATTATGTGGGTCAAGTGCCCGGAAGCTTCGCCGCTCGGGCGCAAATCTTCTCGGCGGAAGGGCTATACGCAAAACACTTCACCCGTTAGTAAGCGCCGAAATCCCTGATTTCGATTTAGACCGTGCTGTAAATTCAGGAATGTTACCAAGGCATTATCTTGCCAAAGATCCTCAGAAACGTCTTCAAGCTTATATTGGCGACTATCTCCAACAAGAGATTATTGCGGAGGCGTTGGTGCGCAACCTCGATTCGTTCACACGTTTCTTAGAAGTGGCCGCTATCAGTGATACCGAAATAGTAAATTATAGCAACATTGCCGCCGACTGTGGCATCTCGTCGAAAACTGTAAAAGAATACTTTACTATTTTAGAGGAGACTCTTGTTGGAATGTACCTTCCCGCTTTTACAAAAGTGGTTAAGCGCAAACTTATTTCCTCTCCCAAATTCTATCTTTTCGACATCGGCGTGGCAAACTTCCTGATGCGCCGTCCTCCGCTAACGAGAGGCACGGTCGAATATGGGCATGCCTTTGAACACCTTATTATACAAGAACTTGTAGCGTATGTCGATTACACCGAATCAGACAAAAAAATATCTTATTGGCACACACAAAACAATCTCTACGAAGTGGATGCAGTGATAGGCAACGCGGATGTCGCTATTGAAATAAAATCATCGGCAAACGTCACATCTACGCATCTGAAAGGGTTAAAGGCGTTTAAAGAGGAATATCCGTTAAGTCGTTTGATTGTGGTGTCGTTAGAAGAGCGACCGCGACTATTCAACGGTGTAGAGGTCTGGCCTGCGACAGATTTTTTAAAACGTCTTTGGGACGGGGATATCATTAGATAGTTTTTCAATAACTTTGAACCTTAATAATAAATACTAAAATGTCAACCATCACTTATTCCACAACCCACACATTCACCGCTGCCGATTTGGAATCGCTGTTTCTTTCGGTGGAATGGTCGTCGGGGCATTATCCCGAAAAACTTGTACAAGCAATGCAAGGTTTCAAAACCGTTATCTCCGCATGGGACGGCAGCAAACTCGTTGGTATGATTTGCGTTATGGACGATTCCGTAATGAATGCCTACGTACATTATCTATTGGTACGTCCTGAATATCAAGGGCAAAGCATAGGACGAGAATTAGTAGCCCAAGTAAAAGAAAAATACAAAGACTATCTCCGCATAGTGGTTGTAGCCTACGATAAGGAAATCAACTTTTACGCAAATTGCGGGTTTGAAAAATCTACCGACGCCAGCCCAATGTTTATCACCACTCTGTGGACATAGTGAAATTTTTTTTCCTTGCCAGAATCCATTCTTTTCGCTTTCGGTTTGCATTCAAAAAATTTCAGTAATTTTGCCGCCGGAAAAACAAACAGAAAAAAGTGTTAGCAAAACGCATCATACCTTGCCTCGATATAAAGAACGGCATGACGGTTAAGGGTGTCAACTTCGTGAATATCAAGGAAGTGGGCGACCCCGTGGAGCTTGGCGCATGGTACGCCGAGCAGGGTGCCGACGAACTTGTCTTCCTCGACATCACCGCGAGCCACGAAGGGCGTAAGACCTTCGCCGACCTCGTTGAGCGCATAGCGCTCAACATCAACATACCGTTTACTGTCGGTGGCGGCATCAGCGAGTTGCACGATGCCGATGTGCTTTTGTCGGCAGGCGCCGACAAAATCAGCATCAACTCATCGGCTGTGCGCAATCCGCAACTCATCGACGACATGGCGCATAACTTTGGCAGTCAGTTCGTTGTGGTGGCCATCGATGCTCGCTGCGACGACAATGGCGAGTGGATTGTTACCGTCAACGGCGGTCGCATACCTACCGAAAAACGCCTCTTCACGTGGGCTCGCGAAGCGCAGGAACGCGGCGCCGGCGAGATACTTTTCACCTCGATGAACCACGACGGCGTGAAGCAAGGTTTTGCAAATGAAGCACTTGCACAGCTCAGCGAGAGTCTGTCGATACCGGTCATTGCTTCGGGCGGTGCCGGCAAGATGGAGCACTTCAAAGATGTCTTCACCATAGGCAAGGCCGATGCCGGCCTTGCGGCAAGCATTTTCCACTATAAAGAAATATCAATACCCGACCTGAAAAAATACTTAAGGGACAACAATATAATAGTACGATGACAATAGATTTCTCGAAATCAGCCGACGGCCTTGTGCCCGCTATCATTCAAGACAACGTTACCGGCAAAGTTCTGATGCTCGGTTACATGAATGCTGAGGCTCTCGAAAAAACACAGAGAGAGGGCGTTGTGACTTTTTTCAGCCGTTCGCGCCAATGCCTTTGGACCAAAGGTGAGACGAGCGGCAACTTCTTGCATGTCGTTTCGATGGCTGAGGATTGCGACCACGACACACTGCTCATTAAGGCACACCCCGACGGTCCTACTTGCCACACTGGCACCGACACCTGCTGGGGCGAGGTGAACAAAGCCGACGAAATACTCGACCTTAAATTCGTGCAAGATGCTATTATTCAAAAACAGAAAAAAAGCATCGCTGCAACTAACAATTCCGATGTTATCGGATTGTGTACCAATCATTTGGAAGAGATTATAAAAACACTCGCACAGAGTGGTTGCCGGTTGGAGGACGTAGCTCGCGAATTGAAGTCTAGATATTCAAATGATTGATTATCAGGCAATAATAAATAAATTTTACACGCCGCACACCGATGTGTGGGATACGCTTGTCGGCCACAGCGAAGCTGTTGCCCGACTGGCGGTGAGCATCGTCGATGCTCACCCTGAGTTGCGCGCCGACCGCGACTTTGTCGTCGAGGGCGCTATGCTTCACGATATTGGCATTTGCCGGACCAACGCGCCTGGCATATTCTGCTTCGGCGAAGCAGAATACATCTGCCACGGAATGCTTGGCCGCCAGATGCTCGACGAGCTCGGTCTGCCGCGCCATGCGCTCGTATGCGAGCACCACACTGGCGCCGGCATCTCTGTCGACGATATCATTAGTCAGAATCTGCCTCTGCCTCAGCGCGATATGCTGCCTACTACCGTCGAGGAAGAGATTATCTGCTACGCAGATAAATTCTTCAGTAAATCGAAAAAACTCGATGAGCAGAAGAGTTTTGACAAGGTGCTGGCAAGCCTCGAAAAGTTCGGGCAACCTACGGTTGACCGGTTCCTGAAGCTGCACAAAAAGTACAAATTCGGACAAATTGTCTGATTTTTGCGTTTTTTTTAAACACTTAATTTTCAATATTAATAAAAGTCATATATATTTGCAAGCGTTTTTCAAAATGGAAGCAATATTCAACATATCAAAGACTCACGTGGTCGTGGAAACTCTTGTGGTGCACTACATAAGAGCGTGAGAATGGTATGCTGATAGAAAATAATAGCAAACGCCCTTCTCACTTTTGAGAAGGGCGTTGATGTTTTAGAATAATAATTTTACAGATATGAAACATAATCTTCGAAGCGCACAAACAACCGAAGGCCGACGGATGGCCGGTGCGCGCGCCCTTTGGGTTGCCAACGGAATGAAGCACGAGCAGATGGGCAAGCCAATTATCGCCATTGCCAACTCGTTCACACAATTTGTGCCCGGGCACACTCACCTGCACGAGATTGGACAACTGGTAAAGGCTGAAATTGAGCGACTTGGCTGCTATGCCGCCGAGTTCAACACCATTGCTATCGACGATGGCATTGCTATGGGCCACAACGGTATGCTCTATTCGCTGCCTTCGCGCGACATTATTGCTGACTCGGTTGAGTATATGTGCAACGCACACAAGGCCGACGCTCTGGTCTGCATTAGCAACTGCGACAAGATTACCCCTGGAATGTTGATGGCCTCGATGCGTCTGAATATTCCGACAGTGTTTGTTTCGGGCGGCCCGATGGAGGCTGGCAAATGGAACGGCGAGAACGCCGACCTGATTACCGCAATGGTTAAAGGCGCCGACCCTTCGATTACCGACCAACAGATGAAAGAAATTGAAAGTTGCGCTTGCCCTGGCTGCGGCTCGTGCTCGGGTATGTTCACCGCCAACTCGATGAACTCGCTCACAGAGGCTATCGGCTTGAGCCTTCCTGGCAACGGAACCATTCTGGCCACACACACCAACCGCATTCAACTTTTCAAAGACGCTGCGGCTCTGATTGTTAAGAACGCATATAAATATTACGAAGAGGGCGACGAGAGTGTTCTGCCGAAGAGCATTGCCACACGCGAGGCTTTCCTTAACGCGATGACGCTCGACATTGCAATGGGTGGCTCGAGCAACACCGTGCTTCACCTTCTGGCTGTGGCCAACGAGGCTGGTGTCGATTTCAAGATGAAAGATATCGACGAGTTAAGCCGCCGCGTGCCGTTCCTGTGCAAGCTGGCGCCCAACACGCAGAAGTTCTCGATTCAGGAGTGCAATCGCGCAGGCGGCATTCTCGGCATTCTGAACGAGTTGAACAAGGGCGGACTGCTCAACACTTCGCTCAAGCGCGTCAACGGCGCAACTCTGGCCGAAGACCTGAAGAAATATTATATCTGCGGAAGCACGATTGACCCCGAGGCCAAACGCATTTACAGCAGTGCGCCCGCCGGCAAATTCAGCACCAAAATGGGCTCGCAGTCAGCCACTTGGCCTTCGTTCGACACCGACCGCGCCAACGGCTGCATTCGCGACATTGAGCACGCCTACTCGAAAGACGGCGGCCTGGCCGTGCTGTTCGGCAACATTGCCAAAGACGGCTGCATTGTGAAGACTGCCGGCGTTGATGAGTCGCTCTGGCACTTCGAAGGTCCCGCCGTTGTGTTTGATTCACAAGAGGACGCCTGCGAGGGAATTCTCGGCGGCAAGGTCAAGAGCGGCGACTGCGTTGTAATCACGCACGAAGGCCCCAAAGGCG
>JAGCYH010000003.1 GCA_017960905.1 Bacteroidales bacterium
CGGCGAGTTCTTTTGCAACTTTTCTCACGGCGAGAAAAGTTCTTTTTTTGTAAAAAAATAATGTTGCAAGGCGGGAGCCTTGCTATTAGCAACGACGTAGGCTGGAGCCTACGCCGAACAATGTGTAATCTGCGTTCATGATTTAGACTTTGCACGCAACGTCTCTACACATTACACTTTACTCTTTACTCTTTACTCATTAAAATCCACCCATAAAAAAAGCGTTCGGGCTTTCGCCCGAACGCTTTTTGGTATATGAATATTAAACCTTACTTAATCGCTACTTTCGTGGCCTGTGTGCCAACCTTCACTACATAAATACCACGATTTGGTATAGTGATGCGGGTCTGAGTGCCGACGGCTTTGACGGCGGCAATCCTCACACCGCGCAAGTCGGTAACCTCTATCTGCTGGCCCTCTACTGAGCTTACTGTAAGCGTGTTACCCTGTACGCTTATGCCCGTTGCCTCTGCCGGCTCTGTTGCGTCTATCTCTTCAAGAGCGGTAGGTATGTGGTCGAAACCAATCAATACCGACACTTTACCCACACCTTCAGGGGTCTGCGGCACGGTAAACGACACATGATCAGCAGAATAGGCCGATGCATCAAGCAGTGTACCATTCACGCGGATGCCCGCAGGACGGTCGGTGAACGAGAGCTGTACATTAGAACCTTCGTTGGCGTACGAGACAAATTTCAAACCGTGCGCCTCTGCCTGTTCCTTGGTCTCGGCATCTACTATATATTCGAGTTTAACCAGCGGTTTCGACTTATTTGTTGCAAGTATAGGATAAAGTGCCCCTTTGCTGAACATCTTACCATAGTTACCTGTAAGCGATTCGCCTTCGTGATTGAGCCAATATGCGCCCTCTGTAGGGAATGTTTCTAATGAGCAGTACTTTTCTGTTTTGGGCTCGTTCTTCGAATCAGGATTAAGGCATACGTCACCCATAATCAACTCTGCATCTTTGTTACCTCCGCCAGCCGGTGCCGTGCAGACTTTGTGCGTACGGCCTTTGCCTGGGCTCTTGCAGAGGTTCTGCGTAGCTATGACGGCAACATGATTGCCTGACGTCTCGGAAGAGTTGTATGTAGCCCATACGGTCTTGTCGGCAGCGCGGCGGGCGATCTGTTGATCGTTATTGGCGTAATACCACAGGACGAAATTGCATACCAACTCTATGATATCTTCGTCGTCAGTCAAATCATTTGCATTTATTATTCTTGTCATCGACTCTAAAGGTTTACCTTCGAGGCCCATATACCAATCGGCAAACGACTCAAATGTCGGTATTACTATATCGTCATCGGATAATTGGCGAAGCAACAAGAGTGAACCATACATCTTTATAACATCCTTTCTCGCTTCGGTGAAGTTTGCCACATTACACCAGTAGAAGTAAGCCTTTTCGAATGTGATAGAAGAATAGTAATAAGATGAATTATTATTCCATTCACTTTCCAACAGGCTGTACGATTTATAGAGCAACTGGCTATTGGGCAGATATGCTACAACATTTTCTATAACAGGTTGTCCTTCGGGATCGGTGCTTTCGTTACTATTGTCACCCACAAGGGTGTATTGCGCAGTGGCATCTTCATCGAGGTTCTCAGTGTCGGTGTCTATTATGGCCTTCAGAACAACGTTCTTTATTCTATTTTTGTTCTTTTTTGCAAGTAACGGCACATGTATTTTCTTTTTGCCGGCAACTGCGTCCCGATCGAACGACACTCTCACAAGAGCTTGAATCTCAATATTTTTCACCACAGCAGTCTCATCCAGATTGCCAAATATGCCTTCGGTTTGCGCTACCAGAAGTTCTTCCATCTGCTCGGGGGCACCTTCTTTAGGTGTCGGAACTACTGCTGTCTCCGACGCGTAAGCATTAACTCTCACGCCGCTTATTTTGTGATTGTCGCCATCAAGCGAGCCCCCGAAGGAGCTGAGCTGAAGCGAACCTGACGAATACTCGGACATTTCAATATCACTCGTAAGTTTGGCATTTACAGTAGACATAACAGCCGAATAGTTGTTAACAGCATTTACTAAAACTTCGAGCTGCTCGGCGTTTCCTATCTCTACCGCATTAACCACGGTCTCTTGTGTTTCAGGGTCGGTGGTGTTTGTTGCGTTTATATCGCTCATCGACAAACTTGGTATTCCACCATCGAGACCCCATTTGATCGGTTCAGAGAAATTCGTCATCGACATAGAAGCTTGTTCAGGAGTAATATCGTCGCCCCACTCAGAATATAGTATGTTTTTATATGGGATATTACCGCCTTCGCCCGCTACTAAATCGGTAACTTCGTTTATAATACCCGATACGTAAAGCAGTGTGATGTCACCCTTATCGCTACGAGTATACAAGAATCCCTCCTTACTATCGAGCGAAATTTTATTGTCACCATCTACGCTTGATATCTCCAACCCTTCTGATTTTATAGTTACTTTATCATCATCAAGTACTTTCGCAAATGAAGCGAATTGATTTTGATCAAAATCATCTCCAGCATCTACAAAATCGCTGTTCTTCAGCACCAAGAAAGCATTTTTGAGAGTGCCTTTAATCGGTTCTTCAGGAGTACCACCATTAATATTCTCTCCGACAAAAAGACCAGAGTTAAAAGTGCCATTTACAGTATATTCAACTGTAGCTTGTTGCGCCATAGAGAGGCCCGTAAACACTACATCGCTTATCGCACCGCTGTTCGAGCCGACTATGCCGCCAAAGTTTAACGCGCTTATAACGCCATAATGATCTAGTTCGATATATACACCGCAAGTGACGTTCTGTATAATACCATCATTCTTTCCTACGAAACTACCTATCGACTGATCACTATAATCTTCCAAAGTAGGTGCTTTAACAACCAGACCATCGTTGGATATTATTGAACAACTCTCGATAGTGCCAGTGTTACTGTTTGCGAGAAAACCGAAATATGTTGGGTTAGTTGTCCCTGGGTCACCTGCTTTAACTATATCTATCGAATACTCTTCAGCGTCATTACTCTTTATTAATTCAATAACGAAACGTTTTACAGTGCCTTCTATTTTGTCGAATACCGGGCGAAAAGAACCATAGTTACCAGAAACATAAGGTTCCAAATAATAGTTACCACCATCTGGAAAGTCCTCTATATACTTTCCACCACAACCATCAATAGTACAACCTGATGGCACATCTAACTGGCGGAAAGACAAATCATTTAATACACCACCGCTTATGCGACTCTCTTCATCGCCGAACTGGAAATACATCTTTTCTCCATTAGTATTATTCAACATCATATTGGCCATGGCGTTGATTCCAGACTCTTCTGATATAATGTATCTGCCATCTTTATTCTTTTTGGGAGCATATATGTCGCGCACCATAGGCATGTAAAATCCATTATTGCCGTCTAATTCTAAATAATTATAAAAAATGTCCCAAGGGTCGCTTCCTGATACGTAATCTCCATATTTAATAACGTCAAAATCACAATCCTCTTGGTTGCAGAACGTTTTTATAGCCGCTTCGAGGCTTTCCTGATCTATGACAACTTGGCCAGTATTCTCGGTTGCGGTTGCATCATATCTCACTATGCGGCCATCACCGTCTTCAATATTCCATTGCTCGTCAGCATTTGCTTTTTGGCAGATGATAAAGGCGCGGTTTGTAATATGTATATCTGAATAACCGAAACCACCATAGTAAAAAGGACATGCTAGAGCTCCATATCCTATTATAGGGCAATACTTATCGGAAACCAAATCTTGTCGAGTAATAAAAACGCAACAATTAGTTATATTGTCTTTTATATCTTTGTTACAGGTTTGTACTACCTGTGCCAAATATATGGCAACTTTTTCATTGTCAGATAAAGCTGATGCATCACACTCGAAGTCTTTTACAAGACAATTACTTATTTTGGGTTGTGCCACCTGTTCTTGGTTTTTTGGATTAATACCAGCTATAGCAGCACACAATACATTATTAACACTACCACTTGCAGTAAAATCAGCATTCTTCTTAATTGTTATTTTCGAATCTGTCACTTCGCAGTTCCTAATAATACCACCTTTTTCAGCTCCCGCCTCCGCTTCATTAGCACCAGCAATAATGCCAATGAAAACAGAAGCGTCTGTAAGAGTCTTCGTAAATGTATACTCTACTTCTAAATTCCTAACCTTAATATTTTCAATCGTTCCAAAATTAAGCCCAACAAGTCCGAACCTATCTCCTATACTTATTTCGTCATTGGTTTTCATCGTTCCAGTAATGCAGCAATAAGGATCCATAGTAAGCGTATGACCTTCCTTTAACTCCTTGATGGGTGTAAAAGATACATCTTCAGTAAATTGAAACAAACCTTCATCTCCTTTAATGTAAATTGTATTGATTTCCTCATCAATCTTAGTGGCATCGTATGTTATTGAACCAACAACAATTGATGGTGCGTTTTCGGTGCCATTATACAAATCTACAAACGCATTCCAAGCTCCAATAGTTTCAATATAAATTGTTCCACCTTCAACCCTCGCACCCTCTACTATTTCTTGCGCCCAGGCGTTACCAGCGAAGAGCGAAAAGAGGAAAGCTAAAAAAAACGATTTAGCAAACAGATAATTGTGTGTCATAATATTTTAGTTTTATGTGTTAATATTCAGTAATTTATAAGTTAATAATCAGTAAACCAGCACGCGCGCTTGCGCGCCATGGCTTTTTACGACAAAGAGTCCTTTTTTGTTTGGCGAAATGGTGATTTTTTGTGCAGGCAATTCGTGCGCGATGCATTGGCCGGCGATATCGTATACCCAGACCTCGCTGGTGGCATTGGTAATAACAATGGCGCCGTGCGCAGTGGCAACCTTCATATCTTGCGTATCGTTGGCTGCCAGAGCCGTAGGCTCGTCAGCCTCGAACACAGCAGTGTACGTCCGGCTCTGCGTAACCGCCACATTACGCGGGTTATCGGTAGCACTCTCTTCATCATCGTCCCACCGCACAAAGTGAAACCCCTCTTTTGCCGTGGCGGTGAGAGTGGCGGTGCCGTTTTTGGTCTCCTTCAGATACCACAGCGAACCGTCATCACCCTTTACGGCGAGGTTCTCGCCGCTGGTAGCCACACTACCGCATTCTTCATCATTCACAGCTGCTCTTATCACCTTGCATCCCACATACGTGGCTTTAACATTATTTTTTGCTTTAGTATAAATTGAAGATGAACTAAACTGAGATTGGGGGTTCTCCGATTCAAAGTATAAAATTGTATTTTTTAAAGTAGCAAAATTAGTTTCTATAGCTTTCCCTGAGAGAAGTGGGATGGTTATCGATGTCAGGCCGCTGCAACCATAGAACGCAGAGCTGCCAATGCTTGTAACCGAATTGGGTATGGTGATTGATGTCAGGCCGCTGCAACCATTGAACGCATAGCTGCCAATGCTTGTAACAGAATTTGGAATGGTGATTGATGTCAGGCCGCTGCAACCATTGAACGCTCTCTCACCAATGCTTGTAACCGAATTGGGGATGGTGACTGATGTCAGGCCGCTGCAACCATAGAACGCATAGCTGCCAATGCTTTTAACCGAATTGGGAATGGTGACTGATGTCAGGCTGCTGCATTTGTAGAACGCATAGCTGCCAATGCTTGTAACCGAATTGGGAATGTTGACTGATGTCAGGCCGCTGCAACCACTGAACGCAGAGCTGCCAATGCTTGTAACCGAATTGGGAATGGTGACTGATGTAAGGCCGATGCAACCTGAGAACGCAGAGTTGCCAATGCTTGTAACCGAATTGGGAATGGTGATTGATGTCAGGCCGCTGCAACCTAAGAACGCACTGTAGCCAATGCTTGTAACATCATACTCTACACTAGTACTACTGTTTGTTACTTTGGCAGGGATATTTAAAGAGCCGGTCGGTTTGGTGTAACCATCGTAATAATTACTATTGTTATAATTAGGATATGTAACTTCAGCTATATTGTCACCTGTGATGTTGAAATAGAGGCCTTCGGCTTCGAAATCGTATGCCCAAGCCTGCGAGGCAAGCATAGCGGCGCATAAGAATAAGAGAACACGTTTCATATTACAGTTATTACGTTGAATATTAATATTTTATCTGTCATTTATAACAATCGTTTACTATTACCCGCTCTACCGCATTGCCCGATTTCACAATGTACAAACCTCGGTTTGCCACTGCAATAACATTCTGCTGCTGAGGTTTTTGCCGAGCAACGATACGGCCTGCCGTATCGTAAACAACAATATCGGATGCAGCATTATTCACTACTATAGCCCCCCGAACAACACTTATACTTAGCGCATTACGGTCGGTAGAGGTTACGGCGGTAGGATTATCGGGAAGGCGGGTGCCAGCACTTACACGTGTATCGGTTGTGCCACATCCGTGGTCACATTCGGCAGTCTCGGTGCCGTCGGCTTCGGTGGTGGCATCGTTGTTGTAAATGTAATTGGTGAATAGATGGCCAAGGGCTGGAGCGGTTTCTTCTTGCGCCACAAACACTCGCCCGCAATTTGAGCAATGCACACCTTCAGTTAATCCTGTTTCCGTGCAAGTTGGCTCTGTAGCATTATTGTGCACGAGCCCCTTGCATACACTAATTCCGCCAAAAGAAGCTGAAGAATAATTTTCCGGAACACATACTTTAACTGAACTGTTAACATCCAAAAAAGCATCCGTTCTTATAGTGGGTGCGCTTGTACCATCGTAGGCTATGTCAGTTAGGCCGCTGCAACCACTGAACGCCTCGCTGCCAATGCTTGTAACAGAATTGGGAATGGTGACTGATGTAAGACCGCTGCAACTTGAGAACGCATCGCTGCCAATGCTTGTAACCGAATTGGGGATGGTGACTGATGTAAGACCGCGGCAATTATAGAATGCAGAGCTGCCAATGCTTGTAACTGAATTGCCAATGGTGACTGATGTCAGGCCGCTGCAACCGCTGAACGCACCGCTGCCAATGCTTGTAACCGTATTGCCGATGGTGACAGATGTCAGGCCGCTGCAACCATAGAACGCAGAGCTGCCAATGCTTGTAACTGAATTGGGAATGGTGACTGATGTAAGGCCGCTGCAACCACTGAACGCAGAGCCGCCAATGCTTGTAACAGAATTGGGGATGGTGTATGTTGTTTCTGTCTTACCTGCAGGGTAACATACAATAGTTGTTTTGTCCTTATTGAACAAGATTCCGTTTTCGGATGTATAGTTTGTGTTGGCACTTTCCACATTTATTTCTGTCAGTTTGCGGCAACCAAAGAACGCTTCATTGCCGATACTTGTTACAGAATTGCCGATGGTGACTGATGTCAGGCTGCTGCAAATATTGAACGCACCGATGCCAATGCTTGTAACCGAATTGGGGATGGTGACTGATGTCAGGCCGCTGCAATTATAGAACGCATAGCCGCCAATGCTTGTAACAGAATTGGGAATGGTGACTGATGTCAGGCCGCTGCAATTATAGAACGCAGAGCCGCCAATGCTTGTAACCGAATTGCCAATGGTGACTGTTGTAAGGCCGCTGCAACCACGGAACGCAGAGCTGCCAATGCTTGTAACCGAATTGGAAATGGTGACTGATGTCAGGCTGCTGCATTCATAGAACGCATAGCCGCCAATGCTTGTAACATTATACTCTACACTAGTACTACTGTTTGTTACTTTGGCAGGGATAATTAAAGAGCCGGTAGGTTTGGTGTAACCATCATAATAATCACTACTTTGATAGTTTGGGTACACTACTGAAACTTCTTTTGAATCTTCAGTGTCGCTTGTTATCTTGTAATAAAGCGTATTTCCGCTGTTTACAGCGGAAAAATCAAAATTAACAGCTGCCCACGCCTGTGCGGTGAGCACGAATAAAAATAAAATGGCGAATGCTTTCTTCATATATATTCTGTTTTTATTGATTTGTTACTGATTATAAACGCTACAAAAATAATGATTATTTACGAAATACAAATTGAAAATGGACAATGGACAATGTTAATTACGAATTACGAATTACGAATTATGAATTACGAGTTCCGAATTACGAATTTCGAAATTAACCACAGAACACACGGAAAACACGGAAAGATTTATCACCGAATAAAACCAAACGGAACGAATGACGCCTTGCGGCGTCGGGCGAATGAGAACGCATAGCGGGGCCCGAATGGCCGGAACGGCCACATTACCGCATGAGCTGGCGAGCGCCCGAAGAATTTGCAAGTGAGGCGACAAGCGCAAAACACCGTTCAAACGAAGCGCAGCGAAGTGCGTTTGTTTTGCGCCGCCGAGCGAAGCAAATTCTTAGCGAGGCGGGTCCGCGGCGAGTTCTTTTGCAACTTTTCTCACGGCGAGAAAAGTTCTTTTTTGAAAAAAAAAATCTCGATTATTAACCACAGAACACACGAAAAACATACCACAGAGAACACTGAGAAAACAGAGGACACAGAGGAACCTATCACCGAATAAAACCAAACGGAACGAATGACGCCTTGCGGCGTCGGGCGAATGAGAACGAATTGATAATGAAGAATTAACAATGAACAATGAACAATGAAAAATGAACAACGCCCTGAAAGGACAAAAATCCATAGCCCAAGGCAACGCCTTGGGTAATAACGCATTACCATTGTTTCGCGCTGAAAGCGCAAAAGTATTGAAAATCAAAATAAACAGGCGAGAAGAGTTCTTTTTTTGAAAAAAAATTTCATCTCTATCCGTGTTTTTTTGTTTTATCCGAAAAAAGCAGTACATTTACACTTTGAACAAAAAAGAGCAACTAGAAATGAGCATACAGGCTATACAACGGCAAGTGGCCGAATACTTCAAAAACCAGCCCATACAAAAGGCATGGTTATTCGGCTCGTACGCCCGCGGCGAAGAGACACCGCTGAGCAATGTTGACCTGCTTGTTCAGTACAAAGCCGAAGGCATAAGCCTGCTCAAACATGCCGCAATGATATGCGAACTTGAGAAGATTCTCGGATGCCCGGTAGATATAGTAGAAGAAGGCACCTTGCTCCCTTTCGCCACCGAAAGTGCCAACCGCGATAAAAAACTGATTTATGAGAGAGACGCCGCAGCGTATTAAAATTTCAAGTTGTAAATTTAAAATGACCGCGGTGATTGTAGAGACGTTGCGTGCAACGTCTAATAATAATACATTGAGAATCTATAATCTGTCAAATCTGCGTCATCTGCGTTCTAAAAAAGCGTATACTGCATGCTGTCCATATGCTG
This sequence comes from Bacteroidales bacterium, assembly GCA_017960905.1. GTDB lineage: Bacteria > Bacteroidota > Bacteroidia > Bacteroidales > Marinilabiliaceae > W3P20-009. Next base: position 9,259 of record JAGCYH010000003.1, read on the forward strand.
GCAGGGCGCCACATTGTGACCGCCGTACAACGCGCAATGGGTGACAGTTGCAAGGCAGGAGCCTTGCTATTAACTTCGTCGTAGGCAAGAGCCTACGCCGAACGAGGGTGCTGTTCATTTATAACATCGTTCACAACATACTCATCGCTCATAAGTTGCAAACCGCTGTCTGGATTAATGAAAAGCTCGTATGTATGGGAGTTGTAGAGCATATCCATAGCCATTTCCGACGATATGTTCAGTTTCTCTGAAAGTCTCAGAATTATTCGTGCCGTCTTGCGCCACAACACTTGCTCTCTCATTTCTCTAACTTATTATATTACAATGCTTTGTTTAAACCTCAAACATCTATCTATTATGCTTTGTGTGCGAATACATATCTGGGGGTTGGTTTTGCGTATTTCAATTGCCCCAAAGCTTGTTCGTCGAAGTCGTACACCGAAATGCAAGGAGTAGCAACGTTGCGAATGACGCAAACTCTTTTTGCCCAACGTTCTGCCTGTTCTCTGAAGCGTGTCAGGTAAAAACCAGGGCCGAAGTCAAGTTCTGTTCTGCCCACATCGGCAAGTGGTTTGTCGATAGCAGTATACGAGCCGTGATACAATTCAATCATTTTTCCCCCTATTCTCTAAAGCAGTGCGAGTATTCCAAACTACACCAGCGAGGCTCTCGCAATGCAGTGTGTCGTAGCAGTCGAAAAGCAGAGACTTAATAAGTCCTTCATGCTTCAGACGTTTATACATTTCCAAATCACTAACATTTAGCTCTTTAGCAGTGGCGTTTATGGCCATTACCGCTAAATGAATCTTGTCGTATTCCGGTGTGCGAGAAAACGTTTGCATACTCTTTTTTTTACAAAGTTATGTTTTTTGATGATAAAAGTCAAGTGGTACAACGCTATTCTGCGAAAAATTAATAATTTCCCTCTCCGAATGACAATAAATAAAATTTTCCACTATCTTTGTCGCTAATCAACTTAATGAATTAACTTTTAAACTAAACGATTTATGGGTCTTTGGGACAAACTAAAAGGCGAGTTTATTGACATCGTCGAATGGATAGAAGACGGTCAGAAAGCCGAAATGGCGCACCGTTTCGAGCGTTATGATAACGAAATAAAGAACGGCGCGAAGCTTGTGGTTCGCGAGTCGCAGGTTGCCGTTTTCATCAACGAAGGCCAGTTGGCCGACATCTTCGGGCCGGGCACTCACACGCTCTCGACCGAGAACCTGCCTATTCTCTCAACCCTCAAAGGTTGGAAATACGGCTTCCACAGCCCGTTCAAGGCCGAGGTTTACTTCGTGAGCACTAAGCAGTTCACCAACCTGGCTTGGGGTACGCCTAATCCTATCTCGCTGCGCGACAAGGAGTTCGGACCGTTGCGCATAGGTGCGCACGGCATCTACTCAATACGCGTTACCGATGCCGGCAAATTCGTAACTGGCATTGTAGGTACCGATGGCGACTTCACCGCCGAGAAGATCACCGACCAGCTGCGCGGCATTGCCGTTACACGCTTCACCGACGCCCTCGGCGAGAGCCAGCTGCCTTTCCTCGATATGGCATCGAACCTCAACGAGCTGTCGGCATTCTGCGAACAGCACATCAAACCCGACTTCGAAGAGTACGGCATACTGCTCACCAAGTTCCTGGTTTCGAGCGTCAAACTGCCTAAGAACGTCGAAGAAGCCCTCGACAAACGCTCGAGCATGGGCATCATTGGCGATATGAACAAATTCGTGCAATACCAGACAGGTGAGGCTCTCACAGCAGCAGCCAACAACCCGGGCGGCGGCGGTGCTGCCGCCGGCATGGGCATGGGTATGGGCTTCGGCATGGCCAACCAGATGATGAACGCCATGAACCCGCAAATGCAGCAGCAGCAATACCAGCAGCCGCAACAGCAGATGGCACCACCTCCCATCCCGCCCGCAGCAACATTCTTCGTTGCTGTCAACGGGCAGCAGACGGGCCCGTTCGACATGGGCACGCTCTCGCAAATGGCCGCCAGCGGACAGCTCACGCGCGACTCGCTCGTGTGGAAACAAGGCATGCCGGCTTGGACAGCCGCAGCCCAAGTGGCCGAACTCAGCAGCGTATTCGGCGCTGTTCCGCCACCACTGCCTCCCGTACAATAACAACCTTAATAAACTATGACACAGATATATGCCAAGGCATATATCTGTGTTTATATTTCACACTACAAAAACTGCCCAGATGGACGAAAACGAACAGACACCAGAACAGGCATCTGAACAATATACGGAGCAAACTGACGAACAGAACTCCAACCCCTTCGAAACAGAAGAACGCATATCGAGTACCAACCAGCGCGATGTAACTTGCAACTCATGCGGTGGGCATCTCGTCTTCGTGCCCGGGATAAACAAGCTCAAATGCGAGTCGTGCGGCGCCGAATACGAGATAGAAGCCGAACCCACAAAAATAGAAGAGCTCGACTTCGTGAAGTACATAACCGAGAAGATGGGCTCGCTCGAGACGCAGGTGCTTCACACTGTTCAGTGTGAAGGCTGCGGCGCGCAAGTTACGCTCGACGAGAACGTCGTTTCCGACAAATGCCCCTTCTGCGGCAGCATTCTGGTAGTCACCAACACGCTGACTACCACGCAGATAAAACCCGGCTCGCTGCTGCCTTTCCAACTTAGCAAAGTTGAGTCGTTCGACAAATTCAAGAAATGGGTCAAGGCGCTGTGGTTCGCCCCCAACGACCTCTCGCGCAAGATGACCGACATAAAAGACCTGCAAGGCATCTACGTGCCTTACTGGACTTTCGACGCCAACACCGACTCCGACTATCGCGGCGAGCGAGGCACATATTACTATGTTACAGAGAGTTACACAACCACCGAAAATGGCCGTAGCGTAACGCGCACCCGTCAGGTGCGCCACACTCGCTGGACCTCCGTTTCGGGCTCTATTCACGTCTTCTTCGACGACGTGCTGGTTGTTGCAAGCAACTCACTGTCGAAAAAACACGTTGAGGAACTTGAGCCATGGGACCTCGGCAACCTCGTGCCCTACGACGAGAAGTATCTGAGCGGTTTCCGCACTGAAACCTACCAGATAGACCTGCAGACAGGCTTCGACCGCGCCAAAGTGCGCATCGACGAAGGCGTCGACAAAGCCATTCGCCGGCAAATAGGCGGCGACGAACAACGTATCACTCGCAAAAACACCGCCTACAGCGACATAACATTCAAGCATATACTGCTGCCAGTGTACATAAGCGCATACAAATACAAAAAGAAAGTCTATCAGGTGCTCGTCAACGCCCGCACTGGCGAGGTGCAGGGCGACCGCCCGTACAGCTTCTGGAAGATTTTCTTCTTCGTGCTCTTCCTCATTGGCATCTTCGCACTGCTGTTTATGTTCAGCGGATTATTCGAATAGACTATAACATATTGTAACACAATAAAATAAAACATTATCCTTAAGAAATAAAGGAAAAAGAGATGAAGAAAATATATGATTATCTGGTAATAGGTTCGGGAGCAGCCGGCTTGTCGTACGCGCTCAAAGTGGCCGAAAGCGGCAAGGTGGCTCTCGTTTCGAAGTCGAAACTCGAAGTTACCAACACCAGCAAGGCACAAGGCGGCATAGCCGCCGTGACCGACATAGAGAAAGACAACTACGCGAAGCACATCCGCGATACGCATATCGCGGGTGCCGGCATCTGCGACCCCGAAGTGGTCGACATGGTAATAACCAAGGCACCGCAAGAGATAAAGCAACTGCTCGAATGGGGCACCATGTTCGACAAGACCGAATCGGGCGACTTCGACCTGCACAAAGAGGGTGGCCACTCCGAATTCCGCATTCTGCACCACCTCGACAATACCGGCGAGGAGATTCAGCGGGCGCTCATCTCGCAGATAAAGAACCATCCGAACATAGATGTCTATGAAGAGTATTTCGCTCTCGAAATAATCACACAGCACCATCTGGGCCGCTCTAACGAGCCTTGGATGAAGGACATAAAATGCTACGGTGCCTACGTGCTTTGCGAAGCAACGCACGAAATAATAACCTTCCTCTCGAAGGTTACTATGATGGCCACGGGCGGCATTGGCAACGTTTATCAGGTAACCACCAACCCCACCATCTCGACAGGCGACGGCATAGCAATGGTTTTCCGCGCCAAAGGCGTCATTCAGAATATGGAGTTTGTGCAGTTCCACCCCACCTCGCTCTACAATCCGAAAGAGCGACCTAACTTCCTCATTACCGAGGCTATGCGCGGCTACGGCGGAATACTCCGCCGGCAAGATGGAACCACATTCATGGAGAAATACGACTCACGCGGCTGTCTGGCGCCGCGCGACATAGTCGCGCGCGCCATCGACAACGAGCTTAAAATCTCGGGCGACGAATACGTTTACTTAGACGTAACCCACAAAGACCCCGAAGAGACCAAGCACCACTTCCCGATGATTTACAACAAATGCCTCTCGATAGGCATCGACATAACCAAGCAGTACATACCTGTAGTGCCGGCCGCACACTATCTGTGCGGTGGCATAAAAGTAGATATGAAGGGCCGCAGCTCCATCAACAACCTCTACGCCGCTGGCGAGTGCAGCTGCACTGGCCTGCACGGCGCCAACCGTCTGGCTTCGAACTCGTTGCTCGAAGCCCTCGTCTACGCCGACGTGGCCGCCGCCGACTCGATAGAGGTGATGCAGCGCACCGAGATACGCACCGACATACCCGACTGGAACGACGAAGGCACTGTGCACAACGAAGAGATGATTCTGATTACACAGGCCAACAAAGAGGTTGAGTCGATAATGAGCAACTACGTGGGCATTGTGCGCTCCAACTTGCGCCTCAAACGCGCCCTCGACCGCTTGGAGATAATCTATCGCGAGACCGAAGACCTCTACAACACCTCGAAGGTCTCGATGAAACTGTGCGAGCTGCGCAACAAGATAAATGTAGGCTACCTGATTATCAAAATGGCGCAGAAACGCCGCGAGAGCCGCGGCTTGCACTATACGCTCGACTACAAAGAGCGCAACCCGAAACTCGATACCTATAACATCGACTGATAACGTAATGAAAACAAAGAGAGCCGGACCAAATGGTCCGGCTCTCTTGTTTTGTTATTACTCTGGTAGTACTATTCGTCGTATTGCTCTACGAGAGAGAGCACTGCACGGGCGCACGACTCTTTGCCACCTGCTGTAACGTGCAGTTTGTAAGGTGCTGTTTTACCACATTTGTAAGTAAACGCTTGGTAAACCTTACCATTCTGCTCATTTGAAATAAGAGAGTTTTTGTCTTTGTCCAAAATTTCCAGTTTCACATTCTGGGCGTTAGCACTGCCATTGGCAATATTGAATTTATACAGTGTTCTACTGTTCATTACCACTGTAAAAGTCTGGCCATCTGCGTTGCCTGAGTCCAATTTAATGTCAAAATCTTTGATATATTGGCTTGAACCCATAGCTTGGAGAGCCTGCTTCATCAACTCATCGCCGCATTGCGAAGAGGCAATTGCACTAAAAGCGAACAGGGCAATTACTGATAAAAAAATCTTTCTCATAATCGTATATTTTTCGTTGTTGTTATATTTTATTCTACCATAAATTCACGTGCTTCCTTGATGTTTTTGATAATATCCTTCACCTGTTCGTCGGTAATCTCAACATGAGTTTTCTCATTCGACTCCCAAGCAAGCATACCATCTTTCTCAACAGCTACAGGTTCACCCATTTCAACTGTTATACGCACGTTGTCGTAAACTTTGCTGATATTTTCGATTTTTTCGGCCAAATCTTTGAAGTTTTTGTCGGCCTTGCTGTAGTTGTCGAGAATAATCAGCAGAATCTTAACGATGTCCTTTTGCTCACCCAAGCGGTTGATGAGGTTCTGGTTGTTTGTCTGCTCAATAACACGGCTGGTGATGTAGATACCTTCGATCCAAGCGCCAGCGACGATAGCCGAGCTGACATTGCTGCGTTTCTGCTCGCGGAGATATTTGTCCATGTTGTTGAAGCTTGTTACCGAGAGCTGCTTCAGTGAGTCAAGGTTCGAACGGTTAGTTGCCAGACGTTTGAGAGTGTTGAAGTCGAGGAACTGACCTACATTGATACCATCGGCCAAATCTTTAACAGCCATCAGGTACGAAACTACAACCGAGCTTTTGTTGAACGTGTTGATGTAACCGAGGTCGGCACTGTAGGCGCCAAGGTTCAAAGCACGTTTGAAGCTTGTATTGTAGTCTTTAATTTTGTCCGACGGGTTGAGAATGTTCTCCTGGAATTCGGCGCCGCTGTTTTTGATTTCGTTAGCCATCTCAACAGGCGACGAGATATTCTCAATCATGTCGTTAACGGCATTCTCCGACAACTGCAATGGTGCGTTGATTAACGAATCGGGAATGTCAAAATCGTTCTCAGTTGTGTTGTTGCTGCTGTTGTTTGAGCAACCTGCCAAACTGAATGTTGCCATTAAGGCAAAGCCAAAAAATAAATTCTGCGCTTTCATATTGTTTTGTTTTTTAATTATTATTTTTTTCCTTTTATTTTGTTCAATTTCTTTTTCAAATCCAATTCACTCAACCATTCAAATCCTTTTCTCACCCAATCGTAGTACAAAACGATATACAATACGATAGTCAAAAACCATACCGAAAATATATTAAACCACAAAGTATCCCAAAATTTTCCCAAAAAATATTTGTATGGCGCGAAGAAATGCGTGCGGAACGAGAGCAGACCCTCGGGTTCAGGCATGTTGTACACCGGATCCATAATCTGTATGAGTCGGTTGCCGTCGCGCAAAATCTTATGCTTATCCAATGTTTTAAGCACAATATCGCGAATTGTTTCATTTTCGTAGTCGTTTTTCAGCTGATTGTACAGTTTCACGTCTTTGTTGAGCATGTACTCTGTCATCTGGTCGAGCTTGTTGTTGGCTATGCCGAAGCGCTCGTTGTAGAGCGACTTGAGCTGATCGATGTATTCGTCTGCCGCATAAAATGCGGCAGTACTGAATTTCGAAGGGGTAAGCAGACTGAGTTTGTTGAACTCAATCTCGGGATTGCGGCGCATCTCGTTGGCCAACTCGTTGTGTACCAGTTCCAAATCGTCGATGTAGCTCTGGTCGGTAGTATCCACGCCCGATTCAAATCGCGAAAGCGATTTGTCGAGCACCTCTTTCACTTTCGGCAGATACGACGATATCTTGTAGTCGGCCTGACTCTTCTCCATCTGCACGTCGAAAGTCTTGCTGTTGAACTTGTTGTGCTTATACTGATAGACTATGAGACCTTCGTAAGCGTAGCGTGCCGGAATAAACTCGGCCACGAGCGGCACCTTGTCGACCGAAGTGAGGGTCTTGTTCAGCTTGTCGAAGGTGAACATAGCGCCGCCGAGCACCATCTGAGGTATCATGAGCAACGGTATCATGATGTATATCGTCACTATCGAGTTGAATGTCGATGAAATGATAAGGCCCAGAATGTTCGATGACACGGCCACGGAGAATAGCATTAGCCAGAACTCGAAATTCATGCCCTTGAAGCCAATAATGAAGTTGGCCACGAGCAGGAAGAGTATCATCTGAATAGCCGACAAACCCATGAGTATCAGTATCTTCGACATCAGATAGGCCGAACGGCTCAAATTGAGAAAGGCTTCACGCTTCAGAATCTTCGCGTCTTTGAATATCTCTTCGGCACTCACTATGAGGCCGAAGAATATTGCAACGACGATGGCCATGAATATATATATAGGTATATTTTCATTTTCGTTGAAAATGTAAATATCCGAGTTCGGGTCGGCAATGTAGCGTATGAGGTACGCCAGCACGAAGCCCAGAAGCGGCGCCTCAAGTATGTTGAGGAGTATATACTGCGTGTTGCTTATCTTAGCCCAGAAGTCGCGCGTGGTGTAAATCCAGAATTGCTTGAACCAGTTCGGGATGTTGAGCGAGCGCGGCGGCTGGTCTTTGACAGTTGTAACTTTAGGTATTTCAATTCTTTCGGTGTACTTCTGATACCACTCTTCGGGCTTCACCTTGCGCTGGTTGGTGTAGTTGCCATACTCGTCGATTACGCTGGCGTCGAGTATGTTGAAGATGAGCTCCGGATTGAGGTTGCCGCACGTCGGGCATTCGCCCGACTCGGCATCTATCTGATTGTTAAGCTCTTTGAAGTACGAAATCGACTGCGTCGGGTTGCCGTAGTAAACCGGATAACCGCCCGTGTCGAGAATGAACATCTTGTCGAACATCTTGTAAATGTCCGACGATGGCTGGTGAATAACCACGAAAACGAGCTTGCCCTTGAGGGCAAGCTCCCTCAAGAGGTTCATTACGTTTTCGGAGTCGCGCGACGAGAGGCCCGAGGTAGGCTCATCGACGAAGAGGATACCCGGTTCGCGGATAAGCTCGAGGGCTATGTTGAGTCGTTTGCGCTGACCGCCACTAATCATTTTGTTGAGCGGTGAGCCTACACGCAGGTCTTTACGTTCGTAAAGACCGAGGCTTTTGAGCGTGTTGCACACCATTTCGTCGATCTGCTTCTCGTTTTTGTCGCGGAAACAGAGTTTGGCGTTATAGTAAAGGTTCTGGTATACAGTAAGTTCCTCTATCAGAAGGTCGTCCTGCGGAATAAGTCCGATGACGCCTTCGAGTTGCTCCGACTGAGTGTGGAGGTTGAGGCCGTTGATGAGCACTTCGCCTTCCGACGGGGCTTCGTTGCCGCAGAGGACGTTGAGCAGCGTAGTCTTGCCGGCGCCGCTGGCGCCCATGATGCCTATCAGTTTGCCCTGCTCCTCGGCCATATTGATGTTGCGCAGGCCTATGCCACCGGTCTTGAATTTAAAGCCGACATTTTTCACTTCGAACGAAATCTTTTGCAAGTTGCTTTCGTTCATAAACTTAGCTACTATATCGGTATAATAGAGCGGTGCGCCTTGCGGCATACGTATGAAACTTGCTTTCGAGAGCGGATAGATTTGTCCTGGTGCAAGTGTCTGATTATTAACATAAATAATCTGATCGCCCAGATAGCGGATGAAGAACATGTTGGCGCTTTGCACGCGCAAGACGAAAATTGAGCCGTCTAACTTGCCGGTCTGGATGTGCAAAGCGTTTTCGTAATGAACATCGGCCTGTTCGTTGGCAATGAGAATGCCTTTGATGTCCATCTGCGAAGCGTCGTCCTGCACGTTGAAGGTCTCAATCGATTTTATTTCGTCTTTTTCGAGTTTGAATACATCGGCGACGGTATTGATGACCTCCATACGTTTCTCGGTGAACTTGTGCGAAGCGCTGAGCATTTCGTACAAGCGGACGAGAACGACGACCTTTTGCTCACGGTTGAGCTTTTTGTTGATTTTTCGGCATATTCCCAATATTTTAACAGAGTCGCGCACGTCGACGATGACGTTACCGTTGGCGTCGACTTTTGCGCTCGATGCGGCTTTCTCCATGAACGTAGCAAAGTATGCCTCAACTTCTTTAGCCTCGATTTGCGATTTAAGGAAGTTTTCGACATACTCTTTTTCGGGCGCGCCGACACCTTCGTCCTGTTTGGCTATAAGGCCAAACAACTCCATTAATGCACTAAGAATCTCCTCACTCATAAATAATGCGTTAAGTCCCAAGCAACAAAGTTGCTTGGGAGCTTAGTTAAAAATACTAATTTACTTTAAGCTCCAGTCTTCGTTGCATTCGCAATACTCGAACGGCACTTCGACAATATCTTCGTATTCTTCGCCCGCCTCTTTGATGTCCTCTTCGTCTTCGCGGTAGCACCATTTGATGGTGACGTCGGTTTTTTCTTTGAGCTCTTCGAATTTGAGGAGCACGTCGAGCAGGACTTTCGATGATGCAGTATTGAAGTATTCGAGTTTGAAGGTCATGTCGGTTTTTTCGTTCGGGTCTTCGCCGTATTGTTCAATCCAATCGAGCACAGGACCGTAGAAGAGTGTTACGTCTTCGGGGAGTGAACGACCTTGTATCAGGAAGATTCCTTTGTCTTTGTCTAAAACAACGCTTGGAGTATCGTCTGTACCGGTTATGTTTATTACTTCCATGTTATTTGATTGTGAATAAATTAGTTACGAGAAATTGTGGTAATAATGATGAAGAAGCAGAAGTCGTCGGTAAGGTCTTTGAACTGATACTCGATTTTATTGCCCGATTTTTTGGCAATATCGATAAAACCTAAGCCGGCTCCGCCTTTTTCAGAGATTTTGCCTTCTTTGATTTGCTGTTTGTACAAAGCAGAGAGGCCTTCTTTGTCGAGGCTGTTGATGCGCTGGAGGCTGCGCTCGAGCGCTTCTTTTTTGTCGCGTCGTACCACGTTGCCAGTGATGACGTTGTACGATTCGTCGCCGTGGCTGACAAGTACGATGCCACGCCGTTCCTCGTTTTCGTCGTCAGACATTGGGTCGGCGTGTTTGCTGATGTTTTGGAGGCATTCAACCATCACGTTGAAAACCTTTCGCTGAACCTGGTTCGACTCTTCGTTCTTAGCCATGTTCTTCTCTGTCAGTGCTGTAAAAGTACGTGTAATTTCCTGAGTTACAACGCCTTCGTACACGAGATTGATTTCATTTGCCTGCATTGTGTGATACAACTGATAGGCAAATTCCAAAAAATCCTGACTTGCAGATATTCTACCCATAATTTTCAGTTTTAAAAAAGTGCGTAAATATAATGCTTTTTTTTATAATTCTATACCAATTAATAATACATCATCAACTTGTTTTTCATCTCCGACCCATTCATAGAAGTCTTTGATGACGTCCTGCGATATGGCAGCCATGCTTTCATCCTTGTCTCTGTCGAGCAATTCCTTGATTCTCTTCGTCTGATATTTTTTCTTCACGCCCGGTCCGCCGCCAAGTTGGTCGGGCCAACCATCAGAGAATACGAAGAATCTGTCGCCTGGCTCATATTGTATAACGTTATTTTCGAAATCAGGTTCGGGTCGGCCTGCCAAAGGTATGCCGCCGATGCCCTTACGCGATGCTTTGTACTCGGTGAGTTCGCCGTTGCGCATGTAGTAGAGCGGTCGGTGAGCGCCCGCGAACTGAATCTCTTTCTTGTCGCAGTCGATGCGGCAGAGGCCGAGGTCCATACCATCGCGACCGTTGGCGCCGTCCTGGTCTTGCTTGAGCGTGCGACGGACCGCCTCGTGCAGGCGGTCGAGCGTCTGCGCGGCCGTAAGGTCGTGCCCCATATCGGTGATGTTGTTGAGCAGGAAGTAGCCGATGAACGAGAGCAGCGCGCCCGGCACACCGTGACCCGTACAGTCGACCGCTGCGATGTAGAACACGTTGTCGAAGTGGAAGAACCACGGGAAGTCGCCACTGACAACGTCTTTCGGGCGATAGAACATGAACGAGTTGGGGAAGAACTTCTGCAACAGATTGGCATCGGGCAAGATGGCTGTCTGTATGCGTTTTGCATAGTTGATACTGTCTTGTATCTTCTTGTTCTTCTCTTTGATCTCCTCTTCGATACGCTTGAACTCGGTAACGTCGTGCGCAGCAAAGAGTACCGACTCGAGGTCGTCGTTTTCGCCGAGCTCCGGTATCGCCTTTATCTCCACGATACGCGTTTCACCGTTCATATCCACCTCTATTTCAGTCTCTTCCTGAGTTCGTGAACGTTTGACATTTTTCAGTGCCGAAACAATGAACTCAACGAAATTGGGGTTGGTATCGATGTCGGAAATTTTCATATTTACGAGCTCGATGACCTCTTTTTGCAGGAATCGCGATGCGGCAGGGTTGGCGTAAACCATCTTACCATTCGTACTTGTACGAATGATCATATCGGGCGAGTTCTCCGACAGCGACTGCATACGGCTCTTCATGCGCTCTTCGCGTTCGGCTCGTTTGCGTTCGGTAATATCGCGAGTGTTGAAAATGAGTCCGCGTATAGCCGGGTCGTGGAGCAGGTTTTTGCCTTGCGTTTCGAGGAAAATCTTCTCGCCGCTTTTCTTGAGGTATGTGTACTGCTCGGTAGTCTCGCCACCAGGGGTGTCGAGCAGATAGTCGAACATGGCGCAGATGCTCTTGTAGCCTTTTGGCGTCATCATCTCCTCGTCCATGCCGTGCACTTCGTCTTCGGGGTCGTAGCCCAAGATGCGCCGTATCGACGGGCTTTCGAACAAGAGCTCGCGGTCTTCGTTGTATATCGAAATGAACTCCGAGGCATTGGTAAGGAGCGCCTGCAGCTTCTTCTGTCCGAGCTCCACCTCCTGAATCTTGACAGCCAGCTCGCGGTTGCTCGCTTCGAGGTTGTCCTGTGCTATGAGCATCTCCTGCGCGTTCTGATGTAGCTGCTCTTCGTTTTTACGAAGAGTGGCTGTCATCTCTTGCGACTCGCGCAAGAGCTGTTCGGTGCGCTGGTTGATTTTCAGGTTGTAGATGGTACCACCGATAATCTTGCTAAGTTCTTCGGCCAGCGACAGATAGTGCTGCGGCAGCTTGTTTTTGAAGAACGACAGTTCGATAATGCCTTGCACCTCGTCCTCCTGAAGCAACGGAATGATAAGCAGCGACTTCGGTTTCTGGTCGCCAAGCAATCCCGATGTTATGGTGAAATAGTCGTCGGGCATTTCGGTACGGTAGATGAGCTGTTTCTCATAAGCTGCAGCGCCTATGAGGCCCTGCCCCATCTTAATCTCCTCCACTTCGTAGCGACGGCGGTTGTAGGCATACTGTGTGAGAGTGCGCAAAGTGTCGCCCTCAAGTATGTAGAACGCGCCCTGCACAGCCTCGAAATACGACACCATGCCTTGCAAAGATTGAATAGCAAGCTCTTCAATCTTGTTGTTGACGCGCAGAATATCCGATATTATTTCCTTGCCTTTCGAAATCCAGCTGAATTGTGTTTCCTTCTCCTTGGTAGCCAACAGGTTGCGACCAAGTTTGAGCAACGTGCGGTGCAACTCGGAGTCTTCGGTCTCTGTTGGGTCAATCTCCTGCCCGGCGCCAATCTTACCAGCCATGATGATACTGCTGTCTATCTGGCTCTTCAAGTCCTTCACGTCGTTGGTAAGCATCGACAGCTTTATTCTCTTGTAGTTTGATACATAGAGCATTATGACAGGTATAGAGATAATCACAAGGTCGAAAATCCATGTGAAAACGTAGCGGTGCAGATATACGATATTGTCGAGCGAGACATTGAAGCCGAGCAGACTCATGATAGAAGTCCACCCGATAAGCAGCACGACAATACACGACACGATGGCAGTGTACCACTGAAGCTCCGAGAAGCCTTTGCGCGAAAAATAATTCGAACTGACCTTATCTTTGTTTCTTTTCATGCGTTTCAGTTTTTAATGCCCGACAATATCAGATTATCAATATCAGCCCACACATCGACGATAGAGAGTTTGCCGAAGCTCGACACTTCGGCGATAGCGACGACTTCGCCATCGCGTTTGATGGGCAAGTCGTAGAGTTTGATTGACGAGGTTTGTCCCAACCCTGACAATACGGTGAAATAATCGGCCGGCACCTCAGTAAGTTCAACAGGTTTAGCCTCTTTTATAGCTTCGCCAATAAAGCCGTCGTTTTCGCCCACAGGATGGAAGTCAGGATGGTCGAGCAGCGCGTATTCGCCCGCATACTCGAACATATTGCTGTCGGTGTTTTTGAAATATATAACACCTCCGCATATCTCATAACACTCGGCCAACGCTTTGAGTACGAACTTGCCCTTCGGTTCATCGGGCTTGCGCTCCTTGTAGTGCTTGGCTACAGCGTCAAGAAGAGCCTGGCTCTTCTTGCCAAACGAGACTTGGTTTTTCGAGGCCAGACGCAGCTGCATCAATTCCGACTTGAGCGTGGCAATCTCCTGGTCTTTCTTCTTACGCACCATAGCCTGCTCGCCGAGCGAGGCGCGCAGCTCGTTGTAGGTCTGTTTGGCTTTGAAAAGCATAAAGCACATAAGCGCGGCAACAACTCCCACAAGTATCAGATTGACACTCACGAAGAGCGTTTGCTCAAAGTCGTAGGCGAAGAGTTGCCAAACCACAAATCCGCTCATATACAGCGCCATAGCAGCGAAGGCTTTCTTCATGCGCGACATCGACGACACATTGTCCACCACCGACTTTATGCCACGTTTGTTTTTTCGGGCAAAAAGTTTGCTCGAAACACGTATACGGCGGAAGAGTCGGGCGAAGAATCGCCCGATATTCTTGAATATTGCGCCTATGTCGGCCACAATCGGCCCGAATATGTCTTTCAAACTGCTCATTTCAAATTATTCAAGAAGTCTATTATGCCGTCGGGCGAGAGAATGAGGTTAGGCTTCATTACTCGCAAAGCCGACTTGGGCATGGTGTCAACTTCGGCTGTAGCGGGGTCCTGCACTATGGTAAAACCCTTTTTGTCAGCAATATCTTTTATTCCTTTTGCTCCGTCTTTGTTGGCTCCTGTGAGTATTATTCCCACACATCTGTCGCGAAACGCGACAGATGCCGACGAGAGCGTATAGTCTATCGACGGACGACTGTGGTTGTTCATATCCTCTATCGACAACGATATGGTGCCGTCGAATTCGATGAACATGTGATAGTTCGACGGCGCAAGATAGGCTTTGCCTTTCTCGATGCGCTCTTTGTCGTTGGGCTCCACAACTTTTATCTTCGACTTCACATTGAGGCTCTCAACCAATCCCGAACGAATATGCTTGAGGCGGTGCATGCAAATTATTATAGGAATGTCGAACGAAGGCGACAACCTCGATAACAGCTTCAGCACCAACGCGAAACTGCCAGCCGAACCACCGATAACTATTGCCTTGTAATCGCTCATACCTTAAACATTTTGTTTTTTTACTCCATATATTCCTTCGTTAGCGTTCACTTCGTTGAGACGAAGCGTGCGCGGAAGTATCACCTCTTTTATACCAATGGTCAGCAGACCGTCGTCGTTGAGCGACTGCACAAGTCTTTCTATTGCACGTTCGTGCAATAGCACGTTGTAGTTGAGCGTCACATTGCGGAAAATTATCAAGTCGTATTTCTCCACTTTCTCGTTGATATACCACTCTTTGTGGAATTCCACAGAGCTGATAATCTCTGGTTTGATGGTTGTTACGTTGTCGCACACGTCAACGTACTCGTCGTACTTGTTGGCTATCTCAAGACGCTCGAAGTTGTAGCGGTTCACTTCGTCGATTTTCGAAGTGATGTTGAGCTGTTTGGCCTTGTCGATGACCAGCTGCGAGAATGTCGACGCCACAACACGCGTCTGCGGTATTCCCATCTGCTTGAGCAGTATCATGAGGCTGTAAAGCTCGTAGCCGTTGGTCAGGTGCGGGAACCACACCGACAACTGCTTGCGGCCCGTGAGGTTCTTGCGCAGAGCACGCCAGAAGGCGGGGTCGCGGAAGAGTTCGGTGCACGGCACCTGCATCAAGAAAGCCACCTCTTCGGCCTTCTGCGGGTCTTTGAGCAAATTGATAAGCTCCTGCACCTTGTGCAAATTGAGCTTTTCGATGGCACGTGTGACACGACGTTTGAGGAACGACGTGTTGTAGTTGGTGAAATCAACTCTCAACGCCTCGCTCATCGCTACGGAAATATCCTTTATGTCGGTCAGTGTCAGAAACATATCAATTGGCTTTTTGGAAGAATATATTGTTTGATATAAACTTGCTTTTCAACGACTTAGGCAAATCTTCGCGTTTGCCAAGAATCAGGAAACTGTTGTCGTACATTTTGCTGTACACCATGGCCATAATCTTGCGCTGCAGCGCGTCGTTGAAGTAAATCATCACATTGCGGAAGAATACCACATCGACGCGGTAGGCAAACGGCGACTGCCCCATCACTAAGTTGTGGCAGATGAAGCGAGGCTTGCCGAGCAACGGCGGTTTGATTTTTATCTGATCTTTCTTCTCGTCAATATCAAAATAGTCAGAGAATTTCGATTTGCTGCCTATACCGCGCATCACGGCATTGAAGTTGTCCTCGAAATACTTGTTGAAGCTGTAAGCGTACTCGCCTTTCTTAGCCACAGAGAGCACACGCGGATTGATGTCGGTGCCTATTATGCGACATTTGTCGAGCATGTTGAGCTCGCTGAGCATTATAAGGTTGGAATATACTTCCAATCCAACCGAACAGCCTATGTGCCAGAACGTTACGGTTGTTTTCGGCAACGATTTGTAGAGCGTATTGAAGAGCGACACCCACACTTGGGGGTCGCGGAAAAGCTCTGTTGTGTTGACGGTAATGTCTTCGACGACGCGCCCCATAAACGGGCGGTCGGTAACGCAGCGGCGGAGGATTTCTTCGAACGTCATTTTCGTCTCATCGCATATTTTCTGCAATCTACGCGAAATGGAGTTTTCCGAGTAGTCGCAAAAATCATAGTCGGTGATTTTCTTAAATTCTTGTAAAAACGTCTTAAAATCCATAGACTGAGCCGTTTAGAACAATTCTACCTCGACGTTTTGTATGAATGCAGTGAACGAATGGTCGTCGCCGACTTCGGCTTCGGACAAGAGGAAGAGCACCGGCACTTCCTCGCCGAATTTGTTTTTGATCGGCACCTCGCGTCGTTCGCCGATTATCTTCTTCAAATCGGGCGTTACAAAAGTCTTTATGAATTCGTTGTTCTGAATTGCGTCGGCGGAGAAGAGCATGTTGACGTCGTTGTTGAGCACTTCGGCACGGTCGTAGCCCCACAGTTTTTCGGCGGCAGCGTTGAAGAATTCAACGACGCCCTCCTTGTTGGTGGTGATGATGGCGTCGAGAGCACCTTCGAGAGTCTTCTCGTTACGTATCTTAACTGCCTCTATTTCTTTGAATTGCTCTTTCATTTCGTTGCGTGCATCACGCAACATTATGTCGAGTTCCTCTTTGCTTCGTTTCATCTCCTGCTCGAGTTTCACCTGGTCGGCGATGTTGGTCTCGAGGCTCAATATCTTTATCACCTCGCCCTCGCCGTCGATGACAGGCGAGTAGGTAGAGAGGAGCCAAACCTCTTCGCCCTTCTTGGTACGGCGGCGTACGCGGCCGTTGAAGGTCTCGCCCTTGCGTATGGTCTCCAGAATCTCGTCGAGCTGGTCGACGTCTTCTTTGAAGAAGAAGACGCGCATGTTCTGACCCTCGATTTCCTCGGGTTTGTACTGGAATGTCTTCAGGAAGTTGGGATTCACGTTGAGTATCGTTCCGTCGGTTTCGAACTCGCCGCTTATCGAGCCATGGTTGATGGCCTCGAGGATACCCTTCATCTCTATCTCGCGGCGTTCGTTCTCTTCCTGTGTAGCCTGCATCTCTTCGAGGTTCTGGCGCAACTCTTCTTCCTGCTGAGCCATCTTCTCGGCCTGTATCTGCGTCTCACGCAGCAGGTCGCTCGTCTGTATGTTCGTCTTCACCGACGATATGGTCAGCGCGATACTCTCGGCCGTCTTCTCCACAAACTGTATTTCGTATTCGAGGAACGGCTTGAACGACGCCATTTCGATGACACCGAAAATCTCGTCGTTGGCTTTTAGTGGAACTAAAAGCAACGACCTTGGGTTCGACTCGCCCAAGCCCGATGTTACAGTGATGTAGTTGTTGGGTATATCGGTAATGTAAATCGTCTCTTTCTCAAGGCCGCAACGGCCTATAAGACCTTCGCCCCACATGATTTTCTTGTCGGCGAACTTCTTACGGTCGAATGCAACAAAACCTGTCAGCTGGAAGTATTTCTCGCCATTTTCGCCTTCGTCCAATATGAAGAATCCGGCCTGATTAATCTTCATATAATCAACCAGATAGCGTATGATATTGTACGATAGTTCCTCCATGTTGTCGTTGTTTCGGCGAAGGATTTCGGCGAACTGAGCCACACCGTTGGTTGCCCACGTACGCTGCTCCTCTTCCACTCGGCGCTGCTCCTCTTCTTTCTTATTGCTTATGAGGTTTTCGCGCAGTTTTGAGAGCGAGAATCCCAAGTCGTCGCTCTCGTCGGTGATGTTAAGGCTCGCATCAAGCTTGCCGTCGGACAGGTCTTCGACGAACTGCAAGATAGCCGTCGACCGCTTTGCGGTCTGCTTTATCGACTTGTTCTGCTCCTTGATGATTTTCGTCAGCTGGTTCGACAGCAGATAACCAGCCAGCGCGCAAAGGAACGGCAACAGCACAACGACCCAAATAGCCGGGAACGACTTTATGAAATCGGCGAGCGTATGCTCGCTGTTGTGATAGGTTTCAGAGTTTGCCGCAAGCAAAATAATTACAAGGGTTATCAATAGTCCGAAGACGAAACCCCTTATGGTGTATAAGTGAACGAGATGGTTCAGTTTTCTTTGTTTCATCGATCAGGTTATATTTTCTAAATTTATGATTGTAAACGTTTTATCAAATGTTGTGTAATCTTGTCGAGCGGCACAACGGCATCTACGGCGCCCGTTTTGATGGCCTCTTTGGGCATGCCGAAAACGACGCACGACTTTTCGTCCTGGGCAATGGTGTACGCGCCCATCTCGTGCATCTCCTGCATACCTTTGGCGCCATCGGCGCCCATGCCGGTGAGTATAACGCCTATGGCGTTATGCCCCGCATAGCGGGCTGCAGAGCGAAACAGCACATCGACCGACGGACGGTGTCGGTTGACGAGCGGACCTTCCTTTATCTCGACAAAGTATTCTTTGCCCACCCTTTTGAGCAGCATGTGTTTGTTGCCCGGGGCTATGAGCACGCGCCCCTTGTATAGTTTGTCGCCATTCTCGGCCTCTTTCACTTCGAGTTTCGATATTTGGTTGAGGCTGTTCGAGAACGACTTGGTGAAGCCTTCGGGCATGTGCTGCACAATGGCTATGCCAGGCAGATTGCCCGGCATCTCGCGCAAGAGGTGCCTGATGGCTTCGGTTCCGCCCGTCGATGAGCCAAGCACTATCACACGGTCGGTGCTTACTATTATGTCGTTCGACGACACTTTCTCCAGCATCACATCGGCGGTGTACTTCGGACTCACCGTTGCGGTGTTGGCTATTGGTATGGTAGTTTGAGAATTGTAGTCTTTCTGTGGTTGTGCAGGTTGCTGTTTCTCGTTGTATTCGTTGGGTTTCTTACGTTTCAGTTTCGACTGCGCAGCGGCTTTCACCACGTCGCGAAGCATGATGTGCGACTCTTGGAAGAACACATCGGGATTCATCGACGGTTTGCCTATCACGTCGCTTGCGCCGTATTCGAGGGCTTTCATGGCCGCCTCGGTACCTTCGGTAGTTAGCGATGATATGACAACAACCGGTATCGGGTGTTGCGACATTATTTTGCGTAAGAAGGTCAGCCCGTCCATTCGGGGCATTTCTATATCGAGAGTGATGACGTCGGGCACTTCCTGCATTATTCGCCGTACGGCGAATATAGGGTCAGCGGCGGTGCCCATGACTTCTATTTCGGGGTCAGCCTCCAAAATAGAAGAGAGCGACTGCCGTACCACAGCCGAGTCGTCAACTATCAATACTCTTATCTTCTTACCCATACCACCATATTATTAAACATGAACTATAGTTCGTGTTTTTCCAAAAATTTATGTCTCACTTCACCTGTATCGGTGAAGAAGAGTATCTTCCTTCCCTTTTTGCCTCCGGTGCTCGAGCCGACCACCGGAATTTTCTTTTCTTCGAGCATCATGCGGGCGACCATGATATTGCGTTCGCCTATCATAGTCGATGTCTTTCCGCCGCCCACATCTAAGAGTTCACCGCCTCCAAAGACTTTGGCCTGTATGTCCTCCATCCGGCTGCCCATGCTTTTCATCTTTTCGATGAGCTTGTCAATTGCGATATTGCCGTATTTTGGCGAAGCCAAATCGTTGCCGTTCCATATCGGCAGCATATAGTGGTTTATTCCGCCGTAGTGCAGGCGTTTGTCCCACAGACATACCGCAACGCATGAGCCGAGCACCGTTTTCACTACATAAGGCTCTTTGCTGGCAAAAAATGACGAAGGATATAAAAAATGTTGTAAATATTCCATTCGTCGCTAAGTTAAAAAATCTCGTCTCCGTCGTCGAAAAAGACATCGTCGCCTTCACCGCTGAAGCAATCCACTACCGTGTCCGATTCGGGCAGCGACAAAGTGAATGTAGAGCCCTCGCCTTTCTGGCTTTTTATATCTATCGTGCCGTGCAAAACGTCGAGCAGGGCTTTCGTGATCGACAGACCCAAGCCGTGGCCTTGGTTTATCGAGTTGATGCCCGTGTCAAGACGTTTGAAACGCTCGAATATTATATTCTGGTTTTTCTCCGAAATACCGGTTCCGAAGTCCTGTACAGATATGTTCAGTATATCGTCGTCGACCCACAGCTTCATGATGACCTTGCTGTCTTTGTAGCTGTACTTTATGGCGTTGTTGAGGATATTGCTCAATATCTGTTTGAGTTTCTCCGAGTCGGTCTTGTAGTAGAAGTTTTTGCCGAAACCGAACTCTATCTGGTAGTCAAGTATAAGCTCGATGCCCATTTTGCGCGCTACCACCGAGAACGAGTCGATGACCGACTGTACAAGGCTGCGTACGTTGACCTTCGAAATGTTCGGTGTCATCTCGCCGGCTTCGATCTTAGCAGCCGTGAAGATGTTCTTAAGCTGGAAGTCGAGGTTGAAGGCTTCGTTGTGTATGAGAGCCACCATCGAAACAACCTTTTTCCAATCCTGTTTTTCGACAGACAATATTGATTTTGACAACCCAAGAATCGACGTAAATGGGTTCACTATCTCATTGGTGATGTTAGAAATAAAGTGGCTTTTGAGCGCTTCTGAATCTTTCAGACGCTTGCTCATCGCTTGATTGTCGGCTTCCAAAGCATCGTTTTTCTTCTGAAGGATTTCCACCATTTCCAAGCGATTCTTAAACTCTTTAAGCAACTGCTTATTTGACAAGTTGTTCATATTATTATTGTATTATATTTTTTTAAAAATTGTGGGTTGTATGTTAGTCAACGGTACCGACATATTGGCCATAGACTCCGAATGGCCTATGAAGAGATAACCTCCGTCGGCCAAATGACGACACAGTTTGTTGATCACTTTTTCCTGTGTCTCTCTATCGAAATATATCAGTACGTTTCTACAAAAAATCACGTCGTATTTCTCTGTTATATCGTAAACCGCGTCCATTAGGTTTAAATATTTCAAAGAAATATTTTTCTGGAGCTGCGGGGTCACCCGTACCATGGCCTTTTTGCGGTCTTTGCTCTTCAGAAAATACTTTTTCTTGAGCATCAGCGGAATACCCTCTATCGACTTCTCTCCGTAAACACCGTGCACTGCCTTGTCGAGTACATTCGACGAGATGTCGGTCCCAAGCAACGAGAACGACAGCTGCGGATTGCGCTCAATGAATTCATTGAGCACAATGCTTATCGTGTAGAGCTCCTCGCCGCTTGAGCAAGCCGCGCTCCATATCTTTATATTCCGCCCGCCTTTGGCCACAAACTGCGGCAGCACCTCTTTCGACAAGAAGTCGAAATGCACCGGCTCGCGGAAAAAATCTGTCTTGTTTGTCGTAATGACACTCAGAAAGTTGTACAGCTCGTTTTTCTGCCCTTCGGGGCTGAAAAAGTAATTCTTGTACTCTGAGTACGACGTCATCTTCAGCTCCCTGATACGCTTCAGCAACCGACCCTGCAGCATTATCCTCTTGATTTCGGGCATCTTGATGCCGAACTCAGAGTAAATGTAGTCGCTGAACGTTTTAAAGTCGCTGAGCGAAAGCTCAGCTTTAAAACAGTCAACTTCACCGTTGGTATTGATTGCTGGCATATTCAGTGTGCGTTTTTCTTTATTTTAATATCTGTTTCAACGAAACGATGTCGGTGTCGGTGAATATTTTGTCGACATTGAGCGCCAATATCAGCTCCGCTCCGTGTTTGATGGCGTACATCACATATCCAGGCTTGTAATTCGTTTCGATGTTCTGCTTGGCAGAATCCTCCACTTCGATCACGTCCGACACTTCATCAACAGCCAGAGCTACGTCGAAAGTGCTTCCGCCGGCGTTGATCGATATCACCAGCGTGCATGTGCGCGGGGTGATCTCTACAGCCGACAAACCGAACTTCAAGCCTGTGTCGATGAGCGGAATGACATTGTCGCGGTGCTCGGTAAGACCAATCAGATACGGAAGGTTGGCCGATTTTGATTTCGGCTCGGTATACTCCAGTATCTCAACCACTTTGTCGATACACACGCCATACTTGTTTCCGCTGGCGGCAAAAGTCAGATATATGTTCTTTACGTCTTCCATATTATTGTTCTATAACTTTTGCAAGTTCCTCCAAATTAACTTTATATATGAATTTCTCTCCTATGTGGTAAGTGCCGCACAGCGCTTTCTGCACCGTCTTGTCGATTTCGAAGACCACCTCGGGCGACATATTGTAATTGTCGGTGGCAAACACCTCGTCGACTTCGTCGACTTTGAATCCTATGAGCGACTCGTTAGAGTCGTCGACGGCGACAACAACAATGGATGCCTCAGGCAAGTTCTCCTCGGCGCTCACTCCGATGATTTTTCTGAAATCTACAACAGGTGTCATGTTTCCATGATTGTTCACCACGCCAAGTATATAGTCTTTCGACAATGGTACCGGTGTGGGTGCGGTCATCTCAAGTATGTGGCGGATTTTCGTTGTCTCGAAACAGAAAAATTCGCCTGCCACTTTAAATGATGTTATCGATGCTGCATCTTCCATTATTTCTGATTTTTATATCGTTTCTGGTTGTAGAAGTTTATCAGACGCGTCGTGTCGATTATGAGCGACAGCGAGCCGTCGCCCATCACCGATGCACCAGGTATCATGTCGAGTTTCCGCAGGAAACGGCCCAGCGGCTTAACCACTATCTGATACTCACCAACTATCTGATTTACAACTAATCCAACATGTTTTTCTCCTTGCTTAACGAGCAATATCTTGCTCTTGTCCATATCGCTTTTCTGCGAGTAGAACATATCGCAGATGTCGATGTACATTATCTGCTCGTCGCGGTAGGTGAACAGCGAGCCTGTGCCGTTGCTGTTGAAGACCACATCTTGCGGCGAAACTATTTTTTCGATATTCGACAAAGGCACCACAAACTGCTCGTCTTTTACTTTTGTGAGCAGACCATCGATAATCGACAGTGTAAGAGGCAGTTCGAGCGTTATCACCGTACCCTGGTCAACTATCGAGTCGATGCTTACCTCGCCTCGTATCTCGGCTATCTTGCTCTTCACAACGTCCATGCCTACGCCGCGGCCCGACACGTCGCTCACCTTTTCAGCGGTTGAGAAACCGCTGGCGAACACGAGGTTGAGTATTTCGTTTTTGGTCATATTGGCGCCCGAATCGACCAAACCTTTTTCGATGGCTTTTTTCAATATCTTTTCGGGATCCATGCCCTTGCCGTCATCGGATATTTTTATGATAACCGACGAACCTGAGTAATAGGCTTTTAGAAGAATTGTACCTTTCGGATTCTTGCCTTTTTTGATACGTTCTTCGGGCATCTCAATGCCATGGTCGCCCGAGTTGCGTATGATGTGCAGCAACGGGTCGGTGAGGTGCTCGATGATGTTTTTGTCGAGCTCGATGTCGCCACCCTCAACAACAAATTCCATTTGTTTGTTGAGTTTGTTGCACAAGTCGCGCACAAGTCGCTGGAAACGAACGAGTTCGCCCTGAAGTGGTATAAGGCTTATTTCGAACGAGTTTTCGCGGAGCTGGCGTGTTATTTTCTCCATTTGCTCGGCCAGCGCTTGAAGCGCTGGGTCGTTGCTTTTCACCGCGAAGAGGTTCAGCTGTGCTTGCATCGTAACGAGCTCACTGACAGCATTTACCAGCTCATCGATTTTAGCCGACGACACCCTCATCGACGAAATCTTCGTTTCGCCACCGGGTTGTGCTTTAGCCGCGTCGGCTTTAGCAGCTTTCTTGACATCGGCTGCTGGCTGCGCGGTCTTAAACACCTCGAAATCTTTCTGTTCCAAGAATTTATACGACGCCTTGGCGTCGTCAATCATCTTGGGCAGCTTGTCGGTATTGCCGATAATATCGCCGTCGGGTAGTTCGAGAATGTCAACCTTACATTCATCTTCAACGAAGATGAATACGTCTTTTATGTCGTTGACATCTTGCTCGGTCGACAGAATGACCTGCCACTTAATGCGTATTACGAGCGGTTCGAACTTAGCGAAAGGCTTGATGTCGTCGCAGAAGGCGATGGTTTTCGACTTGCCGAGCGCAGTAAGGTCGTCGAGAATGAAGAGCGGGTTGGTACCGTTGTTGAGCAGCGACTCGAAAGGTGTGAAATCGATAAGGTAGTTTTTGGCCCCGGCCGCTTTAGGTTGTTCGGCCTGCGTTGTCGCAGCTGTCGCTGCGACAAGTTTCGGTCGGGGGCGCGAACTCGTCCCGTCGTCTTCAGGGAAATACTTCTGAATACGGGCTATGTAATCGTTCTGACGGGCTATATCCTCTTCGTTTGTAAGCTCGCCTAAATC
Source organism: Bacteroidales bacterium (assembly GCA_017960905.1). Classification (GTDB taxonomy): domain Bacteria; phylum Bacteroidota; class Bacteroidia; order Bacteroidales; family Marinilabiliaceae; genus W3P20-009. Next base: position 33,740 of record JAGCYH010000003.1, read on the forward strand.
AAGCAGTTGCTTGATGTAGTCGAGCGATTCGAACGTGAGCGATATAATGTCTTTATCGACCTTGAGTTTGTCGGTTCTTATAAGGTCGTAGATGGTTTCGAGATTATGCGTGAATGTACTCAAGTCGTTAAACCCGAACATAGCACCACCACCTTTGATGGTGTGCATAGAACGGAACAGACGCTCGATAATCTCTTTGTTCTCCGGGTCTTTCTCGAGTTCGAAAAGTGCCTCTTCGATACTCGAAACATTATCCAACGCCTCTTCAACGAATTTTGCCTGAAATCTATCCATAGTTATTACTATTTACATATTCTCGAAAAAAAAATCGCCGATTTTTTTTAACGAATCACTCTCGAGATTGCGCTTAAAAGTTTTGCCGGTACGAAAGGTTTGATAATCCAGCCTGTCGCGCCTGCTTCCTTCGCCTCCATCTTCTTTTCGGTCTGCGATTCAGTTGTAAGGAACAGAATCGGAATGTGCTTGTAGGCGTCCATCTCACGTATTTTGCGAATCAAACCGAGACCATCGAGGTTTGGCATGTGCAAGTCGGTAATTACTATGTCGATGTTTCTGCCATCAAGGAATTTCAGTGCGTCTTCGCCATCTACTCCGACCAACACTTCGTACCCTTCGTTTTGGAGTGTGAAGTTGACAACTTCGCGTATACTTTCCGAGTCGTCGACAATGAGAACTGTTTTTGCCATATTACTTTTTATTAATTTGTTATTTCTTTTTCGAGCCCTGCCTTTTCTATCAGTTGCTTGAAGTCGTCCTTCAGTGTGGCTTCGACTTTGAAGTCAACATTGCTTTCGAGGCATGCTTTTTTTATTGACACTATTAATTGTATGAATGTTATATCAATGTTCTCGGGGTTCTCAACGAACACCGACAACGGTTTGTCTATTATCAATAATTCCTGAAGTTCGTTATATATTTTTTCTATGTTGTTGATTATCAGATTACCGCTGAACCGCAATTCCTTGCGGCCGTCTTTTTCTGACAATCCGATTTTATAAGCGCTCATAGCAAAAATGTTTTAGAAACTTTCGTAACTGTCCAAATCCTCGTCTTTCGTAGAGATGTTGCCCAAGTTGATTGTCGTTCCTTTCGGGTGGCTGACATTCTTGGTCGGTTTCTCTTCTTGAGGCTTATGGATTGTTTCAGGTTTTACGTGAGTCTCGGCTGGTTTTTCCTCCGTTTCATTCTCGCCCAGGTCTTCCTTGAGGTCCTCAGGAATCGGGTTGTAGTCGTCGTTCTCGTCGAGTTTGAAGAAGCTTACAGCCTCTTTGAGGCTGGCGGCCAAGCCGCTCAGCTGTACCGAGCTCGATGTCAGCTCATCACTCGACGATGCGTTCTCCTGCGTGATGACGTTGAGGTTCTGCATAGCCATGTTGATTTGCTCTGCACCGGTCTTCTGCTCTATACTTGCCGCCGAAATCTCTTTGATGAGTACGGTGGTCTTTTCAATGTCGGGCACGAGCGATTTGGCTTTCTCGCCTGCCATCTGCGACACTTTCATACCTTTAGCCACGAGTGTAACAATCTCGCTTGCAGCCTGTTTGCTTCGTTCGGCGAGTTTACGCACTTCGGCTGCAACCACCGAGAATCCTCGGCCGTGCTCGCCGGCTCGAACGGCCTCTACTGCCGCATTGAGCGCAAGTATGTTGGTCTGGAATGCTATATCGCTGATGATTGTAATCTTCTGAGATATTATGCTCATCGCCTCCGCTGCCTCGTTCGAATACTGGCTCGACAGAGTTACATTCGACGCTGTCGATGTAGTAATCTTTTCGGTTGCGATGGCATTCTCGGTGTTCTGGTCGATGTTGGCAACCATCTCTTCGATAGCCGTCGACACTTCCTCAGCACTTGCAGCCTGCTCCGATGCGCCCTTCGACAGTTTCTGCGAGCTGCCTTTGAGCAGCTCGCCCGAGTTTACAAGTTCGTTGGCGTTCTTCTCGATAGTAACAACGATTTTACGCAAGTTCTTCACCATTTCGGTCAACGCTTTTGCCAACTGCCCTATCTCGTCGTTCTGCTCTACCTCAACCGATGCTGTCAGGTCGCCACGGCCTATCTGCTCGGCAAAGGCAACACCTTTTTTTAGTGGCGTTACTATGGATTGGTAAAGCACCATTCCTACACCTCCCGACATTAACATAACCAAGAGACTCATCACGATTACGAATATGAGCTGAAGTTTTGAGTAAAAATCTATGTCGTCCTTTATCTCATCGCATTTCGCGTTACAGTTGTCAATAAGCATATTCATGTAACCTGTGATTTCGTTGAAAATGGCGGCAATCTCACCATCGCTCAGCACGAACGATTCGACCTCCATGGTTATCATCATATCGTCGTACGCCTCAAACGAGCTCAATTGCTCCATTATCTCCTTCTCGTAGAAGAACATCTGCTCTGTCTTCTCACCAACAGCGGTCAATGTATCAACGAAGTCAAGATCCCACGACTGGGTTTTCACCTTCACATCGTCGTACACTTTGTTGAATAAGTTGTTGACAATGTCAGCCAGACGGTCTTTCTCGGGGCCTTCGGTACGTGTGTATACCCAGCGGAACGATAGTTGCTGCGACTCATTGAGAAGCGTGAGCATCTCTGTCAGGTTCGACTTCACGGGCAAGTACTCTTCCGATTCCTTCTCCTGCCTGTTCTGAGTTCTCACGTGAATGATAAGCGTGAGGACAGCGTTGAGTATTATAAATACGAAAATGATGCCAAAGCCGCTCAGGAGCTTTTGGCCAATGTTCAGTTTTAATTTACTCAAAAAATTCAGTTTCATAATTTTATAAGTTTATAGCAGCAGACATGGTCTCCAGCTTAGCACTAAACTGGATTCCTGCGTATGATGCGTTTTTTTTGCATAACTCGAATTTCAGCATGTCATCTCTGATGACAAAATTTATCATCGACCCTTTGTTGGTTGCGCCTTCGGTTTCGGTGACTATGAGGGTGTCTTTGCCCACTTTTTCAACTATCTTATCTGCATTTTTGTTGAAGTTTGAGCTGCTACCAACGTAAAGTACCTGGCAGTCTTCTATTTCTTCAACCGACTTGAATTCCTTAACTACTACATCCTGATAGCCGAATTTCTTGCCGGTCGACTGCTCAACGAAGTTCTTGGCTACGTCTTTATCCTTAACAACTCCTACTACAAAATCACCTTTCTTAGCCTCGTCGCTCCATCCTATGTAGCGTACGAAACTCAACGTCAGCATTGCCTTTGCTTTTGCCGGCGACTGTGCTGCTGATAATAACGGGAACATTCCTATTATTAACAATATCAATATTTTTTTCATAACAATTCTTTTAATTCTGTTAAATAAATAAGCCTTTAAAACTATCTTTTTAATCAAACCTCAAAGATATTGATTTAGATTTCAAAATGCAACAAAAATTTAATTTTTTTTGTTGTTCATTTATTATTTCAATGCACGAAGAGCTACGTCGATATCGTTGCGGATTGTCGTTGTTAGTTCATCAATACACTGAAAATGAGTCTCCTTTCTTATTTGTTTTACAAATTCTACGTTTATTTTTTCGCCATAAATCTCATCACTGAAATTTAAAATATGGGTTTCTATTCTACGATCAGATCCGTTAAAAGTTGGCCTTAATCCTATGTTTACTACAGAATTGTACTTAGTTCCGTCTACGTATGTGTAACATGCGTAGACTCCGTCGGGAGGAAGCAGTTTGTTCTGGTCGTCGACCAGAACGTTGGCGGTTCGGTATCCGATTTGCCGCCCTATCTTATCTCCTGCAATAATAGTGCCACCGATGGAATACAGATAGCCTAAAAGTTCGTTAGCCGTCTCTATATCAGCATTTTCGATACATTTACGTATCTCCGACGAGCTGCATTTGCGGCTTTCGAGCACAAACTTCTCAACTCGCGACGACGGCAGTCCGGCTGCCGTCGCCATGCCGGTATAATCGTCGAGTTCATACTTGCCTTTGCCGAAATGATGGTTGTAACCCATAAGGAAATAACGGGCTCTGAATTTATCGACCAGATACTGGTCGATAAATTCCTGAGGCGTCAGCTGAGCCAGTTGCCTGTCGAATGGCAACACAAACACACGGTCGATACTGCTCTTCGCAAAGTGCGAGAGCTTCTCGTCCAATGTATTAAGCAGGCGGACTTGTTCGCCTGCAAGCACAACCTTAGGATGCGGCCAGAAGGTAACGATAGCCGACGGCAACGACAGCTCGCGCGACTTCGCGACGAGCTGCTCTAGCAGCGACTGATGACCACGATGCACTCCGTCGAACATGCCGACGGTAAGCACACAACCATCACCGTTATACTTATATATATCTGTAACGACTTCCATTTTTTGGTTAATAGCCGACAAAAATACTAACAAATTGCGCATTGATAACACTTTACAAGCCTCTTTTGCGTTTTTTTTATTTTACCCGAATGTGCAAAAACACTCTAACGCGCTGCAGACAAGGTGTTTAACCAATGAAAAAGATACGAAGAAAAAAGGCGGAACCGGCAAAGCCGATTCCGCCTAACGGATATGATGTACGATATATTTACAGCAAAGCGTAAGCCAAAGTGAGGCCGGCCATTACGACCGAAACCATCGACATAAGCTTGATGAGAATGTTGAGCGACGGACCCGAAGTGTCTTTGAACGGGTCGCCAACGGTATCGCCAACGACAGCCGCTTTGTGGCAGTCGCTGCCTTTGCCGCCATGGTTGCCTTTTTCGATGTGCTTCTTAGCATTATCCCAAGCACCGCCTGCATTGTTTAGCATAATGGCAAGGGTGAAGCAGGCGGTCAGGCCGCCGCCTAACAGACCTATAACACCCGATACGCCAAAAAGCAGACCC
>JAGCYH010000004.1 GCA_017960905.1 Bacteroidales bacterium
TAAATGCCAAAACAATTGAGAATTGAGAATTCAATTTTCAACTTAAAGGAATTAAGGCGGTTATAGCGGCGGGGATCCACCTCTTCCCATCCCGAACAGAGAAGTTAAGCCCGCTTGCGCCGATGGTACTGCACCACAATGCGGGAGAGTAGGTAGCCGCCCTTTTAAAAACAGCGCCCCGCAGCTTTTGCTGCGGGGCGCTGTCTGTTTTTATATGCGCGTTATTGTCTTTATTTCAGTCTATTATCTCTACTATTCTTTGTTCCGGCGACGATATGAATGTCGTCTGGTCGAAGCCGGTTAAAAGTACAAAGTCGGCTTTGCGGCCAATGGCTATGTCGGTCGTTTTAAATGCTGCAGTTTGTGCGCAAAATTCGCTTTTAGAATTGAAAACAAGCGCTTGCGCTTGTTGTTTTATCCTCGGTATTATTACACCGCTGTAGAACCGCAAACCGCATGATTCCGCCAGCCCTTCAGGGTGCTCTTCGATTCCGGATATGCGGCCGTCTGTGTCAATCTCTATCACAGGGAATCGGCCCAGAGTGCCGTCAGTACGAAAATAGTGGTGGGAGGAGTATCTCTTCATATTTCACACTGTCGGTTATGATATATGGCTCGAAGTATAGGTCGATATTTGAGAAAACCGACTTCAGTTTTTCGCGGTTCTTACCGTGTATCAGTTCCAGTTCTACTCGCGTGGCACCTATGGTGTCGCGCAGGTTGTAGTTGTAAATCACCTTTTGTGTGTTGCGTGTGTTGGCAAGGTAGAATGTTATGGTGTCGGTAGCTACTTTGCCGTAATGCACTCGCATCTGCGTTGTTAAGTCATTGAATTTCTCGTCGTTATCAAGAAAGTAATATTCCATTTTGAATCTCAGCTTGCCGTAGTTTACCGAGTCGAGTTTGAAGTCGAACAGAAAATTCTTTGGGCATAGCGAGTACTCGTCTAGAGGTGTGCGTATGATTGCTAAGAGCCTGTTCCATAGTTGTTTGTTGAGTATTGTCTGGTCGGTGGCTATGGCTGTTTTTACTGAGTCGCGTTGCTTTATCAGTTGGGTGAAGACGGCTTCGCGTTGCGATAGTATGTTTACTACTTTCTCGTACACTTCGGTGTAAAGCTCTGGATGTGTCGAGTACCATTGCTGCGCCGAGTCGTACAGCTGTTTGTCGATGCCGTAGCGGCTCAGAACGGCGTGATAGCTTTCGGTCATGTACGTGTTGTCGGGCGAGTCTTTGTATAAGTCGCCGCGGGCTTGTCCCACGGCGTCGACTATGTACGTGTCGGCCATTATTCGCGACATTGTATCGACGTCAGGAATCAGACTTTTCCGGAAGAAGAAAAACGCTCCTGCGGCTCCTGCTACAATAAGTGCGGCGGCGGCTATCAGTATTATCTTCTTCATTCTTTGGTACGCTTATTTACCATCAGCTCTGAAAACTGTTCTGATGGTTTTGATAATGATGACTATATCGAGCGACAGCGACCAGTTGTCGATGTATTCCATGTCCATTCGCATCCACTCTTCGAAGGTTATGGTGTTGCGTTCGCGAGCCACCTGCCAAAGGCAGGTGATGCCTGGTTTCATGGCCAATCGGCGTAACTGCCAGCGCTCATATTGCGCCACTTCGGAAGGAAGTGGCGGACGCGGGCCCACTATCGACATGTCGCCAAGGAATACATTGATAAACTGCGGAAATTCATCGATGCCCGATTTGCGCAGGAAACGGCCGACACGCGTTATACGCGGGTCGTTGGTCATTTTGAACACCGGACCTGTCATCTCGTTCTGCGACATCAGTTTGGCTTTCAGCTCTTCGGCATTGACAACCATCGTGCGGAATTTGAACACGCGGAAGACTTTGCCGCGCAAGCCGCTTCGCTCTTGCTTGAAAAATATCGGACCTTTCGAGTCGAGTTTTATCACCAAGGCTATTATCAGGAAGAACGGAAATCCCAGCAATATTACGCTCGACGAGAACAAGATGTCGCCCAAACGTTTGAGTAGCAATCCTACGTAATTATTTGGCGTATTGGTGATTGTGATAACCGCATTCGTATCGAAATATCTCAGCTGCGTGTTGGTCGAGAGTCGGTTGAAGAATGGCGAGTACAGACGGAACGTAACGCCTATCTCGTTGCAACGGTCGATGAGCCAGATTATCTCTTTCGAACTGTCGTACGCTTGCGCGTAGATGACTTCATCTACGCCTTGCGTCAGCAGCGACTCTATGTTTGCCTCCGACGACGGGTAGCAGTTGAAGCGGTTTTCGTATTTGTCAACTATGTATTTATCGCCTACAACGGCGATAATTCTGTAGCCCCATTCGAAACGTTTGTTGAGCAGGCGTAGCAAGCGCTCGCCGCCTTTGTCGCAGATGAAGACCACATTTTTGGTGTTGAAACCACGTTTTCGGTAATTGCGCAGCAGCGCATAAAATACCATTCGGCTCAAGAATACCGACATGGTGCTCAGTCCGCCGAATGTAAGCATGGTGGCGCGTCCGTACATCGTAAGTCCCAACAGAAGGAACGTAAACGTAAGGCACATCACGCCTAAAACGCCTTCGGCAATGTGATAGAGCAGAATGTATCCGTATGCTCGGCTTCGGTATATCTCGTTGAGTTTGAGCCATGTATCGAGAGCCGACCAGTATAATGCAATGAAAACAATAGATATTACAAAGTCGCGGTTGATGATGTCGAACACAGAGGCGTAACTGTCTTTGTAGAATATGGCTATCGATACGAAATACGAGATTATCGTAAGAATAACCACACCTGCAGTCTGCGCCGCTCTTACAAACCGGCCTCTGTTACTAAGTCCCTGAGTACTTACCATAAAATGTCAGCGTTTTTCCGACTACGAAATTAATAAATTTATTTATTAATTGTCGAACTAAATTCTTTTATTCTTTGTTCTTGGTCTTTTTTGCAAATCAGAAGCACTCCGTCGTCTTCGGCTACTATGTAGCCGTCGAGTCCCTGAAGCACCATCTGAAGCTTGCCCGAAGCCCGCACCACGCAGTTCTGGCTCTCGATGAGCGACACTGAGTCTTTGCCCACCACGGCGTTGTTTTGCGTGTCTTTGTCGAGCTGCGTATGCAGCGAGCCCCATGTGCCAAGGTCCGACCAACCAAAGTCCGACGGCATCACATACACACCGGCTTCTTTGCCGTTAAGCTCTGTATGTTTTCCGCCAAGGCGCTCCATCACTGCGTAGTCGATAGAGATGTTTTTGCATTGCGGAAATACTTCATCAACGGTCGTTTGTTCTTTCTCGGTGTAAAAATCCGCTGCCATCTGGTCGAAAAGTGCGGCCATTTCGGGCTCAAAAGCTCGTATGGCGGCTTCGGCGGTGGCTGCGTCCCACAGGAAAATGCCACCGTTCCAGTAATATCCGCCTTCGGCGAGATATTGCTTGGCCACTTCGAGTTGCGGTTTCTCCTTGAACGCTTGTACTTCGTTTGTGAAGTCATCGACCTTTTTGCCCGAATGTATATAGCCGTATCCGGTGTTCGGATACGTCGGTTTCATGCCAAGGGTAAGCACTCGCGACGTGCCTCCAACAAAGTTCAGACCGCGTGTGATGATATTTCTAAATTCTTGAATATCAACAACAAAATGGTCGGCTGGTGACACAACCAGAACAGCGTCGGGGAAGCGTTTGCGTATCTTCCAAACCACGTAGCTGATGCATGGCGCAGTATTGCGCATGCACGGCTCGAGCAGTATGTTCTCGCGTGGCACGTCGGGCAGCTGCTCGTGAACCATGTCGGCGTATTTGCCCGACGTTACCACCCATGTGTGCGATGGCTCGAAGTCGGCACCGAAACGATCGGCTGTGAGTTGTATCAGCGTGCGCCCAACGCCCAATACATCAATAAACTGTTTTGGCTTTTCGGGGCGGCTCATCGGCCAAAAACGGCTTCCGACACCGCCTGCCATTATCACTAAATGAAAATTACTCATATATTGTTAACTCCTTGATATTTGCAGTCCTACATTGCTTACACTCATGTCGACAAAGCGAGCTTTGTCGTTCGGCGCTTCCTGGGTCAGAACGTTGCGTATGAGGCTCGCAGCGTCGGCGTCTTTGGCGCATATAAGCATATATCCGCCGCCGCCGGCACCTAAAAGCTTGTAACCCAACGAATAATTGTCTGTCATCTCTACAATCCTGTCTATTTCGGGTGTCGTGGTGCCCGAATCGAGTGCACAATTCAGTTTCCACGACTGCTTCAACAGCCTTCCGACCTCGTCGATATCCGAATTCTGGATAGCGTCAGCTACTTTATACGCATGTTTTTTGATGTGGTTAAGCGTTTCGAGCCTCTTATTTTCATTAAGAAACATGCCGCGCACTATCTCGTCGAGTATGTTCTTTGCAACTCGCGTTATACCAGTGTAATACAAAAGCCAACGGCTTTTGTCGGAGAATATTTCCGACGGCAGCCATTTCACACTTACGTGTTCCTGACTGCCTTGTGCCGATTCGAGCAGCTTAACGCCCTGGAACACACCGCCGTACTGGTCTTGCCAACCACCGCCTGTGGTCAGCATCTGCTCAAGCACCAATGTCCGATGGCATATCTGCCGACGTGTCCAGCTGAGCCCGCAAAAATCTGACAATGAGCCAAGTACAGTGGCTGCTAATATTGAACTTGTGCCAAGTCCCGAACCTTTCGGAATTGCCACCAGTGTCGTTATCTCCATGCCGCCGCCAAAGGCGGCGAGCTGTTCGTGCAATGAGCCATATCTCACTGCGCAATATTCGGGGTGAAAACCAGCGAGACATAAGGCAGCTTTTACTATCGAGAAGGCCGAACCAACTCTGTTGCAGTCTTTTACCTCGTCGAATGTCGATACTGTCTCCGCCACGCCATTGTCTATCGAGTGCATATTGATGCATGGCTCGTCGGTATGTCTGATGAAAACCTGAATGGGCGGCTGCCCATTCAAATCGACGGCTATGTTGACCACACTTCCGCCTTCCTGCAAGCAGAAAGGCGGCGTGTCGGCCCAGCCGCCGGCTAAGTCGAGGCGCGCTGGCGACCGACCCCACACAATCTGGTCGCAACTGACTGTTCTGGTGGGTTTTATGCAGTCGCCGACCGACTGCCGTATCGTTGTGCGTAGTATTTCGAATGCTTTTTTGCTCTCTTCGACGCCTTGCGCGTCGAAGCGTTTTACTTCCGAGCGGAACATCATGTCGCGCATGAGCGTGAGTGGCGGTTCGCTGTCGGGAAGTGCGGCTGGCAGTGGCAGATTGTTGGCCCGCCATAGTCGCGCCGCGTCGGCCAGGTCGGTCTGATAAAAGACACTTTTGCGGTAATTTGCCGCCATTTGCGGCAAATTGCGCGCAAGAAATGTATTGCGCTGTGCCACAAGCCGTTCCAAGTTGGCTTCGGCACTGATTGTCTCGGCGCTTATGCGGCGTGTTGCAAGCCATTCTGATTTTTCGCCTTCGGCAAAAATCATAAATCGCAACATACGGTACGCTGCATCGATATCGCTTGCCACAGGGAACAAATCGGCCGATTGAATGTCGGTATCGGACTCTAAATGAGCCTCTTCGAAGGTGATGCCTCGCTTGCTTAGCCATTCATCGAGTGGTTCGCCGAGCAGTGTCGTCGCTTTGTCCGACAGACGGCCTCTGAATTTGTCGCCTATGCCGTACGGCCGTACGGCATACTCCGCCGCACCGATTGGCACTATGTCGATGCAGATGCCCGGTGGCACCTCGATCTTCCAATCGTTCGCCGGAACGCCCGTTATTATGTTGTCTTTTGTCAGTTTCCAATTTGCGCCTATGTGGCTGTTCTCTACCCAAATATTCTCATTATCAGACGAAAATGAAAATTCGCATTGCGAATTTTGAACAAAAATCGAAGGTTGCGGCTTCACTTTGTGATGCCATATATGCCGCTGGTCGACAACGAGATTCTGTATCCGTTCGGTCGAAGAAATCAGTTCGGGCGACGTGCCGAAATGGTAGAATTCGCTGTCACTGAGTGTTACAATGGCAACGCTCAGTGGCGTGATGTCGGCGTCGGTGCGCGTCGGGCTGACGCCAAGCGCGGTGCCGAATTCAGAGTAAAGGTCGTAGAAACGCGGTACGCCGTCGTTGTAACTCTGCCCGTCCCAGCCGCATTTGCGCATCAGTACTTCCACTGCGCGGTCGCTCAGTACCCAGATGCCAACGTCCATCAGGAACATGTGAGTGGCCGAAAGCCGCTCTATCTCGTCGTGCGACGGTTTCTGAAGCATGAAATCGAGCGTGCCGCTGTCGGTGCGTGGCATGAAGAATACACCGTGGTTCGATGCCGTTTGCGCTGTCGACCATATTCCGTAGCACACCACATCGGCATCGGGCAGAGCCGATGCCGGCTCTGCGGTGAGTGTAAGCACATCGCCGCTGGCAATGAGCGTGTTCTGCGTGGCCAACGACATTCCCATAATCTGCTCGTACAGTGGCACTTGCAATGATAGCAAGTTCTGCCGTACCGACTGGCCTCTCGACCAGCGGAAGACGGGTACTGGTGTCAGTATTTTGCCCGAAGGCGCGTATGCTGGTAGCCGGCGGCTTTGTCCGCCGGCATGTATTATGATTTTTTTCTCCGATTTCGGTGTGCCGCCTTGCACGCTTCTGGCGTACTCCGAAAGCGCCCATGCCGTTCCGCCACCCGAACCTACTTTCGCCCCGTCGGGGTCCGACGTGGCAAACCACTCACTGCGTGGCAGTTCGGTTATCGCATTGAACTTGCGAGCCAGACTCGGCGGTAACGACAATATCTTTATCATTTGTCATGAATATAAAAACAAACAAAGTAAATAATATTTTGCGGCTTTTGGAATAATTGGGCCAAAAAAAAAGCGTATGCCGAAAGGCATACGCTTTATTACTTGACTTGATTTTGAAATAATTTACTTTTTAATTGCTTTACGCGCTGAGTAGCTAATCTTCAACGCTTGGGCTTTACGCAACGCCTGTTTGATGTCGGTGATAGTACCCATCTGCACTTGCGCGTCGGCTTTTATCGAGACGGTCATCTTCGGACGGTCCGACTCTTTCATGTTTTCGCGCTCTTGCAAAATGTAGTTCTGAATATCATCTACCGTTTGATACGAGTCGTTGAGCTGGATACGAGGTTCGGTACCGAACTTGCGTGTGTTCGACGGTTGTCCTACATAAATGTACGACACCAGCGATTTCTGCTCCAACTTAGTAACTTCCGTTGCTTCAGGCGATTTGATTTTGACAATCAGCGTAACCTCCTTCATTGAAGTTGCCACCATGAAGAAGAACAGCAACGTAAACACAATATCCGGAAGCGACGAAGTGTTGAGCTTCTGCTGTCCGCCTTTGCCATTTTTTCTAAACTTTGCCATTACTTCTTATAGTTTTTAGGTTCTGCTTCAGAAATACGTTGCGGATATATCTTCTTTATAGCGTCTTGTTCCTCAGAGCTGCAGTCTTCGAACGGCTTCTTGAATTTCTCTTTTGCCAATTCGTCGCGCAATTCGTTGTATGCGGCCTGAAGTTCATTCTGCACAGTAAGATACGCCTGATACTCGCTTCCTCGGTCGTTCTGAAGAGAGATGACTCCCTTCGAAACTCTGTATGTGCCGAAGAAGGGGACTTCTGTCTCCTGCTTTTCGGGCAGGTTGTCGGCATCTGCCGGGTTCGCAATAAATTCCTTTGCCCTACCTCTCAACTGGCGGATGTCGGTCATCCACTCACCTTCGACCAGAAGGTCGTTCTTGTAGTTGATAGAGACTTGGAATACGTTACGCTCCTTAACTGGAGGCGGCGTTTCCTCGGTTTCGGGTACGATAGGCGGCAACAAACGTGACAAACCCGTATCGGTACTCATAGTAGTGGCAACAAGGAAGAATATAAGCAAAGTAAATGCTATATCCGCGCACGAACTGGCATTTGCTTCTGGTACTTCTTTTTTGCTCATAATGTTCTCTTTTTAAGCCTTTTGGCTTATTTGAAAAATTTAATTACCTCAGAATATACAATTGCTACTACGGCTGCAAGTCCTATTGCGTAGAACAGGAACAAGCCCGTGTCGGCAATGTTGAGCCATGGCTCGCAGTTCTCGTCGCCTTCGTATCCGATGATGTTGAGAGGTGTCGAGTCAGAGAGTGACCAGCATATCAGTACCAATGCCGCGCACGCTACTATGACTATTATTGTCTTCAACAAACCACCTGAATTCGTGAATGCTCCTATGACGGCTGAGAGAACAGCTGCTACCAAGCACAATCCGAGTGTTATATATGACCATATGATTGCTGTACTAACCGACGAGTCCTCACCATCGTTCGCTACCATAAGTACGCAGAGAACGACGCTGATTACCATCATAGCGTACATCGCAATCTTTCCGATAAATCCTATAGACTTCATTTTTCTAATGTTTTATTTTTTTTGTGCCTTCATAATAATATCCATCAACGAGATAGAAGCGTCTTCCATCTTGTTCACAATACCGTCGATTTTTGCAACGATATAGTTGTAGAATATTTGAAGTACAACGGCTGCGATAAGACCGAAGAGTGTTGTAAGAAGGGCAACCTTGATACCACCGGCAACCGCGATAGGCGAAATATCACCCATTGCCTGGATGCTATCGAATGCCTGGATCATACCTACGACAGTACCCATGAAACCTAACGACGGTGAAAGGGCGATGAACAACGAAATCCATGTAAGACCGTTCTCAAGCAAACCCATTTGTACCGAACCGTACGATACTACTGTCTTCTCGACCATCTCGAGACCTTCGTCGTAACGGAGGAAACCCTGATAGAATATCGAAGCTACCGGACCGCGGGTCTCTCGGCAAACTTTCTTTGCCTCCTCTACACCGCCTTTAGCAAGTGCTGCTTCTACGTTCTTGAGAAGTTTCTTCGTGTTGGTGTTGGCTGCTGTCAAGTAGATGATACGCTCGAAAGCAATTGCAAGACCTAAGATCAAGCACAACAACACGGGCATCATCCAGATGACACCACCTTCAACGAATTTTGTTTTGAGGACCTGATGTACACTTTCCTCATTTTCGGCGCCTGCCACAGCTGCTTCACTGTTGTCATTGGCATCAATTACTTCAGTTGCCTCAGGTTCTGATGCTTCTGTGTTCTCTTGTGCCATCACTGATGAGCTAAAGCTCATCATGCCGATTACTGCTAAAATCGCAAATAGCTTTTTCATAATTCCTAATTAAAATTTACTTTTTGTTAATTTTTAAACTTATTTTTTTTGATCATTTTTAATAATCTTGTTTGAAACACTACATAGTAGTTGCTTTCAGGCGACCAAAATACTAATTTTTTACGACATACAAGCTATATTTCATTTATTTAGATTTTGTTCAAAATCAGAAAAAATGCGCTTATAGCGTATGTATCTGATAGTTACGCCCAAAATATTTTTTTTCGCTAAGGTGAATTTTTTTATTTTTTTTTCTAACAAAGTCTAATTTCACGCCATTTTGCCCTGTTTCCGACGTCAAATGCCGAACACGCGACGCGCATTCTGGTCTGTTATTTTTTCAACTTCCGACACCGGCAAGCCATATATTTCGGCCAAACGCTGCGCGACAAACGGCACAAACGACGGTTCGTTGCGCTTCCCGCGCAACGGAACCGGCGATAAGTATGGCGCATCGGTCTCTAACACAATGCGTTGCAATGGAACGTCTTGGTATGTTGCCGGCAACTCGGAGTTCTTGTACGTTACGGTGCCGTTGACACCGAGCACCATGTTGGGATAGTCTGTCACAATGCGTTGCGCATCGGCGGCCGAACCCGAAAAGCAGTGAAGCGAGCCGCGCAATGCAGCGGCGCTGAACTGCTCAAATACCTGAAACAGAAGCTCGTAAGCGTTGCGACAATGTATCGACATTGGCAGATTATGCGCTATCGCATAATCTATCTGCCAGGCGAATACTTCGGCCTGCTCGGCGGCTTTTGTCTTGTCCCAATACAAGTCGAGCCCTATCTCGCCGACGCCTTTGGCGTCGGCACGTTGCTCGGCGAAGGCGAAAATGCGCTCCAACTGTCCGCGATAGTCTGCGGTCAGCTCCGTCGGATGCAGACCGTAGAGCGGAAAGCAGTAGCCGGCGTACTCGTCGCACATCGAGGCTAAAGCCTCGAGCGACGTGTCGTCTTCGTTGGGCAGGACGATGGCTGAGAGTCCGGCACGGCGTGCGCGCGCCACGACCGCGTCGCGGTCAGCCGCGAACTCTTTTGAATAGATATGTGTATGCGTGTCGATCATTTGCGCGTGTGCTCAATGACATTTTGCGCAAGCTGCGCAAAAGCCTGACCTGTCATTGTGTTCTCGTCGAGCGCGGCTGGAGTGCCTTTGTCGCCATTCTCTCTAATGCCTTGTACTATAGGTATTTGGGCCAGAAGCGGCACCCCCATCTCTTCCGAAAGACGTTTGGCACCGCCTTCGCCGAAGATGAAGTATTTGTTTTCGGGCAGTTCGCGAGGTGTGAACCACGCCATATTCTCCACTATACCTATAATAGGTACGTTCACCTTCTCGTTGCGGAACATGTCGATGCCTTTCACGGCATCGGCGAGCGCTACGCGTTGCGGCGTCGATACTATTATCGCGCCCGTCAGGTCGATGGTGTTGACGGTGGTTATGTGTATGTCGCTCGTGCCAGGAGGCATGTCGATGAGCAGATAGTCGAGTTCGCTCCAGTCGGCTTCGGTGATGAGCTGGCGCAGGGCGTTGGTGGCCATGCCGCCACGCCATATCACTGCTTCGTCGGGGTTGACGAAGTATCCGATGCTGAGCATTCTGACGCCGTATTTCTCTACCGGCGCAATGAGGTCGCGTCCAGCGGCCGAGTTGGGCGAGAGGCACGGGCGGGCGCTTTCGGTGCCGAACATGATGGGTATCGACGGACCGAAGATGTCGGCGTCGAGCAGTCCTACTTTGCAACCTGCGTTGGCCAAGGCCACCGCAAGGTTGGCCGTTACGGTCGATTTGCCTACGCCGCCTTTACCCGATGCTACGGCTATGACATTCTTAACGTTCGGCAGAACAGGCACTTGTGCCTGTTCGCGCTGACGTATTTTTATAAATATGTTGCCGTCGATTTCTACTTCGGGTCCCAAGTCACGTTTGATGGCGTCGGCGCACATTTGCTTTATCGTTGCCACGAGCGGGTCGTTCGGACGGTCGAACAACAGGCTGAAACTGACGCGGTTGCCGCTGATTCTGATGTCGTCTTCGACCATTCCGAGGGTTACTATGTCGGTTTTCTTCTCGGGGTGAATCACCGTGCGCAGCGCATCGGTAACTAGTTTCGGATAAAATGCCATTTTATACTTTAATTATATAGTTTTCTGCTGTTTCTCTTTCACACCGCGGCCCGCGCTGTGATATGTGTCGAATTCTATATCGACTTCAGGTTCAATGAGTTCAGCTGCCACTGGCAGCTGAAATTTCACATATTTGATGGTCAGTCCGTGTGCCAGCCATTTCGATTCGTAGTACGTCTGTATCGACAGAATGACGTCGTCGTAGCCGGCGCCGTAGAGGTCGTTGAGATTTACGGCTGGTGTTATGTTGTTGATTTTCAGCATTTCCTGTGTGTATTGATACAAGAAATTGCTGTCGGTTTTCAGATGTACGAAGCCTTCGGGTTTCAGAAACGTGCGGAAACGGCTAAGCATCAGCGTGCCGACAAGCCGCTTGCGCGGCTTTTGCATTTGAGGGTCCGGGAAGGTTACCCACACTTCGCTCACCTCGTCGGCAGCAAAGAACTTCTCAATGAATTCGATGCGAGTTCTGACGAACGCTACGTTCGTCAGTCCTTCCTCTTTGGCCTGCGTGGCACCAGCATGAATTCGCGCGCCTTTTATGTCCACTCCGATGAAGTTCTTATCGGGGAAAAGACGTGCGAGGCCTACCGTGTATTCACCTTTGCCACAGCCAAGCTCCACCACAATGGGGTTCTCGTTGTGGAAAAAGTCGGCGCACCATTTGCCCTTTAGGGCAAATGTAGTATCTTTAAGTTGTTCGAAATCAGCTTGAAAGACGTGCTCGTAAGTTGCCATTTCGGCAAATTTCCTGAGTTTATTCTTTCCCATCGGCCTTTTCGTTTTTTTCTATTCTGAGGCCCAAGCTATGAATGCCGCGAATGTCGTCGTCGCGCATGCCGTGCGCCATGCGGAACGTGTAGTTGCCGCTTTGCGCGAAGTGCGAGTTGAGGCGGTATGGACATTGCAGCGAGTAGAGGCTTCCCCAGCCGCCGCCAAGCCAGCTGCCGTCGGGGCGGGCGAGAATGCACTCCAGTGTGTCGCGTGCCATCTGTCCGTCGGGCGAGACAACATCTATGAAAAGCCACAGGTTGGAGTACGGATAATCGTTCTCGTTGCGTATCTGAATCCACAAATTGTACGATGCCGAGGCATCGTCGATTTGTGTGCGGAAGACGGCCAGCGAGTCGGTGCCCCAACCTTTGTTGGGCAGAGCTATGTAGTCGTTGTAGACGTCGTTGGTGCTACAAGCGGTGAGTATTATCGGGGCGATAAACGCCCCGATAATCAGTGTTTTCAACAGTTTAATCATTGCTCTGAGGTTGGTTGCCATTGTTGTTGGGGTTCTGTCCGCCACGGTCGCCGCCACCGTTGTTATTGTTGCGGTTGCGGTTGTCGAATCTGCGACGGTCGTTGCGGTCGTGCCCGCCGCGGTTGCGGTTGTCGCGGTTGTCGTGGTGGTTTTGCTGCTGCTGAGGGCGTTCGCCTTCTGCGGCAGGCTCGTTGCCGCCTTGCTGCTGGCGCTGATGTTGCTGCTGCTGTCCGCCACGGTTGCGGTTGTTGTCGCGGTTGTGGTTACGATTTCCCTTGTTGCGTTTGTTCTTGTTGTCGAAACGCGTAAGGTCGTCGAGCTCAACGTTAGAGAAACCAACCTCTTCGGTAACGGTGGCAACTTCGGTGCTGCCAAGTTTCTCGGGCTTCTCGCCGCGGGCGTTCATCTCCTGTATCTCGCGCACGTGGTCGGCATCCACAGCAACTATGTTGCTGGGTTTGTCTTTGATGGCCGAGTACCACATTATGTGCTTGAAAATGTCGTATTTGAAGAAGTAGAATGTGCCTTCGCCCGTCTCGAGCGGGTTCTCGATGGGCGGGAACGACTGCAGGGCGTCGAGGTAGACGTCGAGCTCGTAGTTGAGGCAACATTTCAACTTGCCGCACTGGCCGGCAAGTTTCAGCGGGTTGAGCGACATGTCCTGTATGCGAGCCGACTGCGTTGTAACCGACACGAAACTTGTCATCCATGAGGCGCAGCACAGTTCGCGGCCGCACGATCCAAGACCGCCAATGCGGCCTGCCTCTTGGCGGGCGCCTATCTGCTTCATCTCTATGCGCACGTGGAATCGTTCGGCCAGAACTTTTATCAGTTCGCGGAAGTCGACGCGCTCGTCGGCTATGTAGTAGAATATAGCTTTGGTGCGGTCGCCCTGATACTCAACATCGCCTATCTTCATGTTAAGCTTCAGATCCTCAGCTATTTGGCGCGACTCGAGCATCGTAGACTGCTCGAGGGCTTTAGCCTCTTCCCACTTCTCAATGTCGGTCTGCCGCGCTATGCGGTAGATGCGGCGGAACTCGTAGGTCTGCGGATTGATGCGGTTTTTGTGCATCTGCAGATAGACAAGGCGCCCAACGAGTGTCACTTCGCCTATGTCGTGCCCGGGCGACGACTCCACAGCGACAATGTCGCCTTTGTGGAGCGGAATGTTGGTGCTGTTGCGGTAGTACGCTTTGCGTGTGTTCTTGAACTGCACCTCCACGAGGTCGCTTGCCTGCGGCGGTTCGGGCAGGTCGTCGAGCCAGTCGTACACATGCAGCTTACCTCCTCTCACGGCCGCAGTGCCATGGCAGCTGCGGCAGTTAGGCTCTTTGCGCACAGGAGGTATTATCTGCACGTCGTCGTCTTTCTCGTCATCTTCTTCTATCTTCTCAACTTTCTCTATCTCAACCGATTCCTCTTCGGCAGAGTCGTCGTCGATAGGTTCGTCAAGCATAGATTCATCTAATATTTCGTCTTCCATAATTGTTTTTGCCTTGCGGCTATTATATAATATATCAAGACCTCGGTTTGTGCAAGTACATTGCCACATTGAGCAAGAGGTCCATCATTACTATTCGGTGATTGCCGTTCTGCTCAATTTTGGCAATCGCCTTGTTAATAACATCTGATATTTTTATTGCATTGTCGATGTGTACGAAGCGGCAGAATTTCTGCGAAAACTGCTCTTCGCCGACCGACATGTAGTTGAGTTCCTGATGATTAAGGTTCATTACGAAGCTTTCTCTAATCATGTGGAGCGCGTAACTGAGCTTGCCGTTGAGCTCGTCCGACGACATTTTCATCGTCTCGTCGCACAGTGGCGCCATCTCGTGAACGCGCCGTGCGTAGCACATGCGCATCATTCGCACGAAGAAGTCGAGGTTCTTGTTGAGCTCTTCGGCATCTTCGACCATATAGCTGGCTTTCTTGGCGTTGCCGTTTGCTATGCGCGCAACGCGCATAGCCTCGTCGGGCGCTACGCCGTATTTTTGCTTGAGGTGTGCCACCATATCGTCGGGTACTATGGGCGGCACGTTGATAATCTGCGTGCGGCTTACTATGGTGGGCAACAGTAGCGACACCTTTTCGGCCACAAGCATGAACATCGTGTCGGTGGGCGGCTCCTCAAGTATTTTCAGTATTTTATTGGCAAAAGCATCGTTCATCGTCTCGGGATACCACACAATAAGTATCTGATACTGAGCTTCGAGCGGTTTCATGCGCAACTTCTGGTGCACAAGTGTGGCGTCGTTGTCGCGTATCGAGGCGCGTTTTGTGCCGTCCATTAAGTTGGTCCACTCCGCGATTGTCAGGTAGGGGTTTGTCGTGAGAGCCTCGCGCCATTCGCTGATGTAAGTCAGCGAATCGGTGCTTGTGTCGCGGTTGACGTTCGGATATATCATGTGCAGGTCGGGGTGGGCTATTTTCTGGTATTTGATGCACGACGGGCATTTGCCGCACGAGTCGCCACCCGACTTGTCGCCGGTACAGTTGATATACTGCGCATAGGCCACAGCCAAAGGCAAAGCGCCAGTGCCTTCGCGGCCTACGAACATCATCGCATGGGGTATGCGGTGTGTCTCGTACATGTTGCGAAGGTTGTTTTTCACCTCGTCCTGACCTATGATATCTTTAAACTGCATTTTGCTTTTTCGAAAACCGACCAAATGTAGTAAAAAAAATGCAAAACGAGGCGGTTATTCACCGCCTCGCTTATAAATATTTCATTTTTTTTTTGATTTTCAACGTACAATGCCTCTTGAAGAGCTCTTGACGAAGCTGACCACTGTGTCGCGTATCTCCGACGGCGCTATGTTGGCCTCTATGGCTTCGATGGCTTGTGTGGTGTTGAGTTTCGACAAGTAAATATATTTGTAAATATCCTGTACTTCAGCTATTTGCTCGTTGGTGTATCCGCGACGTTTGAGGCCCACGAGGTTCAATCCTTCGTACGAAATAGGTTCGCGGCCCACCATCACGTAGGGCGGAATGTCCTTGCCAAGGCGCGAGCCGCCTTGTATCATCACGTGGCAGCCGATGTGCGTGAACTGGTGTACCAGTGTGCCGCCGCCTACTACAGCAAAGTCGTCAACGTGTACTTCGCCGGCAAATTGCGTGGCGTTCGAAACAATAAGATTGTTACCAAGCACGCAGTCGTGGCCTACATGTGTGTAGGCCATAAGCAGGTTGTTGTTGCCAACTACCGTGCGGCCTGTCGATTTCGTACCGCGGTTGATTGTTACAAACTCGCGTATAGTATTGTTGTCGCCTATCTCGCAGGTGGTGTATTCGCCCACGAATTTCAGGTCTTGCGGCACCGCACCCAACACGGCGTGCGGGAAAATCCGACAATTACATCCGATGCGTGTACCTTCCAAAATCACCGCACCGCTCATTATCTTTGTCCCGTCGCCTATCACTACGTCTTTGTCGATAGTTACAAATGGTCCTATCTCAACGTCCTTTCCGATTTTAGCTTCGGGATGTATCGATGTAAATTGTTGATTCATAATCTTTTCACACTAATATTATATATTCTCTTCCAATAGTTTTCTTGCAAATGCCGTATTCGAGCCGTGGCCTGAGCGTGTGGCAATGATGCGCCCTTTGATGGGTTTGCCCACGAGCGACAAGTCGCCTATCAGGTCGAGCAGTTTGTGACGCGCAGGCTCGTTGCTGTATTTCAAGTCGCGGTCGTTCATTGCGCCCGAACGGTGTATTGTTATTTTGTCGCGGCCCAGCTGAGCGGCTAAGCTCTTTTGCTCTGTTTCGCTGAGGTCGTTCTCGACAAACACTATGGCATTGTCTAAATCTCCTCCCTTTATAAGCCCCATTTGCAAAAGAGGTTGCACTTCGTGCAAAAATACGAACGTGCGGCAGTCGTAAACCGACGCGTACTCATCGAGGCTCTCGATGAGCGCGTATTGGTTGGGCAGACAACGCGATCCGTCGAACTCTATGTTCACCTGAGCCGCAAAATGGTCTTCGGGCAACGCCATTATTCTGATGCCTTTCTCGGGCTCTTCGTAAACTATTTTGTGATTTATCACAAAATATTCACGCTCAGCGTCTTGCTCTTCGATGCCTACCGATTTTATCGCATCAACGAAGGGTTTCGCGCTGCCGTCGAGTATGGGCACTTCGGGACCGTCGAGCTCTATGAGGCAGTTGTCGATGCGCATGCCGCGCAATGCCGACATAAGGTGCTCTATGGTGCTTATCTTTAAGTCGTTAGGACCAGACAATACTGTGCCGCGCTGTGTGAACGACACTTTGCGCGCGTCGGCTGCTATAAGCGGCCGACCGTCGGCATCGATGCGGCGGAATTGGTATCCGAACCCTGCGGGTGCCGGATTTATGGTCAAGTTCACAACTATACCTGTGTGCAATCCCTTCCCCTTGAACGATGCCGAGCCTTTCAGCGTTGTCTGCTTCTCCATTATGCTATACAATACTTTATTTCTTTGTTTCGTCAAATTGTTTTTGCAGTTCGTCGAGCTGGCGTTTCAGCTCGGGCAGATGGCGGAATACGACAAACGAACGGTTGAATTCCATGTAATCCATTGCTGGTGAGCCGAATAGCGATGCGCCGGCTTTCTTCACGTTGTTGTTTACGCCGGTTTGTGCAGCGCATTTCACGCCGTCGGGCACATGTATGTGCCCGGCAATGCCGACTTGACCGCCAAACATACAGTTGCTGCCTATCTTGGTTGAGCCGGCTACGCCGCTCAACGCTGCCATCACTGTGTTTTCGCCTATCTCTACGTTGTGCGCCACCTGTATCAGGTTGTCGAGTTTGGTGCCTTTGCCAATGCGCGTAGAGCCCATGGTGGCACGGTCGATGCAGGTGTTGGCGCCAACCTCCACATCGTCGGCAATGCACACATTGCCCACTTGCGACACTTTGTGGTAAACGTTGTTGGCGTCGGGTGCGAAGCCGAAACCGTCGGCGCCTATCACGCAGCCTGCGTGTATCACGCAGCGCTTGCCCACTTTGCAGCCTTTGTATATTTTCACGCCTGCATATATCGTTGTGTCGTCGTCGATTTCAACGCCGTCGCCTATGTATGCCTGCGGATATATCTTCACGTTGTTGCCTATCTTGGCGTTGGGAGCTATGTATGCAAACGCACCGACGTAAACGTCGGTGCCCACTTTGGCACTGTCGCTTATGAACGAAGGTTGCTCTATGCCACGTTTCTGCGGCTGCATCTGCTCATACATCTCGAGCAGCTTGGCCAATGCCTGATATGCGTTCGGAACACGTATCAACGTGGCTTTCACCGGTTCGCGGGCCTCAAAGTCGGCATTCACTATCACCACCGATGCCGCCGTCGAATAGACGTAATGCTCATATTTCGGGTTGGCAAAGAATGTAAGAGTGTGCTCTCGACCCTCTTCTATCTTCGACACGTCGCGCACTATAGTGTCGGGGTTGCCCTCTACCTTGCCTTCTATCAACTGAGCTATCTGTAATGCTGTAAACTCCATATTTCGTTTCGTTACTTTTCGCATTAATGCAAAAACGAGGCGAAGTTACTAATTCTTTTCCGAATAACTCTATTTTTAACTTATATTTTCAATTTCGAATTATGAATTACGAATTCCGAAACGAAGTTTGGCGTAGCCAATTACGAAATTATAACTACGGAACACACGAAAAACACGGAAAGAATCTATCACCGAATGAAACAAAACCCCACGAATGACGCCTTGCGGCGTCGGGCGAATGGAACGAATTGATAATGAATAATTAACAATGAACAATTAACAACGCCCTGAAAGGGCAAAAATCCATAGCCCGAGGCAACGCCTTGGGAAACAACGTATTACCATCGTTTCGCGCTGAAAGCGCAAAAGTATTATCTAACCACGGAACAACACTTTGTGTGGTTAACTTATTTAATCACAACTTTTTTGCTCTTATTGCCGCACTTTACAAAATAAACGCCATGGTTATGCATCTCGAAAACGTTCTGAGTCATAGGCGATTGGTGTGCCAATTGATGCCCGATAGCATCATATATGTAAATATCCTCTGTGGCATTCTCGACCACAATTCTGTGGCCGCTTATGCTTATGGTGAGTTCATCGGCACTGAGAGTGCCGATGTCGGTCGGATTTTGCAGTCGTGTGCCTTCTACTGTGCGGGTGTTACTGGTGCCACAGCCATAGTCGCAGTAAGCCGTCTCGGTACCGTCGGCATCAACAGTAGCGTCTTCGTTGTATTGGTAGTTGGTGAAGCTGTGTGGTATCATGTCTATTTCCTCCTGAGCTTCAAATATATGACCGCATACAGAGCATAGCGAACCACCTGCCTTAAGGCCTTTGGCTGTGCAAGTTGGTGCTTTGTCTATGCCAGGCGCTGGTGTGCAAGCCTCGAATGTGGCTGTAACACTTTTATTGTCTGTCATTTCAATCGTGCGAATGTTCGCTGTTGTGTTATCGTCCCATTTCACATGGCAGTTCTCTTTGGGTGTGGCGGTCAAGGTTGCTGTAGCGCCATTTGCATACCATAACTTATTGCCATAACCCAGAACACCATCTGCGCTTGCACTTCCATTTTTATCATTGTTTGTGCTAAGTGTCAGATTCTTACAGTTGTAATATACTTGGCATTTATCCGGATTCCAGCTATTGTCCCATCCATCAGGCTTTGATGGTGCTTCACTATAGATGGTTAAATTCTTACAATTTTCAAATGCTTGGTCGCCAATATAAGTAACCTCTTTGGGTATAACAACCGACTGCAAGCTCTTACACTCCGAAAATGCACCCGGTCCTATACTCGTAATGCTATTGGGGATAATTATAGAAGCTAAGTTCTCATAAAAAATCGCAAATGCACTTCCTGCAATTACTTTACATTCGTTATTTATTGTATATTCTGTTACCTCATCTGCTTGTTCATGCAAAGGATGTGTCGGCCCCATACAACATAAATATGGGTTCTTTTCATTTCCTAAATATTCCGCATATTCAAGGAGTCCACTACATATGGTTTTGTAAACATATATAACACTCTCAGGTATTGATATAGACGCTAATTTATGACAATTCCAAAAAGCAGAACTATCTATAGTTTTAACTCCTTCTGGAATGGTTATAGATGTAAATTCACAATTAGAAAAACAATACATTGGTATTTCATTGATACTTCCTGGAAGTGTTATTGACGTAAGGTTTTTGCAACCATTGAATGCGTGTACACCCAAATTCTTAACGCCGTCAGGAATAGTTACAGTTGTTAACCCGTAACAACTCATAAAGGCAAAAGGACCAATATCAATGACTCCATTCGGAATTGTTATAGAGGATAACTCATAACATTCACAGAAAGCTAAATCGCCAATGCGCACAACTCCATCGGGGATAATATATGCTCCTTTTCTTGCTTTAGGGTAACATATAATCTCAGTTTTGTTTTTATTAAATAATATTCCATTAGTAGAAGAAAAATAAGCGTTGTCGTTATCAACATTTATGTCCGTCAGTTTGCTGCTTAGGAAGTTATAAATAACTGTTGCACCATCAACGCTTATTGCACCACCAACGCTTGTTACACTTTTGGGAATAGTTATAGAAGTCAGGTCTTTGCAATAACAGAAAGCAAAGTCGCTAATACTTTTAACTACATAGGTTTGGTTGTTCTTCGGATTAGTTACTGTTTCAGGAATAATAGCAGAAGTAAGACCTTCGTAATTGCCTTTAGGGTCAGTACTAGATGTTTTATATTCATATGTTACTTCAACTTCATAAGGCTCTTCATAATTTATGATATTATAGCATAATCCGTCACTTTTGAAATCATACGCTTGCGCCTGAGCCGCAATAACAAGCAAGAGAAAGATAATGAATGTGTTTTTCTTCATAGATATAGAGTTTTTGTTATAAAATATTTTAGTGTTTTTCAATTTTGAATTTTGAATTCTCAAATCCCTTCTCCGTTCAATTCGAGGATAGTGAATTCGACGCGTCGGTTCACTTCGCGCTGCTCGGGTGTGGCGTTGTTGTTGAGCGGGCGCGTCTCGCCGTAACCTATGGTTACGAGGCGCTCCGGCTCTATGCCCTTGCCTATGATGTAGTCGGCAACGGTCTTAGCGCGTCGGTTCGAGAGGTCGAGGTTGTACTCTTCGGTGCCCGTGTCGTCGGTGTGGGCTGCAATCTGCATCTTCGTCACGTCGGGGTTCTCGCGCAGGAAAATCACCACCGTGTCGAGTATCGAGAAGGTGTTGTCGAGCAGCAGTTTGTCGCTGTTGGTGGCGAAGGTTATCGGCGAACCTATCGGGTCGCCGACGTTCTTGAGCTGCAGCTGTTTCGACATGTCGCCGCTGGTGCTCACGTATACGTAGTTCGTCGGCATAATATCGGCCATCGATGGCTTCAGGTCTATTTTGTTTTCGCTCTCGATGGGTGCGGGCAGTGGTTCGGGCTTAGGCTCAACAGGTTGCGGCTGCGCAATGGGTTCGGGTTGGGGTTTCGGCTGTTTCGCCTTGCCACCGAAGCAGATGCGCACACCGGCCGTAAGGCCTACAGCCAACGGCTGCACCTTGGTGCAGACTTCCGACTGCACCACGCCGGCGTAGTTGGTGCCGTCGTAGAGCTTGGCGTTGCCGCCGTTGCTCTGGTCGGTGAAAGTGTACGACCCGTACACGCCCGCGCCGACCATAACACACTCAGTAACAGGATAAAGCAGTGAGCACACAGCGCCCGCACCGAAGAGGAATCCCTTCATGTCGGTGTCGCCTTTGAAACCCGACTTTTCGGTAGATCCGTCGCCAGCGAAGTCGGGCACTTCGTCAATCTCGACGGGCGTACCGTCGTAGCTGCCTGAGTACGACGACGTTGTGCGTATAGCGCCTTTTGTAGAGTAGCTCTGTTTCATCACAAAACCCGGCTCGGCATTGACCATAGTTTCGAAAATCCATTTCTGCCCTAAGTTGTACTTCAGAAGCAAACCTATGGGCACATAAATCATCGATTCCTTGGTCTTATCTTTGAGCGTAGAAAAATCCATCACCGTGGTTTTCGATTTGTTGTCGAGGAGCAGGTCGGGCGATGCTATGCCGGTAACTGTTTCGCGCAGAGCAAGTTTAGCGGTAGCATTGCTTGTTGCAAAACGTGCGCCGAGCGACAAACCCACATGATCGGTGAAATAATGTCCGACACCTATGGCGGCGGAAAGGCCAGTGCCAGCCTGTTTCTTGCCCACGCCGCTGCCAAGTTTGAAGTTGACATCGCTCAGACCGTAGCCGGCGTTGATATAGAGATAGTTCCTTTGTTTCTTGTCCTGCGCGTTTTGTGCGTCTTGTGCGTCTTGTGCGTTTGCAACAACCGCCAACGCCGTCAGAAATATTATTGTTAATGTCCTTTTCATCATATCAAATACGAATTATGAATTACGAATTACGAATTATGAATTTTAAATTCTCAATTTTCAATTGTTAATTATTAATTGTTATTTGTTAATTATCAATAGTTTACTTCACTAATACTTTGAACGTTGTCCGTTCTCCGTTCTGCTCGTACACGCCAGTGTAGGTGCCTTGCGGCAACTGCAATGTACTTATTTCCTGCGGATTCGGAATCTGTTTAACCTGTGCGCCGCTTATGCTGAATATGCTCAGCGTTTTGTCGGCCGACGGGTCGTAATTCTCTGTTACTTCCACAGTTACGTGGCCGTCGCGTGTTGCGGGGTTCGGATAAACCTTCACCGACGCCGCACGACGTGCGGCGTTGACGCGGGTGAGGTCGAGCGGACACGTCTCTCGCACCGAGCCGTCGGCGAGGGTGAGCGTGGCGGTGTAGACGCCCGACGCACTGAAGTCGCGGTGCAGATAGTGGTGCGTCTCGCCAGCGAGCGCAACGCCGTTCTCGTTCCACTGATATGCAGTGAAGTTGCCTGCGAGCTTGTTCACCGCAGCCACA
>JAGCYH010000044.1 GCA_017960905.1 Bacteroidales bacterium
TGACGCGAAATTAAAAATTTTGAAAGCAATTCACAACAAGCACGAGCGCAAGGTTTCTTGCTATCTGGTTGTTCTTAATGACGCGAAATTAAAAATTTTGAAAGCAATTCACAACTCAGTGTCATTGCATAATGCAAATGCTTCTGTTGTTCTTAATGACGCGAAATTAAAAATTTTGAAAGCAATTCACAACCCAGAAGACCACACAAGAGAAGTTGGGCTGGTTGTTCTTAATGACGCGAAATTAAAAATTTTGAAAGCAATTCACAACCTCTTTTTGATTTTTTTAATGTACCTTTCAGTTGTTCTTAATGACGCGAAATTAAAAATTTTGAAAGCAATTCACAACCGCCCTGGTGAGCGCGTTTGTACATCTGCGGTTGTTCTTAATGACGCGAAATTAAAAATTTAGAAAACTGTACACAACCAACAACCATTCAAACCCAGCGTAAACGCTTGGTTTTGAAGTAGTAAGAAATTTTAAAGGAATATGAATGAAGAGTTCTGTTGCGGAAAGGGGGGGATTCGAACCCCCGATACAGTCACCCGTATGCCGCATTTCGAGTGCGGTACAATCGACCACTCTGCCACCTTTCCAATATGTAAGTGGGTGGAGATGGATTCGAACCACCGAAGCTGTAAAGCAGCAGATTTACAGTCTGCCCCATTTGGCCACTCTGGTATCCACCCGTGCCGCAGTTGATTTCTCAATTGCGGGTGCAAAGTTCGTTATTTATTTTTTAAACTCCAAAATAAATTTATCATTTTTATTGCAGTAATCGCACATTCTGTTCCTTTGTTGCCCAGTCGACCGCCACAGCGGTCGAGTGCTTGCTGCAGGTTGTTGGTTGTTATCACGCCGAAAATGAACGGTTTGTCGTATCGGGTGTTGAGCTCGGCGATGCCTTGCGTGGTGCCTGCGCACACGTAGTCGAAGTGTGGCGTGTCGCCTTTTATCACGCAGCCTAAGCAGATGACGGCGTCGGCGTCGGTGAGTTCGGCCATGTAGCGGCCGCCGGCAATGAGCTCGAAGCTGCCTGGCACGTGGCTCACGATGATGTTCTCGTCTTTGGCGCCGTTTTTCTTCAGTGTCTCAATGGCACCGTCGAGTAGGGCGTTGGTGATGTTGCTGTTCCATTCCGACACTACGATGCCGAATTTCATCTCGCTTGCCGACGGTATCTCGTCGGGGTTGTATTCCGATAGGTTTTTTAGTGAACTTGCCATTTTCTCTTGTTTTGGTATTAAAAAAGAGGGTTGCTTTAGCAGCCCTCTTTTATGTATTTGTTATTCAGTCAGTTCGTTATTCTACCGACGAAAGATATTTCTCGGCTGTAGTTGCCTGCAAGCTGGTGGCGTAGTTGTCTTTCACCTCTTGGTAGCATTTTTTAGCTTCGGCTGTGTTGCCAGTGCTTTCGTAGAGCGCGCCGAGTTTCATCAGGAATATCGGTGCTGTTACGTTGTCTTTTTTCTCAATGGCTTTTTTGTAGGCAGCGATAGCTTCTTTCTCGTTGCCAAGCTGGCATTCGGCGTCGCCGGCCAGGCCAATGGCTTGTGAGCTGAGAGTTGCGTCGTCGGTCGAGAATGCTTTGAGGTATTTCTTGGCGTTCTCGTATTCGCCCAAGTTGAGGTAGCAAACGCCAGCGTAGTACGAGGCGAGGTTGCCTGCGGGGGTAGAGCCGTATTCGTCGATTATCTTGAGGAATCCGGCGTTCATGCCGTCACCGTCGAGGGCGAGGCGGAAGCTGTCCTGCTCAAAGTAGTACTGAGCATTGAATATCTCTTCTTGTGCCGACACTTTGTTTGGCGCTATGTAGAGCGTATTGACAAACCAAATGATGGCTATTACGGCCAATACGGCTATCGCACCGATTGCAATGCCTTTCTGATTCTTTTCAATAAATTGTTCGGATCTCGTCAATGCCATTTCAACATCCTGAAATCCCTTGTCTGTCTGGTTTACTTTTTTATTGGTTGACATGATTATCTTAATTTTTGCGCAAAATTAGTCATTTTACATTATTTCAAAGAGTAAAAACGATTTTTTTATTGTTATTTCTTAAAATCTTTTTCAACAACCACTGCTTTGCGCCCGTTTTCACTGTCGGTAATGATTTTTACGCTGGTGTTGTAGGTCTTTTCGAGCATTTCCTGCGTGACGGCTCCGTCGGTGTTGGCGTGTTGCGTTATGCGTCCGTCGGTCATTATGCAAATGCTGTCGGCGTAGGTGAGTGCCAGATTCACGTCGTGCATTACCATAATTGTTATAAGCTGCTCTGTATGAGTTGTTTCCGATATTGCATCGAGAATGTCTTTCTGGTTTTTCAGGTCGAGGTTCGATGTGGGCTCGTCGAGCAGCAGGATGCGCGGCTCTTGCGCGAGGGCTTTGGCTATCGATGCCATCTGCCGTTCGCCGCCGCTTATCTGGTCCATGCGGCTGGCCGATAAGTGGCTTATATTCAGCTGTTTGATAATGCGGTTGCAGATTTCGGTGTCTTTCTGCGAGTCGTTGAGGCTCAACAGGCTGCGGTGGGGCGTGCGGCCGAGCATTATGTAGTCGATTACTCTAATTGGCAGAGCTTCAGTCTGTTGGTCCACAATGCCAATGAGTTTCGAGCGTTCGCGCGGTGGCAGAGTCAGAATGTCGCAGTCGTTGGCAACGGCGCTTCCTGCCGTTGCGCGAATGTCGCCAGCCAAGGTGCGCAGCAGGGTGCTTTTGCCCGAACCGTTGCGACCTATTATGGCAGTCAGCTGACCGCCAAAGGCGGTCAGTGAGGCGTCGGATATGATTGTCCGATGTCCGTATCCGGCGCTTAAATGGCTGATATGCAGGTCGTTGCTCATTTTTTTCTCAATGCTAAATAAATAAACAATACGCTGCCGAGTATTCCGCTGATGACGCCCACGGGCAGTTCGCGCGGGTAGACGATGTTGTGGGCTATCGTGTCGCACAGTATCATGAATGTGGCGCCCAGGATTACCGATAGCGGCCCGACTACTCTGTTGTCGTAGCCTACAACGATGCGTGCCACGTGGGGTATTATCATTCCGGTGAATGCTATAATGCCGGCCGCGGCAACGCTCGCGGCGGCTATCAGTGTGGCTATGGTGAACAGTATGGGTACTGCCCGGCGCACGTTGAGCCCTACG
Source organism: Bacteroidales bacterium (assembly GCA_017960905.1). Taxonomy (GTDB): domain Bacteria; phylum Bacteroidota; class Bacteroidia; order Bacteroidales; family Marinilabiliaceae; genus W3P20-009. The sequence continues at coordinate 3,151 of JAGCYH010000044.1, forward strand.
TGTTGCGCTTGCTGTTCGCCCAACGATATGATATTCAGTATGTTGCCCATGAACATTGATGCCGCCATGGCCATGGCGGCTACTATAGTCATAAGCATTGCCTGGCCGAGCGAGGCGTTGTCGAACGAACCCATTGTCCAGGCTATTATCTGCGACAGGTTTTCGTGTGTGCAGAAGCTCATTATGAGCGTTGTAAGTGCCGATGTGGCAATGCTTATCATGATGCCGCTCAGCAGCATTTTTGTAGTGTCGCGCAGCATGGTGCGGTAAAGGGCGAGTATTATGACCATTGTCGCCAAGGCGCCAATGAGAGCGCCGGCGGTTATGGCCGCCGAGCCGACGGTGTAGGCCAGTCCGCTGATGAACATCAGCGCCACGCCTACCACTGCGCCGCCCGAAAGTCCCATGGTATAAGGCTCAACAAGCGGGTTGCGGAAGATGTTCTGCATTATAAGGCCCGAGAAGGCGAGCAGTCCGCCTACGCTTACGGCCATCAGTATGCGTGGTAAACGTATGTGTGTCAGTATTTTATATTGTGTCGATGCGGGGTCGTATGTGTCGGCGCTGAGCAACTCCGAAACGGTGCAGCCGTTCTCGCCGCTCGTAAGAGCGACGAAAACGGCTGATAGTAAGGCTATTATGCTCGCCGATAATATTACGGTTTTATTCCTCATCGTCGGTTATGAAGTTGGCTATCTGTTGCAAAGCTTCGCGGTAGAAGGTCGGGGTGGGGCAGCAGGCGTTTTCGTCTATTATGCGCACCTTGGCCTCGGTGGTCGATTTCCAGAGCTCTTCGTCTTCGGTGAACGCGCCGCCCATTGTCGATATTATTAGCACGTCGGGCTTCGCCGAAATGACGTATTCCTTTGATGCCATGGCGTTTCCGACCGCAATGATGTTGGTGCACCGGCATCGTTTGATGAATTCGCCGATGTAGGTGTCGGGCGTGGCTGCGAAGAGCGGGCGCGTGCCTATCTGTATCATCACTTTTTTGCCCGCGGCAGGCATGCTCTGGGTTATGCTGTCGATGGTATTGCGCTCTTTGTTAATGAGTTGCACGGCGTAATGCATGCGTTTTATGTGCCGCGCTATCTGCACCGTCTGACGGCAAATCTCGTCGAAGTTGCGCGGTGTGGGGTAGTCGATAACTTTGATGCCCAGACTGCGCATTTTCTCTATCGTCTGCTGCTGCGTGAACGACATCGTGAAGACGATGTCGGGCTTCAGCGCCGCTATTTTCTCAATGTTTATCGTGAGCACGTCGCCCACTATGGCCGATTGGTCGTTGGTAGCCGGACAGTAGCTCGTCTGTCCGACTATTTTGTCGCCTGCGCCCAACTGCTTCAGCGTGTGCGTAATGGATGGCGCCAGCGATACTATGCGCTGCGAATATATTGTGGCACAGACTATTACGAATATGACTGTAAGTACGGCCCGTCTCATTTTTATTAATAGTTTTAAAACAAAAATAGGTCACATAAGTGTGACCTATTTTTATCTGATTATCAATTGTTTATGCGTCAATGTTAGCGTAGGTCGCATTAGCCTCGATGAATTCGCGTCGTGGCTCCACCTCGTCGCCCATGAGCATGGTGAAGATGCGGTCGGCCTCTATGGCGTCTTCTATCTTGACTTGTTTCAGCGTACGGTTTTCTGGGTTCATTGTCGTGTCGTACAACTGCTCTTTGTTCATTTCGCCCAGACCTTTGTAACGCTGCACGTGAACCGATTCTTCGCGTCCGTCGCTGTTGTCTCTGATGAATTCGAGGCGTTGGTCCTCGTTCCAGCAATATTTCTCGTTTTTGCCTTTTTTGCAGAGGTAGAGAGGCGGTGTGGCCAGATATACGTGGCCGCCGTCGATGAGCTCGCGCATGTAGCGGAAGAAGAATGTGAGTATAAGCGTGGCGATGTGGCTACCGTCGACATCGGCATCGGTCATTATTATCACTTTGTGATAACGCAGTTTGCTTATGTTCAATGCTTTAGAGTCTTCTTCGGTGCCTATCGTTACGCCGAGCGCTGTATAAATGTTTTTTATCTCTTCGCTTTCGAACGCTTTGTGCCACTGAGCTTTTTCTACGTTCAGGATTTTACCGCGAAGCGGTAAAATAGCCTGATACTCGCGGTTGCGGCCTTGTTTAGCCGAGCCGCCTGCCGAGTCACCCTCGACGAGGAACAGCTCGCAAAGCTCGGGGTTTTTGTTGGCGCAGTCGGCCAGCTTGCCTGGCAGACTGTTGCCGTGCAGCACGCCTTTGCGCTGTACTGCTGTGCGAGCCTTCTGCGCGGCATGGCGTGCAGTGGCGGCGAGTATTATCTTGTCGACTATCGAGTTTGCTTCGCGCGGATGCTCTTCGAGGTAGTTGGTCATCGCTTCGCCCACTGCGTCGGCTACGGCCTTGTCGGCTTCGTTGTTGCCGAGCTTGGTCTTCGTCTGACCCTCGAACTGTGGTTCGAGGACTTTTACCGAAACAATGGCGGTGAGGCCTTCGCGGAAGTCCTCGCTATTGATGGTTACATCTTTCAGCTTGTCGAATTTCTTGTTGGCGTCGCCCCATGCTTTGAGCGTGCGGGTGAGGCCGCGGCGGAAGCCCGTAAGGTGCGTGCCGCCTTCGATGGTATTGATGTTGTTCACAAAGCTGAATACCTTCTCAGTGTAGCCGTTGTTGTATATAATTGCCACATCTACAGGTATTTCGCCTTTGTTCGACGAAATGCATATCGGTTCTGGTATCAGCTTCTCGTTGTTACCGTTGATGAAGTTGACAAACTCTTCGAGGCCTTTCTCCGAATAGAAGCGTTCGCTTTTTTTCTCTATCTCGTTGCCGTTCTCGTCAGTTGTGCGCTCGTCGTTGAGTATTATCTCAATACCTTTGTTGAGGTAGGCCAGCTCACGAATACGGTTTGCCAATATGCTGTATTTGTATCTTGTTGTCAGAGTGAATATTGTGGCATCGGGCTTGAATGTTACGGTTGTGCCAGTGGTATCGGCCGTGCCAATCTCTTTCACAGCGTAGAGAGGTTTGCCTTTGCTGTACTCCTGCTGGTATGTCTTGCCCTGCCGTCTGACGGTTACTTTCAGCATGTCCGACAGCGCATTGACGCACGATACGCCCACGCCGTGCAGACCGCCCGACACTTTGTACGACGACTTGTCGAACTTGCCGCCTGCGTGAAGTACTGTCATTACCACTTCGAGGGCCGAACGGCCCTCTTTCTGGTGAAAGTCGACCGGTATGCCGCGGCCGTTATCTTCAACGGTAATAGAATTGTCGGGGTTTATCGTAACTATGATCTTGTTACAATAACCAGCCAGGGCTTCGTCTATCGAGTTGTCAACAACTTCGTACACCAAGTGGTGCAAGCCTTTTTCGCCTGTGTCGCCTATGTACATCGAAGGACGTTTGCGTACTGCTTCCAATCCTTCCAAGACGGTAATGCTACTCGCCGAATACTCTTCTTCTGAGTTCGTTTCTTTTTGTTCTTCGCTCATTTATAGTTCTATTATATTTACTGTCGCTTTTCGCAAAAAGCACCGCAAATATACAAAAAAATACCTTATTATAATGTATGTTTTTCGCTTTTTTATTTCTTCAACGTTTTTTTTAGAACAACGTACAAATTAATACTTTTTTTCATTAATTTTGAGTTCTTAATTGTTCATCAAACCGAATAGCTATGAGACATAACATATTACTTGCCGCACTCTTCGCTGTGCTTGTCCCCGCGAGTCTGACGGCGCAAAAATACGATTTCAAAGATAAGATAAGGCTAAAGACAACCGGCGTTGAGGACCAGAACGTCTCGGGAACGTGCTGGTGTTTCAGCTTCACTTCGTTCATCGAAACCGAAATGATACGTAAAGGCCTCAGTCCCATCAACTTATCCGAAATGTACATCGTACGCAACTGCTACGTCGAAAAGGCCGACCGCTACGTGCGCGACGAGGGTAAGTCGTACTTCACCGACGGCGGCCTCTTCCACGATGTCGCTTGGGCCGCTTCAGAGTTCGGCCTTATGCCGCAGAACGACTACAAAGGCATTGAATATGCGGCCAACGGCCACGACCATACCGAGTTGCAAAGCGTGCTGAGTGACTTCCTCAAGAGCATTTGCAAACAGAAAACGGTGTCGTCGGTATGGCGCAATGCCTATGCCGGCATTCTCGACGCATATCTGGGCAAAGTGCCCGAAAAATTCATGTGCAACGGCAAAACGTACACGCCCAAGAGTTTCATGTCGCAAGTGGTTCAGTTCGAACCGTCTGATTATGTGTCTATTACCTCGTTCACACATCATCCGTTCTACTCGCAATTCATTCTCGAAGTGCCCGACAACTGGATGCACGGCGCGTACTACAACGTGCCTGTCGACGAGCTTGAGAGTATTGTCGATAACGCTTTAACCAAAGGCTACAGCGTCATCTGGGGTGCCGATGTTAGCGAACCCGGCTTCTCGCTCTCTGGCGGTGTGATGGTGGTGCCCGAAACCGACCTCGGTAAAGTTACCGCCGAAGAAGCCGCCGCGCTCAGCTATGTTGACACCGACGACGAGGACGAAATGAACGTCTACGTAGCCACGAAGCCGGTTACCGAAAAGTCTATAACGCAGCAAATGCGGCAAGCCGCATTTGACAGCCACGAGACCACCGACGACCACAGCATGCTCATCGTCGGCACAGCCACCGACAGCAAGGGCGGCGATTATTACTTGGTGAAAAACAGCTGGGGCGAAATAGGACCGTACAAAGGCTATCAGTACGCCTCGAAGAACTATTTCAGATATAAGACGCTCGACATCATGGTGCACAAGGACGCCATACCGCAGGCCATTAGGCAAAAACTCAAACTCTGATAACCCGTTTTTTTTGTTTTTGCCGCAAATTGACTAATTTTGAGCCCGAAAAATAGTATAAACATATATTAAAAATGAAACTATTAGAAGGAAAAACCGCAATCATCACGGGCGCTGCCCGCGGTATTGGCAAAGCTATCGCTTTGAAGTTCGCATCTGAAGGTGCCAACATCGCTTTCACCGATTTGGTTATCGACGAGAATGCGCAGAACACCGAAAAAGAGATTGCAGCTTACGGAGTGAAAGTTAAAGGCTATGCGTCGAACGCAGCCGATTTCGAGCAGACTCACCAAGTTGTAGAGCAGGTTAAGGCCGACTTCGGCTCGGTGGATATTCTGGTCAACAACGCCGGCATCACCAAAGACGGTCTGATGCTCAGAATGTCTGAAGCACAGTGGGACGCTGTGCTGGCTGTAAACCTCAAATCGGCGTTCAACTTCATTCACGCCTGCGTACCCATCATGATGCGCCAGCGTGGTGGCAGCATCATCAACATGTCGTCGGTTGTCGGCGTGCACGGCAACGCCGGTCAGGCCAACTACGCCGCTTCGAAAGCAGGTCTTATCGCTCTTGCGAAATCTATTTCGCAAGAGATGGGCGCCAAAGGCATCCGCGCCAACGCCATTGCACCGGGCTTCATCGAGACTGCCATGACGGCCGCTCTGCCCGAAGACGTGCGCAACGAATGGATCAAACGTATTCCGCTCCGCCGTGGCGGCACGGTCGACGATATCGCCAATGTGGCTACCTTCCTCGCAAGCGACATGTCGTCGTATGTGAGCGGTCAGGTTATTCAAGTCGATGGCGGTATGAATATGTAATACGCTTGTAGTCAGTACAATAAAAAAACGGAATGGAATTTTTAAATTCCATTCCGTTTTTAATTTTTCTCAACATCGCCCGAACATCGATTAAATAGTCTCATCAATGTCGATGTTGTCACTATCTTGAATTATTTTGAAATCGACCAATCCCAAAGCTACGGATTGCTGGATTTTGAGTCGGAAACCGTATTTGAATTTCCATTTCAGGAATTTCGACGGGAATCCTTTCTTTAAAAATGCTCTTACAAAGGGGTGGCATCTGAGGATGATTTTACCCTTTTGTTGTTCGCTGGCAGCCTTTTGTATGGCGGCCTCAATCATGTCGGGGAGCACGACCGAAGTCTGTATTTTCCCCGTACCCATGCACGTGGGGCATGTTTCGGAAGTGTCGATGGTCATTACCGGGCGGACACGCTGGCGTGTTATCTGCATCAGACCGAACTTGCTCAGTGGCAAGATGTTATGCTTGGTACGGTCCGAAGCCATGGCTGCTTTCATTCGCTCGTAGAGCTTGAGCCGGTTCTCGCTGCTTTGCATGTCGATGAAATCGACAACCACAATGCCGCCCATGTCGCGCAGGCGTAGCTGGCGCGCTATCTCGTCGGCGGCTGCAAGGTTTACTTCGAGAGCGTTGTTCTCCTGGTTCTCGGCTGTGCGCGAACGGTTGCCGCTGTTTACGTCGATTACGTTGAGGGCCTCTGTCGTCTCTATTATCAGGTATGCTCCGTTTTTAAACGAGACGATCTTCCCGCAGGCTTGCTTTATCTGTTTCTCGATGTTGAAATTGTCGAACATCGGCACTTTGCCGTTGTACAACTTAACAATATCGGTCCTGTCGGGGGCTATTTTCCTGACGTAATCCTTTATCTCTTCAAGTACGTCGCCGTCGTTGACATATATGCTGTTGAATTCCGGACTCAGTATGTCGCGCAGCATAGCTGTCGCGCGTTCCATTTCGCATAGTGCCAGTGCGGGCGGACGTGAGTCTCTGACTTTCGAAATGCAGTCGTTCCACCTTTTCATTAGGTAGTTGAATTCGCTTTCGATTTCAGATTCAGGTTTGTTCTCAGCCACAGTTCTTATTATCACGCCGAAATCTTTCGGCTTGAATTTCTGTGTGAGCTGTTTCAGCCTGTTGCGTTCTTCGCCTGATTTGATTTTCTTGCTTACCGAAACTTTGTCGGAAAACGGTATCAGCACAAGGTTGCGGCCTGCCAGCGAAATCTCCGACGTCAGTCGGGGGCCTTTGGTCGAGATGGGCTCTTTAACTACTTGTACCAGAACCTCTTGGCCGGCTTCCAGAATGTTCGCTATGGCGCCGTTCTTGTCTAAATCGCTTTCCCTGCGTACGTGAGGTAGTCCATTTGTCGAACGTTTGTCGACGATGAGCTTGAGAAATTTGTTGAGCGTACGGAACTGCGGACCCAAATCAAGATAGTGAAGAAAGGCGTCCTTCTCGTAGCCAATGTTGACGAACGCTGCGTTGAGGCCGGGCATTATCTTGCGTATTTTGCCTATGTATATGTCGCCTACCTCGAACTGAACGTTCCGTTTCTCGCGCCGCAACTCTACCAAACGTTTGTCCTCAAGCAGAGCTATGTACATCTCTTCCTGAGTGACGTTGATAAACAATTCTGCGTTCACGTTTTTTAGTTGTATTTCAAAGAACTTATAATAATAAAACAAACAGAAAACTTTTGTTTTCTGTTTGTTTAGTCTTTAATAAAAGACCCTAAAATGGTGAAAGACTAGTGTTTATGTCTGTTCTTTCTTAGTCTTTTTTTACGCTTGTGCGTAGCCATCTTGTGTCTTTTTCTTTTTTTACCGCTTGGCATGGCATTAAAAGATTAAAGGTTAATTAAATTATTTCTTCTTTACAGATTTCTTAACTGCATTAGAGAAACCTTTTGCAGGTTTGAAAGAAGGAACAAAGTGCTCCGGAATTACGATTGTAGTCTTCTTCGAAATGTTGCGTGCGGTTTTTGCTGCACGTTTCTTTACTACAAAGCTACCAAAGCCTCTCAGGTAAACGTCGTTACCTTTTGTCATAGAACCTTTTATTGATTCCATTAAAGCCTCTACAGTTTTTTGAACTGTTACTTTCTCGATGCCAGTGCTTTTAGCAATCTCGTTTACAATATCTGCTTTTGTCATCTTAATAAAATTATTAATTATTAATATTATGTTACTTACTATTTTGCTTTAAATCAGTGTGCAAATTTAAATGCAATTATCAACAAAAAAAATTTTTCAGTGCTTTTTTTAGAAAAAAATTTTTTTTCGTCTCAAATCTTCAGCAAAAATACAAAAAAAATGCGTTTCAAACACAAAAATGCTTGAAAATCTTTTTTTTATCGAACTTTTTTCATAATTTTAGCCCTCAATAATTAACTAAGGTAAAAACAATGTCAATTAACAAAGTAATTTTATTAGGGAATGTCGGTAAAGAACCCGATATCAGGTATTTCGAACCGAACAGAGGCGTGGCCAATTTCACTTTGGCCACTACTGAAAGATCACACATGGGACGTAACGACCAGCAGATTCCAGAGCGCACCGAATGGCACAATATAGTAGTTAGAGGCGGATTGGTTCAAGTGGTGGAGAAGTATGTTCACAAAGGATCTAAACTTTATCTCGAGGGCAAGATACGCAGCCGCTCGTATGTCGACCGTGAGAACCAGACCCGTTTCGTCACCGAAATTGTGGTCGACGTGCTCGAAATTCTCTCACGCCGCGAGCCCAACAACGTGTCGCAAGCCGCGCCGAACAGCCAGAACGCTAAGTACACCAACCCCTACGACGCTATTGGCGAACCTCAGGCGCTCGACAAAATCGACATCGACGACGATTACGATTTCAACGCGCCGTTTTGATTATGTTTAACGTAAAATCTCTGACTTGGACCCCGATTTATACCAAAGCATAACTACTGCCTTCGGCGAAATATCGTGCAATACGATTACAGTTGAGATTATTGTCGCAAGCATCGTGCTTGTGATTCTACTCCTGCTCAGCGGCCTCATTTCGGGCAGCGAGTCGGCTTACTTCTCGCTCTCGCCCGTATCGGTCGAACGCATCAAATCGCTGACCTCGATGAAGGCCAGGCTCACTATGAACAATTTGTCGCGACCCGACAAATTGTTGGCTACCATTCTGATAGCCAACAATTTCGTCAATGTCGGCATTGTAATGCTCTCGGCCTACCTGAGCACCGAACTCTTCGACTTCGGCTCGTCGACGCTGCTCAAGTTCATCTTCGAGACTATAATCATCACCTTAATTATATTGTTCTTCGGCGAGGTGGTGCCTAAAATCTATTCGCGGCAGCACAACAGCTCGTTCGCCATGTTCATGGCGTACCCGCTCGCCCTGATGCAGAAACTGCTCACGCCGTTCAGCTTCATGCTCATGCGCTCCACCAAAGTGGTCAACCAGCGCCTCTCGCGACACCAGCAGAACATGTCGGTCGACGACCTGTCGCAGGCCGTCGAACTCACTGGTGACAATATTTCCGAGGGAAAAGAGATGCTCGAGGGCATTGTCAACTTCGCCAACCTCTGCGCAAGCGACATAATGACACCACGTCTCGACGTGGTGAGCATCGACACCGAGGACAGCTTCAACCGTGTGAAACAGATTGTTGTCGACTCGGGATACTCTCGTATCCCGGTCTACAACGAACGTCCCGACGACATTCAGGGCATTCTCTTCGTCAAAGATATCCTCTCGCATCTCGACGAGGATAACTCGTTCGACTGGAAAATGCTTCTGCGCAAACCGTATTATATACCTGAAACAAAGAAGATTAACGAACTCTTGGCCGAGTTTCAGACGAGTAAGACGCACATGGCCATAGTGGTCGATGAGTACGGCGGCATGTCGGGCATCGTTACTCTCGAAGACGTCATCGAAGAGATTGTGGGCGACATAAGCGACGAGTTCGACGACGAGGAGAAAATGTGGACCCGTCAGCCCGACGGGTCGATTATCTTCGAAGGCAAAATCTCGCTCAACGACTTCTACAAAGTCACCGGCATCGACGACGAGGAGTTTGAGAAAGACCGTGGCGACGCCGAAACACTCGCCGGATTCCTGCTCGAACTTAAAGGCCTGATACCCAAGAAACAGGACACTATCAAATACCGCAATTATAAATTTGACATTGTGGCTGCCGATGCGCGCAAGATTACTAAAATAAGGTACTCGGAGGTGCCGGCAAAATGAGGCCGAAATACCTATATATTATATGTATGTGTCTGTTCCTCGTTGCCTGTGGCGATGTAGTTACGCCCAAACCGCGAAGCTATTTCCGCATAACGTTGCCCGAGCAGAAGTACGAACGCTTTGATACTGTGGCGTTTCCGTACTCGTTTGAGAAGTCGGCTGCGAGCAACGTTGTTGCCGATAAAGCCGAAGATGCTGAGCCTTATTGGATTAACATCGACTATCCGTCGATGAAATGTAAAATACACGTAACGTACAAATCGCTGAAAAACAGCGATTTAGACGAAGCACTCGAAGATAGTCGCCGCTTGGTTTACAAGCACACTATAAAGGCCGACGCGATAGGCGAGAGCTATTTCGAAAACGATACCGACAGGGTTTATGGCGTGTTGTATCAGATTAAAGGCAACGCTGCCACTCCGCTGCAGTTCTCGCTTACCGACAGCCTGGCTCATCTGTTCCGCGGCTCGCTTTATTTCTACTGCAAGCCCAACAAGGACAGTCTGGCGCCAGTAGTTGCTTACCTTGAGGACGACGTCGCACACATAATGGAAACTTTCAATTGGAAATAAAAAATATATGCCACTATATAAAAAAGTAGTCAACAAAAACGCAACAATGGGCATCTGGAAAATGACCGAAACACTGCCCGAATTAGAGGCTCTTTACGAAGTAAAAGACTCTGAGCGAGAGGTTTATCATGGCTTCCGCAACGACCGTCGGCGTAAGGAATGGCTCACTGTGCGTATCTTGTTGCGCGAACTTCTCGGCTACGAAGCCGAAATCTGTTACCGCGGGTCGGGTAAACCCTACCTGAAAGATTCGAGCTATTGTATAAGTATCACTCATACAATGGGTTATGTGGGCATCCGACTTGCGTCGCACCCAGTTGCGCTCGACATGGAGTACTATTCCGACCGCGTTCTGCGCCTTATACCGCGTTTCGTTTCGAAACGCGAGATGCAGTACATTTTCCCCGAAGACGAAATAACATCGGCGCTGATTATCTGGAGCGCCAAGGAGACGCTCTTCAAATTGTTCGATTTCTCCGAAATGCTCTTCGACGAGAACCTCTTTATCAGCGATTTGAAACTCGGCAAAAGCGGGCATTTCAAAGGTACTGTGGCAAAAGACGGATTTAAGGCCGATGTGCGCCTGGCCTATGAGGTGCACGAAGAGTTGATACTCGTATATTGCTGATTTATGGGAATTTACGATAAAATATTACAATCAGTCAACCAACATCGGAAGATGTTGGTAGTTTTGATTGACCCCGACAAGGCTTCGCCTCAGCACATAAGCCGCCTTTGCGGCTTATTCGCTGATAGTAAGCCCGATATGCTTTTTGTCGGCGGCAGCCTGGTTTGCTCTGCTATAGACGATGTTGTGGCCGAGCTCAAACGCCAGACCGACGTTCCGGTGGTGCTTTTCCCGGGCAATGCAGCCCAGTTGTCGCCTCAGGCCGACGCACTGCTGATGCTCTCGCTCATATCGGGGCGCAACGCCGACTATCTTATTGGGCAGCATGTACATGCTGCCCCGGCCATCGCACAGAGCGGCATCGAAGTTATCCCGACGGGTTATATGCTCATAGAGAGCGGTGTACAGACGTCGGTAGAGTATATTAGCAACACAAAACCCATACCGCGCGGCAAAACCGACATAGCGCTGGCTACGGCAATGGCCGGCGAACAGTTGGGTTTGCGCATGCTCTACCTCGAGGCGGGGAGCGGCGCACAACAGCCAGTGCCTGCTGAAATGATTTCTGCCGTAAGGCAGAAAATCAGTATCCCGCTCATCGTGGGCGGCGGCTTGCGCTCTCGCGAGGCCATAGCTGAGGCCTACAATGCCGGCGCCGACATCGTTGTGGTTGGTACGGCCGTCGAATCCGACCCCGAGATTCTTCGCCAGTTTGTCTGATTGCAAAAATGAAATTCTTTGAATGGTTTAGTTTTAGTATTTTTGCAGTCGAAATAATAAGTAATGAAACCTGTTAGAACTCTATATTGCTGTTTGTCAGTGCTTTTGGCTCTGTTCGCCGCGTGCGACGACGACGACATACAATTGTCGTATCAGCACACCGTGCAGGTGAGCCTGTACTCTATGCACACGCACAACGACACAGTGCTGACGAACGTGAAGATATATGGCGTGGGGCGCGAGGATTCGCTGCTCTACGATGTGGACGAGATTGGCGCTTTGTTTCTCAATCTCAACCTCAAACAGAACACCACGCAGTTCGTTTTCAAAACGCAAACCCTTCAGGATGAGCTGCTTTTCTGTTACAACCAGCACCTCGAACCTATCTCGGGCAGTGGCGGCATTGGCGTGCAGCTGCATCTCGACTCGGTAGGGCATACGTCGGTTTTCATCGACTCGGTGTCGGTTGTTTACCCTGATATAAAATACAATGAGAGCCTCGAAAATGTGCAAGTATTTGTTTATTAACATATTACTATTCTTTTCTATTTGCGCTTCAGCGCAAATGGATAGAGTCAGGTCGATGACCGACAATATGCAGAATAATGCACAGACTGTCGATGAAGAGGAAGAACAGAAAAAGCCTAAAATACTGATAATTAAGGACCAAGGTTTGTCGCTCGGTGTCGATGTGTCGCCGCTTATCATGCATCTTTTCAACAAAGACCGCAACGGCATTGCTTTCGTGGGGCGTTACGGGTTCAAATACCGTTGGTATGCCAACGCTGAGCTCGGCTACGAGAATACAAAATACTCAAATGACAATTTTAGCTACAAGTCGAATGGCACTTATCTGCGCTTAGGCGTTGATTATGACATATTTAACAATGAGGATTTCCCCACAAACGACAATATTTTCGTTGGTTTGCGCTATTGTTATTCGTGGCAAAGCCACGAATGCGATTATTTCAAGATTGTCGATTCGTATTGGGGCGATTACTCCGGCTCAATATCAAACAGTTCGGTCAACAGCCATTCACTCGATGCCTTGTTCGGCATCAGATGCGAGATGCTGCCGTACTTCTATATGGGTTGGACCTTGCGCACCCGCTTTTTGCTGGCCTCGGCGCACGGCAGCGACCTCGACCCGTATGCCATAGCCGGCTATGGCAAATACGACTCAAAGGTAAATCTTGGATTTACATATACTATTGAATATCAGATACCTACAAACAGAAAACGTAAGAAATGAAGCGAGTGACAGTTTTTTGTGCATCGAGCGATAAAATACCGCAAATATATATCGACGAAGCCCGCGAGCTGGCGCGACTGCTGGCTCAGAGCGGTTTCGGCGTGGTGTACGGCGGTGGCGAAATCGGACTTATGGGTGCTGTCGCCAACGAAATGTTGGCGAACAACGCACCCATCACTGGCGTCATTCCGCGTTTCATGGTCGATGTAGAGTGGCAGCACCGCGGTGTGAGCGACATGATACTCACCGAAACCATGGCTGAGCGCAAGCGCAAAATGATCGACTTGGCCGACGCCATTGTTATTCTGCCCGGAAGCACTGGCACCATGGACGAGCTTTTCGACGCTTTGGCCGACAAAAAGCTGGGCCTTATCTGGAAACCCATTGTGGTGCTCAATACCAACCATTTCTACGACCATCTGAAGGCTCAGCTTGAGCTGATGGTAAGCGAAAAATTCATGAACGAGCGTCATTTTCAGACCATTACATTCGCTTCGACGCCTGCCGAAGCCGTGAAGTGTTGCGAAAACGGCGACGAAAGCCAACGTATAAAACTGCACGAAGCTGCAGTTTGAAAACTATTATGCTATGAACGACAGTATTGAAGTAAATACGGTACCGGAAGCACAGATTGAAGTACAAACTGTTGTACCTCAGGAAGTTGAAGTGGTTGAACAACCAGTGGTTGTTCAACCCGAACCACAGCCTGTGCCACAACCTGCGCCACAGCAAGTGCAACAGTCTGTGCAGCAACCTGTTATACGTCAGGATGTGTATATTGCGCCAGTTCAACAGGCTAAGCCTGTTGAACAGACAAAACAAAACACCGAGAGCAAACCGAGCGATATATATACCGTTGATTTAGAGCGAATTGTAACCGACATCAAAAACCCTGTCGTTGTTGCCTCGCAACCCGACACTGTTGCTGAGATGCAAATCGGCAAAGCCGATTTGACGGCTCAGCTGCGCTACGAATCGCCGCTGGCGCAGGAGACCTCGTGGATTCTGCCTTTGGCGCTTACCTCAGTTTTCCTGATAGGCTTTATCAGAGTGCGCTCTTTCGCCTTCGTAGTCAATCTGTTATCGTCGACTTTTTCCGACAACAACCTCAAAAACCTCTTCAACACCTTGCCTACGCAGAATTATTGGCCCTACCGCCTGATGAACATCGTTTACTACCTTGTCGTTTCGCTTTTCGCCTACGAAGCCCTTGTGGCGTACGACATTACGAGCCTTTTCGGTTACACAAGTTTCATGCAGTATGGTGTGCTGCTTATAGGCATTTCGGTTTTTCATTTAGCCAAATATCTGATAAACAAGATAATAGGATTTGCTTTCTCGTCCGACGAAAGCTACAACGATATCATCCAGTGCAAAACTATTGCGTGCAACTTGGTGTGTTTAAGCGTTTTGCCATTGTCGCTCATTTTCCCATTCATATCAAAATCGGGTTATAACATGCTGATTATCATTGCGTTAGTCTTCGTGTCGTATTTCTATTTGTGGCGCGTGGTGAAAACATTTAAAATAATTTTACGCAATAATGTTTCTGCTTTTTATACCATTTTGTACCTTTGCACCGTCGAAGTGCTACCTGTGGTCTGCTTGTACAAATACTTGCGGATGCTGATAGCCTGAGATGTGATGAGAAATAAAGAATTGAGTTATAACATTTAATAATTAAAGAGTTGAAAATCAGGAGGATCCTTGTTTCACAACCGAAACCTGCAGATGCGAAGTCGCCATATTTCGAATTGGCGGAGTCTAACAACGTTCATATCGATTTTCGTCAGTTTATCCACGTCGAAGGATTAGATGTGAAGGAGTTTCGTAAGCAAAAAGTTGATATCCTTGCCCACACAGCAGTGGTATTCACCAGCAAAACAGCTATCGACCATTTTTTCCGTTTGTGCGAAGAACTGCGCGTGTCGATACCCGAGACGATGAAATACTTTTGCGTTTCGGAGTCGATATCGGTTTACCTGCAAAAGTATATTATTTACCGCAAGCGTAAAATATTCAGCGGTCCGTCGGGCAAGTTCCCCGATATGATTGATGTGATGAAAAAACACAAGGATGAGAAATTCCTTGTGGCGCTGAGCGACATACACAAGCAGGAGATACCCGATTTGCTCGACAAATACAAATTCACCTATACCAAAGCTGTTTTCTACAAGACAGTCAGCAGCGATTTGAGCGACATCAACATCAACGACTACGACATGCTCGTATTCTTCAGCCCGCAAGGTATTCTGTCGCTCAAGCACAATTTTCCCGACTTTGTGCAGGGTGAAGTTAAAATTGGCACTTTCGGCGGCTCTACAGCTCAGGCTGTACGCGAAGCCGGCTTGCGTCTCGACGTGCCCGCGCCTACGCCCGAAGCTCCGTCGATGACTATGGCGCTCGACCAGTTTATCAAGAAGTTCAATAAAGGACAAAAATAGTTTTTTATCTCGTAATCAGACTGAGAGTATAATATATAACGGAAATGCGTATCGTGCCTTAGGCGCGATACGCATTTTGTTTCTGTGTGTGCCAGTGTGGCTTTAACCTACGGCACCAATAAGTCCCAGACGGGCTGTGTCGCCAAGTGTCTCAATGGTCATGTCCATTGTGGTGTTATAGCTTTTGCCGTCTTTCATTGTTACGTTTACGGTGGCGTTCAACCCCTCGAGCGATACTTCGATAATCGTAATCGACTGAATCTGATCCAAATCAGGAGTGAACGGCTGCTCTTCGCCTTTCTCATCGACGTAGAAACCGAAAAGATACTCACCGATGAACTGATTTGTACGGCCGCTTAGGAAGCTGTTGTACTGTTCCTCAACGTATTCGTAGTCGAAACAAGTAAGAGCGTTGTCGTAGTCGCCTTTGAGCACGTAGTCGATGAACTGCTGGGCGGTTTCCTTTATGAGGTCTTCGGTTACCTCAAGCGCATAGCCACCTTCTTCTTCTTCGTAATACTCCTCTTCAGCACCGTCGTTGGCTTGGGCGCCTTCGGTCTGGTTGGCGTTGTTCTGTTTGCAGGCTACTAATGCGAGCGCTGCAAAAATGAAATATAACTTTTTCATATTCAATTGTTTATAAAAAGAATAAATTCGTTCCCGAAAGGGAACGAATTTATTCAATATAATTGGAAATCAATTACATACCAAGGCGAGCCTTGAAGTCGTCGAGTTCTTTGCGAAGTTCTTTAGGCAGGTGTTTGCCGAATTTCGCATAGTGCTCTTCGATGAGCGGAATTTCGTCTTTCCACTCTTCAGGATTAACGGCGAGAACTTTCTTCATAGTCTCTTCGTTAGTACCGTCGGTCAGGCCGCTGATGTTGATCTGGCCCGGAGCAGGAACTTTGCCGATAACGGTGTCAACCGTTTCGCCTTTACCGTTGCAACGGTCGAAGATGTATGCCAAAACGCGGCTGTTGTCGCCGTAGCCTGGCCACAGGAACTTGCCGTTGTCTTTGCGGAACCAGTTGACGAAGAATATCTTCGGAAGTTTGTTCTTGTCTTTGGCAGCGTTGCCAACATTGATCCAGTGCTGGAAGTAGTCGCCCATGTTGTAGCCGCAGAACGGCAGCATTGCGAACGGGTCGCGGCGTACGCCGGCTTTAACACCGATGACAGCTGCGGTAACTTCCGAACCAACGATCGAACCCATGTAAACGCCGTGGTTCCAGTCGCGTGCCTCGTGAATGAGAGGTACAGTGCTCGGACGGCGACCGCCGAAGAGGATAGCCGAGATAGGCACACCTGCGGGGTTCTCCCACTCGGGGCTGATTGCCGGGCATTGGCCGGCAGGAGCTGCGAAGCGTGAGTTCTTGTGAGCAATAGGGTTCTCGTCTTTGTCGCGTGTCGACGGGTCGGCAACAACGTTGTTCTTCCAGTCGATGGTGCCTTTCGGGCAGTCATAGCCGATGCCTTCCCACCAAATGTCGCCGTCGGGTGTGTAACCAACGTTGGTGAAGATGGTGTTAGCGCAGCAGCTCTCGAGAGCGTTTTTGTTCGATTTAGCCGAAGTGTACGGAGCCACACCGAAGAAACCTGCTTCGGGGTTGATAGCGTACAGGCGGCCATCGGCGCCGTATTTCATCCATGCGATGTCGTCGCCTACTGTCTCTACTTTCCAGCCCGGAATAGTAGGGATAAGCATTGCGAGGTTGGTCTTACCGCATGCCGACGGGAATGCGGCAGCGATGTATTTCTTTTCGCCTTGCGGGTTGGTGATGCCCAGGATGAGCATGTGCTCTGCCAACCAGCCTTCTTCTTTCGCCATAACCGATGCGATACGAAGAGCGAAGCATTTTTTGCCAAGGAGTGCGTTGCCACCGTAACCCGAACCGTAGGTCCAGATTTCGTGTTCCTCAGGGAATTGAACGATGTATTTCTCATCGATAGGAGCGCAAGGCCATTTAGCGTCGGTCAAGCCGTCGGGCAGAGGTTTGCCTACCGAGTGGATGCAAGGGATGAAGTCGCCTTTCTCTTCAATGAGTTTCAGAGCGGCGTCGCCCATGCGAGTCATGATTTTCATAGAACCAACGACGTAAGCCGAGTCGGTAATCTCTACACCGAGCTGGCTGATAGCGCCGCCGAGCGGGCCCATCGAGAAAGGAATGACGTACATGGTACGGCCTTTCATACAGCCGTTGTACTTGCCAATCAGGATGTGCTTCATTTCTACCGGATCCATCCAGTTGTTGGTTGGGCCAGCGTCTTCTTTCTTCTTCGAGCAGATGAAGGTACGGTTTTCTACACGTGCCACGTCGCTCGGGTCTGATTGGAAGTAGTAGCTGTTAGGACGTTTCTCGGGGTTGAGCTTGCGGGCCAGACCTTTGGCTACGCATTCGTCCATCAGGCGAGTGAATTCCTCGTCGGAGCCGTTGCAAAGATAGATGTTCTCGGGCTGGCAAATGTCGGCCCACATCTTAATCCATGCGTTGAGTTTTGCATTCTTTGTCTTAATCATAACTGTAAGTATAAACTTTGTAAATATTTAAATTTCAATGTATTGCGTTCGCTCAGCAGAAAAATTGAAATCCGTTTCGGATTTCCGCTTTTTTGCGGTGCAAAATTACAAAATATTTACATAAGTAGTCATCTGTTTACGTGAATATTTTTTGAAAAAAATAGGGCAGTGTCAACCTTTAATCGCATAAATTATATGCGATTAAAGATACTATGTCTGTAGGGAATATGCATCAGTAGCTACAACTCTTTCAGAATATCCAAAAACTCTTGTTTTGTGTAGGCACCTTCGCATTGGGTCTTATCAAAAACCATAAAATAACGGTATTTTTCGCCTGCTTTGTTTGCCCAATATTTGCCCAATTCAATTTTACGGCGACTATCGCTGTTGTCGCGGTCATCGCCTTTGGTCTCAAGCAAAACGGTAATGCCCTTTTGGGTACGGATAATGAAATCGGGATAATGGTTGATGAAACCATTAAGACAAAAACCTTCTTTATCGCGTTCTGGATTGCGATGCCAAAACAGCACATTATCAAGATTGGCAACGGCTGTTATCACGTTTTGTTCAAGAGTGTTAATAGTGCCATCTTCCTCTAAGTATAAGCCTTTGGGAACACCTATCAGGTCTTTACTAAGAATTATTTTTTTTGGTAACCGATATGTATCTTCACATATTATCAAGCCTTTGTCCAACAGCGTTTTAAAGTTCTTGTACTGATATTCAGCCACGAGCGAATCAATCTTCTCTTTGAAGGCTTTTTCGACAACCGCGTCGTTGTTGAATAAGTCCATAAGTTCCTCATCGCTTTTGTCTTTCAGTACATCGGCAATGTAGTTTGATATATGTGGCTCGTTTACTTCGTCGAAATGCAGACGCTTTGCAATCTTGCCAGTTAACTGACGTCGTTTGCTATTCGTGTTGTAACCTATAAACATTTCGCGGACAACGTGAATTTGTTCTTCGCTCAATTTATATTGTTTGGGAACATATTCACCGTCGTTTCGCTTTTCCAAATCAATTTTTACGGCCTCTTCATCGGATCGGGTGAAACTGATGTTTTTATCGGCTTTTTCCAATTCAAAACCATCTGTGAGAAGCGTTTTTGTAAGCGTGACCGTTCCGCCATCGGGTGTGAAAAGATTTCCTGTTTTTACTTTTAACTTGAACTCTGGTAAAACCATTTCCTCAGCAACGGTCTTAAAATCGTCTTTTACTGTGTACATTTTCACTTTATCTTTTATGTCAGAGGGAACATTTGTGTCATCGGCATCTTGATTGTTTTTATCGTAATCGTTATTAGCATCGTGCGCTTGTTTCAGAATCTCATCGGTTACTGATGACTTCTTCTCTTTTTTTGCATCTTCATTATTATCTGAATCAGACTCGTCTTTTGCATCATTGTTTTCTCCTTCTTTATCAATCGGTTCCCCTTCATTTTCCTCTTGATTTTCAGATTCCAATTTTTCTTTCAATTCTTCAGGATTGAAATCGTTGTCTCCCGCGCCATCTGAATTATCATTTGCCGATTGGTCGGTTGTCGAAGATTCTTGTTCTTCATCATTACCAAATAACGCCGGTGTTTTCTTTTTTTGCTCTGGTTCAGTGTTCTGTTCTTCGGCAAAATCCACCATACGGGCATCTTTTGCCGAAAATCCTGCATTATTCAATCCCTTGATGACCGACTCCACCGTTTCGCGGAAATTGTTTGACGAAGTGAAAACGTAAGCCAGATTCAAAAACTCATCGCTGTGCTTTGTAGTGAACGGCAAACGCAGTACTCGCCCGACAATTTGTTCCACATCGACGCGCGAAGTTTTGTTGGCGAGTGATGCCAAAATATAAGCAAACGGGCAGTCCCAACCTTCCTTTAAAGCATTGACTGTGATTATGTAACGCACTTCACAATCTTCTGCCATAAGGTCAAGACCTTTCAGTTCGTCGCGTTCGGCAGTTTTAATCTTTATCCATTCTTCTTTAATTCCGGCATTTATCAAGTTTTGCTTCACCTTGTCGAACGTTTCGTTGTCGGCATCACTACGGGGCTGAGCCTGAACCAGAACTATCGGTCGGATATATCGGCCACCCTTGTTTCGTATTTCCTTGGCACGTTTTTCAAGCGTGTTGCGAAGTGAAATGGCGTTGTAAAGAACATCGGTGGTACTGTCGCGATTGTAAAGTACAACTGGCAGTTTCACCATATTGGCATCCTTAAGTTTCTTGGCATCGACAAAACTGATTATGTTGCTCTTTTGACGCGGCGTGGCTGTCAGGTCGAGAATGAATGACGGGTTTATCTGCTCAAACAATTCAATACGTAGTTTTGCTTCAAAGTTGTGGCTCTCGTCTATTATCACCACTGGATTAAGATGCGCAATAGCCTGAATAAGAGACGTTTCGTCAGCACCTTCAATCTTATCGCTGTTGCCAAACGCTGTGGCGTAAGCCGAAAGCGACGAATTCTCACGGAAAACCCGACGGCCGTCTTTGTTGTTAGCGGCAAACGACTGCACGCTCAACACAAAAATAGTCAATTGTTCTCGTATCTGCCCTGGCTGTATGCCTGTACCCGACAAGGCAGTCTCCTTATCAACAACCACTACCCGATTGTTGAAATGGCTATTAATACGCATACGGTAAGGGTGCTGCGGATTGTTCAAATTGTGGTAGGTCTGCTTCAAAATACTATCGCTTGGCACAAACCACGCCACAACCTTAGGCTGCTCTGCGGGCAAATGGTCGAAAATAACCTTAAGCGCATTGGCGGCGATAAAGGTTTTTCCGCCTGCCGTTGGCACTTTGAACATTACGCGTGGCACACCTTTAATAGTGTTATCATAACTGTGAATGAACTGGTTAGCCTCAATATTGCTAATATCGATTCCTTTTTTCAGCCAATAATTCTTGTAGGCTTTCCGTAAATCGTTGTCCTCAGCCAACTGCTCCATATAGGCGGCAAGGTCGTTGAGTGTATCTTGTTGATATTGTTTTAATTCCATATTAGGCAAATTTAAAATTTACGAATGTCGCGCGGTATCTTTTTGAAAATAATGTTGTTGGCTGCCAGCCACTCGCGGTCAATCACACATTGGTCGGCATAGACAACGTAGGTTTCAGCCTTTTCGCCAATTATGGCAAGCGTTTCGTGGCTGAGCGTAGTTATCTGGTCTGGCTCGTAATAGAAATAATACGCCGTGCCGTTGTGGTTGCCCAACAAATACCGTAGGGCTGTCACAGTGTGGCAGCCGTTTTTCGGTTCATTTTGGCGGCTGCCATTGTATGACAGCCCTACATACGGCACCCGCGTTTCGGTGTACCAAACATATTCGCGCAGTTTTTCGGTGCCTACCGATTCATTCAAAAAACCATCTTCGTTAAAGATTGGTTCTCCCAATTCATAATATGAGAAACTGCCGCCAGTGCCTTCTACCGCATTTTTGCCCTCGCCATAGCCGTTTATTACCCGTCTAACTCTTTCTGCCGTAATATTTTCGGCATAATCTTCCATTTCCACCAAAATGAATTTGCGATTGCCTCCGTCTTGTTTGTTGAGATTTAAAACGGCGTGGGCGGTTGTGCCACTGCCTGCGAAACTATCAAGAATGATGGATGATTTGTCAAGTTTTAAACACTTTAGAAAAAACTCTATCAGTTCTACGGGTTTTGCATACTCAAAAACCTTTGCTTGAAAAATCTCTTTCATTCGCGCCGATGCATCTGCATTCAATATGTTTGTGATCAAGTTCTTAAACGGAACAGATTTTTCTATTTTATTTCCTTCATTATCTACGTTTAGATAAATTTTATACTTAACAGACCATCCATTCTTGCTTTTAGAGTTCTTTTCTATGCTAATAAAGCCATTGTCAATCCCCCATTGTACTTTTTCTTTGCTCCATTTCCAAGTCCAGCCATCATTTTCAAAAGATTTTCGACCATTAGGAAAAATAGAATCCCCTGTAGGCGACTTTATTTCATAGTTTAAAGTGTCACTATATCGAATACTACCTCTATCTAACGAATCGAAATAGAATGGGCCACGCTCATTTTTGTACTCATCTTTATAGCGATATCGCCTTATATCAAATGCTTCAAAATTCTTCGTAAATATTTCATTTACAACAGCAATAGAGCCACAATAACACAATATATATTCTGTTATAGTTGCAATTCCCTTAGGGTCAGCTGCTCCAGTTTTCTTTTGCCAAACAAATTGCGCCACAAAATTCCCTGCCCCAAAAATCTCATCGCAAATTAATTTCAAATTAGCCTGTTCGTTATCATCAATTGAAATGAAAATCGCGCCGTCATCTGAAAGGAGTTTTTGGAGAAGGACAAGACGCGGATACATCATACAAAGCCATTTGTCGTGGCGGCTGAGGTCTTCAGATTCTTTGCCAACAACCTGACCAAGCCATTTGCGGATTTTGGGGCTGTTGACATTATCGTTGTAAACCCAATTTTCGTTGCCAGTGTTGTACGGCGGGTCGATGTAGATGCATTTGATGCGTCCTTCATATTCAGGCAGAAGGGCTTTGAGGGCTTCAAGATTGTCGCCGTGGATTATTTTTGAATTAGAAAATTGAAACGAGGAATTAGAAATTTGGTCGCCACTGTCGTTCTCATTTCTAATTTCACCAAACGAATATTTGCGTTCCAACACACGGAACGGCACGTCGTTGTGATGGTTTATTATCTGTTCTTTACCTATCCAATTTAATGTCGGCATATTGCTTTATTTTTAAGACCTTACGCCGATACCTCAATAATAAGCAAAAGAAAAAGGCGTTCGCCATTTCATTGGTTGCTTATTAAACTTAGAAGGCTCCGCCAAGAACCCTTGCAACTAATAAGCACGAAACAGCTCACGCCTAAAGCGTGAACTTCTCGCTCGCTTATTCTCGTTGCTATAAAATTTGGCGGATTTTACTAAGTTGAGAATAAGAGCGTAAAGCTCAGTATATTAATATTTTATAATTGTCTCTATCTCTTTTTTTGTTTTATTTTTTCGCAAAGATATAAAAAAACATGACACTTTTTATCGAGCATACTATATATGTATGCTACACAGCTTTTTCTTCTCTCGTGTCAGTTCTTGTAGATGTCGTACATAATGTCATAGTTTTCATCGTCATCTTTCCAGTTCTGTATCAGACCTTGCTTCTTCCAATTGGCTAAATTATTCTGCGCGTCGGCATTTCCTTGTTTGGCGGCTTTCGAAGCCCAGCTAGCGGCTTTTTCAATATCCCGCGCAATGCCCAGTCCCTTCATATAGCAGACTGCCAGTAAGTTTTGCGCTTCGGCGAGTCCCTGCTCGGCCGCCTTGGTGTACCAACTGAAGGCCATCACGTGGTTTCGCGAAACACCCTGAGCGTTGGCGTGGCAAAGACC
This sequence comes from Bacteroidales bacterium, assembly GCA_017960905.1. Taxonomy (GTDB): domain Bacteria; phylum Bacteroidota; class Bacteroidia; order Bacteroidales; family Marinilabiliaceae; genus W3P20-009. The sequence goes on from JAGCYH010000044.1 coordinate 26,578, forward strand.
TAAATCGCATTGCGCCTGCGCGTCGCCCTGCTCTGCGGCTTGGGTGTACAGCTCAACGGCTTTCTGTTTGTCCTGCGCCACGCCAAAGCCATTTGCATAGCAAATGGCCAGATTGCGCTGCGCCGCTGCCAGCCCGCATTCTGCCGCTTTGGCGAAGAGTTCGGTGGCTCTTTGGTAATCCTGCGCCGTGCCTTTCCCCGTCAAATAGCATTGTCCCAGATTGACTTGCGCCTCCACGCACCCCAATCCGACGGCTTTCGTGTAGTGTTTAACCGCCTTCTCATAATGCCGGTTCGCTTCGGAACGAACACCCTTATGATAGTTATATATCGCTTTGTAATAGTTATATATCGCTCTCAACTGTTTAAGTCCCATATTTCCAGAATTTTAGAAATTCTATTTCTTCGCAAAGATAAAATAACATGACTCATATTATCGCGTAAACAAATCATTTTTCCTCCGTAACTATGCTTTTTTATATACTTACGGAGCTACTATAGCTGATGATTTTTCTTAAATAGAACTCAGCTCTCGCTTCGGTGCGTCAGTTGTATCTTGCTTTGATGTTCATCCGTTGTTCGGCGGCCGAAAGGTTGAGTGCCGAAAGCACGAAGACGACGGCACCTACGGCGGCGTCGGAGGCGAAGTAAACCGGATTGGCGGGGTTGGCAAGCGCCGGTACTAACACCATGGCCGATGCAGGCGCAAATTTACGATGTGCCAACTCGAAAATGCAGAACAGACAAACTTCTGCTATACAAATACTTACGTATATTGGTACTATGCCAGCCGTGTACGAAACGTACACGGCGCATGCACCGAGGGCTATTGCCGACAGCAGCAGAAACAGCACCACAGCAGCGCCGCGCCGCATGCCCGATTTGTTGAACGACAGCTCTACAAACGCCACAATGAGCGGCGGCAGCATAGCGTAGTAGAAATCAAGCTTGTAGAAGAGGAATATTATCAGTCCGATAAGTATCACGCGCGGCCCGAATGCTATGAAGAGATTACGGTTGTAGTCGGTTAGCACGAGCGGCGAGTCTTTCTTGCGCAGTCCGGTCGAAAACTCAAACTCGCGCGCCAAGAGTATCAGTCCGCCGCCGCAAACAGTAACTATTATGTACAGCAAGCCGCCTTCGTGCATCAGTATGGGCAGCACACTTGCCGATAGGATAGGGTAGAAGTTCGACCGTGCTATGCGAAGCGATAACAGCGTGATTATCACGCCAATAGTCATATTTGCGTAGAGCGGCAGTGGCGAGTAGAGCGAAATGACCGAACCTACTACCGACATGAGCGTGAGCAGTATGAATGCCGATACGCTGCTCACCGCCCACACTCGCTTGTCGATGATGAGCAGACCGGTGCTCACTGCTGCCAGTTCGGGGAATATTATCTCTCGTTCGCCGAACCATACGGCCGCAAACACCATCAGAAATATGAAAAACAGAACTATCGAGTATCTGTAAATTGCTTTCATTCAGTAGTTTATGTCATCTGTTGTGTGCCTGCCAAGCAGCTTTGGCTGCTTGGTAATAAAAAAAGCTGTTCAACCGAACAGCTTTGTGCGCAGGATGAGACTCGAACTCACACGATCTTGCGACCACTACCCCCTCAAAGTAGCGTGTATACCAATTTCACCACCTGCGCGAGAGAGAGCGGAAAACGAGACTCGAACTCGCGACCCCAACCTTGGCAAGGTTGTGCTCTACCAACTGAGCTATTTCCGCATTTGCGACCGCAAAGGTACTCACTTTTTTCGTTTCTGCAATATCTTGTGCGTTTTTTTTCGAAACTTTTTGTAGCCTTCGCTACAAATATCTTTCTGGGCTGATGCGTTATTTGGTCATAATGTATTATTTTTGCTAAAAATCAGAACCGACTATTTGGTTGTAAATATTTTAAAATGAGTGTATTATCGAGCAAAAGTAGCGTCGCTCAGCTGGTGTCGCTACTATGTAAATATAACATAAGGCATGTGGTTGTCTGTCCGGGCTCGCGCAACGCGCCCATAATCCAGACTTTGGCCGCTTGCAACCTGTTCGAGTGCCACGCCGTTACCGACGAACGCAGTGCTGGATTTGTCGCTATCGGCATAGCCGATGCGACAAATGACTCTGTAGCAGTGTGTTGTACTTCTGGGTCGGCACTGCTCAATATAGCCCCGGCCGTTGCCGAGGCATATTATCGCAATGTGCCGCTGATTGTTGTCTCTGCCGACCGCCCCTACGAGCTTATCGGCCAGATGGACGGGCAGACTATTGTGCAAGACGGTTGTTTTGGCCCCTTGGCCCCAACGTACAACCTACGCGAAAACGATTCCGCTCGTTACCGTAATCGCCTGATTAATGAGGCGTTGGCTCATCTGACGCTTGGCCGGCGGAAACCTGTGCATATCAATGTGCAGATTTGTGAGCCGTTGTTCGATTTCGCCGAAACTTCCTTGCCCGACGAACACAAAACAGAGTGGGAGCCTGTCGCGGGCAAACAATTGTCCGACAGTGCGTTGCAAGAGTGGCAAAGCGCGCAGCGCAAGATGTTTGTAATCGGACAGTTGTCCGATTACGAAGCGCGGCAGATTTCGCCTTGCATTGAAAAACTCGCGCTTTGTGCCGATACTGTTGTGTTGGCCGAGCATTTGTCAAATTTGCATAACCAACACATTATCAGTCGTTTCGATGATGTTTTGGCTGCCGCCGAAAACGATGCGAAAGAATCTCTTCGTCCCGACCTTATTATATATATAGGTGGACATATCGTTTCGAAGCGGTTGAAACTCTTCTTGCGCGAGAGGGAAGTCGTTTGCTGGCATCTGGCTGACAGTGAGAGTATTATAGATATTTTTCATGCTAAAATGCGAATGTTAAAAGGTTGTGCCAGCGACCTTTTTGCCGCTCTTCCACAGCTACATTCCGATTCTGGCTTTGCCGATGTCTGGCATCGGCAAGCCAGTGCTTTGCCAAGTGTCGCTACCGATATCTATTCGCCGCAAAGTGTTGTCGGTCAGCTTGTTTCACAGTTGCCGTCGGGGTGCGCGCTTTCGCTTGCCAATAGCAGCACTGTGCGTTACGCACAGCATTTCTGTGTTCCGTCCGATGCAGTAATAATTTGTAACAGAGGCGTTAACGGCATCGAAGGCTCTTTGTCGGCGGCTGTTGGGTATGCCGTCGCCACAACCCGTTTGGTTGTGGCAATCGTTGGCGACTTAAGCTTTTTTTACGATAGTAATGCCTTGTACAACAACGCATTACCAAGTAATTTGCGCATTGTTCTGCTCAACGATGGCGGCGGCTCCATTTTCTCGTCGCTAAGCGGATTGGAGCAATCCGCTTACCGCGACACGCTTGTTGCCGCCTCGCACCGTTTTACGGCGCGAGGATTGGCGGATAGTTTCCGCTGTTGGTATTTGCAAGTATCTGAATATGCGCAAGTTGCCGATGCTGTGCAACTGCTTTTCGCCAAAGGCGACCGCGCCGTGGTGGCTGAGTTTTTGTTTGGCGCTCTCAAGCGCCAGTAAAATACTCGCTTACGAGCATGGCCAGTTTCTCGGTCTTTTGTTTTCTGTAGCGGTTGTTATCAACGCCTACCACGCACTTTACTCCGTAAGCCGACGACACTACCATTATTTCGTCGGCCGACTCAATATTTTTGCGCTGAAAACCGTTTATATATTTGATTTCTAATCCGTTGCGAGCAGCTATGCGTTCCGTAACGACGCTTAAAGCGTCGTTGCGTCCGCCATAGTTGGGATTTACGCCAACCATCTGATTTCCAATTATTAAGTAGATGTTGCCAGCCGATGTGTCAACAATGCGCTTCTCTGAATCGACATAGCAAACCGCATCGAATTTATGTTCTTTGCGCCAACGTTCGGCAAATACATCAACCACCGTCGGCACGCCTATGCCTGCTATCGGCAGACACGGTTTGCACACCTCGTCGTAAACGCCTAACACCAGCGAACTTTGTTCAAACTCGTAAGGACTCGTTTTGAGTTTTTCCTGAAGCATTATCCATTCAATTTGCTCGCTAAGTTCTGATTGCCAAACCATTAGCGTTATTCGCGAAAACGAAGGGTAGTGGTTTTTTGATATGAAGATTTCAACCTTGCGATGCAAATCGTTCGATTTGATGAATTCTGCTTTGTCGGAAAAAAGCGCTCTGACCGACTTCGCTACGATGTTGTAGTGCTCGTTCCACATGTAGGGTTCGTTGGCACTGCAAATGAACTTTTCTGTAAATCCTAAATTTCTGTTTATGAGCGAGTTGTGTGCGTTGAACAACGGCTTTTCTACTTCGAAGAAAATGCCGTTTTTGCACGCAATGGGGCACCAGTTGTTTGCCGGTGTTATTTCTTGCTCTGGCAGCGCACCATCGATATAGTCTAAAATGTCGGTCATAAACAAAAAAAAATGTATGACGGCATTTCTGCCGTCATACAATTATATGTGTTTTTATGCGTTGTTGACTGCTTCCAAAGTGCCAATGCCCGAAGTGGCGAAAGCACGGTTTACTTTCTTCACCAAGCCTTGCAGCACGCTGCCCGGGCCTACCTCTATAAACGTGTCGGCACCGGCTTCAGCCATGTTGTTCACCGTCTGCGTCCAGCGGACGGGCGCAGTGAGCTGGGCTATGAGGTTGGCTTTAATGGTTTCGGCATCGGTAGTTGGTTGCGCCGTAACGTTCTGATATATAGGGCAAACCGGCGATTTGAATGTGGTTTGTTCAATGGCTTTTGCCAGTTCTACTCGCGCAGGCTCCATAAACGGCGAGTGGAACGCACCACTGACAGCCAGTTTTATTGCCCTCTTAGCGCCTTTGGCGCTAAGAGCCTCGCATGCAGCGTCGATGCCTTCGAGCGAGCCCGAGATTACCAATTGTCCAGGGCAATTGTAGTTCGCCGGTACTACCAACTGCTTGATCTCCTTGCAAGTAGCTTCTACTGTCGCATCATCGAGTCCGATGATGGCGGCCATTGTCGAAGGCTCTATCTCGCAGGCGCGTTGCATTGCTTGTGCGCGTTGCGACACAAGCCGCACGCCGTCTTCGAACGACATGGCGCCAGCCGCTACCAAAGCCGAGAACTCGCCCAGCGAGTGTCCGGCAACCATGTCGGGTGCGAATTTCGAACCCAACACTTTTGCCAAAATCACTGAGTGCAAGAATATTGCGGGCTGCGTCACTTTCGTCTGCTTCAGGTCCCCGTCGGTACCCGAAAACATCAGGTCGGTTATGTTGAACCCTAAAATAGAATTTGCTTTGTCGAACAGGGCTTTTGCTTCTACTGAATTGTCGTACAAGTCTTTGCCCATTCCTACGAACTGGGCACCCTGGCCCGGAAATACGTATGCTTTCATCTAATTTTATTATTTGTTTTATTCTTTGCAAAATTAGTTATTTCGGCTGATAATACAAAATTCCTTTAATGGGCTTCAGAAGTTATTTAAAAGATAAAGATTTTCCTTATTTTTATAGTCAGAGTAGCAAAAATCCGAATAAACGCGCGGTGTAATGCCTGATAACAGGCATTACACCGCATATATACCTAATTATATAGCTGCTTTTTTGAGTATTTCGTAGCTCAAAAAGCCATTTTTAACTAAATACAGGTCGAAAATCACAAAAATGAGCACAATTTTTATTAAAAACTGAAAGAGAAATTAACACTCATTAAGCTCACTGTGTTACATTTTTTTAATTGATTAAAAATCAAATATTTAATTGTTATTTAACTTTACATCTAACAAAATACTTCAAACATATATTAAAGATATTGTTACCAAATTGCTGATATTTGTATCAAATGATTTAAATTATACAAACAAATGGTGTATGTTTGTATTGTGAAAAGAACACGATATTTAACTTAAAACTATTGAAATGTATAATGACAGTTGAATCAATTTTTAACCTGCGTGCGGTAAGCCAAGCGAGCCAAACGCAAAACAAAAGTAATTATAATTTTTAATAATTAATTAAACTCAAATTGTGATGAGAAAACTTCTATTATTGAAGAAAGTTGTTTTAGCATGTGCAATGACACTATTCAGTTTAAGTGTGTTTGCGCAGGCGCATCAGGTTTCGGGTGTAGTTACCGACGAAACCAACCAAACGGTTCCGGGTGTTGCCGTTATGATTAAAGGCACATCTACGGGTACCGTTACTGACATGGATGGTAAATATACCATTCAAGCCGCCGATGGCGACGTACTCGTATTCTCTTTCATTGGTTATTCCAATCAAGAGCAGACAGTTAGCGGTTCTACAGTAAACGCTAACATGGAACCGGAAGCAATCAACCTTAACGAAATCGTAGCCGTTGGTTATGGTGTTCAGAAGAAGAGTGACTTGACAGGTGCTGTCGCTTCGGTCAACTCTGATGACATCAAGAATCTCTCGACTACCGATGCAGCTTCGGCACTTCAAGGTAAAGCCGCTGGTGTTCAGATTTTGAACTACTCTGGTGCTCCTGGTGAAGGTGCTGCAATCCGTGTTCGTGGTTACTCTTCGAACTCTGGTGAGCTCGGTCCGCTCTTGATCGTTGACGGTTTGAAAGTTGACAACATCCAGTACCTCGACCCTTCGATGATCCAATCTATGGAAATCTTGAAGGATGCCGCTTCTGCAGCTATTTATGGTGCTGAAGCTGGTAACGGTGTTGTACTTATTACTACTAAAGCTGGTGCAGAAGGCAAAGGTACTATCAACTACAGCTACAAAATGACTCGTAGCAACCTTGCTAAAAAACCTGACGTAATGAATCGCAATCAGTTCATCGAATTCATGAGAATGAAAGGTGTTGACATCGATGGTCTTATGAAAGACAATGGCGATGACGGCCGCATTGACACTGACTGGGCTGACGAATTGTTCGAAACAGGTATCGGTCACCAGCACAACCTTTCTGTAGCAGGTGGTAACAAGAATGGTAAATACTTCTTCGCACTCAACTATGTTACCGAAGACGGTATGGTTGTTGGCAATAAAGATAAATATGAGCGTCTGACTGCTCAGATTAATGCCGACTATAAGATTAAAGACTGGTTGCAAGTTGGTACTACTAACTCTATCGAGAAGTGGGCTACAAAATCGGTATCGCACATGTCGGAGACCAACTCTGTGATGATGTCTGTGTTCCAAAACGACCCTCTTACTCCTGTTTACTACAACAGCCTCGACGATTTCAAACAAGCTACTCGCGACGTTTATAACGATCCGGCTAAAGCAGGTGACGACTACAAGGCATTCACTGACAAGACCAAATATCCGAACGACTTCCTCGTAACTCGTGACAAAGACGGCCGCATTTTCGCTGTTTCGAAATATGTCGACAACGACCATGGTTCGCCACTTATTCAGTTATATCGTGGCAACGAGAGCCGCAAAGGTTTCACTATCCGTGGTACTGCATTTGCTAACTTGATGCCGGTTAAAGGCCTGACAATCACTTCGCGTCTTGGCTACCGCATCGGTTATAGCAACACGCACAACTTCACTACTCCGTACTATGCAAACAGCATGGCTAAGGCTAACCAATATACTATTAGCGCTGCTGACAATACTAACTACTACTATCAGTGGGAAAACTTTGCTAACTATAGCAAGACTTTCGCAATGCAGCATACTTTAGTATTGATGGCTGGTATGTCGTATATCGAAAACCGCAACGATAACGTAAATGGTAGTGCACAAGGTCCGGATATCCTCTCGGCATACGAACCTAACTTCCAGTATCTTAACTACGTCAATGCAAACGACAATACTAAGAAATCGTTTGGTAACGCACCGGGTCGCTCGGCCAACACCTCATACTATGGCCGTTTGACTTATAGCTTCGCTAACAAATACAGCTTGCAAGCTAACTTCCGTGCTGACGCATTCGACTCTTCGAAACTTCCGTCTGACAAACGTTGGGGTAAATTCCCTTCATTCTCTGCTGGTTGGACACTCAGCAACGAGTCGTTCATTCAGGACAACATCAGCCCCGATATCCTTTCTTTCTTGAAGATCCGTGCATCTTGGGGTCGCAACGGTAACATCAACGTGTTGAGAAACTACCCGTATTCTACTACTATCGCTCTCAACAGCCAGTTCTATCAGTATGATGTTAAAGCTGGTGCTGCACCAAGCTATGGCTCTAAACCTTCTGGTTTGGCCAACCCGGATTTGAAATGGGAAACTTCTGAACAGATTGACTTAGGTCTCGATGCTCGCTTCCTCAACAGCCGTTTGACATTCACTCTCGACTACTACAAGAAGACCACTAAAGACCTTCTCGTTTCTGTAAACCCTGTTCCTGAAGTAGGTGTTTCGTCAACTACAGTTAACGGTGGTGACGTTGAGAACTCTGGTATTGAAATCGAACTTGGTTGGAAAGACAAGATTGAAGACTTCTCTTATAGCTTCAAAGCTAACTTCTCTACCAACAAGAACGAACTTACCAAACTTAACAATACTATCCCACGTCTGCAATACGGTTCATACTATGTAAGCCAGTTGCGTACAGTTTGCCAGGTAGGCGATCCTCTCTGGTGCTTCTATGGCTACAAATTTGATAAAGTTAACAGCGAGGATGGTACTTACAAACTTGTTGACCTTAACAACGATGGCTTGATCAACGACGATGATAAGACTAACATCGGTTCTGGTATGCCGAAAGCTAACGTAGGCTTCACTCTCGAATTGGGCTACAAAGGCTTCGACTTCACTATGCTCGGTGCAGGTTCGTTCGGTCAGGACATCTTCCCGGTATTGTATCGTACCGACCGTCCTTTGAACAACACTCTCGATTACTATCGCCAGAATACTTGGACTGAAAACAACAAAGGTGCTAAGATGCCTAGCATGAAAGTTGTTGCCAACGATACCCAATTCTGGGCATCTGATGCAAACGTATTCAAAGGCAACTTCTTCAAATTCAGACAACTTCAGTTGGGTTACACCCTTCCGAACGACATCTCGAGAAAAGCACTTATGGAGAATGTACGTGTGTTCGTTTCACTTGACAACTTCTTCACAATCACAAACTATCCTGGTCTCGACCCGGAAACTGCTTGTACAAAGAACGCAGAACAGCTTGGTGTAGACCTCGGTACTTACCCGACTGCCAAGAAGTTTGTCTTCGGTGTTAATCTTTCATTCTAATAAATTATGGTTAATATGAATAAGTTTAAATTTCCTATAATGCTATGTGCATGCGCTGCATTAACAGTGGCGTGTGAGGATAATCTCGAAGAACCTCAGAAAGGCGTTACATCTTACGAAAACTATTATAAGACTGATGCCGATGCTGAAGGTGCACTTGTAGCAATGTATGCTACTTACTGCGAAAACATTGCACGTCCGAACGGCGAAGCAATTATCTGCCCATATATCGCTTTGTTCAACCTTCCGGGTGACGACTTGTACGCTGCCGGTGAGTTCTATGGTGATAACGACTTCAACGGCGAGATTGACGAATTCCGTGAAGGTACTAACGCTCAGCTCGTAACAAGTATGTACAAAGGTTTTTATCAGATTATTTATGGTGCTAACCTTGTAATTGAAAACATTACACCTGACTCGCAAGTTAAGAAACGTTGCGTTGCAGAAGCTCGCGTCATGAGAGCTTTCGCTCACATGATGCTCGCTATAGGTTGGAACAACCCTCCTAAAGTCGACCACCTCTTGGGCGGTGATGCTCAGCCTGTTAACTGCGATCACAACGAGCTCCTCCAATGGTGCGCCGATGAGTGCTTGGAGTCTGTTGGCGATCTTGACGAACGTGCAAATACTGCCGACAAAAATGGTACTGCGAAGATTACTAAAGGTTTTGCTAACTTCGTAGCTGGTAAAGCTTTGGTATTCAAAGGCGATTTTGCAGCTGCTAAAGCTCCTCTGAAAGCTATCATCTCTTCTGGCAAATACGCTCTCGTTCCTACCGAGCGAATTCGTGAGACATTCCACGTAGTAGGTGAAGGTAACGAAGAGGTAATTTTCGCTGGTAACATCCAACCGAACCCTGCTATTGGCGACTGGGGGGGGATGATAGAAAAGACCACCTGGATGCACATGGATATTTGGGGCTGGCGTAACGACCACTGGAACGGCAAACCATCGTCGGTTAAAGGCGGTTGGGGAGGTCTCGGTGTTCGCGAGGAATTCGCTGCTGAATTTGTTGCTAACGAAGGTGACTCACCTCGTCGTAAAGCTTGGATCTTGAAATATGATCCGGAAGTTCTTTACGAAATGGAGTATCCGGGCGATACAGTTGGCGGTAGCAAAGGCTTCACCAACGAACAGAAATCGACACTTGATGACCGTGGTATCAGAACCTACACTTATGGCCAGAGCGAGTATCTGCAGTACAAGAGATTGACCGATAACTCGGATATGACTTCTTGGTTCTCTCACTTGAATGTATTGATAGCTCGTTATGCCGAAGTTCTTCTTCTTTACGCTGAGGCTTGCGCACAGACTGGCGACAACGACGGTTTGCAATACCTCCAGGCTATTCAGACCCGTGCTGGTGCTCCTGTGAGCAGCACACTTACTCTCGATGCTGTTAAGAAAGAAAAGAAGTTTGAGATGTTCCTCGAAGGCTGCCGTTTCCCCGATATGGTACGTTGGGGTGAGGCTGCTACAAGTGAAATTCTTAAACATAGTGGCGACAAAGTTCCGTACTTGTTCGATGCTAAATATGATGCTAATGGTAACGCTGAAGGCGTAGGTAGCGTCGAATCTAAGCACCGTATCTATCTCGATTACAAGTCGCATAACGAGGGTAAAGAGCATGGTTTCAAAGCAGGCAAACACGAATACTTCCCATTCCCGTTTGCTGAGACTTCTATCAACCCTGCTATTCAGCAGAACCCAGGTTGGTAATCTACCGACTAAAATTTTGAACAATAGTTGATAAACTGACTTTCAGTTTGGAGGTTGCACCGAAAGGTGCAACCTCTTTTTTTTGCTCGGATTCCGATGCGCAATGTAGTTCCGAACTATTATTTCGTTTTTTATTTGATAATTTGAAATAACATCTTTATATTTGTTTTTCAAAAGAAAATTGAGAGAGCTGTGAAGAGTTTTAAAGCATTGATATTCGCCACTATCGGATTGCTGTCGGGCATTTCGGCGAAAGCCGAAATGTTCACTACAGAGAACGGACTGTCGAGCAGCATGATAAACCATGTTTACCAAGATTGCAATGGTATAGTGTGGATTTCGACAGAGTCGGGGCTCAACCGCTACGACGGCGCCAAACTGCTGTCGTACCTTCACGATGCGAGCAACCCGTATTCGATGCCAACAAACTATGTAACATATACTTACGGCAACGATTCGGTGCTTTACGTTGGCTCGCTTCAAGGTCTTTCGATGCTTGATATCAGAAGCAATAAATTCACTAAGATTCCGCTCATCGAGTGCGACGACAAGCGCGCCGATGCCAATATCAACAGCATCATAAAGCGCTCGACCGGCGAGATTTACGTCTCGACGTCGGGCCATGGAATCTTCATGCTTCATGAAGGCGACTCTGTCGCCTCGCAGATAAAGATTATATCGAGTTCGTACATTACCGATATGTGCGAAGACTCGCGCAACCGTTTGTGGATTTCGACAAGCGACCAAGGCGTGTTCTGCATCGAAACTAACGGATTGGGCTACAACTACAAAATCAAGAACGACAAAGAGCGCACCCAGATATCGTCGATATGTGAGGCAAGCGACGGAAACATATATGTAAGCACCATGAACGACGGCTTGTATATATGCAACAAAGTGGAGAGCAAACTTGAGAAACTGCCTTTGCCTGAGCTCGAGAATGTGCCTATAAAGACACTTCACCGTCTCGGCGACATTATCTTGATAGGCAGCGACGGAATGGGTTTGAAATACTACGACATCGCGACTAAGACGGTTAAAGATTATGAGATAAGCTCGGTGGATTTCAATATATCGAAGTCGAAAATACACTCGATAGTTATTGATAATCAGGGAAATATGTGGCTTGGTATGTTCCAGAAAGGCGTGATGGTGATACCATCACGTCAGAACCAGTTCGGATACATTGGGCCAAATTCGGTAATGAAAGACAACATAGGCAACAACTGCATCATGGCAGTGTTCAAGTCGTCGTCCGACGACTTGTGGGTTGGCACCGATTTCGACGGCATTTTCCAGCTCGACAAAGACTATAATCTGAAGCACCACTACGAGTACGACCGCCTCAGGCGTGGTGTGCCAGCCACTACGATGGCTTTCGCCGAAGACGAAAAACATCAGATTTGGGTGGGCTCGTTTCTGTCGGGTTTGTCGATAATAAACCCTGTAACGCGCGAGTGCAGAGAGATTTCCACGATATACAATGCAACAGTGCCGCAATCGGCACTGAACAGCATTGTCAAAGGTCGCAATGGTGAAATGTGGCTCGGTTACTTGGGTGGCGGACTTGTGAAAATAGATACGCGCCGTGAGCGTGTGGAACGCTTCGCAGCACCGTCCGGGGCGATTTATCGCCCCGACCTCAATGTGCTGCCGAGTGCCTGGATAAACAGCCTGCTTCTGACTTCCGACAACAAACTCTACATTGGCACTTATGGCGGCTGGGCTTGCCTCGACATTGATAAAAACAGCTTCCTCTCTGCTTTCGGAACCGAAAACAGCATGTTCGCCAATGATGTGGTTTACTGCCAATGTGAGGATAAAGAACACAAAATATGGCTTGGCACAGAAAACGGCATCATACATTATAATCCTCAGACAAAGGATTTTACACGTTATACAACCGACGATAATCTGACAAGCAACAGCATCTGTGCCATTGAGATTGACGAAAACAACGACTTGTGGATTAGCACTCCCAACGGATTGAACCACTTCAGTGTCAAAGACACCACTATCACCAACTACAAGGCTATCGATGGCATTCAGGGCAACGAGTTCAGCAAAATGACGAGTTTCAAAGACAACAACGGAACTCTGTTTTTTGGCGGAACCAACGGCATCACTTATTTCACGCCGCACAACATTAGCAAAAACGCCAGCATGCCGACCATAAAAGTTACCGACATATATGAATTCGGTAAACGCATAGTATCTGACACTAAGTCAGGTAGTTATACAATAATCGGTCAGCCCGAGCCCGGCTACGACTATAAGTACGACTTTTCCGACAACACCAGTTTGATTGCCATCGAGCTTGCTACGAAGGAGTATTTCAACAACCAGAGGTTGTCGTATATGTACAAAATCAACGACAATGATTGGGTAGAGCTTGCCAATGGCCAAAATCTGATAATACTCAACGACCCGGCCCCCGACACTTATATCATTAACGTTAAGGCTAAAAATGAGGTGCAGGAGTCGGCTGTGCAGACAATACTGCTCACGGTGCATGCTGCATGGTATGCAACTACAGCTGCCAAAGTATGTTACGTAATTTTGGCTTTGATAATAATTGCTGCATTTGTATTACAAATGCAGTCGAAATATCGCACAAAACAGAAGCTCAATGAGCATATAAACCGCGAAAAAATCAACGAGGCGAAAATCAATTTCTTCACCGACATATCGCATGATATTCGCACTCCTATGACGCTGATAGTGAGTCCGTTGCAGAAACTTATCCGTACCGATAAGGACCCTGTGCGCTCTGAGTGCTACAGCACCATAAGCAAAAACGCCCAGCGCATTCTGAGTCTGGTGAATCAGCTGCTCGATGTGAGGAAAATTGAGAAAGGACAGCTTGTGTTGCGTTTCCACGAGACGCTTATAGCCGATGTGATCAAAGGCATCTTTGATGCCTTTGTGATGCAAGCACAAAGCAAAGGTATTGATTATAAGTTTGTTAACAATACGACAGACCTTAAGGCCTACGTCGATAATGAGCAGTTCGACAAGATAATAAGCAATGTGCTTTCGAATGCATTTAAGTTCACACCCGAAAAAGGCTCTATAACAGTTACTTTGTCGGCGAATGCCGACAAATACACCATCGACGTTGCCGATACAGGCATTGGACTGAAAGCAGGCGAGGAGGAGCTTATCTTCAACCGTTTCTATCAGATAGAGCCAGGGCAGCAGGCTATAGCCGGCACCGGTATCGGACTGCATCTGACGCGTTCGCTTGTGCAGCTGCATCATGGCACCATTACTGCCGAAAACAATCCTGGCGGTGTCGGGTGCCACTTCACCATTGTTTTGCCTTTGGGGCGTAAACACTTGACTGATGATGAGATATCGAACGATGTTCTTCCGACGCGCCTTGCCGAAGACGACATTTCAGAGCCAGTTAGCTCAGCGCCAACCGGCGCTGAGTCGGAGAAAGCGCAGCAATACCGTCGTTACCGCATGGCTTTGGTCGAGGACGATATCGCCATTCGCGAATACATTGCCAAAGAGCTGTCGAAGGATTATAATATCGATACGTATAATAATGGGCGTGAGGCACTTAGCGGCATTATTACTAAAAAATACGATGTCGTTGTGAGCGATATTATGATGCCCGAACTCGACGGACTGGCTTTGTGCAAAAAGGTCAAGCAGAACGTCAATACAAACCATATTCCGGTGATTTTGCTTACAGCAAAATCGAGTGAGGACGACATGATTGTCGGCCTCGACAATGGCGCCGACGCTTACATAGTCAAACCGTTCAGCATAGAGATTTTATCGCGAAATATCAGAAATCTCATACGCAATCGCGAGCAATTGAAAGCCAATTATAGTGGTCAGCAGACACAGGACAGCAAGGTGAAGAAAATTACGGAAATGTCGCCAGATGAGAAACTTATGACGAAGGTGATGGACGTGATAAATGAAAACTTAAGCAATCCGAATCTTAATGTTGAGATGCTTGCCGACAAAGTGGGCATAAGCCGTGTGCATTTGCACCGCAAACTCAAGGAGATAACCAGCCAGACGACGCGCGACTTCATTAAAAGCATACGTTTGCAGCAAGCTGCAAAACTGCTTTCGGAGAAACATTATGACATAAATCGTGTCGCAGAATTAGTTGGTTTCGATAATAATAACTATTTTTCGACCGTTTTTAAGGAAATGTATGGTATGACCCCGTCGAAGTACCTCACGGAACATAATAATAAAAACAAAGATAAAGACGACACTATTAAAGACAAAGATTAAAAAAAACATCATGAGAAAGACAATTGCAACAACAGTTGCGCTAACATTGTGTACAGCAGCAGTTTACACTACAGCGCAAAACCCGATTATTCGCGATCAGTTCGCGGCCGACCCGACGGCTCGTGTGTTCAACGGAAAGGTTTATCTTTTCCCGTCGCACGACATTCCGCCCTCGTCGGCTTACGACTTTCCGCGTAAGGACTGGTTCTGTATGAACGACTACCACGTATTCTCGTCGGAGAATCTGACCGACTGGACCGACCACGGCGTTATTCTCGACCAGAAAAACGTACCTTGGGGCAACCCGACGGCTTACAGCATGTGGGCGCCCGACTGCGTTCAGGGTAAGGACGGCAAGTATTATTTCTACTACCCGAATGCGACTAAAGAAGGTCGCGGCTTCGGCATCGGCGTAGCCGTTGCCGAGAAGCCCGAAGGTCCGTACACTCCTATGGAGAAGAACATTGAAGGCGTCAATGGCATCGACCCGTGCGTGCTTCAGGCAAGCGACGGCAACAACTACTTGTTCTGGGGTGCAGGCAACTGCGCAAAACTGAAAGATAATATGGTGGAATTGGCCGAAGACAACCCAACCGACACCATTAAATGGGGTCCGCGTCAGTTCGTTATGGTAGGCGTTCAATGCTTGAAAGGCCTGCCATCGCGCCAGGCCGAAGGCCCGTTCGCATTTGAGTACAACGGCAACTACTATCTGACATACCCATACGTGGTGAAAGATCGCGAAGCCCTTGGCTACGCGATGAGCAAGAACCCAATGGGCCCCTACGAATACAAAGGCCTGATTATGGAAGAACGTCCCGACTGCTGGACCAACCATCATTCGATAATCAATTTCAAAGGCCAATGGTATTTGTTCTATCACTACAACTATTATTCTCCCAACTTCGACAAGAGCCGTTCGGCTTGCATTGAGAAGTTGGAATTCAACCCCGACGGTACTATTAAACCTGTTACAATGACGATACGTGGTGTGGGCATCACAAAAGCCACCGACAAGATTCAGATTGACCGCTATAGCAAAATAGGCGAGGGTGTTACTGTCGATTTTGTTTACGCTAACGACCCCGACACCACCAAGCGTTTTGAAGGTTGGGAAGCAAAATTCAGCAAGAAAGGCGGTTGGATTGAGTACGACGATGTCGATTTTGGTCAGAACGATGTTATTAAGGCTTTTGCGCTGAAAGCTAAATTCAACACAGCAAAGAAGACCATTGTTCGTGTACACGTTGACAGTAAGACAGGCCCAGTTGTAGGCGAGTTTTCAACTGTGAAATTCCCCGTAGGAATTCAGACTGATGGCTCATTGAAAATAACTGGTACAAAGACCAAGAATCCGAAAGGCGTTCACAATGTGTTTGTTGAACTGGCTGAAGGAGAAGATGTTAGTGTCGATTGGATAAGTTTTGAATAATTTAATTATTAATAAAAGAGGTGGATTGCGATAGCAATCCACCTCTTTTTATAAAAAAACCACAAAAATGATAAAACTCCAAAAATTAATGACAGCAACCATAAGTACTTTATTACTTGTGAGTTGTGGTGAAGAAAAACAAGTTACAACTCTGCCTGCCAACGAATTCGCCTTGAGCGATGTCCAACTGCTCGACGGTCCGCTGAAAGACGCCCGCGACCTTAATATTAAGGTGCTGCTCGAATACGATGTTGACCGACTGCTGGCGCCGTTCCGCAAGGAAGCCGGGCTTGAGCCGAAGGCTGAATCGTTCCCCTGTTGGATTGGCCTCGACGGACACGTGGGCGGCCACTACCTCTCGGCAATGGCTATCAACTACGCTGCCACGGGCAACACCGAATGCAAAAAGCGTATGGAATATATGCTTTCGGAACTCAAAGAGTGTCAGGAAGCTGGCGCGAAAAACAACCCCGAATGGGGCGTCGGCTACCTTGGCGGAATGCCCGAGAGCGCAAAGGTTTGGACGGCATTCAAAAAAGGCGATTTCGGGCCATACTGGGGCGCTTGGGCACCGTTCTACAACATTCACAAGATGTTAGCCGGCCTGCGCGACGCTTGGAACTACTGCGGCAACACCGATGCCCGCGATATGTTCCTGAAATACTGCGACTGGTGCGTCAATCTTTGCGCCGACCTGACCGACGAGCAGATGGAACAGATGATGGGCAACGAGTACGGCGGTATGAACGAAGTGCTGGCCGATGCCTACGAGCTGACCGGCGATGCCAAATATCTGGATTGCGCTAAACGCTTCTCGCACAAGATGATACTGAATCCGCTGGTTGCCGGCGAAGACAAACTCGACAATCTGCACGCAAACACTCAAATACCAAAAGTTATTGGTTTTGAGCGCATTGCACAACTTTCGGGCGATGCCGACTATCAAAAGGCTTCGGAATTCTTCTGGCAGACAGTGGTTTACAAACGCTCGCTGGCTTTTGGCGGCCACGGACGGCGCGAGCACTTTCCGTCGAAGGAAGCCTGCAACGACTTTGTGAACGACATTGACGGCCCCGAGTCGTGCAACTCGTATAATATGCTGAA